>JAJTHE010000037.1 GCA_021298815.1 Betaproteobacteria bacterium | reverse complement strand
GATCTGCTGAACGCTGCACGCACCGGATACGACGCGTTGCGGCTGACCCCTCGCGTCGTCACGCCTGAGCGCATCGCCCTGGTCATCGAGCGTTACCGCGAGCATCCATCACGGGCGGCGCTGGGCTTCTGTGCATCGATCGAGCACGCAAGCCGCATGGCTTCGGCATTCAATGCCGCGGGTATCCCCGCTGCTGCGGTCCACTCGGGTGAAGGGTCGCTCGACCGAGCGGAAGCCATCTCGTCACTCGCTGCCGGGCAGCTGCGCGTCCTGTTCACCGTCGACCTTTTCAATGAAGGCGTCGACATCCCGGTCGTCGACATGGTTCTGTTCCTGCGGCCCACCGAGTCGATGACGATCTTCGTGCAGCAACTCGGCCGCGGCCTGCGCTTGCATCGCGACAAGCCCGTCCTGATCGTCCTCGACTTCATCGGCAACTACCGGAACGCGCACGTCAAACTGTCACTGCTGGCCGGACAGGAGTTCAACGGTGCCTCCGATCGTTCGACAAGCGCGAGTGCACTGACCCGTATCGAACGATGGCTTGAGGGTGGGACCCGTCCGGACGGCGTTCCAGAGGGTGTGCTGCTGGATATCGAACCCGTCGCACTGTCGACGCTGCGCGATTCGCTGCGGCGAGCGATGCCCCAGCGCGAGGCTGTGCTTCAGGCTATGACGGCGCTCGCCGCGCGCAAGGGTCGCGCGCCGAGCCTGAGGGAGTGGGTCGACGAATCCGGCTTCAAACTCGGCACCGCCCTGAAGGCAACCGGCACCGATCGATGGATTTCGCTGCTTGGCCTCGCGGCCTTCGCGACCGATATAGATCGCGCGCTCGACGAACAAGTCGGCGAGTTCCTCAAAGAGATCGAGCGCACCTCGATGACGCGATCGTTCAAGATGGTCGTCCTTGAGGCGATGATTGCTGGCGACAGATTTCGTGATCGAATCGGCCTTGACGCGCTGGTGAGCCATTTCCGTGAACGTTTCGCCTGCGAGGCCTGGCGCAGCGATGTCGCCGGGACGGAGGTCGAGGCTGTCGATACCGTGTCCGACGCGCGCTGGCGCGCATACCTGTTACGGAACCCGATCGCAGCGTGGATCGGATCCGTAGAGAAGCCCGGCAGCTTTTTCCGGCTGGACAGCGCGTCCGACGAGCTGCGTTACATCGGACCTGTGCCGCCCGAGCCTTTGCGCGATGCCTTCCACCAGGCGATTGCCGATCGCACGGGCGCGCGACTGCTCGACTACTGGCGCAGGCCCGGCCCAGGTCGGTTCGTGTTCCCCGTGATCCCGACAGGGGCCGAAGCTCGCCAGGAAGACAGGCAGCGTTCGTTCTGCATCATGTTCGGCAACAACCGCGAAGGGCTGCCCGCGGGATGGCATGTCCTTCGCATCAATGACCGCACGCTCTACGGCAAGTTCGTGAAGGTAGCGCTCAACAAGGTTGCGGAAACACCGAACGACGATGCCGCCAATCGGCTGACGGCAGAACTGGCAGAGCTTTTCGGCGGGAGCATTCCAAATGCTGCGCGTGTGCGAATGGTGCGGGAAGCGGGTGCGGATGTTTGGCGCGTGGAGCGAGCTTGAGATCGGTTCGGGTTCGACGCGTGCCAGCGAGCGATGCCTTGCTCGCCGAAGTGCGCGGGTTTATCGCCGACTGCTGCCACGCACTGTCCCTGCAATGTCCGCTAGTGACTGGACTATCTCCACCAGAACGCTGGTCGAATGCTGACCTACCAGCGTACCACCAGCCAACGCCCGAAGGCCTAACGGCGCTGATCCTCAATAATCGCGGTCGGCTCCCGCCTCAAGTTGGGCCGAACAAACTCTGGGTCGGTGTCATGCACGCAGCTAAACACGAGTGTCGAGGAAGTCGGCGACCAACCGTGAACTCCACTTGTACTGGTGTTGCGAACCACAAATACCTTGCCTTGCTTCTGGCAGAACTCGTTAGCGGTCTGAACGGCCCGAACCTGTAGTGCCCCGCTGGAGTGCACGCCCCACACATCCCCGGCGGAGAGGATGTACGAGTCCTTGCCGAACGGAGCAATGTCTGAAGTAGTCGCGCAACCCGAGATGGCAGCGACGACAAGCAACGAGTAGAGAGTTCGTCCCACGCTCATGGTGGCTTCTGTGAACAAAATGCAGAAGCGCTCTCGAAACCCCCCAACGAAAAAGATGTGACAGGGGTCGCACTGTTAGCGCAATGCACAATCGTTGAAGGTGAAAATCGGGCGCTACCGCTACAGGCGATCGTCAACTCAAGTGAGGTGAGCTGGCGATAGCGTCCAAGCGTTGCCCCGAAGCTATGGCACGCGTGTCTTGGTGTCAACGCAGAAGCAGACAGTGTTGATGTCATTGCGGCGACTGTTGGCGCCGAAGCAATGCTGACCCCCCGGTTGCCTGGATGCGATTCCACGCTAGCCAAAAGCAAAGGTCAGTGAAGATCTACAGCGCCTCCAGAATCGCCGCTCGTCGTCCTCATTGTCGACGAGCTCAGATACCCGGGGGTATCGCTCTCGAAGATCCTCCGAGAAGGCAGTACGCGCCTCTGTACTCCACCGGCTTCGGGGGGCGTAGATCAGTTCCAGAAGTGAATGCGTGAGCGTCTCGACCATGAATCTCTGACCAAGCAGGAACGGCGGAGGCCAATTCCTATCCAGGATAGTGTATGAAGCCGCGGAACTCGACCGCCGATCGTGTCCCGAGCGTGCGCGGCATGCCGAGCGCTTTCAGACGGTGCATCATGTTGAGTACTCTCCACTCCCGAATGCGACCGCTCCGGCCGAATGCCGCCCAGTTCCCACCTCAGCACCGACCGCTCCCTGATCACCGCCGTCATCGCCGACGACCCCGCCGCCGTCGAGCACTTCGTCCGCCGCTACACCCGCTTCATCCACTGGACCGCCCGCCGCGACACCCGCCTCGGCCACCACGACGCCGACGACGTCACCCAGCGCGTCTTCGTGAAGCTGCTCGAGGACGACTGCCGCCGGCTGCGCACCTGGCAGGGCGAGGTCTTCGAGCCGTTCCTCCGGCAGGTCGTGCACAACGAGGCGCTGTCGTTCGCCCGCGCGCAGTTTCGTCCGGACCACGACACGCTGCCCGCGGACGACGCGGAGGGCGCGGTGGGTGCGGAGGGTACGGACACAGCGCACGCCCTTCCCCCGGCGCACGACGATCCGGCGGGCGATGCCCTCCTCGCCGAAGTGCGCGCGTTCATCGCCGAGTGCTACGACGCCCTGTCCCCCGAGCAGCAGAGCGCCGTGGCCTGCCGCTACCAGGACGAGCTGGACCAGCGGTCGATCGCCGCCGTCCTCGGCCTGTCGCAGGCCAATGCGGCGCAGCGGGTGTCGCGCGGCACGCGCGCGCTGCGCGACTGCCTGTCTTCGAAGCTGGGCGAACGTCCCTGGGTGCTGGCATGACGGCGCGGGAGGCGTAGCCATGGAGAGACGTGGCCACCTCGATCCCGGAGAGCTGGATGCGCTGCTGCTCGGCGGCGCGCAACGCAGGGGCGTGACCCTCGAGTCGTTCCACGTCGAGGGCTGCCGGACGTGTCGCGAGGCGCTGCTCGACCTCGCGCTGATGGCCGGCATCCTGCGCGGCGCGAAGCTTCGGCCGGCGCTCGACAGTGTCAGCTACTACCGCAGCGAGCCCGAGGTGACCAGGGAAGACCTCGCTTCCGTGCAGGAGGCGCCGAGGGTGCTGTTCAGCCGCAGGGCGTCCGTGCCGCGCCACCCGTCCGACGACGCCTTGCAGACGTTGCTGGACAGTGCGTTCGACGAGCGCGTGCGGGCGCCTGACTTCCTGGCTGATGCTCGTCATGTGTGCCGTTGCGATCAGTGCCTGACGCGTGTGCTGCGGCTGTCGGAGCGATTTGCGCCGTCGGCAGGGTTGATGGCGGGCATTCTGAAGGCGGCGGGGAAGGGGGCGTCCGGGCTGGAGGAGTGAGGCCGGGGGTTCCGCTAGAACACTCCGAGCCTCTGGAACGCGGCGCGCAGCGACTGGACCATGGCATCCAGCGGTATCGGATCGAGCCGGTTCTTGTTCAGGAAGGCCCGCCATTGCGCGAGCTTGCCTGCGTCCGTGGTGAACGCATCGCTCAATCCCGCGGGCACTTCCTTCGGGAGCGGGGTGCGCCGACGGGCGAAGGTGGCTTCTATCGCGCGCATCAGTTCGGCGTCGTCGAGATCCCCCTCGCGCAGCAGCACCCACAGGTCGAAGTAGTCCTTCATGCGAGTGTTGGCCATGCCCAGGACGTAAATCGCCTGCAGCTTCTCGGCGACCACCGTGTACTTGGGATAGGCCTGGAGCATGGGCGCAGGCAGGTCGTCCAGCAGGACCGGATACGCTACTGTCTCCGGCGCCGGCGTGATCACGTCCCCGAATCCGATATCCACCTGGAGCGCGATGCGGGCGCCGTCCAGCGTGGCGCGCAGGTCGATGCGCACGCCGCCGTAGCCAGCCTCCTTGCGGATTCCCGTGGGTTGGACCGAACCAGAGTCGAATGCGATGCCGTCGTCGCATTCGATCGCGGATATCTCGCGGAACGCGGCTGCCACCGAATCCGTGTCGTCCGGACCGAATCCGAGAAGATCCGCATCGCGGGTCGGTCGCTGGGGCACGTCGTACCAAAGCACGAATAGAAGCGCCCCCTTGAGCAGGAAGTTCGGCGCATGCCTTGATACCGACAAGCGATAGAGCAGCCGCTCCAGTCCGTAGTGGGTGAGCGTGAGGTTGAAATCCCGCCCTGCAGCATCGGAACGATTCTTGAGCCGGGCGCGGATCGAAGCCGCACGATTCGCGCTCATGGCGCTGCAACCGATTCGAGATACGGCCGCATCACATTGGCCACGCGACCGATGGCGGCGTAGCGCCACAGGTCATCCATCGTGACCTTGCGTTGGCTCCACCCATCGCGCAGCGCTTCGAGCGCCACGTCCAGGCCCACCTTGTTGCGGAACTTGAAGCAGTCGGCGATGGTCTTGGCTGCGTTGAACACCGGCACCTCGACACCGTCGATCCGGTGTCGATCGATGCCCTCTACGAGGGACGCTCCGGACATGCGGACCACGCGAATCGCCGGCTGGGCGAACCGAGGCACGGGCGCACGGTGGGGGATGGCCAGCCATACCTCGTGCGGTGCCTGTGTGCCGATGCCGTGCACGCGCAGTGCAGAGAGCAGGCAGACCACCCCGCGGGGCACGCGGATCGCCACCTCGGCAAGCGAGTGGTGCTCGGTGATCGCCTGGCCCGGGAGGCTGTACAGGCCCCGTCCGACGCGCTCCAGTTCGCCGGCGGAAACGAGCCGGGTCAGCGCGACTGTGGGCAGTCCCGCTTGCGCGAGATCGCGCGCGCGCAGCAGTTGGCGCTCTCGAGCGAGCTGGAGGACGGCCATTTCGTTGGTAACGGGAGGTTTCACGTCGGCAGTCTGTTGCAAATAATAGGCAATAGTCAAGAACTGCCTTTGTATTGCAACCGACGTGATGACAAGTGAGTAACCGCTGCAGCGTACGGTTCTTTGAGGCGCCGGCGGCTGCGAATCCGGTGATACGCTGGCGCTTCGTTACGAGGTCCGTTCGGGGAGAGTGGCCATGGTGTCGGGCGACGAGGCGCTCGCCCGGGTCCGCGCCAGGCTGGCTGGACCGCGTGCAGGGCTGCATCCCTGAACCCAAGCAGGTCGACGTCCCGAGGTGCTGAATGCGTTACGCCGTCGTGATCGAGCAAGCTCAAGGCAACTATTCCGCATACGTTCCGGATCTTCCCGGCTGCGTAGCTACGGGTAGCACCGTCGAGGATGTCGAGCGGGAAATTCGCGAGGCCATCGAGTTTCATCTTTGCGGCTTGCGCGAAGAGGGCCTCGGCGTGCCGGCACCGTCCAGCCGCGTCGAGTACGTCGACGTAGTGGCATCACCGGAGTAGACGATGCATGAGATTCTGGAGCCAGTCGCCCTCACCAGGGACATCCCCGCTGCCGGCCTTCGCTGCGGCGATATCGGCGCGGTCGTCGAGGCCCATGAGGCTGACGCGTATGAGGTCGAGTTCGTCGTCGCGTCCGGGCGCACGCAGGCCTTGTTGACCCTATCCGGCTCGGACGTCAGGTCACTGGGTGATCAGGACCTGCTCTCGGCGAGGTCGGTTTCCGGCATCCGTGTAGCTTGATCGGGCCGGCTGATCTTTTGTCTACGCTGCGCCCGTCAACGGCTCATCATGTCGGCCGAAGACTCGCGATCTGCTGAAGCTTCTGCCGCAACTGCGGCAGCCGCTGTTGGCTCGCCGCATCTGCCGGAAGGTGCCCGGACAGTGCATCGACGAACGCGGGCGTTGCAAGCAACGTCGAAATCTCGTGCGCCAGATAGTCCTGCAGGTCGGGTGGACTTGCGCGGCATTCCTCCAGCAGCCGCTCCCGCCCGTCAACGATCGACACGAGGTCTTCAAGGTCGTGGCTGAAGAGATAGTCCCCATCCCCACGACCGTGAAACGCTTCGAGTTTGGTTGCAATGAACAGCGGCGCGGCGACTACGCGGATGGTCCGCTTGCTCGGCAGGACCATGGCCTGTGCGGTTGTGATCGCCAGCGGATACCACCGATTGGAGAAGCCGAGGATGTCGCTGCGCGTCGGCATCACATCTACGGCGAGCTCGCCGATGCACCAGCGACAGGTCGGCGCCCCCGGACGCTGATCCTCCCGGAAGCCGCGCTTCTTCAGGCGCGTGCCGATGCGGTAGTAGTCGGCCACCCTGAGCACGCTGCAGATCAGGTCCACGTCCTGGGTAGGCCGGATCGCCGGCATCGCCGGATCGGTGATCAGAAGCCCGGCCACTGCGCCGCCCACGAACACCAGATCGCCGAGCAACTCCGCGCCCAGATGATTGGCGACGACCTCGAGCAGCGCGACGTTCGGGTCGTTGGGGTTCATCCCGACAACCGGTCATCCAGCATGGACATGGCGAGCGCTCGTTCGCGCGCACTGCCCCCGCGCACCGCGTCGAACAACGCCAGCAATTCGCCCAGCGAAGGATTGCGCGCGACGGCGTCCGGAACGCTCGGATAGAGCGGATGGAACGCGAACCCGCGCACCGTGCCGTGCTTGCTCGGCCATACCGGCGGCGGATCGTTCCCCGGTCGGATCTTCGCCTTCAGCGGTTCTGCGGCATATCCGGTCGGCATGCCACGGGTCATTCCACCGAGCGTGGCCGGGAAGCAGTAGCGGGCGCCGTGCTGAAGGAACGGCTTGAGCGCGGCGCGCACCACCGTAGCCTTGCCGTCTTCGCCCTTGATCGCCAGTTGCGCAGAGACCGCTCGCTCGACCGCAGCATGCACCTCGGAAGCCGTCATGCCAAGTTCGGCGCCAAGCGCCGCGTAACTGGGGGCAGGCCCGGGCTCGAGCGCGAGCCGCAGCAGGACGACCAGGTCCTGCGGGCGTAGCACGACTTGCGGATTCGAGGGGGCTCCGGCCATGATTGTCTGCAGCGCTCATTCGCTATTCGCGAATAGCGAATATAGCGTTGGGAGTCGGCGGTAGCAACCCCACTCACGAATGCGGCGCCCCAGCGGGTCGACGGCATGAACTTCGGCCTGAACGTTGCGCCCGGAAACCGATCAGGCCCGCTGCACCACCTTCTCGATTTCGCGCAGGTTGGGGAGTGTCTTGAGGTCGTAGTCCGCCTGCAGCATCAACCATGAGGTCGCATCGCCGCCGAAACGCCTGGCCAGCCGAGCGGCCGTGTCCGCAGTGATGGCTCGCCGCTCCTTCACGATCTCGTGCATGCGCGTCGCGGGCACGCCGAGCGCGGTCGCCAAAGCGTTCACGCTCAGTCCTTGCGGAACGAGATAGTCCTCGCGCAGGACTTCACCGGGATGGACGGGTCGAAGGCGGTTGGTGGGGCGGGGCATGGGATCCCTCAGTGATCACCGGGGATGGTATTACGCGGCGCGTAATGCATCAATAGCCGGTCCTGCGCACGCGCGCCAAGCTGATGCGTCAGGCGCCCCGTGGTCGACGGGTGAGTGAACGCTGCCGAGGAATCATGTCGACTCCCATGCGCGCCGCCATTCGGCGAACTCCGAGGGACGGACCCGGTAGCGGGCGAAGTTTCCTTCGTGCAGGCTCGCGATTTCGGATTCGACGATCTGCACGAAGCGCGAGCGGTCTGCCGCGTCGATCTTCTCCGTCGACCACGCCGCGATGCGTGCGGCCGTTTCCTTCCGGTTCGTTCGAGCGCGAATGAGCTCGCCGACGAGTTCACGCAGCTCCGACCGGTAGCGAAGGCGGAACGGGTCGGGGTCACCCAGAGATTGCCGCACGGCACTGTAACGCGCGGCCGAGCGCTCGCACGCCCAGATGAACACCTCCTTGACGAGCTCGACCGCATTCAGCTCGTAGACGCCCAGCATCGCTTCGGTATACGTGTCCCGCGGAACGTCGACGAAGGACAGCGGGCAGAGGTTGCGCCTGATCAGCGGGATGTTCGCGGCCAGGCGGGACACCCGTTTGTTGACGTCGTCGAACGGCTGGAGGTACGGCAGCTGGACCATGATGAACAGCGCCTGCTCGAACGGATCGGTGATGGCATCTGCTGTGGCGAGCAGTTGTTCGAAGCACTCCTCGATGAGCTGCGGGACTTCGAGCGGATGGAACGACGAGCGCTCGATCGCCACCGGAATGTAGCGAAGCCTGCCTGCGGCTGCCGGATCGGCGAGAAGGTTGTTGGCGAGCAGCGCATGCAGGTTCAGCACGGTGTACCGGTTGAATCCGATGTCGTCGGCTGCGCTGACCAGGAACTCGATCGCATCCTTGTGGTTAAGGATCATCTGCGCTTCGATGGGCGCGCCACCCTCGGCTTCTCCCCCGAGTTCGATCAGGCGCCGGGTGTCGAGCAGGGAATACGTGTTGCCTTCGAGGCGGCTCGAGTTCCAGGCGAGATCGATGAGCAGCCGGTCCAGGATCTGCCTTGCGTAGGTGCCTGCGGGCTGCTCGGCGACCTTGGGTGTCCCGACGTCTGCAAGATGCGCACGTTCTGCAGGCGTCAGGTAGAAGGTGATGTTCGGCCGGTAGCCTTCGAGGAATCCACGGTCGTAGCCGACGGGTCTGCGTGTCTCCGGCCGTCGTCGGACATCGTCGCGGACACGCGTCGCGGCGGGCGACAGCCGAATGATCGGCTGGTCCGTCTCGGGCGTCGGCGCGGCCGCGGCCTCCGTGCGGGCTTCCGCAAGCCGGTACCTTGCCCAGCGTCCCTCGCCGTCCTTGACGAGGCGCTGGCGCGTGACGAGGTACCTGAGGCGATACTGGAGCGTGCGCAGCGGGACCGGCAGTTCCAGATGGTGCAGCACCTCCCGGGCCGAGGCGCCCCCGGGGTGTCGGCGCACCGCATCCTCGATGGCCGCAAGCGCGGTTTCGGCGATCTGATTAGCCACGGCTGGTTGCGCATGGGGTCATGGACGCAAGAATAAAGGCTTCATGCGCAACTAACAAGCCTTCGCGCAACCAATATTGCGCCTTGCGGCGATGCATGCGCGTGACAGCGCCGGCGCTATCATTCCGCATGGTCACGGTAGTGCTGGATACCAACGTCCTCGTCGCAGCGCTTCTGCGCGGCGGCGGCACGGGACGCGCGGTGCTTCGGGCATGCCTGCGGGACCTGCCCGACGAAGCGGATAACCACCTCATCGAGTTGGCGGTGGCCGCGCAGGCCGATGCGATCGTGACGCGCAATCTTCGGGATGTGGCGCGTGGCGAGCTGAAGTTCCCGATGCTGCGGATCCTGACGCCCGAACAATGCCTGGAGGCCTTTCCATGTCCACCTTGACGATTCGTTTGCCGGACGACAAGCACGAGCGCCTGAAGGCACTCGCGAAATCGAACTCGATCAGCGTCAACAAGCTGATGGACGAGTTGGCCACGGTCGCGCTCGCCAACTACGATGCTCGCGTGCGCTTCGAGACCCGCGCGGCACGCGGAAATCCTGAGCGCGCACTGGCGCTGCTGGACAAGCTGGATCGGGCTGGCTGAGGGCGATCCACGACCGGAGGCTATCGTCTCCGGCGCCGTCGATCCTGCGTCGATCGATACCTGCACGCCGCTGTCACAGATCCCCGACTCGCTGCGTCCTGTGAGTGAGGGCCGGCATCCCGCCGCCCTGACGACCACGGGGGAACGCACATGGAAAACACACTCACCGAGATCGCCGTCGTGCTGGACCGCTCCGGCTCGATGGAGGCCGCGCGCACCGACACCATCGGCGGCTTCAACGCCTTCCTCGCCGAGCAGGTCGACGATTCCGGCGACGTGAACGTCACGCTCGCCCAGTTCGACAACGAGTACGACGTGGTCTACCTGCGCGAGCCGATCCGGCAGGCGCCCCGGCTCACCGCCGACACCTACGTCCCGCGCGGCACCACGGCGCTGCTCGATGCGATCGGCCGCACGATCGACGAGCTCGGCGCGCGCCTGGCCGCGATGCCGGCCGCCGAGCGCCCGGGCAAGGTGATCTTCGTCATCATCACCGACGGACTGGAGAACGCCAGCTGCGAGTACACCCGCGAGCAGGTGTTCCAGCGCATCCGCCACCAGTCCGACGTGTACGGCTGGGAGTTCGTCTACCTGGGCGCGAAGCAGGACGCGATCGCGGCCGGGGCGCAGGTGGGCATCGACGCGGGCTTCGCGCTGTCGTGCGCCGACGGCGAGGTGGCGACCCGGGCGCTCTACCAGTCGCTGGCGAGCAACGTGAAGATGCGCCGCGCCGGGTCGAAGGCGGATATGCGGTGGGAGGTGCGGGACAGGCAGGTGCAGCGGGAGCAGGGCGCGGCTGGGGATGCGGGTGGGGGTGGCGGGGTCTGACGGGGCGTTTCGAGCGGCATTACATGTTTACCGGCCGGGACGTCCGCCGCGCCGGCCAGCAGGATGTGCAGGCACGCCGCGCGGGAAGGTTTGTTCCCCAGCACCCGCCCTGACGTTCCGGCGTCGTGCCGGGGATTGAAGGCGTATATCCAAACGGATATCATTCAGATGAAGGGCATCCGCTTTATCGGAGACTCGCTCAAGCGGCTGCGCGCGTTCCCCGATGACGCACGCCAAGACGCGGGATATCAGCTCGACAAGGTTCAACGCGGGGAGCAGCCGGACGACTTCAAGCCGATGCCGTCGATCGGCGAGGGCGTGGAAGAGATCCGGGTCCGTGACGAAGCCGGCGTCTTTCGGGTGATCTATACAGCGCGATTGCGAGACGAGGTGGTCGTGCTTCATGCATTCCAGAAGAAGACGCGAGCGACAAGCAAGCGCGACCTCGAGCTGGCGCGAGCGCGGTGGTCGCAAGCGAAGGAGCAGTGAGTGAAGGCATCAAGGGAAAGGGTCGGCGACTCGAAGCGCTTCGGGAGCGTGTGGGACGCCATTGCCGACACGCCCGAGCAGGCTGCCAACCTGCGCGCGCGCGCAGAGTTGATACGCCAGATTGCATCTATCGTGAATGGGCACGGATGGACCCAGGCCGAGGCAGCAGCGCGTTGCAGCGTGACGCAGCCGCGCATGAACGACCTGCTCCGGGGGCGGGTGTCGCGGTTCTCTATCGATGCGCTGGTGAACATTGCCACTGCGATCGGCGGAACGGTGCGCATTGAGGTGCAGGCGGCCTGAGCCTGCTGGCGAGTTGCCTACGGTGCCCGCCCGCGTGAAGCCGACACGGTATGCCTTCACCCCTTCGCCGATGCCTTTTGGTGCGCGGAAGATAGCCGGGCCTTCACGGCCTCCGCATCGAGCGCTCGCGCAGGCTCGGCCTTGAGCGCGTCATAGGCGGCGCCCACTTCCCTGCACAACCAGTCCTCGACGGCGCGGTCGCGCGCCAGAAGTACGCGCAACCCGTCACGGATCACTTCGCTTTCGGTCGCGTACTCGCCTGCGGCGACCTTCGCCCGAACGGCCTCGGCCATCTCGTTGGGCAGGGTAATGCTGAATTGCTGCGTAGATCGCATGATGACTCCGGACGAGCGTAGGATTTAATCCTACAACAATCCGGGCTGGGTCAGTTCGGCCTCTCTGGCGGGTATTGAGCCACTTGACCGAGATGTTAGCTAAAAGCTAACCTGCATGATCCCGATTCGCGTCCCCGTAGCATGACCCGCATCCAGATCATCGAACGCAACGGCAAACCGGCCTTCTACCTCGTTCCCGCTGCCACCTGGGAGCGTGTCCGTGACGCGATCGAGGACGCCGAAGACGCGATCGAGTACGAGCAGGCGATCGAGTCGGACGACGGCCTGCGCTTTCCGCTGCCGGTGGCCATGGCGCTGGCCGAGGGCATGCATGCGGTGCGGGCCTTCCGCGAGCATCGGCACATGACGCAGGACCAGCTCGCCCGCGCGAGCGGATTGTCGAAGCCTTTCCTCAGCCAGATCGAGGGTCGCGTGCGTGCGCCGTCGCTTGCGGCGTTGCGGCGGCTGGCGGCGGCGCTCGAAGTGCCGGTGGGTGCGTTGACGGACGAGTGACGCGTGAAGTTCGTGCGCGGCCGTGTGTAGGGCGCGGACCGAGCGCCGCAGTCAGCGGCCGCCCCTCACCGACGCGACTCGCGACACTACAGCTTCCGCCTTCGGCGGCTGCCGCGCATGCTCCTGCACGAACCGGCGCCACGCGATGACGCTGACATCGGTGTGCGACAGCAGTTCAGGACCCGGAGCCACCTTCTCCACGATCCACTTGTCCTGGTCCGAGAAGAGCCAGTCGTGTGCCCACGACTTGCGAAGAAGTCGCCGCTGGGCCGTCCCACCAGATGCACGGTCGGCAACCGCGACATGTGCCGGTAACTGATGCCGTACCGAGTCGCCGCTTTCGACCGGACAGGGTCGAGCTCCTGCGCGCGGCCCGTGGCCTTGAGCACCCGGAACCACTCCTGCGGTGGCGGAAAGGGCCCGAGGCCGGGATAGTCCGCAGACGTGACGGGTTGTTTCCTAGTCTGGCGTCATCCCCGCCGCCTTGACGATCGGAGGCCACTTCCTGTTCTCGGACTCGATCAACCTGGCGAACGCTTCCGGAGAAGATCCGGTCGGCTCGGTACCCTGGCGAATCAACGTTTCGCGGATGTCTTTCATCGCCAGGATCGCATTCACTTCCCGGTTGATCCGAAGCACCGCGTTTCGCGGTGCACCCGCGGGCATGGTGAGCCCGAACCAGTTGACTACCTCGTACCCGGGCACGGCCTCGGCCACGGCAGGCACGCCAGGAAAGAGGTCCGAGGGTTTGCCGCTCGTGACCCCGAGCCCGCGGAGCTTCCCGGCACGCAGGTGGGTGACCGCCGCGGGACTGGCGAATCCGAACTCGACCCTGCCCGAGATCATGTCCACGAGTTGGGCCGCAGCACCCTTGTACGGCACATGCGTCATCTCGGTCTTCGTGAGGAACCTGAACAGTTCCATCGTGAGGTGACTGGTGGTCCCGTTACCGGCCGAGCTGTAGGCCAGTGTTCCTGGCCTGGAACGCGCAAGGCTGATCAGCTCGGCAGTGGTCTTCGCGGGAAAAGCCGGATGCGCCACCAGCACGAACGGGAACTGCACGAGCGTCGTGACGGCCGTGAAATCCTTGATGGGGTGATATCCGACCTTCTTGTAGACGGCCGGGTTCACGACATGGGTCAGGGTGGTGAGCAGCATCGTGTAGCCGTCGGCCGGCGCCCTGGCCACGATCTCCGTCGCGATGACGCCGCCCGCGCCTCCGCGATTGTCCACGATGACTTGTTGTCCCACCCTATCCGACAAGGCGGGAGCGATCACTCTCGCGGTCGCGTCCGGTCCGCCGCCTGCGGGAAACCCGACGACCAGACGTATCGGCTTGGTGGGGTAGGCAAGCGCGTCGGGGGCGGCAACGCTCGCTACGACGCAGGCGATCACGACCGTGAGCGGCCGGGCGGATGCCGGAAAACCACGCATGGACACACCTCCGGGCTGGGCAACCATGGTTACCCGAGTGCACCGAGATAATCGTCGCTGGAGATGATGTTCGCGAAACTGGGCAAGGTGTTCTTGATCGCCCAGTCGTGCTGGTCCATCTTCATGTTGCCGCAGCAATCCTCGACGATGCTCACCACGAATCCGGCGTCATCGGCGCACCGCGCGGTGATCTCGACGACGTTGTTGGTGGATATGCCGAGCAGCACCAGGTTGTCGACGCGCTTCGAGTAGAGCCATGGCAGCAGGGGCGTATTGAAGAACGGGTTGGTCGAGTGCTTGGTGATGATCATGTCTTCGTCGTGGGGGGCGATGATGTCCGGCCACTCGCAACCCCAGGTTCCCATCAGGCAGGACTTTGCCGCCTTGAAGCGTGCCACGCGAGGGTGTTTGCTCAACGCATCCTTGTAGTCCGGCTGGAACCCCAGGCGGACGTAGACGATCGGGATGCCCCTGGCCCGGCTCGCGTCGGCGAGCCTGCGCGTCTTGCCGAGGATGTCCCGCGCTTCGACCATCTTCGCGCTACCCAGCGCGCCGAAGAAGCCCTTCGGATCGACCATGTCGTTCTGCAGGTCGAGGATCGCCAGGCAGGTGTTGGTGCTCGTGAACGTACTCATGGAAATTCTTCCTGTTCGGATGATCGGTTGCGCGGACAGCGTTCAGCGCGCCGCGGCGATCGCGCCTTCCTTCTCCAGCAGCGGAAAGATCCCCCCCGCCTTCAGCAGCTCCAGCAGCTTCGGTGGCAGCACGACCGCCGTTAGGGTCTTGTCCCTGCTCAGGTTGCGCACGACGCCGGTGTCGAAATCCACCTCGGCCACGTCGCCTTCGTCGAAGGCCTCGTCGACCCCCGGGCAATCCATCGCCGGGAAGGCGAAGTTCACGCAATTGCGGAAGAACAGCCCGTTCAGCGAATGCGCGAGCAGGCAGGACAGCCCCAGGTTCTTCAGCGAACGCGCTGCAGGACGGCTGGAGCCCATGCCGAAGTTCCGGCCGCCGATCAGGATGTCGCCGGGCTGGACCTCCTCTGCCCACCCCGGTCGGTTCGATCGGAACACGTACTGCGCCTGCTCCTGCGCGGACAGGTAGAACGCCTGGATCGGCAGGATGAGGTCGGTATTGATGTTGTCGCCGACTTTCCAGACTCTGGCTTGGAACTTCATGTCGGGCCTCAGTTCAGGAATTCGCGGGGATCGGTGATCACGCCGGCGATCGCCGAGGCCGCCACGGTCGCGGGCGAGCCCATGTAGATCTTCGCCGAGGGGTCGCCCATGCGCCCCTTGAAGTTGCGTGTCGTCGCCGTGATGCAGGTCTCGTTCGGCCCGAGCACGCCCATGTGGCCGCCGCCGCACGCGCCGCAGGTGGCGGGCGTGACGACCGCCCCGGCGTCCAGCAGCGTGCCGACGACGCCTGCACGCACCGCGTCGCGGTAGATGGTCTGCGAGCCCGGCGTGACGATGAAGCGCACCTTCGACGACACCCGGCGGCCTTGCAGGACCTGTGCGACCAGGGTCAGGTCTTCGAGCGTACCGTTGGCACAGGAGCCGACGAAGGCCTGGTCGATCGGAGTGCCTGCGGCCGCCGCCACCGGCTTCGAGTTCTCGATCACGCTGTCGGGAAAGGCCACCAGCGGCTCGAGCGTGGACAGGTCGACCTCGCGCACGGCTAGGTAGCGCGCATCGCCGTCCGGGTAGACCGGATCGAAGGGCTTGCCGTTTCGCGCCCGCACCCAGTCCATCATCACGTCGTCCGGTTCGAACGTGGCGAACTCCGCCGACAGTTCCGCTGCCATCGTCGTGAGGGTCTTGCGCGCGCTGATCGACAGGTCCGCGAGCGCCGGGCCGCCGAACTCGACGTTCTGCGTGGCATGGTCGCCGAACCTGCCGGCGATCTGCAGGAAAGCGTCCTTGGTCGTCACGGCCGCGGGAAGCTTGCCCTTCAACTGGTAGCGGATCGTTTCGCCGACACGGAACCAGGTCTCGTTCTTCACCGCTGCATAGACGATGTCGGGTTGCCCGACGCCGCGGGCGATGCAGTTGAATACCCCGGCACCGCAGGTATGCGAATCGCTGCACAGGAGCACGTCGCCCGGCACCGCGTAGCCGTGGTCGGCGACCAGCTGGTGGCTGATCCCCTGGCTGTAGCCGACGTCGTGGAAGCGCTTGATGCCGAACTTCGCGACGAACTCGCGGCCGGTGCGCTGCGCGGTCGCGCTCTGCTGGGTCGCGGCCGGTACCCGGTGGTCGAACACGACGATGATGCTGTCCGGGTCGTTGACCTTCAGGATCTCCCGCCAGCGGTTCGACATGAAGTTGTTGTCGAACAGGATGACGGTATCCACCGGCACCGTCACCAGGTCGCCGGGCCCGACATGCGCCTGCCCGCTCCTGCGCGCGAGGATCTTCTCCGCGATGGTCATGCCCACGATGGCGTCCCTTTACTTGACGGCGAACTTCTGTTCGAGTGCGTCCAGCTGGTTCATGCCCATGAGGTCGTTGAGTTCCTCGAACGACACCTGCAGGTCGGGACGCTCGACGACCTGGTTGTTTCCGACCACCTCGGCCTTGAACACCGCCATCGCGTCCATCATGCCCCTGAGTGCAGCGGTGGAGAACAGGCGCGGGTAGCTGACGCTGGCGACGCCGATCTCCTGCAACTGCTTTGGTGACATCAGCGGCGTGGTCCTGCGCGCACGCAGCCCGAGGCCCATGTTCACGATGAGCGGCTTGGGCACGCTCCGGGCCACCTTCGCGATGTCATCCCTGGACAGCAAGGCGTCGGCGTACATGATGTCCGCTCCTGCCTCTGCGTAGAGATTGAGGCGGCGGATCGCCTCGTCCACGCCCAGCGGGCCCGCCGCATCGGTGCGCGACACGATGCAGAAGTCCTGGTCGCGACGGGCATCGACGGCAGCCTTCACCTTCGACACCATTTCTTCCGCGGGGATGCACGCCTTGCCGGCCATGTGCCCGCAGCGCTTGGGCCAGACCTGGTCCTCGAACATCAACGCGGCCATTCCGGCAGCCTCGAAGGCTCGTACCACGAAATGCACGTTCATCGCGTTGCCGTAGCCGGTGTCGGCATCCACCCGCAGGAGCAGGGTGTCGCAGCAGTCGGCGAGCCTTCGCGCGTTGTCCAGGTTCTCGTCGAAGGTCATCACCCCGCGATCCACCCAGCCCATGCGGCTTTCGGACACGCCGGCGCCGGAGATGGCGCCCACCTTGAAGCCGGCGCGTTCGACCAGCCGAACGGAGTATCCATCGTAGACGCCGGGCTGGATCAGGATCTCGGGCGCGTTCATCAGATCCTTGAACTGCCTGCCTTTGCTCGCCATGGGGGCTCTCCTCGGTGAATGTTCGGCCAGTTATCGCGCTAACATCCGGGCGATGATGCCACGGACGAGGCGCTCATCCACGGAGGAACTCGCATGAGACAGAGAGCGACCACGCGCCTGCGCGAGCTGCTGAAGGGCGGCCGCACGCTGGTCAAGCCCGGTGCATTCAACGCGCTGTCCGCGATGGTCATCGAGAAAGCCGGCTTCTCCTGCTGCGGCGTCAGCGGCTACGCGGTGTCGGCATCGTTGCTCGGCAAACCCGACGTCGGACTCCTGACCCTGGACGAGATCGTGATGATCACGCGCTACATCGCGCGTGCCGTCTCCATTCCCGTCATCGCGGACGCCGACACCGGCTTCGGCAACGCGATCAACGCGATGCGCACGGTGGAGGACTTCATCGGTGCCGGTGCGGCGGCGATCCACATCGAGGACCAGGTCGCGCCGAAGCGCTGCGGACACGTCGCCGGCAAGCAGGTGGTGCCGATGGAGGAGATGGTCGGCAAGCTGCGCGCCTGCGACCACGTCCGACGCGAGCTCGACCCCGATTTCGTGCTGATCGCCCGCTGCGACGCGCGCGGCGTGGCCGGGGGGAGCGTCGACGAACTGATCCGTCGCGCCAATGCCTATCTCGATGCAGGCGCGGACATGATCTTCCCGGAGGCGTTGACGTCGGAAGCGGAGCTGGAACGCTGCGCCAGAGAGATCAGGGGGCCGCTGCACTTCAACCGGACCGGCGTCTCGCCCCGCCTGCCGGTCAGCCGCCTGGACGAGATCGGCATCGCCATGGTCTCCAACGCCACCGGTGCGCTGCGCTGCTCGACGACGGCGATGGTCGACTATTTCGACGAGTTCGCGCGCGACGACGTCGAGGCGGTCAAGCGCTTCGAGGCCCGCACGAAGGACCACCCGGTCGGCAACCTGCACGCGTTCATGGGCTTCCCGGCGATCCGGAAGCTCGAGGAGGAATTCCTGCCGGCGGCCGAGGTGCTGGCCAAGTATGACGGCGCGGTGGGGTTCCAGCCATGAAGGCGACGCTACGGTGGATGGGGTACGCCGTGGTGGCCATGGTCGGGTTCGAGAGCACGCTCGCGTCTGCGCAGGCGTTCCCCACGCGGCCGGTCCGCATCCTCGTGCCGAGCACGCCGGGCGGCAGCGTCGATACCCTGGCGCGCCTGGTCGGCAAGCACTTCTCGGAAACCTTTGGCCACCAGGCCGTGGTGGACAATCGCCCGGGCGCGGGCGGGATCATCGCCGGCGAGCTGGCCGCCAAGGCCTCGCCCGACGGCCATACCCTGATCATGGGCACGGTTGCCGGGATGGCCACCAACGTGAGCCTGCACCGGAACCTGCCGTACCACCCGACCAAGGATTTCGAACCGATCACGCTGGTGGCTTCGCAGCAGCTGGTGCTGGTGGTAAACCCGTCGGTGCCCGCCGAGTCGGTGTCAGACCTGATCCGCCTCGCCAGGGGAAAGCCGGGCCAGTTGACCTTCGCGTCGGCCGGCAACGGCACCGGCGGGCACCTGTCGGGCGAACTGTTCAAGGTCCTCACCGGCCTGGACATCGTGCACGTGCCGTACAAGGGCGTCTCCCCGGCCTTGCTGGATGTGGTCAGCGGGCAGGTCTCGATGACCTTCGCCAGCATCATCTCGGGGACGCCGCAGGTGCGATCCGGCAAGCTTCGCGCGCTCGCCGTCACCGGTGCGCGCCGCTCGTCGGCACAGCCCGACATCCCGACGATGATCGAGGCGGGCGTGAAGGGCTACGAGTCGAGTACCTGGTACGGGCTGCTCGCGCCCAGGGGCACGCCGCGCCCCATCGTGAAGCGGCTGCACGCCGAGGTCGTGGCGCTGCTGCAGCAACCGGCCGTCAAGGAGAGGCTTCTCGCCGATGGTGCGGAGCCCGTGGGCAACACGCCGGAGGCGTTTCGCGCGTTCATCGAGGCCGAGATCGTCAAGTGGGGGAAGATCATCCGGGCGGCGGGGTTGACGGCCAGCTAGCGCCTGTCCGCGCGCCGTCTGCCACTGCCACGCACCCATGGCTCTACCCATTCTGACTGGAATGGCCAGAACACAGGCGGGGAGCCTGACGCTGCCAACGCCGGTGCCTGCGCCTCGAGCGATGCGTTACCCGGCCGACGTCGACGCCCGCTGCCTGCGCCGCCGATACCAATGCGGCCTTTCCGCCGCGGCGGCCTCCCTCAATCGAGGCTCCCGCTCGGCCTCGAGTTCGCGGAACAGGTCCGTCACGAAATCGATGAACGCCCGGACCCTCGGCGTGCGCCGCTGGCTGGCTCGATAGAGCAGGTTGACCGGCGGCGAGTGACGGGTCGTCCAGTCGAGCAGTACCGGCACCAGTGCGCCGCTGCGAAGCCACGGTCGTATCGACAGATCCGTGAAGCGGGCGACGCCCAGCCCGGCGAGCGCGGCATCCAGGATCACGTCGCGGTGGCTGGCGATCAGCCACCCGGAGACGGTCACCGCTTCCTTCTCGCTGCCGCGTTCGTACTCCCAGAGGTCGAGCACGGTACCTTCCTGGTCGCGGAACAGGAGGCCGACATGGCGCTCGAGGTCGCGCGGCCGGACCGGCACGCCCATGCGCGCCCAGTAGTCCGGCGATGCGCAGATCAGCGAGCGGGTCTGCGCGATCCGCCGTTGCACCATGCCCCCATGCTCGGGCCATCCATAGAGCACCAGCACTTCCAGTCCCGCGACCTCGCCCGGTGACACGCGGTCGACGCTGCGCAGGTCGACCTGGATGTTCGGATGTTCGCCATGGAAGGCCGGCAGTCCGGGCAGGATGCAGTGCTGCGCAAGGTAGGGCGGCGCGCCGACCACCACCGTCCCGGTGCTCCGGGCCGCGGCGGCGCTGACCGTCTCGTCCAGCGTGGAGACCTGCGTCAGCACCGGCATGCAGGCGGCGAGGTAGCGGTTGCCGTCGCCGGTCAGCGTCAGCCCCTGTGCCGAACGTTCGAACAGGGCGATGGCCAGGCTGCGCTCCAGTGCCGTCACCAGCCGGGCGATGGCGGGCACGCTGACGTCCAGCCGGCGTGCGGCGCCGGAGAAACTGCCGGCCTGCGCGGCTGCAACGAAATACTGTAGGGCGCGGAGCTTGTCCAAGGCAGAGCCGCAGCGTGGGTGAAGTCGTACGATAGGCTACCTTGAACAGGATGTTCAAGCCCGATTAGCCGGGAATGGTGTTCCGCCGGTGCGGCGCGTGGGGTCACAATGCGGGCGAGTGCACGGGGAGGCCATCGCAATGATTACGCTGGGCAGTGACATCGGCGGTACGTTCACCGACTTCGTCGAGGTCGACGAAACCACCGGTCGCGTGGAGGTCTACAAATGCCTGACCACCCCGGACGACCCGTCGCGGGCGATCGACGAGGGTGTGCGTGCGCTCTGCGAGCGACAGCAGCGCACCGCTGCGGCCATCGACGCGATGGTCCATGGCACGACGCTGGTGATCAATGCGGTCATCGAGCGCAAGGGTGCGCGCACCGGCCTGATCACCACCCGCGGCTTCCGCGACGTGCTCGAGATCGGCCGCGAGAAGCGCTTCGATGCCTATGACCTGCAGATCGAATTCCCGGTGCCGCTGGTGCCGCGCTACCTGCGCATGGAGATCGATGAACGGCTGCATGCCAGCGGGCAGGTGATGGTGCCGCTCGACGAGGCCAGCGTGCAGGCCGCGGTGTCGGCGCTCGTCGCCGAAGGCTGCGAGTCGATCGCGGTGTGCCTGCTGCACGCCTATCGCAATCCGGTGCACGAGCAGCAGGTGCGCGCGATCATCGCCCGGATGGCCCCCGGCGTCCCGATCAGCCTGTCGAGCGAGGTGCTGCCGGAGCTGAAGGAGTACGAGCGCACCACCACGACCACGGTCAACGCCTATGCGAAGCCGGTGGCCTCGCGCTACCTCGCGCGGCTCGAGGAACGTGTCGCGGCGCAGGGCTTTGCTGGCGAGCTGCTGATGATGCTGTCGAGCGGTGGCATCAACTCGGTCGCCTTCGCGCGCGAGTTCCCGGTGCAGGTGATCGAATCCGGCCCGGCCGCGGGCACGCTCGGCGCTGCCTACTTCGCGCGCCTGGCGCAGCTCGACAAGGTGCTCGCCTTCGACATGGGGGGCACCACGGCCAAGCTCGGGCTGGTGGAGCACGGCAAGGCGATGCGCACGAACGACTTCGAGGTCGCCCATGTGCACCGGTTCAAGCGCGGCAGCGGCATCCCGGTGCGCATCTCGGTGGTGGACCTGATCGAGATCGGCGCGGGCGGCGGCAGCATCGCCCGGCGCACGCAGGTCGGCACGCTGCAGGTCGGCCCGGAGAGCGCGTCGGCGGTTCCCGGGCCCGCCTGCTATGGGCAGGGTGGGTTGCGCCCGACGGTGTCCGACGCCGACCTGGTGCTGGGCTATCTCGATCCGGACCACTTCCTGGGTGGCCGCATGAAGCTGGACCAGGCCGCAGCCGTGCGCGCGCTCGAGACGGACCTCTCCGGGCCGCTGGGCATCTCGGTGGAAGAGGCGGCCTACGGCGTGCATGCGATCGTCAACGAGAACATGGCCTCGGCGGCCAAGGCCTATGTGAGCGAGCGCGGCGAGAACCCGAGGTCGTGCGCGCTGGTCGCCTTCGGGGGTGCGGGGCCGGTGCACGCCTGCGACCTTGCGCTGCGCCTGGGCATAGACACCGTGCTGATACCCCCGCGGGCCGGCGTGGCGGCCGCGTTCGGGATGATCGTCGCGCCGGTCACCTACGATGCGGTTCGTTCCCATCGGCTGCTGCTGCGCGACCTCACCTCCGGACTGCTCGACGCGATCCGCGACGAGATGGCGGCCGAATGTCGAGAGCGGCTGCCGAAGACAGTCGACCTCGGAGCGGTCGCCTATGAACTGAGCGTCGACATGCGCTATCTCGGCCAGGGCTACGACGTGGGCGTGCCGCTGGCGGACGGACTGTCCGGGGCGCAGGCGATCGAGACGATCCGTGCCTCGTTCGAGCGGGTCTACGAGCGACTGTATGGGCGGGTCTACCCGCATCTGCTGCTCGAGATCATGAACTTCCGGCTGAGCGCCAGCGTGCAGCGCCATGTAGCCGACCTGTCGGGTGCGCGGCCGAACGCGGATGGCGACGGCCGTTCGGGGACAAGGCGCGCGTTCTGCCCGCGCGCGCGCGAGTGGCTGCAGTTCGCCGTGCATCGGCGCGACCTGATCGCGACCGGCATCGTGCTTTCCGGCCCGGCGATCATCGAGGAGAATGAGTCCACCACGGTCGTCCCGGGTGGCGCAAGCGCGACCGTGGATGCGCATGGCAGTCTTATCGTCAGTCTGAACCCCCAGGCCCGGTAGCCGGAAGGAACGCGCGATGGATACAGTACAGGCCAAACCGATCGATCCGATCACCCTCGAGATGCTCTGGCGCCGGCTGGTGTCGATCGTCGGCGAACTCGGCTCGACCCTGCGCAGGACATCGTTCTCGCCGGTGGTGCGCGACATCGGGGACTACGGCTGCGGCATCTTCGATGCGCAGGCCCGGCTGCTCGCGCAGACCCCGGACAGCACGCCCGGCCTGTGCGGCCCGCTCGGGTCGATGCTACGGCACATGATCGAGGCGCATCCACCGCACACGCTCGAGCCGGGCGACATGCTGATCGCCAACGATCCGTGGCGGGGCAGCGGCCATCACAACGACGTGAGCATCATGCTGCCGGTGTTCCATGAAGGCGCCCTGGCCGGTTACGTGGTGACCTGTTGCCACCATGTCGACATCGGTGGCCGGCGCGCGACCACCGAGAGCCTGGACAACTACGAGGAAGGCTTGCGCATCCCGACCCTGAAGTTCTACCGCCGGGGCGAGATCAACCGCGACGTGCTGGGCTTCATCGAACTCAACGTGCGGTCGCACGAGACGGTGATCGGCGACCTCGGCGCGCAGGTGGCCGCGTGCCATGTCGGTGCAGAGCGCATGCGCGACATCTGTGTCGAGATGGGCTGGACGAACCTTCAGCCACTGGCCGATCCGATCATCGAGCGTAGCGAGGCGCTGACCCGTGCCGAGATCGGGCGCCTGCCGAAGGGCGTGTACCGGCATGAGGCGAAGATCGACATGGTCGGGGGCGAGACGCTGGTGATCTGCACCGCGGTCACCATCGGCGACGACGAGATCACCGTCGACTACACCGGCAGTTCGCCGCAGGTGAAGCCGGCGATCAACTGCACCCTGACCTATTCCAGCGCCTACACCGTGTTCGCCGTGATCTGCGTGCTGAACCTGCCGATCGCCGTGAACGAAGGCGTGCTGCGTGCGATCAAGGTGAAGGCCGAGGAAGGCAGCGTGCTCAACTGCCGCTTTCCGGCGCCGGTGTTCGGCCGCACGGCGGTGGGCAACTACCTGCCCGACATGGTGCTGCAGGCGATGGCTGCAGCGGCACCGGAACGCGTCTGCGGTGGCGCGGGCGCGACGCCGATGTGGGGCCAGTACATGTTCGGCAAGCGCGCCGACGGCGCCGATTTCTCGCACTTCAACGTTGCCAGTGGCGGCCTCGGTGCACGGGCATCGCGTGATGGCATCTCCTGCCTGGCCTTTCCGTACAACGTCGGCAATACGCCCGCCGAAGTGATCGAGAGCGAAGTGCCGCTGATCGTCGAGGAGCGCTCGCTCTGGACCGATTCGGCCGGACCCGGCCGCTTCCGCGGTGGGCTCGGGCAGAACTACGTGCTGCGCGTGCTCGATGGCGGCCTCGGACCGCGCGGTGACGTGCTCGCGAGCTTCCGCGGCGGGCGCTTCATCTATCCGCCTTCCGGGATCGCGGGTGGCGCGGCTTCGCCCAAGGGCTTCCTCAGCATCCGCGGCACGCCGGACGATGCCGGACGCCATGTGATGCTGCGCGCGGGCGATCGAATCGTCAGCCGTATTCCCGGTGGCGGCGGCTACGGAGATCCCATGACTCGTGACCGCGCCGCCGTTGCGGAAGACGTACGCAACGGCCTGGTCACCGCAGCGCATGCGGCCGAAGCCTACGGATACAAGGCCGGCTGATCGTTCCCGACTCGTTGAACACGTGTGCCAGGAGACTTGAACATGTTTCGTATGGGCTCTCGATCGTCATCGTTCGCAGCGTCGCTGCTGCTCGCCCTGCTCGCGCAGGGGGCTGTCGCACAGGACTTCCCCAACCGGCCGCTGCGCATGATCGTGCCGTGGACGCCCGCGGGTACGGTCGATATCGTCGCCCGGCATCTGGCCGAGCGACTGGGCGCGCGCGTCGGCCAGCAGGTGCTGGTCGACAACCGGCCCGGTGCCACCGGAACCATCGGCTCGGCCATGGTGGCGCGAGCGCAGCCCGATGGCTACACGCTGCTCGTGATGTCGGCGACGGTTCACACGTTCGCACCCAACCTGTTCAAGGGTTTCCCGTTCGATCCGATCGACGACTTCGCGCCGGTGTCGCAGATCGTTTCGTTCCCGTACGTGATGGTTGTCTCGGCGGCGAGCCCCCTGCGCACGGTGTCCGACGTCGTGAACGCGGCGCGCAAGGATCCCGGGAAGCTGTCGTACGGATCGTTCGGCCAGGGCAGCGCGCCCTATCTCATCAGTGAACTGTTCGCACTGCGCAGTGGCACCCACTTCATCCATGTGCCGTACAAGGGCGCCGCACAGGCGATCACCGACGTGCTCGGCGGCCAGATCACCTTCTTCATCGACTCGCTGCCGTCGCCGATATCGCAGGTGCGTGCCGGAAAGCTGCGCGCGCTGAGCGTCACAACCGGCAAGCGCTCCACGCACCTGCCCGACGTGCCCGCGATGAGCGAGTTCATCAAGGATTTCGAGGCGATCGCATGGCTCGGCATCGCCGCACCGCCGAAGTCACCGCGGCCGGTCGTGCAACGGCTGCATGCCGAAATGCGGACCATTGCAGCCGAACCCGAGTACAGCGCGAAGCTGCGCGACATCGGGCTGGATGCGGTGGCCAGCGAATCGCCCGAGGCTTTCCGCAGCTTCCTCGTTGCGCAGAAGAAGTACTGGGGAGACTTCGTGGTGAAGGCGAAGATTCCGATGAGCGAGTTCTGACCCATGCCGCCGTAACCGATCAGCCCGGCGCCCAGCGCTGGAGGCGCGCCATCACCTCTGGCTTCGGAAGGCGTCGCCGAGGGTGGTTCCAGATGCGCGAAAGACCCTCATGCAGCGCGGCGAAACTGAGCTCGCCCGACGCTTCCATCGGATCTTCATCCGGGTTGAGCGCGACCACGCCGAGGTCCAGCTTTCGGAGCAACGGCCCGTTGTCCGACTCCAGTTCGCGCTCGTACAGCAGGTCCGGCACCACCATCGTCAGACCACAGTAGAAGGCCTCCTCGAGGAGTCCACCTCGCTCCTGGTGCATCAGGACGGATGTCTCCGAGACCAGGATGACCAGGGCCGATCAGGCGAACTGTCCCATCAGCCTGCGATCCAGCTCGCGGACACTGATGCGCAGGAGCTCGGCCGCACGAGGCTCCGATATGGCGCCCTCCGCCACGGCGCGCAGGCACAGGCGTTCCATCCGCTGCGGCACCTCGGCCTTCAGCGTGCCAGGCTCGCTGGAGGCCTGGCTGTTCCAGCCAAGGTCCTTGATCCGCGCCCATAGTCGACCGTAGACCGCCTTGGTGATGATCCCCAGCTGGCCGCATCGCACGACCAGAGACGCGATGCTGACCTTGAACAACTTCTTCAGCTCGGCCAGTTCCCCAAGTGAAATCGACGTGCGGTGCGGTCCAAGCAGCCGAAGAACCATGTCCCTGGCCATCAGGAATGCGCCGGCAAACCGGTCGGCGGCTTTCTCCTGTTCCGCGTCGCCGAGCCCACTGAACCGGAGTACGAGGTACGCCAGTTCATGGGCGAGCGTGAACCGCTGCCGCTCGCCGTTGTGTCCCTCATTCACCACGATGACTGGCACGTCCTCGCGATCCGGGCGCTGCACGAACGCCTTGGAGCCCGACACGTTCTCCGGAAGGTCCAGGGCGATCACCTTGATTCCCTTGTCTTCAAGCAGCTCCGCCATGAAGGCAATCGGGTCGATGCCCAGGTTCCAGAGTCGGCGCAGCGAATCCGCGGCCTGCTCGGCATCTTCGATGCGGTCGATCCGGAACGCCCTTGCGTCCGGTGCATCCCAGGGCTGCTCGGCGCCTGGCAGCAGTTCTTCAAGTTCCAGGTATCGCTCCATCTGGTCAAGCACTGAGGCTTCCACGGCGCGTTCCTCCCTGGCGGCTGCGTGCGGCGCCTTCCGGAAGTCCACCCCCGTCAGCGCGATTTGCCGCTCGTTCAACAGGTATTCGGGCGAGACATGGAGCGCCCTGGCTAATGCCAGCAGGATCGTGGAGCTCGGCATCATCTCGTCGCGTTCGTACTTGCCGATTGCCTGGGCCGAAACCTGCCCCTCGATGGCGGTCTCAAGCTCGCGCAGCGACCATCCGAGGGCTTCGCGAGCCCTCTTGAGTCGATTTCCGATCATGGTGTCCTCCGCGGATGCAGGTTTACAAATAAAATTTCAGGATAATCGTTTGTAAACTATCTTCGATCACGTTCTCCAACCTGGAGGTACGGGAACGACCTGTGCCCGCCCAAGGACAGCAAGTGATCCAGTTCGCCATCAAGACCCCAGGTCGAGATGAGCTCATGCGCGCGGCGATGCAGTATCCTGCCACGACCATGACCAACGCCTTCTTCACCGGCAAGCGTGAACAGTTCTTCCGCCCGCTTACGCATGCGGATCGGGAGTGCTGTGCCGCCGTGTTGCGCAGCCTTTACGACCGGGTGCAGGGTCCGAATGCCGACTATTCCGAGGCGCTGACCCGGGACCTCGTGCTGGCCATCGTTTTCCAGGTCCTCGCCGATCCCTCGCTGCGCGCGGTCGTGTTCGCGCCGGGTCGCACCGTCTCCGCCGAGGAGGAGCGTACCTACGCGGGCGAGCTCCTGCGCAAGCTGAAGGAGCATGGCTGGATCGAGGACTACCGGGACCCGATCGACTTGAAGCCGACGCTGAAGATGACCCGCGCTGGCAAGGAGGTGTCCGAGGTGATGTCCAGCCTCGACAACTCGCGGGCGCGAACCCGGCAGCGGAACATGCGCTCGGCGAAGAAGGCGATCGCGGCCTTCGTGGCCAGCCAGGATGTCGACGAGCTGCTCGACGGCCATGACTTCGCCACCCGCGTGGTGCAGGACCTGCAGGACGACATCGAATACTTCCGCCTGCTGATCCAGAGCCTCACGCGCGAGGCGCTGGAGCAGAAGGTCGCGTGGAGCGAGTTCAACGAGTTCATCGAGAAGCGCTTCGCGAAGGAATATGCGGTGCGCCTGGTCGCGGATTCGGCAGAGCGCCACCGCGGGCAGATCGTCGAGCTGCTCGAGCAGGTGCGCCAGCTGCCGGACGAGGTCCGCCAGGTCATCGACGCGAACCTGATGCAGCGCGCGGCCTGGCTGGAAGGAGAGGTGCAGCAGCGCAGCCCCTCGCTCTGGCTGTGCGACCGCATCGAGGGCATGGTCGAGGCGGCGTGCAACCTGAAGCTGCCGATGCTGCGCTCGGAGATGAACAACTACGTGCGCCGGTTCACCAGCCTGCTGCGTCAGGCCCTGTCGCTGGACTACGGTGCGGCCTCGCCGCTGGGCCGTGCGATGGGTGTGCTGAAGGAGCGGCCGCCGCCGGAGCGCGATGCGTTGCTCGACGCGCTCGCCACGCGCCTCGGTACAGCAGAGGTGCGGCTGCCGGCGGCAGCCCTGCGCTGGACCGTGCGCGGCCGTGAGGTGGACCACAGCCCGCTCGCGCCGCTGGTGGTCGACGAGGCCAGCCGCCTCGAGGCGGCGATGCGGCGGGCCGAGGCCGAGGCCTTCGCGTTCAGTGACCAGGAGGTGCTGGCCGGCCTTCTTCCCTGGCTGCGCAGGGGCCGGGTGTCCCTGCATGAGCTTCCGGTCACCAACGCGGTGGAAGCGGTGCGCGTGCTGCACGCAGTGGGCGCCGTGCGTTCTACCGAGGGCAGGCGCTTCGTCAAGGCGCGCAGGACGCCTGACGTGTTCGATACGCCCTACTTTTCCGCCGACGACTTCGAGCTGGAGGCCGACCTGTCGGCGCTGGCCCGCGGCGAAGGCTGACGGGGTTCCGGCGATGCTGCAATCGATCCAGCAGGTGGTCGAGGAACGGCTGAAGACCGAGGGCATCGGCAACGTGCGGCCCGAGCGTTTCGCCGAGCTGGCCGGTCGGCTGCTCGGGTCGGGCGTGCTGTGGCGGGAGTACTCGCGCCCGGAGGCGACGCTGTACGACGACGCGGTGCAATGCGAGCAGCTGTTGCGCGAGTATTTCGCCACCATTGGCTTCGTGCTCGCGCACGACGTCGATGCGACGATCTTCCGGCTGTACCCGCCGGGGGAAGGTGGGGACGGTGACGAAGAGGGCGTGAAGCGGTTGAAGGCGCGGCTTTCGCGCGACTTCGTAGCCGCGGCCATCGCCCTGCGCTTCCTGTACACCGAAGCCCTGACCGGCAAGCGCGAACTGGTCAACGAGGCGCTGGTGATCAGCCTGGAAGAACTGTCGCAGGCGGTGGTGTCGCTGCTCGCGCACCAGTTGCCGTCGTCGGTGGCGGATCGGCTGTCGCTGCTGCGCGACCTGCGCAAGCACCGCATCGTGCGCTTCAACGACGGCGACGGGGCCGGCAGCATGGAGATGCTGCTGAGCGTTCTGCGGCCGGTGATGAGCTACGTCAGTGACGAGGCGCTGGAGGATGCGCTTGCGCTGGCGGGCAGGGTGTCTGCGGCTGCGTCCTCCTCGCCCTCGCTCGCGCCCGCGCCTTCGTCGACGTCCACGTCATCGCGCGGTTTCGTCCCGCCCCAGGGGAAGCTCCGGTGAAGATTGCCCGGCTCGTCACCTGGCAGTGGGGTACGCTGGAGGGGCGGGAGTGGCCGTTCGCCGACACGGTGCTGCTTACGGGTGAATCCGGCTCGGGGAAATCGACCCTGCTCGATTCGATCCAGACACTGCTCACCGCTGCGCACCATCACCTGGTGCAGTTCAACATCGGTCAGGACGAGTCCACCCAGGGTCGCCGTGGCGGCAAGGAGCCGCGAACGCTGGCCGCCTATGCGCTCGGCCAGCAGGCCGACGGGGTCTTCCTGCGCAAGCGCTCCACCAGCTACGTCGCGGTGGTGTTCGAGGCCTCGGACGTCGCCGGCGAGAAGGCGGCGCCGTTCACCGCGCTGATCGGCGTCGAGGCGCACGAGGACGCTGCACGCGCAGTGCTGTCGCGCAGCCTGTTCTTCATCGTCCGGCGGGCGATCGG
The DNA here is from genome assembly GCA_021298815.1 of Betaproteobacteria bacterium. Classification (GTDB taxonomy): domain Bacteria; phylum Pseudomonadota; class Gammaproteobacteria; order Burkholderiales; family CAIKXV01; genus CAIKXV01. The sequence goes on along the minus strand of JAJTHE010000037.1, from coordinate 176,358 downwards.
GTTGCACCACTTGCTGCCGCACACCGCCGATGGCGTGCCGAAGGCGCCGGTGCGCCTGCAGGACCTCTACCTGCACCTGCAGCACCAGCTGCGCGTCGGCCCGGAGGTCGTGCAGCGCTTCGAGGACAAGGGCAGCTACCTCACCCATCTGTACGGCGCGATGATGGGCAAGACGGCGCTGTCGGAGGCTGAGGCGTTCCGCGCCGCGAAGTCCATCGTGAAGGCGATGGCGTACAAGGAGCTCGGCAACGTCAACGACCTGGTGCGCGACGAGATCCTCGATGCGCACGACTTCAGCCGCGACCTCGACAAGATGCGCGAACTGATGCGCTCCATGGCCAGCCTGAAGGCCGAAGCCGAGCGGCTGCAGCAGAACATCGACCGGCTGGAGGGGGTGCAGGACGCAGCCGCTCGCGTGATCGACGAGTCGCGCCGCTATGTCGTCCACACCATGGCGCATGCGATCCGCGCACTCGACGAGGCCGAGGCCGAACTTGAATCGGTGCGCAGGCAGGCCTCGTTCCAGGAGAAACGCAATCAGCTGCTGGCGGAGCGGCTGCAGCGCCTGCGCGAGGACCAGGCACGGCTGGGCGACCAGCTCGACGGCATCAAGGCGAAGCTGGCTGCGAACGAGGTGGCGCAGCGCAAGGCCGCGCTGGACAGCGAGGTGCGCTCGCTGCAGGAGCAGTTCCGCCGCCATGGGGCCGCCATCGAGCAGGCGGCGAAGGGCCTCGCCGGCCTGCTGGTCCAGGTCGAGCGGCTGCTCGCGCTGGACCTCTCGCAGGCGCCGACGCTCGATGCGGGTGTGGCGCAGTTGCGCCCGGACGCGGAGGGCGTGCTGCGGCGATGGCCGGGGTTGCAGCAGGCATTGGACGAGGCGGCGAGGCTCGACGCGGCGTTCCCGGCCCTCGACCTCGAGGCCTTTGACGCTGCGCTCGGCCGTCTCGAGCATGGCCTGCGCGGGCATGACGATGCGCTCTCGGGCGCCGTGTTTACGGCGCTGTCCGTGGCCGCGCAGCAGCGCTCCGCGATGGAGGAAGAGCGTGCGCAGTGCGATGCGGAACTGCGGCTGCTCCAGTCCGGTCGCTCGCCGGCACCGAACGACGTGCGCGCGGCGCTGGAACTGATCGAGCGTGAACTGCCCGCAGCGCGCCCGCACATCCTGGCGCAGCTGGTCGAGCCGAGGCAGGGCAGCACCTGGCAGAACGCGATGGAAGGCTACATGGGCGGTGATCGTTTCGCGCTGATCGTGGAGGCCGGGTTCGAGGCGCCCTGCGCGCGGCTGGTGAAGCGCAGGTTCCCGGTCCGTTCGCCCAAGGTCGTGCAGGGCATCAAGGCGATCGAGGACACCCGGGGGCGCACGCCGGACGCGCGTGCGGTGCTGAACGAGCTCACCTGCATCCATCCGGTCGCCAAGGCCTTCCTGCTGGCCCAGTACGGCCGGGTGCGCAAGGTCGACTCCGAAGAGGAGCTCGCCCGGACACCGCAGGGCCTGATGGAGGAAGGCATCGGCAGCCGGGGTTACGGCATGTTCGCGTGCCGCGTGGCCGACCACGATCTGGCCTTCGGCGAGGCGACGCGCCGGCGGCGAATGGCGTGGTGCGTGCAGGAAGTGGCACGGCTGGCCGCCCGGCTGCGCGAGGTGGAAGATCTGCACCGGTCGCTGATGCTGGTGGCACGCATGTTCAACGGTGCGGCGTTCACGCCGCTGGCACCGCTGATGGAGGCGGCGCGGGCGTGCCAGTCTCAGTATGCCGGCGCGGCAACCGCGCTGGCCGCGCTGGACCTGTCCTCCATCGAAGACCTCGAGGGGCAACGCCGGCAGACCGAGGCCCGCATTTCCGGGTCGAAGGATGCGTACGACGCCGAGATGCTTCAAGTGGGCGAGAACAACAAGACCCTGAAGGACCTGCGCACGCGCGAGAAAGGGCTGCTCGAGCGCATCCCCGGCCTGCAGGCCGACCGCACCGCTGCGCTGGCTTGGGCCAGCCGCTTCGTGCGGGGTGCGCCCGAGCTCGCCACCGAGGCCCAGTTGCATGAAGAGTCACGCCAGCTCGCGGACAGCGCCGACGTCACGCTGGATGCGCTGCGCCATCGCGTGGGCGTTCTGGTCGACCGGCTGCCGGCTTCGCTGCGCGAGGTCTCGTCAAGCGTCCAGGCCTACCTGATAGGCGTGCGCAACGACCAGGAGCGTTTCCTCTATGCGGACCCGCCGCGCAGCTTCGAGCGCATCGAGGAAGTGCTGCCGCCGGTGATCCGGCTGAAGGGCGTGGTCGGCGAGCAGATACGCCGCCAGCGCTCGATCGGCCTGGCGGAGAACGTCGCCCGGTTGCGCGAGGCGGAGTCCGGCTTCAACGCCGTGTTCACCACCAGCTTCTGCTTCAAGGTCCGCGACGAGGTCCGGCAGGGCGCATCGACGCTGCAGAAGCTCAACCGCGAACTGAAGAACATCCGCTTCGGCACGGATACGTTCGAACTCGAATGGGCCTGGGTGCCGCGGCTGCAGAAGGTGTTCGAGTTCTTCGAGGCGATGGAAGGGCTGGTGGACAGCCTCGAGAAGGACACCGGTTCCATCTTCGAATCGCCCCGTCTGGGCGACGAGCATCGCCAGACGGCGCAGGAGATCCGGCGGCTGCTGCTGGCCAACGACCAGGGTGCCTCGGAGCGCGCACTGAAGGAGCTGGCCGACTACCGCAACTACCGCCGCTACGACATCGTCCGCAACAGCCCGGTGGGGCAGACGCGGCTGTCCACCTGGGGCACCGGCTCCGGCGGGGAACTCGAGACGCCGTTCTACGTGATCCGCTCGGCGGTGCTCGCGCACGCGCTCGGGCACTTCGGCCGTGACCGCCGCGGCGCGCCGGCGCTGCGCCTGATGCTGTCGGACGAGGCGTTCTCGAAGATGGACGAGTCGCGATCGCGCAGTGTGCTGCAGTTCCTTTCCCGCAGCCTCGGACTGCAGCTGGTCGTGGCGATGCCGACCTCGAAGTCGGGCGCGGTCAAGCCCGAGTTCGAGAAGGAGTTCACCTTCTCCAAGGTGCTCGCATCGCGCGACGGCGTCGAGCTGTTCGTGAGCGAGGTGCAGGAGAAGACGCTCAAGCGCGATCCGCTCGCCCGGCTCTGGGCAGAGCATGCGCAGAAGGCGCGGGAATCGGGCCGCCTCGCGCACGAGGCCGTCCAACGAGGCCACGGGATGCTCGACGGCAGCGACGTCGCAGGTTCGGTGACAGGTGGAGAGGCCTGAGCCTGTCCCGGCCGAGCCGGGCTTTGCCGTCGATGGAACCGGCCCGCAGCGAGACCCGATGCTGCTGCGCCTGGCCATGCGCCTGTTGAGCAGGGCGGACCGTACGGACGGGCTGCACCGCGCGCGCCTGAGACTGGACGCGCGCGAACTGCCCGAGCTTCACGGCCAGGTCGATGCCGAAGTGGTGCGCCGGGTGGAGATGCTGCTGCGAGAGCTGGCGGGCACGGGCTGGGTGCGGCTGGACCTCGGGCCGGCGCGCGCGTTCGCCGGGTTCGCCGATCGGAACCCGCGGCTGGCGCTGGTCGATTTCGATGCGCTGGCTCGGTGGGCCGGTCACCAGCCCCTGGCCTGCCGCTGGCAGCGCCGGCTGGTGGCGCACCTGGAACGGCAATGGCCCGACGACGGCGATGGAACCGGGCAGGCCCTGGTGGACTACCTCGGCCGCAGTCCCCTGCCCGCGCTGGCCACGGTGCCGGTGGACGAGGCGATGCGATGCCTGTACGCGCTGCGCGAACTCTGCCGGTCCGGCGTGGCGATGCCGCTGCGCGAGGCGTCCGCCCGGGTGTTCCACGGCCGATCGAAAGTGCTCGACGCGAGGGAGGAACTGCTGCGGCTGATGGGCGCATCGCGCGGGCAGTTCTGGGAGGTGCCTATCCAGCTGCTGGTCGACGTGCCCCCCGCCATCGAAGAGGCCCTGTTCGTCGAGAACCTGGTGACCTTCGAACGCATGGCGGATACGCGGCGACCGGCGTGGCGGCATAGCCTGCTGGTCTACGCGGCAGGCTTCAAGGGAAGCGCACGGCGCCTGCGTCATCGCGAAGGCTGCCGCGTCTACCTGCGGGCCGGGCATGGCGACACGCTCGCGCTGGAACCGTCCGCGTCCGTGGGCCTCACCGCGGTTGGCAGTTGGCTGTTCGACCGGGCGGAGATACCGGTCAGGTTCTTCGGTGACTTCGACTTCGCCGGCATGCAGATCCTGGCCAGCCTGCGCGAAGTGTTCCCGGATGCGGGCGCATGGCAGCCAGGCTATTCCGATCTGTCGGGCATCGTCGCTTCCGGTGGCGGTCATGCACCGGAGACTGCGAACAAGGGCGGGCAGGTCGACCCGGGCAGGACGGGGTGTCCCTATGCGGACGAGGTGTTGCTCGAACAGCTTCGTGCCTTCGGAAGGTTCGTGGACCAGGAAGCCTTCGGGGCCCGGGGAGGGTAGCTTTCCCGGCGCAGACATCGAGGGCTTCTGGCACGGAAGCTTCTTCCGAGTCCACCGGCGGACTGAGCGGCGGCATCGGTACCGCAGGGCATCGACCGGCTTCGCCCTCCTGTCCTGCCGATGGTAGAGTGTCGGAAACACAAGACCGCGATCACGCGTGTCGCGGACCGTACAGGTCTGGAGGAGACCAGCATGAAGTGCGAACAGCGCCTGGCGGCGATCCGCGATCGCCGCAGCATGGGTGTGGGCTTCGTCGGAGCCGGCCGCATGGGGACGCAGCGCGCCAGCGTGGCCGCCATGCATGCAGCGGTGCGATTCATGGCCGTGGCGGACACGGATGCCGACCGTGCCCGTTTCGTGGCGGACAAGGTCGGCGCGCAGTTCAGCAGTGTCCGGCCGGCCGAAGTGATCGAGCACCCCGATGTCGACGTCGTGGTCGTTTCGACGCCGGAGTATGCGCACGCGGAGCCGGTGATCCATGCGCTGTCCCTGGGCAAGCCGGTGCTGGTCGAGAAGCCGCTTGCACTCACCAGCGAGGACGCGCGGGCCATCGAGGCTGCCGTGGCCGAGCATGCCGGCGATCTGTTCATCGGTTACACGAAGCGCTTCACCCGCTCCTACGTGCTGGCCAAGGAGTACATCAACCGCGGCTGCCTCGGCCGCACGCTCGGGGGGCACGCCCGTGTCTACAACTCGCGCGCGCAGGCCTTCCAGATCCTGAAGCGTTCGGCGCACGCGACGCCCGTTCTCGATGTGCTGACCTACTACGTCGACCTGATCGGCTGGTTCCTCGAAGGCAACGAGCCGGTCGAGGTGGTTGCACGCGGACAGAAGGGTGTCTTCCACGAGGCCGGCTACAGCGCGGAAGACCTCACCTGGGCGCTGCTGACCTTCGCCGACGGTGCGGTGGTGAACCTCGGCGTCGACTACGCGCTGCCGGAGAAGTACCCCAGCATGGGCCAGAGCCCGCGCATCGAGCTCCTCGGGACCGAGGGCGTCCTGCTGCTCGACGAAGAGCATCGCGAGCACCTGCTGTACACGAACAAGGGCGTGCGCCACGGCTACGTTCCAGGGCACGACATCAACCTCGCGTTCATCGGAACCTCGTCCTCCGGCGACTTCGCGCTGGGCGATTTCTGGGGGCCGCAGGCCGACGAGACCCGGAGCTGGCTCGACTACCTCGCGACCGGGCGACCCTGCATCCTGCCGCGCGCGGCCGAGGCCCGCCGCACGGTCGAGGTGACGCTCGCCATCGAGGAAGCCGTGAAGACCCGGGCGGCCATCGCCTTGCAGCCCGCCTGCACCTGAAAGGAACGAGCATGTCCACACCCACCACCCCGGCGGACGCGCGATCGCTCGCCGACGCAATGGCAGCCCGGCGCGGCCGGCGCTATCCGGCCCATGCCTACCTGGCGGAGCACTTCCCCGACTATGTCGAGATGCTCCTGCACATGGACTACGTCGTGCGCCAGAAGCCGCGGCTGTTCGACGAGCGGATGCACGAGCTGTTCCACATCGTCGCCCTCGCGGTGGAGATGTCGAACCCGGTGAACCAGCCGCACCTGCGGCAGCATCTGAAGAAGGGGCTCAGGCTGGGCCTCAAGCCCGAGGAGATCGCAGAGGCGCTGATGGTCTGCGTGAATCCATGCGGAACGAAGGTCCTGACCTACGGCGTGACCTGCATGCTTGAGGCGATGGAAGAGATCAGGCAGGAGGACGCCGCATCGGGGAAAGGTGACGCGGCAGGCTGAAGTCGCAGGCCGCCCGTCGGGCAGGGGGCATGGGAAGGGGCCGCAGAGTCCCTGAACAGGAGGAGTCCGGATGAACGCATGGATCGTACCGGCCGCCATGGGTCTGGCGGCGATGTTGCCTGCTGCGGGCGTCGGCGCGCAGCAGTTTCCGGTCAAGCCGCTTCGCCTCGTCGTGCCTTCCGGGCCGGGTGGCGGGCTTGACCTGATCGGCAGATCGGTCGTCGCGCTGATCGGCGATTCGATGGGACAGCCGGTCGTCGTCGAGAATCGCGCCGGCGCCGGCGGCGACATCGCCACTGAGTTCGTCGCACGCGCACGGGCGGACGGCTACACCCTGCTGATGGCGAGCGCGACCTTCGTCGTGCGAGCGCACATGTATCGCGTGCCCTACGATCCGCTGCGCGACTTCTCCGGCGTGGCCCAGGTTTCCACGGCGCCGTATGCGGTCGTCGTACATGCCTCGTTGCCCGTGAGGTCGATCCGCGACCTGATCGCGCATGCCAAGGGAAACCCGGGCAAGCTCAACTTCGGTTCCCAGGGCGAAGGCAGCCTGGTGCACCTGGTTGGCGAACTGATCAAGTCGACCGCTCGCATCGACATGGTCCACGTGCCCTACAAGGGCGCAGGTGCCGCCTTCGCCGACCTTCTGGCGAACCAGGTCCAACTCGGCATCCTGACGCTGCCCTCGGCCTTGCCCTACACGAAATCCGACCGCCTCAGGGCGTTGGCCACTACCGGCCGGGAACGGGCGCAAGCCGCACCCGACATCCCGACGATGATCGAAAGCGGTGTTCCGGATTTCGCCGTGACGCAGTGGCACGCCGTGCTCGCGCCGCGCGGTACGCCGGTGCCGGTGGTCGAGCGCCTGAACCGCGAGATCCTCCAGGTGTTGCGGCAGAGCGACACCTCGAAGAACCTCGCGCGCGAGGGTGCGGAGATCGTCGGCAGCAGCCCGCAGGCGGTCGATGCACTGATCCGGAGCGAACACGACCGATGGGGCAGGCTGGTGAAGAGCCTGGGGTTGCGGCAGGAGTGAGAGACCGCTGAGGCGCTGGCTTTTGCGGTGAGCACGCGGCAGCCGTTGTTCCCTGTTACTCCGCCTTGATCCCCGTCGCTTTCACCGCATTGCGCGCCGTCGCCAGCTCGGCCTTCATGCGTGCCGCCAGCGCCTCGGGGGTGCCGCCGAACACATCGAGCCCCAGCCTGGCCAGGCGTTCCCGGGTCTCCGGCAGCGCAAGCACCCGGTTCATGTCCGTGTTCACCCGCGCCACCACGTCCTTCGACAACCCTGCCGGCCCGAGCAGTCCCTGCCAGATGCTGGCCTGGTACGCGCCGAAGCCTGCCTCGGCCATCGTCGGCACGTCGGGCAGCAGCGCGTTGCGCTTCGCCGAGGTGATCGCCAGCGCGCGAACCTTCTTCGCCTGGACATGGGGCACCGCGGTCGACAGTTGGTCGAACATGATCGGTGCCTCGCCCGCCATCACCGCGGCGTTGGCGAACGGATTGGACTTGTAGGGCACGTGGAGCAGCCGGATGCCGGCCAGCTCGCTGAACACCGCGCCGCCGAGGTGGCCGGTCGAACCGATGCCGCCGGTGGCAAGCCCGAGCTCGTCCGGGCGCTTCTTCGCGAACGCGACCAGCTCCTTCACCGACCGCACCGGCAGCGACGGATGCACGATCAGCAGCTGCGGCGCGTTCGACACGCCGATGATCGGGGTGAAGTCGCGGAAGATGTCGAACGGCAAATTGAGGTTGAGCGCGGGTGAGGTCGAGAACGCGCTCGAGGTCATCAGCAGCGTATGGCCGTCCGGCGGCTGGCGTGCGACGAAGTCGGCGCCGATCGCGCCTGTGGCGCCGGGCCGCGCATCGACCAGGATCGGTTGTCCCCAGCCTTCGGAGAGCGCGGGCGTGAGCTGCCGGATCAGCGTATCCGCGGAACCGCCCGCCGCGAACGGCACGATGATGCGCACGGGCTTGGCGGGATACGCCTGGGCGAACGCGGGAAGCGCGCCCATGGTGAGCGGTCCGAGCAGCGCGAGCAGTCCTGACCGTGCGAGCATCGCCGTGCAGGATTGCCGGGTCATGCTTCCTTCAACTGCGCATGGGCGAAGTTCTGGTTTCTGTACCATGTGATGTACTCGACGTAGGTCATGGGATCGTACCGGAGCGGTCGTTCCGCTGCGACGCAGTTCTCGAACGGGGTCATGACGTATTCGGTCGAACAGTCGAAGAAGAACGGGATCGCGTAGCGCTCCTGGCCGCTGCGGTTCACCACCTTGTGCGGCGTGGCCAGGAAGCGGTCGTTGGTCCAGCGACGCAGCATGTCGCCCCCGTTCACCAGGAAGGCGCCCTCGATCGCCGGTGCATCGATCCACTTGCCCGACGGCAGGCGGATCGCGAGGCCGGGGATGCGGTTCTGCGCAAGCAGCGTCATGAACGACGTGTCGGTATGCGGCGCCAGGCCGAACTCGCCCTCGTTCTCCCCGTCGGGCGGCTGTTGCGGATAGTGCGTCATGCGCAGGGTGTAGGTGGGCTCTCGGAAGCCCTCGTCGAACGTGTCGGCCGGCAGGTCCAGCGCCAGCGCATACGCCGGGAGCAATGCCTTGCCCAGGGACTCGAGGGCCTGCTGGTAGGCGACGATGGTCTCGCGGAACCCGGGCAGGTCTTCCGGCCACTGGTTCGCGCAGCGGAACGGCTTGCCTGCCACGACATCGGGATGGTCGGGCGGCAGGTCGCGCTTGGCGAAGAACGCCTCGTTCACGTTCGGCTTGTTGTTGGTGCTGATCTGGCTGTGCCGCGTCGTCGCACCACGCATCGGCATGTAGCCGACGTTGTGCTGGTTGATCTTCACGCGCAGCTTCGCGTCCAGCGGTTGCGCATGGAAGCGCTTCACTTCCTCGAACATGCGATCGATGAGCGACTGCGGCACGCCGTGGTTCGTGATGAAGTAGAAGCCGACGCGCTCGAAGATGTGCCGCAGGTGCGCGGCGATCCGCTCGCGCTCGCCCGGATCGCCGCGCAGGTACGCAGCCAGGTCGAGGATCGGTATCTCGTCGCTCGCGTCCGAGAGGATCGGTGGCAAGGTGGGCGCCAGGGATTGGGTCATCTGCGTTCTCCGCTGTCGGTCGGCGTGTGCAGTCTATTGGTTTTCGAGCGTGATCTGGGCCGCCTTGATCACGCCGGCCCAGCGCGCGGCGTCGGCGCGCAGGAACGCGGTCGTCGCAGCCGGGTTCGTCGGGATCGGCACGGCACCGAGCGATGCCATGCGCTCGACGAGCTCCGGCTCGGCCAGCGCGCGGCCCACGGCGGTGCTCAGGACCGCGAGCAGGTTCGGCGGCGTCTCCTTCGGTGCCATCAGCGCATGCCAGGAGGTCGCGACGAATCCCTTGAGGCCGGATTCGATCGCCGTAGGGACGTCGGGCAACTGGGCTGCGCGCGTCGGGCCGGTGGTTGCCAGCACCCGGACGCTGCCGCTGCGCACATGGGAGATCGACGATGGCAGCAGGTCGAACATCGCATTGATGGTGCCGGACATGAGGTCCACCATCGCCTGCCCCGCGCCGCGGTAGCTGATGTGCTGCAGCTTGATGCCCGCCTGCTGGGCGAACATCGCACCTGCCAGGTGCGTCGTGGTGCCAACGCCGGACGAGCCGTAGGTCACGCGTCCCGGGTTGGCCCGCGCATGCTGGATGAACCCGTTCAGGTCGGTCGCCGGGAAGTTGCGCGACACGACGATGGCATGTTCGAGCTGCCCGACCATCGAGACCGCAGCCAGGTCCCGCAGCGGGATGAACTTCAGGTCCTTGTAGAGCAGCGGGTTCACCGTCAGCGCGCCGGGGGCGCCGAGCAGCATCGTGTGTCCGTCGGGATTGGCCCTGGCCGTCAATTCCACCGCGAGATTGCCGGCCGCGCCCGGGCGGTTGTCGACGATGACCTGCTGGCCGAGCAGCGTAGTGAGCCGTGGCGCTAGCAGCCGGGCGATCACGTCGGAGGAGCCACCGGGTACGAACGGGACGATGATGCGCACCGGGCGCGAGGGGAACGTGTTGGCGTGCACGAGGCTGGGGCAGCAGAGGGTGCCCGCCAGCAGCGCCAGTGCGCGCCGGCGGGGCAGGGTGACGGGTGGCTCTGGCGATGGAGGCAGGGCGCGCTCCAGGCCTTGTCCGTCCATGGGTGGGAAGCGCTGCGAGCTCGTCATGTCTGTGCCCTCGATGAGGCCCGTAGTCTCGCCAGTGCGATGACCCAGACCGTACGGGTCAGACGAAGCACGCACCGTGCCATTCGGCCAACTGCCAGCACGGTCGAGTTTGGCCGCGCAACGGCCGGTTCGCGACCGCGACCGACCATCGAGGACAAGTAAACATGCGAGGCGCTGACCCGCCCGCGACGGCCTGCCTGACGAGGCACCCTTGCCGTTGCTAACCTACTAGGTTAACCTGCGTCCTTTGGAAAAACGCATTCCCCACTGCCCGCTATCGATCGTCAAGGCGCTGGTCGATGCGGGCCAGGTGCGAACCACGCGTAGCGCCCGAGAGGGCGCCGTGGCGATGGGGTTGAGCCTCGAAGGCATGCTTTGCATCGTGAAGCGTCTCACGGCTGCCGACTTCCACAAGAGCATGACCAGTCATGCGGACCATCGTGTGTGGCAGGACGTGTATCGCGGCGCGACGTCGGTGGGCAGCGTGTACATCAAGTTGACGGTGATCGATGATCTGCTCATCGTCTCGTTCAAGGAGCTTTGACGATGAAGTGCCCGAACTGCGGCGCCGCGAAGCTGGTACGTGATACCCGCGACCTGATCTACACGTACAAGGGCGCGTCGACGACCCTGCCGCGCGTGACGGGCGAATTCTGTCGAGCCTGCGACGAAGCAGTCCTTGATGCATCCGAGTCGAAGCGCACGATGGCTCTGATGCAGGCCTTCAGCAGGAAGGTGAATGGCTCGCTCGTCGACCCCGGTTTCATCGCAGGTGTCCGAAGGAAGCTCGACCTCGATCAGCGCGAGGCTTCCGAGATCTTCGGCGGTGGCGTCAATGCGTTTTCCAGGTACGAAACCGGCAAGGCCAGGCCGCCGGTCGCGCTGGTGAAGCTGCTGCGGGTGCTCGATCGGCATCCAGAGTTGCTGGAGGAGGTAAGGGCGAAGTGACGGGCGCAGTCGTGGCATGCCGGAGTTGCGCGGTGCGCGCAGACCGGTGATCGCGCTGCGTGCGCTGACGAACAGATCGAGCACAGCAGTCGCTCTACAGTGGCCGCTGCTGCCACCGCCATGTCTTCAGGAACTCGACTGACAGAACCAGACCGCGGCACCCCACGGCAGCAAACACTGCAGAGATACGGGGTCATGGCATCGAGAAGGCAGTTCATTTCCAGCATACCTGCCGCCTTCGCCGGCGCATCGATCCTGTCGGCGTGCGCATCGGCACCCGACCCTGAGGGCTACGAGGCCGTCGCAGCGGACACCTGGCGCACGGGCCCCCTCGCCGGTGTCGAGGGCGTAGCGCTGACGCGGGAACTGGTGCACTGTGCCACACTGGCACCGTCGAGCCACAACACGCAGTGCTGGACGTTCTCGGTCGAGGACAAGGCCATCATGATCCGGCCCGATCCGGCGCGGCGATGTCCCGCGGTCGATCCCGACGATCACCACCAGTTCGTGACCCTAGGCTGTGCTGCCGAGAACCTGGTGCAGGCGGCGCTGGCGCACGGCCTGATGGCAGCCCCGCGCTTCGATGCCGCCAACGATCTCGTCCGCGTGACGCTCACGCCGACCGCCGCCGAGTCGTCACCGATGTTCCAGGCCATCCCGTCGCGGCAATGCACCCGTGGCGACTACGACGGCCAGTCGCTGGGCGTCGATGAGCTGAAGCTGCTGGAGCGGGCCGGGACGTCGAACGGCGTGCGCCTGCTGCTGCTGACCGATCGCCCCGCGATGGAGCGCGTGCTGGAGTACGTGGTCCAGGGCAACACCGCCCAGCTGGCGGACCCGGCCTTCATCAGCGAGCTCAAGTCCTGGATCCGCTTCAACGGTACCGATGCCGTGCGCACGCGTGACGGCCTGTTCGGCGTGTCCGCGGGCAATCCGGCCATCCCGACGTGGCTGGGCGACATCGCCTTCGGCTGGTTCTTCACCGCCAAGGGCGAGAACGACAAGATCGCTCGACAGGTGCGCAACTCGGCGGGCATCGCGGTATTCGTCGGCGCAGCAGCCGACAAGGCCCACTGGGTGGAGGTGGGCCGTGCGTACGAGCGTTTCGCGCTGCAGGCGACAGTGCTGGGTATCCGCAACGCCTTCCTCAACCAGCCGGTGGAAGTGGCGGCGGTACGTTCACCGTTCGCCGCTGCGCTGGGGCTCACGGGCCTGCGCCCGGACCTCGTCGTGCGCTTCGGCCGCGGGCCGACGCTGCCGCGGTCGTTGCGCCGGCCGGTCGAGGCTGTGATGGTTTGAAGTCCGATGGTCGATCACGAGGAGCAGGCATGACAGGGTTGCTCTGGCTCGGTGCAGGCGTGGCCGCGGTGGCATCCGTGGCTGCCGGACTCACGGCCCTTGGCAAACACCGTTGGTCACGCGAGATGACGGCGCTTCAGGCCAGCCTTGAAGCCGGCCGCCTGGACGGCAAGCCAGGTGCAAGCCCGTTGCCGACACGCTACGACGCGCGTGAACTCGAAGGATTGCCGGCACCCGTGCAGCGCTACTTCCGCACGGTGCTGAAGGACGGCCAGCCCATCATCACCGCCGCCACCATCGATGTCGCCGGCACCTTCAACCTGTCGCCCACCGGCGAGCAATGGAAGCCGTTCACGTCGCGCCAGCGTGTCGTCGCGCGCCGACCCGGGTTCCTGTGGGACGCGAAGATCGCGATGCTTCCGGGCGTGGACGTGCGCGTCGTCGACAGCTACATCGTCGGCAATGGCCTGCTGCATGCGGCGATGCAGGGCCTGTTCACGATGGCGGACATCCAGGGCGAGGGCGAGATCGCGCGCGGTGAATTCATGCGCTGGTGCGCGGAAGTGGCCTGGTACCCGACCGCACTGCTGCCGAGCCAGGGTGTGCGCTGGGATGCAGTCGACGACCAGTCGGCCAACGCCACCTTCACCGATGGCCCGCTCACGTTGACGCTGCTGTTCAGGTTCGATGAAGACGGCCTGATCGGATCGTTCCGTGCCGAGGCGCGCGGCAGCATGGTTGGCGACAGGATGGTCATGGCCCCTTGGGAAGGCGCCTGGTCGAACTACCAGCTGCGTGATGGCATGCGGGTGCCCTTCACGGGCGAAGTCGCCTGGATGCGGCCCGAGGGGCGCAAGCCCTATTTCATCGGCACGGTCACCGCGCTGGACTTCGAGTTCGCGCGGTGACCGAGTCGAGGGCACGCCCGCAGTGCGAGCCTTCCGTGAGTATCGGCAGATGACGCAGGACCAGCTCGCCCGTGCGAGTGGATTGTAGAAATCCTTCCAGAGCGTTGCATATGGCTATCTAGATAGCCATAATCGAGCCCCGCCCTCCATGGAGCGTGCCCATGACCGAAATTGCCCTGTTCGAAGCCAAGAACCGCCTGTCCGAGCTGATCGACCGCGTGCAGCAAGGCGAAGTGATCGCGATCACCCGCAGGGGCAAGGTCGTCGCACAACTGGGCCTGCCCGGCAGCCACGACAGCAGCGGCCGTGCCCAGGATGCCGTGGCCGAACTGCGCGCTGCGCGTGAGGGCGTCAGCCTGCGCGGCTTGAAGGTGCGTGATCTCATCAATGAGGGCCGCCGTTGAGTGCACCCGGCGCAGGCGGCATGGTGGTGGATGCCTCCGTCAGCGCCGCGTGGTTCCTGCCCGACGAGGCCACGCCGTACACCGAGGCTGCGCTGCAGGCGACTGCAGAGTGTCCTGTATGGGTACCCGCGCTCTGGCTGCTGGAAGTGGGCAACCTGCTGCTCAGCGCGCAACGGCGACGGCGCATCGGAGATGCCAAGCGCCGTGAGTTGGTCGCACGCGCCCAGGCCTTGCGCCTCAACGTCGATCGAGAGCCGGTGGCGATGGGGAGGGTCGACGACCTCGCGGCGCTGCACGCGTTGAGCGCTTACGACGCCGCCTACCTCGAACTGGCTCTGCGCAGGAACCTGCCGCTGGCCACGCTCGACGGTGCACTGCTCAAGGCAATGGCCGCTACTGGCGTGGCGCGGGCCGAACTGTCGGTGGTTCCCAGGTAGGTCGAGGTCGCGGCAAGGTCCCTGGAGGTGGCAGCGTTCCTCCGATCCTCACACCGGATACACCCGCGTCCCATGCCGCCCCTCTGCACGAATGCGCCAGTACGCCTCCTGCAACCTGCGCGTGATCGGACCCGGCACCGCCTGCCGCACCGGCCGCCCCGACACCTCCCTGACCGCCAGCGCCGCCCCGGAGGTGCTGCACGTGAACACCTCGTCCGCGACGAACAGGTCGAACGCGGTGAGCGGGCGTACCTCGACCGGGATCTCGAGTTCGCGGGCCAGCTCGCAGAAGGTCATGCGCGTGATGCCGTGGAGCACGCCGGCGGCCGGGGTGTAGAGCACGCCATCGCGCACGGCGAACAGGTTCGAGCGCGGGGCCTCCTGCACGTAGCCGTCATGCGACAGCCAGACCAGGTCGTCGTAACCCGCCTCGGCCGCCTCGATCCGCGCGAGGTTGTACTGCAGCCGCGAGATGTGCTTGTAGCGCGGGTCGAGCGTGTCGGCCGGCATCCCGCGCTGGTGCGCGATCATCAACCGGATGCCCTGCGCGCGCTGCGCTTCGGTGCCGAGGAACATGTAGGGCGAGGCGGCGATGAATACGTTGGGCTTGCACAGTCGCAGGTCGTTCGTGCCCGGCGGCTGCGCGCCGCGGCTGACGATGATCTTCGTTCCCGCATCGCGCAGCCCGCTGCGCCGGGTCACCTCGACCACGGCCTCGCGCCACTGCGCGCGGCTCATCCCCGGGTCGAGCCACGCGGCATGCATCGATGCGTCGAGCCGGTCGAGGTAGTCGTCGAGCCGGAACATCACGCCCTGCCAGGTGGAGATCACCTCGTAGACGCCATCGCCGAACTGGAACCCCCAGTCGAAGAAGGAGACCTGCGGCTGGTCGGCCGGCAGGTAGCGGCCGTTGACATACACCTCGGGCGCGTTCGCCATGCGGGGACCTCGGTCGGCAAGTGGGAAACCAGTATAGGTGAGCCCTCGCGGGCACGCATCGCCGCCGCGCGCGTGGCTGCAAGCACGGCGGCCGGCGGCCAGTTGTCGTATCTTCCCTCCAGCGACCGGAGGAACTGCCGTGCAAGAAGACCTGTTCTACTACAGCGATTGCCTGAAGATCTCGGCGCGCCTCTACGTGCCGGACGGCCTCGCGCCCGGCGAGCGGCGCCCCGCGGTGGTCTGCGTCCACGGCAACTCGGGCCGCCGGGACGTCTACATGCCGGCGTTCGCCCGCTACCTCATCGCGCATGGCTACGTGGCGCTGATCTTCTATCACCGCGGCTTCGGCGACAGCGAAGGCGTGCGCACCCGCAACATCCCGATGGAACAGGTGAGCGACATCGTCAACGCGGTCACCTTCATGCAGCAGCGGCCGGAGGTCGATCCGGCCCGCGTCGGCCTGTTCGGGGTCAGCTTCGGCGGGGCCACCGTCACCTATGCCGCGGCCATCGACGAGCGGGTGCGCTGCGTCGTGGAGGTCGCAGGCCCGGCCAACGGCGAGCGCTGGACGCGCAGCAAGCGTCCGACCTGGGAGATGCTCAGGCTGATGGACGAGCTGAAGGAAGACCGCATCCGGCGGGTGATGACCGGGCAGTCGAAGCGGCTCCCCTACCAGGTGCTGTTCCCGCAGGGGCCGGGCATCACGCAGCGCCAGGCCGATGCCTATGCCGAAGGGCAGCGCTACGAGGGCCAGTACCCGGAAGGCTATCCGCTGGAGAGCGTGGACGCCGCGATGACCTTCCGGCCCGAGGACGTGGTGCACCGGATCTCGCCGCGTGCCGCGCTGTTCGTCCATACCGAGCGCGACACGATGGTGCCGGTGGAGGAAGGACGTACCCTGCATGCGAAGGCGGGCGAGCCGAAGAAGCTGGTGATCATCCCGGGCATGGACCACAAGGAGGTCTACCAGGAGATCAACGCCGAGGTGTTCGAGGTCGTGATGAAGGAAACGGTCGACTGGTATCGCCAGTACCTGTGAAGTCGACGCGCGGTGCCGCCTGAAGCACCGCCGTACGAGGAGGAGGAGGAAGATGAACCGGAGTGCGCTGCTGGCCGTCGGGCTGCTGCCTGTCGCAGGCCTGTCGTCGGGTGTGCCGTCGGTCGCGCTGGCGGCCGAGTCGCCGGTGGCCGCGTGGCCGGCGAAGCCCTTGCGCATGATCGTCCCGTTCGCGGCAGGCGGAGCGGTCGACACGACCGGACGCATGATCGCCGTGCGGCTCGGTGATGCGCTCGGCAGGCCAGTGCTGGTCGAGAACCGCCCCGGTGCCTCGGGCATGATCGGCGTCGAGGCGCTGCTCAAGGCACCGTCCGACGGGTACACGCTGTTCGTCGGCGCGGCCGGCGTGCTCGCCACCACCCCGGCCGGCCAGGAGAAGCCGGTCTACGATCCGTTGCAGGACGTGGCGCCGGTCACGCTGGTCGCGACCTTCCCGTTCGTGCTGGTCGCGAACCCGTCGCTGCCGGTGCGTTCGCTGGCCGACCTGGTGCGCCTCGCCCGGTCGAAGCCGCTCGAGCTCACCAATGCGACCACCGGCCAGGGTACCGCGACGCACCTGGTGGCCGAGTACCTGAGCCTGGCCGCCGGCATGAAGCTCACCCATGTTCCGTACAAGGGAGACAACCCCGCTGCCAGCGACATCATGGCCGGCCATGTGTCGATGGGCATGCTGACCCCGATCATCATGGTGCAGCAGGTGAAGGCGGGGCGGTTGCGTGCACTCGCCGTTTCCTCGGCCGGTCGGTTCGCGCCGTTGCCCGACGTGCCGACGGTCGCGGAACAGGGGTATCCGGGGTTCGCAGCCGAGTCCTGGCATGCCGTCGTCGTGCGCAGCGGCACGCCGCGCGAGATCGTGCAGCGGCTCAATGCAGAGATCGTCGCGATGCTGCGCGACGCACCCGACCTGCGTGCGGCGCTCGAGGCGGCCGGCGGCAAGGTCGTCGGCAGCACGCCCGAGCAGTTCGGGGAGTACCTGCGCGCCGAGCTGGCGAAGTGGCGCAAGGTGATGAAGGCGGCCGGGCTGCGGCCGCAATAGCAGGAGGAACCCCATGCAACCGGTCGGCCACCCATGCCTCGCCCCTGCGCGCTGATCGCCGGCGCCAGCGGCGTCGTCGGCCGTGCCGTCCTGCGCACGCTGGCCGAGCGCGGCGACTGGGACGTTGTCGCCCTGTCTCGCTCGGCGACCTCCGTTTCGAACACGCGTGCGATCGCCGTCGACCTGTCCTCGGCGGACGATGTGCGCGATCGGCTGTCTCCCCTGGCCGGCATCACCCACCTGGTCTACTGCGCCCGCGCCACCCACTCGATGGCGAAACGCGAGTCCGTCGACGACAACGTCGACATGCTGCGCAACCTGCTCGACGCACTCGAGCGATCCTCCCCGCGGCTCGCGCACGTCCATATCGTCCAGGGCAGCAAGGTCTACGGCTCCGACCTCGGCCCGTACCGCACGCCGGCGCGCGAATCCGACCCGCGCGTGACGCCGTCGAACTGGTACTACGCGCAGGAAGACCTGCTCGTCGAGCGCAGCGCGGGCAAGGCCTGGACCTGGAGCGCCAGCCGCCCGCACGGCGTCTGCGAGGGCCGGCAGGCGATCGCGCGCAGCATCGCGAACATGGTCGGCGTCTACGCCGCGGTGCTGAAGGAACTCGGCCAGCCGCTCGCCTTCCCGGGGACGCAGTCGGGCTTCGATGCGCTCTACCAGAGCGTCGATGCCGACCTGCTCGCGCGTGCGATCGCCTTCATCGTCACCACGCCGGCCTGCGCGAACCGGGTGTTCAACGTCACCAACGGCGACTACGTGCGCTGGCGCAACCTGTGGCCGGCGTTCGCCACGTTCTTCGGGATGGATACCGGTCCTGTGCAGGAAGGCACGACCCTTGCCGGCTTCATGCAGGGCAAGGACGCGATCTGGGATGCGGTGGTCGCGCGGCATGGCTTGCTGCCGCGGCCGCTGTCGCAGGCCGGCGTGTGGTCCTACGCCGACTTCAACTTCCGCCGCGGCTACGACGTGATGTCGTCGACGATCGCGCTGCGGCAGGCGGGCTTCGCCGAGTGCCTCGATACCGAACGGATGTTCCTCGACCACCTGCAGCGGTTCCGCGAACAGCGGGTACTGCCCTGACCCTGACCATGCGCATCCAGCTCCCCGTGTTGCAACTCGCCGCCTCCGGCCTCGTGCTGTCGTCCGCATCGCACGCGTTCGCCCAGGCGTATCCCGCGAAGCCGATCCGCATCGTCTGCACGCTTGCGGCGGGTGGCGGCGTGGACGCCACCGCGCGCATCGTCGGCCAGGCACTCACCGATGCGTGGGGGCAGCCGGTGATCGTGGACAACCGTCCCGGCGCTGGCGGCACCATCGCCACCGAGGCGGTCGTGCGCGCCGCGCCCGATGGCTACACGCTGCTGATGACCTCGCCCGGCCATGTCACCGCACCCGCGCTCTACAAGCTCAGCTACGACACGCTGAAGGACCTCGCGCCGGTGTCGATGATCGTCTCCTCGCCGAGCGTGCTGGTTGTGCATCCCTCGCTGCCGGCGGGATCGATGAAGGACCTGCTCGCGCTGGCGCGGGCGCGGCCCGGCGAACTGTCGTTCGGTACGTCCGGCAACGGCAGCCCGGGGCACATGACGGTGGAGCTGCTGGCGATGTCCGCCGGCGTGCGGCTGGTGCACGTGCCGTACAAGGGCACGCCACCGATCCTCGCCGACCTGATCGGCGGACGCATCGTTGCCGCGGCCTCCAGCGTTGCCTCGACCATGCCGCACGTCACGGCCGGGCGGCTGAAGGCGCTCGCGGTGACCAGCGCCCGCCGCTCGATGGCACAGCCGCAGCTGCCTACCGTCGCCGAGAGCGGCGTGCCGGGCTTCGCGGTCGACATCTGGTACGGCCTGCTGGCGCCGGCCGAGGTGCCGCGCGAGATCGTCTCGCGCCTGCACGAGGGCGTCGCGACGGTGGTCGGGCGGCCGGAGGTCCGGCAGAAGCTGCTGGCCGCGGGACTCGAGCCGAGCGTGATGGCACCCGAGCCGTTCGGGCGCTACCTTGCCACCGAAGTCGAGAAGTGGGGCAAGGTGATCCGAAGCGCCGGCATCCGGGTGGACTGATTGTGATTGGGGTCAGGTCTTGCCTTTTGCATCGTCATCGACACTGAACCGTTGGCCTGGACATGATCCACACACGTAACGGCACCGAAGTCCTCGACAACCTGCGCCCGGTCGCCTCGCGCGGCACCGGCGTCGAGCACTGGGGTTCGTCCTACTTCGGCCCGCGCTACAGCAGCGACGAGCTCTCGCCCGGCCCGCAATCGCTGATGACGCAGATGTGCGCCGGCGAAACCATCCTGCCGCACTTCCATGGCGTGACCCAGTTCCAGCTCTTCCCGGACGGTTCGGGCACGCTCGCGAAGACCGAGCTGCGCCCGCTGATGCTGCAGTACAAGGACCACCACACCGGCTATGGCCCGCTGGTCGCCGGCCCGCACGGGCTGACCTTCATCTCGCTGCGCAACCGCACCGGCAACTCTCATCCGGTGTACATCGGCCGCCCCGGCTACCGCGAAGCGCTGAAGCCGAGCAAGCGGCGCAACTGGGTGACGCCGACCATCCCGCTGTCGACGCGACCGGTGCTGCAGCATCGCAAGGACGTCGCATGGGAGCCGCTCTACGACCCGGCGAAGATCGACGACGAACTGGCCGCGTTCATCGTGCGGCTGGGTGCAGGCCTGTCCACGCCGGGGCTGGATCCGCAGGCGGGCGGGGGCTGCTACCTGTTCGTCGCGAACGGTAGCGTGGAGGTTGCGGGCCAATCGCTGCCACCCTGGTCGATGGTCTTCGTGGATCCGGACGAGGCTGCATACGCCTTCGAGGCCGGGCCGCTCGGTGCGGAAGTCGTCGTGATGCAGTTTCCGAAGGGCGACGGCTGACCCGCTGCGCCAGGGCTGCGACAGGCCGTGCAACCCGGACGGAAAGGTCGCCGTAAGCGTCACAGGCGCAGCATGTGCGTCATGGCACCACGGTCGCGAATCCGCGACCGGGTCCCGGCGCCATCGCCTGGCGCACTTCCCGAAGGGAGATCGCGATGTTCGACGAGTTCAATCCACTGCCGGTGGTCACGGTCCTCCCCGGCGCCGGCATCCTGCAACCGGCGCAGGTGCTGCCCGATCGCGTCACGCTGGAGAGCCCGGCCCTGGATTCGATGACCGACCTGCGCCGCACCACCGCGGTCGTGGTGCGTGCCGGCGACTCGGTCGCCCACGCCCGCGAGCGCATGCGCAACCGCGGCGTGCGGATGCTGTTCTGCGTCGACATCACCGGTCGCATCGAGGGCCTGGTGACGCTCAACGACATGCTCGGCGAACGGCCGGTGCTCGCCGCGCGCCAGAACGCCGTGCCGGTCTCGGAACTGCTGGTGCGCGACATCATGACGCCGCGCATCCGGCTGGAAGCGTTCCGCGTCGATGACGTCCGGCACGCCCGCGTCGGACATGTCCTCGCCCGCCTGCGCGGTTGCGGCCGCCAGCATGCGCTGGTGGTGGAGACGCTGCCCGATGGCGCGCAGGCGGTGCGCGGCGTGTTCTCGGCTACGCAGATCGAACGCCAGTTGGGCGCAACCGTCGGTGCGCAGGGCCAACCGCTGGAAGTGGCGCGGACCTTTGCCGAGATCGAGGCTTCGCTGGCCTAGCGAGGGCTTCCCGCCTCACACCATCGACTGGCGCACCATCTGCAGCACCTTGCCCGCGTCCAGCGTGCGGGCCTGGTGCTGGATCTGCGGCAGCGCCTGCGGCTCGATCTGCTTCGCGCTCGCCAGCAGGTCCTGGTAGGTCTGCTTGAGCAGCGCCGTGCTCATCTGCCGCCCGCCGCCGTAGTAGCGCACGGCCAGCTGCCCCAGCGCATAGGTGGTCGCGAAGCTCATCGCCATGCCGGTGCCCGCGCTGCCCACGCCGCGTCCGAGCCCGCCCATGACCTTGCCGAGCAGGCCGCCGACCAGCTTGCGGCCGAACTGCTCCAGGTACTGGCCGGTCAGCCCGACACCGGCGGTGGCGATGAACTCCTTCACCATGCCGGCGTCGATCGACGTGATGCCATGCGCCTGCGCGATGCCGTGCACCAGCTTCACCTGCAGCGGGATGATCGCCATGCTGGCCCAGCTCTGCGGCAGCAGTTCCAGCGCGCCGCAGAGCACCGCGCGGTTGAAGATGCGCTGGTCGAGCGCCGCGCGGTCGATGGCGGCGGCGGGCGCGGCAGGAGTACCCACCGCCGCCGCTACTGCCACCGGCGCATCGGTCTCGCGTGCGAGGCCATCGGCCTGGGCGACGAAAGCGGTATCGACGTTGTTGCCGAGCGCTGTCTTCAGCCCGTTGAGGAAATGGCGCTCGGCCGGTGACTGCAGGCCGTCCGCATCGCAGACGCATACCGCAAGCTCGTAGGCCAGCTGGCGATGCTCGGGGGCCTTCAGCGCGGCCACCGCTTCGGCTACGCCGATGCGCTTGAGCAGCACGTCCTGCATCAGCGCCGAGACGTCGAGTCCCGCGGCCTGGCCGCCGAGATTGCGCACGATGCGCTTGACTTCCTCGCGCTCGGCGTCGGACTTGTCGCCATCGGCGAATGCGGCGAGCAGGGCGACGGCGAGCAGGGCGCGTTGTTCTTCGGGGGTCATGGGTGTCTCCTGGCGGGCAGTGGCGTCGGGGTAGATGGCGTAACCGTACCATCGGTGCGCTTTTCGGAAGATCAGGACATGGGTGTCCGCAGCGGGGCAGCCAGGTTTCGCGCAGCAGGAGTCCCTTCCCTGGCGCGAATGACAATCGGCAAGCGGTCAGCATCATCAGAGACAGGCCATCCAGAACGTGCGGCACGTCCTGCTGCGCTGCGCCCCGGACACGCTCCTCTGTTTTGCTGAAATGCACCTTATGTGGTACATCCCTTCTTCGCGCATCAAGCATCGATGCTAGCGAAAGCATTGCAGAAGACGCCGCTCGTCTTCTTCCGCAGCAGCGGCGGGAACGAACCGGTTCGCGACTGGCTCAAGGCTTTGGACGCGAGCGTCAAGAAGACACAAGAGACACCGGGCGAGGCGCTGGCGTTGGCGCGAAGTCGCCAGAAGGAGCTGAGATCATGAGCAGGAAACATCACGGCACCAGCCTCGACAGCGTGCTCAAGGAGGTAGACCTCTTCGATGAGAGCCAGACATTGGCGATCAAGGAAGTCGTCGTATACCAGCTGACTGAAGCAATGCAGCGACAATCGCTGAGCAAGTCTCGCCTGGCCGTGTTGCTCAACACCAGCCGATCCCAGGTCGATCGCTTGCTCGACCCTACACGAGACGTGACGCTCACGACGTTGCAACGTGCCGCCGCGCTCGTTGGCCGCAGGGTCCGGATCGATCTGGTCTAGCGGCGCCCCTGCGCCGCCTCAGAACCCGTAAACCCTCTCCGCATTCCCGACCAGGATCCCCTGCCGCACCGCCTCGCTGCCCGCCCACTCGTTCACGAGGTCGAGCAGCGCCGCATCGTCCGGCAGGTTCGCCTTGAGTGACGGGTGCGGCCAGTTGGTGCCGAACAGCATGCGCTCGGGCGCCGCGCGGATGAGTTCCTTCGCCGACGCAGCCGCATCGGCATAGGCCGGCGCCCCGGTCTTCGAGCCATGGTACGGCGCCGACAGCTTGACCCAGCAGCGTCCGCGGTCGACCAGGCGGCGGAACGCCTTCCATGCCGGGTCATCGGCCACGACCGGCTGGTCGAACCGGCCGATGTGGTCGACCACGATGTCGCAGGGCAGCGACTCGAGCAGTGCGGCATGCTCGGCCAGCTCGCGGCTGCCGGTCTGTATCTGCACATGCCAGCCATGCGGCGCGACGCGTGCGGCCATCGTGCCGAGCGTGTCCCAGGTCACGCAGCCGGACGGCAGCAGGTGGTAGCGGATGCCGCGGATGCCGGCGGCGGTTAGCGCTGCGATATGCGCGTCGCTCTCTTCGGGCAGCACGATCGCCACGCCGCGCGTCTGATGCGCTTCATCGGCGAGCGACGCCATCGCGGCCAGCGTGCAGCGGTTGTCGTTGCCGTAGGCGGCCGGCTGCACGATCACTGTGCGGGTGATGCCCAGCCGCGCGCGCAGCTGGCGATACTCCGCCACGCCCGCGGGGATCGACGGCTGGTTCGCGCCGGGCAGCATCGTGTAGCCCGGCTCGAAGATGTGCATGTGCGTGTCGCACGTGCCGGGCGGCGCGGGCAGGCGGGGTCGGGTATCGATCACGGGGACGGTCCGTCGGTGGATGAAGGCATGCGGGCCGCGCGCGCGGCGCTAGAGCGCCGGATCGTCATGCCCCGTTGCCGCGCCGGAATCGGCGACCTCGGACGCATGGCGCGCCACCGGCAACGATACGCCGAGCGACTCCGCCATCTCGAGCACCAGGTGCAGGTCCTTGCGCAGGTTGGGCAGCGGCACATCGGGTCCGGTCGGCTGCAGCATGCCCTTCCAGCGCGGGCCGAGGTCGTGCCAGACCTGCAGCACCGTGCTGTTGGCGAGCCCCTGCTTGAGCACCGCCTTCATCACTTCGGGATCGACGCCACCCGCCTGTCCCAGGGCGAGGCCTTCGAGCAGTGCCACCACGTTAGTGCCGAACACCAGCTGGTGCGCGAGCTTCGCCGCCTGGCCGCTGCCCACTGCACCGCAGTGGGTGATGTCGCGCGCGAACACGCGAAGCACCGGACGTGCGCGTTCGAGCGTCAGCGCGCTCGCACCGACCATCAGGCTCAATGCACCTTCCTTCGCGGCGAGGATGCCGCCGGAGATCGGCATGTCGAGCGTTTCGCCCTCCTTCGCCGCGATCTGCCGTGCGACGCGCCGTACCACCTCGGGACCGAGTGTGCTGCCGGTGGCGAAGATGCTGCCGGGCGCGAGGGTATCGAGGATGCCGCGAGGTCCCGACACGATGGCATCGGTCTGCGCGGCATCCGACACCAGGCTGATGACCAGGTCGCTGTGCGCCGCAACGCCTGCGGGCGTTTCGCACGCCTGCGCGCCGAGCGCTGCCAGCTCCTGCATCGGCGGGCTGCGCACGTCATGCACGGCGGTACGATAGCCGGCCTTGAGCAAGAGCTCGCCGATCGGCCGGCCCAGCGCGCCCAGGCCGATGACGCCGATGCGCAGGTCGGGCACCTGCACTATTCCCCCTTGATGCCGGCGTCGCGGATCACCTTGGCATAGCGGGCGACCTCGCTGCGCAGGTATTCGCGGAACTGTTCCGGCGTGTCGAGCACGAGATCGACGCCCATGCCGACCAGCTTCTCGCGGGTTGCGGGTACGTTCAGCACGCGTGCGGTATCGCGCTGGATGCGCAGGCTCAGGTCCGCCGGCATGTTGCCGGGACCGAGCAGGCCGAACCAAGTGGCGATCGCATAGTCCTTGAAGCCGGATTCGGCGACGGTCGGGATGTCCTTCGCCAGCACCGATCGCGTGCTCCACGTGTTGGCGAGGCCGCGCAGCCGGCCGTTGTTCACATGCGGCACCGCCACCGGCAGGTTGCCGAACATGATCGGGATCTGGCCGCCGATGGTGTCGGTGAGCGCCGGGTTCTCGCCCTTGTAAGGCACATGGGTGATCTTTATCCCGAGCTGTGCGGCCATCAGTTCACCGGCCATGTGCGGCGAGGAACCGATGCCACCCGAACCGAAGGTGATCGGCTCCTTCGTCCTGCGCGCGAGCGCGAGGAACTCCTTGAAGTTGCGCGGCGGGAACGACGGATGCACCACCATCAGCAATGGCGTGTAGCCGATCTGCGTGATCGGCGTGAAGTCTCGCATCGTGTCGTAGGGTGCCTTGCCGAACAGTGCCGGCGCGACCGCGAGGCTGGTCTGCGGCGTGATCATCAGCACATGCCCGTCGGGCGCCGCTTTCGCAACCAGCTCGGCGGCGATCATGCCGCTCGCGCCGGGCCGGTTCTCGACCAGCACGTTCTGCTTCCAGTCGGTGGTGAGGCTCTGCGCCAGCGTGCGCGCGACGATGTCGGTGCTGCCGCCGGCGCCGAAGCCGACGAGGATGCGCACCGGCTGGTTCGGGAACGACTGTGCGCCAGCCGTAGTCATGCAAAGGGCAAGCGCGACGCCGGTGGCCGCTGTTCTTATGGGCATGTTCTTCTCCTCCTGCGGGACCGGCCATTCTGTGAAGCAGGATGGATGCTGTCAATGCCGACCGCTACCTCGGCGGAAGAATGCCCCGTTCCTCCGCGACTGCCCAGATCTTCGCTGCCGCCGTCGCCGCCATGCGCATGATCGCCGCCTCGTCCACCTTCGTGTGCCGCCCGTCCTCGACGACGACCTCGCCATGCACCATCGTGAGCGCGATGTCGCCGGCATGGCCCTTCCAGAGGACGTTCTTGATCGGGTCCCACACCGGCTGCAGGTGTGGCTTGAACAGGTCCCACACCAGCAGGTCCGCCTTGGCGCCGGCCTGCACGCGTCCGAGGTCCGGGCGTCCGAGTGCGACCGCACCGGCCAGCGTCCCCGCATGGAACAGCTCGTGCGCGGTGCCCACATGCGCCTTGCCGTAGTGCTGCTTCGACAGCAGCCCGGTGATGCGCATCTCGGCCACGATGTCCATGCCGTGCGAGTCGGTGCCGATGCCGGTGTTGATGCCGGCGCGCGCGAAGCGTGACCAGGGGAAGCTCACGCCTTCGCGCACGAAGCTGAAGGCGCAGTTGGCGACATGCGTGCCGGTCGATGCCAGCAGCTTCAGCTCGTCGTCGGTCGCGCAGCCGGCATGGGCGAGCACCACGTTGGGTCCGAGCAGGCCGCTGTCGCGCGCGTACTCGGCCGGTCCCTTGCCGTAACGGCTGCGCAGCAGCGCCACTTCCTGCTCGGTCTGGGCGAAGTGGGTGGTGAGCACGCAGCCCAGGTCGTCTGCGACCTTGCGGCATTCGCGCAGCAGCTCGGGCAGGCAGGTGTCGGTGGCATGCGGGCCAATCGCCACCTGCACCAGTCCGTCACGGCCTTCGTCGCGCGCCGTGAAGGTGTCGATCGAACGCTGCAGCTCGGACAGGCCGTCGTGCTCGAAGTCCCATACGGGATAGCCATCATCGCCCAGCCGTGCATTGGACGCCGACATGATGAACGGTGCACCGACCACGCGCAGGCCGAGTTCCTTCGCCACGTCGAAGAACACGTCCTGTCCGTGGTGGAACTGGTCCATCACCGTGGTCGAGCCGCCGCGCAGCAGGTCGAGCAGGCCGAGCGACACGACGGCGCGCAGTTCCTCGGCGCTCAACACCTTGCTGGCGAGCGAGGTCAGCGGCAGCAGTACCTGGTAGACCAGCTTGGGCACGAACGGCTCGAGCGCGAGGTCGTCGGGGATGCCGCGGAACAGTCCGCCGCGGATGCAGTGCGTATGCAGGTTGACGAAACCGGGCGTGACCAGCCCGTGCTCGTAGCAGAGCACGCGGTCGCTCGATGCGGGCGCATCCTGCGTGACCGCCTCGATGTGCGTGCCGTCGATGTAGACGTAGTGGTCGCGCAGGATGGCCTGGTGGCCGTCGTGCATGCCCAGCACGTACTTCGCCGAGATGACGCTGCGTGTCATGGCGCGGTGACTCGCTTCAACCGGTCACTCCGGCACGATGCCGGCCGCCTTCGTGAGGCGCTGCCAGACCGGCGCCTGTTCGCGCGCCAGCGTGTCCATCGCCTGCGGCGTCAGCGGGTTGAGGTCCATGCCCTGCTGTTCGATGCGGGTGCGTACCTCCGGCCGCTGCAGCGTGGCCAGCAGTTCCTTCGACAGGCGGTCGACGATCTCGGCGGGCATCTTCGCCGGGCCGAACAGTCCCATCCACGGGATGGCCGGGAACGGCGCGAGGCCCGACTCGGCCATCGTCGGCAGGTCGGGAAGCGCGCTGCTGCGCGACGGCAGCAGGGTCGCCAGCCCGCGGATGCGGCCGTCGCGCACATGCTGCGCCAGGGTGCCGGTGATCAGCACGATCTGCACGCGGCCTGCGATCAGGTCGTTCAGCGCGAGCGTCTCGCTCTTGTACGGGACCACCTGCAGGTCGAACTTCTCGGCTGCGGCGAACAGCGTCGGCGCGATGGTGGCGGTGGCACTCGAGCTGCCGGCGTTCACCTTGCCCGGGTTGGCGCGGCCCCAGGCACCGAGGTCCTTCAGCGTCTTCGCGGGCACGTCCGGATGCACCGCCCAGAAGAAGCTGTTGACGCCGATGCCGCCGATCGGGGTCATGTCCTTCAGCGGATCGAAAGGCACGTTCCGGCGCAGCGAGGTCAGCGCGGAGATCTGCGTCGAGCTGCCGAAGAACACGGTGTGTCCGTCCGGCGCGGCGCGGACCAGCTGCTCGCCCGCGATGATGCCGTCCGCACCGGGGCGGTTGTCGATGATCACTGTCTGGCCGAGCGACTGCGACATCGAGGCGGCGACGATGCGGGCGATGACGTCGGTGGCGCCACCGGTGCCGAAGGCGACAATGCCGCGGATCGGCTTGGACGGGTACTGGGCTGCGGCGGTGAGCGGAAGGACCGGCAGGGCGAGCAGGGTGAGCAGCAGGGTGAAGCGCTTCATCGTCTTCCTTGTGGGGGTGTTCAGGGGCCTCTGCAGGGAAGCAAGACGCATGCTAGTCCGCTTTGGCCCCCGAGTCCTTCGCCACCTTTGCCCACCGGGAGCCAGCGGGGTCAGCTGTCGGAGATTGCCGGCAAGTGCTCCAGCAACTCGGCGAGCGAAAGCACGCGCCAGGGGACCGCATCAGCCAGCGCCAGCAAGTCTGCATCGCCAGTCACCAGCGCATCCGCCTGACCCGCGGCTGCCAGGTGCAGGAATGGCAGATCATGCGGATCCCGGCAATGTGGCACGGCGGGGAGCGGCTGCGGAACCGTCACGACCGCGAGCGCGGGCAGGTAGTCAGCCAGCAACTCCGCCTGGTCTGCGGCAGAAAGCCTGAACTTCGGATAGGCCAGTACGCGCATCAGCTCGGCGACCGTAGGCCTGCTGCCGAGCGGGAGAATCAGGCCCTCCTGCCACGCGCGTCGTATGCGTGCTGCCGGGCCGTACGCGAAGACCAGCGCCGAAACGACGATATTGGTGTCAAGCACGACGCGCCAGGGTCGGGCCTGAACTGGGCCGGCCCTTCGCCGCGTCATGGGCGGGCACGGCGCTTCCTGGCCGGACTGCCGGCCTTGTCGGCGGGCTCGGGCACTGGCGCGGCGCGGCGGGCCCATGCTACGGCGTCGGCCACGTCGGCATCGTCCAACGCGAGTTCCGCCAGTTTCCCTCGCACGGCGTCGGCGCGCTGGAAGCGGACGGGGGTGAGCACGATCTGCCCTGCGCGGAGCTCGACGTCGAAGTACTCGGTCGGACCGATGGCCTGCGTCACGGCCTTGGGCAGCGTCAACTGGTTCTTGCTCGTCATCTTGGCAAGCATCGCACGGCTCCGAAAGTAAGGATCCCTTACTTTACACGCGGTGCTGCGGTGGTTGGGGGAGTGAAGCATCCACTACCGCTCGTCCCGGAGACGGCCGGGAAAACGCTGCGTCGGCCTGGAAACGCGCGGGCGCGGGCGCCGGAAACCCGGGGCTGATGTCTGCCTATCCGGCGGCCGCCTCGATCCCGTACACCTCCGCCGTGTTCTCGAACAGGATCCGCCGCGCCAGCCACTCCACCTGCTTCGCGTCCCACACCCCGCGCGCATGGCCGTCGTGCAGCACATGGTTCAGCGCCTCGCGTGCATAACGCGCCGCCGCCACATGGAACTCCGGCGCGCTGGTGTCGGTGCCGAACAGCAGCTTGTTCGCCGGGAGGATCTCCAGCCATTCGGCCAGCTTGGTGCGCAGGTAGTAGTGGTGCAGGTAGGGCATCCACGAGAAGTCGACGAACACGTTGCCGTAGGTCTGCGCCAGCGCGGCGACATGGCTGGAGAACGGATAGCCGCCGTGCAGCAGGCAGACCCTCAGCCGGTTGAGCGACGGCGTGTCGAGCAGCTTCTCGAGCAGGAAGGGCGCGCTGTTGGCCACCCGCATGCCGGGCTCCGGATGGCCCATGCCGACATGGACCTGCATCGGGATGCCGTTGTCGGCCGCATGCTGCGCGAGCCGGCGCACGATGAAGTTCTCCATCGGGGTGCCGGGCACCGGCCTGCCGGAGGCGAGGGCCGCATAGACCGCGGAGGCATCCGCATAGGTTGCGGGATCGAAGTCGATCGAGCGCACGTACGCGGACACGATCTTCAGCCCGATCGCGCCTTCGCCGAGGCGCCGCTGCACCGAGGCATCGACGAACTGCAGGTAGGCGTCGAAGTCGGCCGGCGGCCGGTCGAGGCCGTAGCGCTTCAGTTCGGCGGCCAGGATGTTCGCGAAGCCGCCGTGGAAGCGCTGGAACTCGGTTCCACGCCCCGGCGGCTCGCCGGAATGGAACGGGTAGAGGTAGGGATCGATCCGGGCGATCTGCCGGTAGTGCGTGGCGTCCCAGGTCGTGCGATCGATGAACGGGATGTCGGTCAGCACGATCGGCGTGTTGGCGATCGTGATCGCGCGGTCGTAGGCGAACGACGGGCCCTTCGCCGCCCAGTCGCGCGCGGTCGCCGCCAACGTGGCGGGGTCGCCGTGGCCTCCGCCCGAGCCGTAGAGCCGGCTGAAGCCTTCCTTCAGCGCCCGCGTGAAGAAGGTCGTCGAGCGGAAGGCGAGCCCGGCCTGCATCAGCGCCTCGGTGCCGTGCTCGGCATCCAGGCGTGCCAGCGTCGCATCGTCGCCGGCGTTGCGTGCCGCGATGTACGCGAGGTAGACCGCGTGCGGGACGTTGGCTTCCAAATGGGCGGTCGCGAAGCTGCGCTCGATCTGCTCGACCGTGCGCGCCTTGCTCATCGACGCATGCGAGTGATGGTCGATCGCAGGGATGCCGCCCGCGATGTCGGGAACGACGGATGCTGCTGCCATGGCGCTACTCGGCCTTGATGTCGTTGTCCCGGATGATCCTCGCCCACTGCGCCGTTTCCCTGCGGATGTCCTCGGCGAACTGTTCCGGGGTGCTCGCCTGCGGGTTCGTGCCGAAGCCGCGCAGCCGTTCCGCGAGGGGGCCGGTCTTCAGGGCACGGCCGACCTCGGCGCTCAGCTGGTTGACGATCTCCTTCGGCGTGCCGCCGGGGGCGCACAGGCCGTACCAGGAGTAGACGTCGAAGCCCTTGAGGCCGAGTTCGTCCAGCGTGGGTACCTCGGGCAGCAGCGGGGAGCGCGCACGCGTGGTGACCGCGAGCGCACTCACCTTGCCCACGTTCTGCGAGACATAGCCGCGCGCCGAGGGCAGCGGGTTGAAGTACATCTCGATGTGGCCGCCGAGCAGGTCGGCGATCACCGCCTGCGCGCCCTTGTAGGGCACGTGCACCGCGGACAGTTTCGCCTCGCGCATGAACAGCTCGGCGACCAGGTGGGTGACGTTGCCGCGGCCGGCCGATGCGAAGGACACCTTGCCCGGGTTCGCCCGCAGGTGGGCGACGAACTCCGGGTAGGTGGTCGCCGGGATCTTGCGGCTCACCACCAGCACCATCGGCGCGGTGGCCACCATCGACACCGGCGTGATGTCCTTGCCGACGGTGTAGGGCACCTTCGCGTAGAGGTTGGGGTTGATGGTCATCGCGCCGGGCGAGCAGATGAGCAGCGTATAGCCGTCCGGCGTCGCGCGCGCGACGAACTCGGTGCCGATCATCGCGTTCGCGCCCGGCCGGTTCTCGACCACGTAGGGTTGCCCCCAGGTGGCCTGGAAGTGGTCCCCCAGGCCGCGCGCGATCGGATCGAGGTCGCCGCCCGCGGGGAACGGCACGACGAAGCGGATCGGCTTGCTCGGATAGGGCTGGGCGATCGCAGGGGCGGCGAACGCGGCGACGGCGAGGAGCGCGACGAGTCGCATTGCACGGATCATGGCTGGCCTTTCGCGGGGGGGGCGGTGGAAGGGATGCCGGCCGCGGCAGCATCGCCGGCCTTGGGGCCCCGCGCCACGGGCACCGGCTTGCCGAACTGCCGTTCGAGCCCCTGCGCGGCGACGAAATCCTTGACCCGCGGCACCAGCGGATTGCGGCTGCGCTCCTCGTAATAAGGGATCAGCGGCTGGTACCAGTCGAAGATGCGGCGCAGTTCGGCGACCGGCTCCTCGGACACGTCCACCCGCAGGTCGCACAGCGAATACGTGGCCCTGCCGTATACCAGCAGCCCGGCCGAGGTCTGTCCTTCCTTCTGGCCGCCGGCGTCGCGGCCGGCCTCGATCGCCCGCAGCAGGCGTTCCTCGAGGTCGAACGAGGCGTCTTGCAGGAACTGTTCCGAGATCGCCTGCACCACCTCGGGGCCGGCGAGCACGTTGCCCAGCGCGACATGGTTGTCGCCGATCACATGCCCGGCCCAGGGGGCGTTGCCGTCGCCGGTGAACGCGGCCACGTGGCCGTCGCCGTTGACCACGCCGATCTGGCGCTTGCCCGGCCACTGGTCGGTGGACACCAGTTCGTCGACGACCTTCTTCGGCCACCAGCCCGATTCGACCAGCTGCAGCCCCAGCTTGCCCAGCCGGGGATCGGGCACCGACTGGAAGGCGACCGCGCCGTCGCGGCTGACATGCACGCAGCGGCTCATCACCGCTGGCGAGCTGGTTGCGATGCCGATGCCGAGATGGCCCGTCCGCTTGCAGCGACCGACGATGCTGAAGGTCATTGGCTTCGTCCAGGGGGTTGTGAATGCGGGATCAGCATACTCCCGGGGTTGTGCGCGGCGCAACGAACACCACCCATAATGCCGCACATCGAATGCCTACAGGAGGGGACATGATGGGGATCGACCGGAGGACATGGATCGGAGGCGCGCTGATCGCTGCCTCGGGCGTGGCGATGGCGCAGGACAGGACAGTGGTGCGGCTCGGCACGGCCCGCCGGGCGGTGGCTTCCCGGTCTACGGCGCGGCCTACGCGGCGACGATCAACGCGATGGACCCGACGCTCGACGTGCAGCCGGTGAACACGATGGGCAGCACCGAGAATGCCCCGCTGATCGAGGCAGGCCGGCTCGACCTCGCCCAGGCCACCGGCGAGGTTACCTACGAGGCGATCGCGGGTATCGGCCAGCCACCGGCGAAGAACATCCGCATCATCAACGCCATGTATTCCCAGTCGGGCATGTTCATCGTGCGAGCGGACAGCCCGTACCGGTCGATCGCCGACCTGCGGGGCCGGCCGATCGCGTGGGGTGCGAAGGGCTCGGGCTTCGTCGTGCTTGCGCGCTACATCCTGGGCGGGCTCGGGCTCGACCTCGACCGGGACTTCGAGGCGGTCTACCTCGACAAGGCCGCCGAGGGACCGGAGCGGGTGCTCGGCGGCCGCGCGGCGGCGATGTGGGGCGGCGGCATCGGCTGGCCGCCGTTCGCCGCGATCGCGAAGGGTCCGGCCGGGGCACGCTTCATCGCGCCCGACCCGGCCGAGACGAAGCGGATCGCGGCGAAGTTCCCGTTCCTGAAGCCGATCAGCCTGCCCGCCGGCAGCTATCCCGCCCAGGAGGCGACGGTGGCCTCCCTCGGCTCATGGCCGTTCGTGCTCGCACGGGCGTCGCTGCCCGACGACGTGGCATACCGGCTTTCACGGGCGCTGCACAAGGGCGGGTCGATGCTCGGCGAGAAACTCGCGCAGGCGAAGGAGTCGACGCTGGCCAACACGCTGGTTGCCGCGCCGCGGCAGGACCTCATCCATCCCGGCGTGCTTCGATACATGCGCGAGATCGGCCTCCTTTAGCGGGAGGCCGCCTCGCTCGGCACTCAGCGCGGCATCGTCCTTCCCGCGGTCCTGTACAGCTCGGACAGTGGCACCACCCGGCCGTGCAGCGGCAGGATGCGGTCGACCGGAAGCTCGAGCCGCTCGATGTTGTCGACCAGGCTCAGGTTGTTCGCATGCGGCGTCGGCTTCGAGTCCGGTGCGCCGGGCGTGTAGGCGTCCGCCTGGATCAGCAGCTTCTCGTTTGGCAGGTACACCATCTGGAATGCGTTGCTGTGCGGTCCACCGACGAAGCGGTGGACCACCACCGGGCGAGAGGCATCGCCGATGTCGAGCCGCTCGCCCGCCGCGCTGAAGGTGGCGGTGCGCCCGGACTGGGCGAACAGGTCGGGCCGGATCGCGTTGGGGTTGGCGAACGCGCGCTCGAGGTACGGCACCCCGGGTGCGGCGACCACCAGGGTCGCGCCCTCGGCCGCAGCCGCCCGCAGCCCGCCCGTGTGGTCGAAGTGCGGATGGCTGTTGACCACGAAGTGGATCGGCTTGCCGGGCGCCAGCTTCTTCGCCTCGTCGAGCACCGCCTTCGTGCGCGCATCGCCCAGCGGCGCCTCGACCACGATCAGGTGGTCCTTCTGCTCGATCATGACGCTGTTGTGCGAACCGCCGGCGAGGAACCAGACGCCCTCGGCGACCTTCTGGGCCGCGACCCGTTCGCCCTGGTTGCGCGCCAGGTCCGGAACCGGAAGGGATACCTGGACGTTGGCCTGCACGTCCTTGATGCTCACGTCGAGCACCGGGAAGCCGCCCATCGACTGCCGGACCTGCGTCGGGAACCGGATGCCGCCGAACGTGCGATACGCGCCGTAGGTGGTGACCGTCTTCGTGTCGCCCAGCACCGGATCGGGTGCCACCGAGTCGACCTGGTTGACCAGTCCGTCGGCGCCGATCGACACGCTCGCCGATAGGCGGCCGGGCACGGTGAACGAGACCGTCGCGCTGCCGTCGGCGTGCATGCGCGCCGTCGCGCCGTTGGCGGCCGCCGCCTTGAGCACGCCGTGCGGGGTGATCCAGAGCTGGTGGATGCGATCGGCGACGAAGCGCGGACCGGGGACCACCAGCGGGCCGACGGTGTTCCAGGCGATGTCGCCGACGATGAACTGGTTGTTGCGCTGCTGCCCCGAGAGTGGGTATCCCCCGCCGCCGAGCGGCTCGGCACGGCTCAGCACGATGTCGTCATGGAAGGCCGCGGCCTCGTAGTCGATGCTGCGGGTGATCGAATGCATGTTGATCTTCGGCCATGCCGTGCCCGGCGCATAGGCCTGGCCGAACGTGTAGCCGATGCCCTCGCCGCTGTAGCGCAGCGTCCGCAGCTGCGAGGAGCCCATCGCCGTTGCAGCGCGTGCGAGCACTTCGGTCGCCGGCTGCGGCGTGGAGGCGCAGGCCGAGAGCAGGCCGAGGGTGCAGGCGACGACGAGACCGCGGGTCGTGAAGCGGCGGGCGATGGTCACGGGCTGTCCCTTCGTTTGCAGGCGGTGCGAAAGGCT
This sequence comes from Betaproteobacteria bacterium, assembly GCA_021298815.1. Classification (GTDB taxonomy): domain Bacteria; phylum Pseudomonadota; class Gammaproteobacteria; order Burkholderiales; family CAIKXV01; genus CAIKXV01. The sequence goes on along the minus strand of JAJTHE010000037.1, from coordinate 141,706 downwards.
ATCACGCTGCAGCGCTGCCAGCCCTGGCCTCATGCTGACGCGGACCTTTCGAGCACGGCCACGAGCTTGCCTGCTTCGTCTTCCGGATCGCGCCACCAGTCCGCCGACCACACCCGCGCGATCTTCCAGCCCAGGTTCTCCAGCACGAACTGGCGCAGACGGTCGCGGTCGCGCGCGGTCGCTCCCGAATGGTAGGTGCGTCCGTCGCATTCGATGCCCAGCAGGTAGCGCCCGGGTGCCTTCGGGTCCACCACGGCGAGGTCGATGCGGTAGCCGGAACAGCCGACCTGCGAGTGCACGTCCCAGCCGCGGGTGCGCAGCGCCTGCATCACCTCCCGCTCGAACGGGCTCTCCGGCTCGCGCCCGGTCGGCACCGACCGAGCGACCAGCGCGCGCGGGCCCTTGATCGCGAAGTCGAGGTAGTACTTGAGGTCGCGTACGCCGGCGGCGCGCACCTTCGAGGTGTCGATCTGGCCAGGGTCGAGCGAACTGAATATGCGCACCGCTTCGCGCGCGCGGGTGATCGCCACGTTCAGCCGCCGATGGCCGCCCTCGCCGTTGAGCGGGCCGAAGTTCATCGTCATCCGGCCTGCGGCGTCCAGCCCGAAGGTGGTGGAGAAGCAGATCACGTCGCGCTCGTCGCCCTGCACGTTCTCGAGGTTCTTGATGAACAGGGGCTCATTGCTGGCGGCAGAGATCGCGCGGTCTAGCTCGGCGCTGCGGCTGCGCCGCTGGTCGAGCAGCGTCTCGATCAGCGCCTGCTGCGGCTGGTTGAAGGTGACCACGCCGATGGAAAGGGGCCGGGCTTCCTTCGCGGCCTGTGCGTCCAGGTAGTGCCGCTCGATCGCGGCGACCACCGCCTCGGCCTCGATGCGGTTGGTGCGCGAGCCGCCGCGGTCGTACACGCCGTCGACCTTCTCGTAGCGCACCGCCGCGTCGCTGGTCACCGGCGACGGAAAGGTGACCAGGCTCGATTCGTAATAGGTGACGTTGCTGAACGCGATCAGGCTCTCGTGCCGGCTGCGGTAGTGCCACTGCAGGCTGCTGCGGTTCATCCCTGCGCCCAGGCATTCGTCGAGGATGCTCTCCAGGTCCTCGACCTGTTCCTCGTCGGTCGTGGTGTCGTCGTTGTCGGTGGACTTGTTGAAGAAGTTGGTCGGCGGCAGCTGCTTCGGGTCGCCGACCACCACCAGCTGCCGGCCGCGGGCGATCGCGCCGACCGCGTCCCAGACGGTGATCTGCGAGGCTTCGTCGAACACGACCAGGTCGAACGGCGCATAGCCGGCGTCGAGGTACTGGGCGACCGACAGCGGCGACATCAGCAGGCAGGGTTTCAGCCGCGGCAGCAGCGTCGGCAGCGCCTGCACCAGCTGGCGGATCGGCAGGTGGCGGCGCTGCTTCTGCATCTCGCGGCGCAGCCGGCCGAGTTCGGCGTCCGCGCCCGGCAGCGACAGGCCGGACCATGGCACGCCGGCGGCGAGTTTCGCCGCGATGTAGTCCTGGGTGAGCTTCTGGAAGCGTGCATCGCAATCGCGGAACTCGAGGATGGAGCGCGTGTGGTCTGCGCTGGAGAAGCCGCGCAGCAGCGGCTCGCCATCGATGGTCTTCTTCACCCACCAGTGGCGGTAGCTGTATTCGAAGTGGCCGGCGATCGCCGAGAGCGGCACGGTACCTGCTTCGATCGACGACACGATGCCCTGCAGTCCTTTGCCGATCGCCGCCTCGCGCACCTTGCGCCAGAGGCACCAGGGCTGAAGCCGGCGCTGGCCGGTGGTCCATCCTGCGAGCGTGCTGCCGATGCGTTCGAGGGCGCCGTCCGCGCTGTCCGCGAACGACAGGCCGGCCAGCGCCTCGACCGCCTGCAGCGTGCGCTCGAGTTCGCGCCAGGCCGCGCGCTGTTCGACCAGCGCCTTGCCCACCGGCCCGTCCGGCCGAAGCAATGCACGGTTCTCGGCGACCAGCGGCTGCAGCATGGCGGGCAGCGCGTCGGCCCGGCTCGCGTCGGCGCCGGCGACCCGGGTGACGACCTCGGCGAACTGCTGCGCCCATTGTTCATGGCCCGCGACCCGCGACCAGTCGGTGGCCAGGCCGTCGAAGCTCTCCTGCAGCAGCGCCTGCGCATCGGCCTGCATCGAGCGCAGCATCTGGTCTTCTTCGTTCACCGCGGCCAGTGGCACGAACAGCGCGGCGATGCGATCGTCCGAAGGCGCGATGGCGTCGTCCCGGAACGCAGCCAGCCGCTTGCGCATCGACCGCTTGTCCAGCACCGATTTCGGCCACCAGGTGGCGCTGGCCTGTGACCACTCGGCCTGCAGTTCGACCGCGTTCAGTTTCGCTAGCAGCGGCGTCCAGCCGGGGCCGAGCGCGTCCCAGTGTACGTTGCGCGCCTGGCCGCACTTCGCCAGTACCTGGATGCGGGCACGGGCGCCTGCATCGTGTGCCGCGCGGGCGAGGCCGACCGGCACCTTCGGTGCGGCGAGCAGCAGGTCCGCGAGCAGGTCGAGGGTGCGCCAGCCGTCCATCGACCACCCGCTGCCGGGCAGCTTCAGTTGTTCGCCGACGGCCCTGGCCTTCCGGTGCAGCGTGGCGATCGCCGCTTCGAGCGTGCGCACCGCGGCAAGCAGGGCGTCCTGCCAGCTCGGGCTCCACTCGGTGTGGCCGATGGCGGCGAGCGGATGGCCATCGATGCGTCCGACCGGGTCGGCCAGCGACGCCATCCGGCGCGCCAACTCGCGCAGCGCGTCGAGCGCTTCCCGGTCGTGCACCTGCGCATCGGGCCAGGACATCGGCGAGGCGGGCGCCGCGTCGTCGCGCGCCTCCGCGGCGATGCAGCTGCCGATCGCGTCGTAGACCGTGAGCCCGTTCGGATAGCCGCGATGCAGCGCCTCGACCAGCCCGTTCAGCGACTGGCGCAGCGCACCGAGGCGGTCGGCCTCGCGCTGCCACTCGTCCAAGGGTTTCTGCGCCGCGATGTCCAGCGTGGCGCCGAGGGCACGCACGATCTCGGCCTTCTTCGCCTTGGCCGAATGCAGCTCGAGGCAGAACGGACCGAGGCCGATCTGCTCGAGGCGCCGCTGCACCACCTCGAGCGCCGCCAGCTTCTCGGACACGAACAGCACGGTGCGTCCCTTCGCCAGCTGGTGCGCGATCAGGTTGGTGATGGTCTGGCTCTTGCCGGTGCCGGGCGGTCCTTCCAGCACCAGGTCGTGGCCGGCATCGATGGTGCAGATCGCCTTCAGCTGCGACGAATCGGCGATCAGCGGTGCCAGGATGTCCTGCGGCGCGTAGGTGTCGTCGAGGCGATCGAGGCCGGGCAGTGGCGCATCGCGCACGAACGCCTCGCCCGGACGGTCGATCAGGTGCTGCACCACGCGGTTCGCCTTCAGCTGCGCGGTGCGGTCCTGCAGGTCCTTCCACATCAGGTACTTCGTGAACGAGAACAGGCCGAGGTGCGCTTCGTCCAGCACCTCCCACTGCTTCATCTCGGTCACGGCCAGGCGGAACGCCTGCAGCAGGCGCGCGACATCGATGCCCTTGTCGTCGGTGGGCAGGGCTTCGGTCGCGGCTTCGGCGCCGCCGGGGGCGGCCCCCAGGTTGCCGAGGTCGCCGATGCGGATCTCCTCGCGCAGCCGCATCATCTGCAGCAGGGTCGGATTGACGATCGCGTCGTCGTCATGGCGCACCAGCCGGAAGCCGGAGCGAACCGACTGGCGCAGCAGGGTCACCGGCACCAGCAGGATCGGCGCCAGGTGCGACGCCTCGGCGCGCTCGGTATCGGTCCAGCGCAGCAGGCCGAACGCCAGGAACAGGGTGTTCGCGCCGCCTTCCTCCAGCCCTTCGCGTGCCTTGCGGAACAGGTTGGTCAGCGTCGCGTTCAGGTCTTCCGGCGCGAGCTTCACCAGCAGTTCGCGCCCGGCGAGCGCCGTGCGCGCCATCTCGTCCCACGGCGTCTGGCCGGTGCGGTTGCGATGCACCTCGGCCGAGCGCGGGTCCTTGCCTTCCATGATCTCCGGCTCGGCGCGCAGGCGGAATTCGCTGCCGTCGGACAGGGCATCTTCCAGCGCCGCGAGGTCGGGTGCGGCGACGCGCAGCGTCGACTTCGACGGCTTGAAGTTGAGCAGCCGGTTGCGCAGCGTCAGGTCGAGCAGCTTCGACTTCCATTTCGCCAGCCGGCCCTCGGGCGTGTCGTCCGGGCTGGCGTCGACGATCTTCAGCAGCGCCGGGTCGAGCGGGGGCAGGTCGGGCATCGGTTCGATCGCCGCCAGCGGTGCGGCGGCAGCCGATGCCGGCGAAGTGCCGCCACCGGCCAGGCCGCCCTGCGCCGTCGAAGCCGAGGACGCGCCGCCGGTCGTTCCGGCGGCGGCAGCGTCGGTCGCGCTTCCGGCCATCCCGGCCGATCGTGAAGCCAGCGGCCGGACATGCACTGCGCGCGCGCGCCGGATGTCGATCGCATAAAGGAAGTGCCCGCCGTCGGCGAGGTACGACTGTCCCCGCTCGAGTGCGATCCGCAGCGACGGCCGCTGCGCGGGATGCTGCGCGACGCCGGTGGTCTCGAACACCAGCAGCTCGCCGCTCGCCACCCGCTTGCGAACCGACTGCACGTCGTCGACCAGCGGATCCGGGAACGACGTGTCGTGCAGCCACGCACCGATCCAGGCATGGCCTTCCTTCAGCAGCACCACCGCACCGAGGCCCGCCTGCTCGAGGCAGGACGCGAACAGCATCGCCAGGTCGAGGCAGCTGCCCACCCGGTGCTCGAGGATGCGGCCCGGCGTGCGGATCTTCTGTCCGTCCGTGCCGAACGAGGCGGGGGGCTCGACATAGTGCAGCGCCTCGTTGCACAGCGTCGCGTAAAGCGCCGAGACCTGCTGCCATACCACTTCCCGGCTTTTCGACTGGTAGCCGTCCATCGACAGCGTCGGCCGGGTCGCCTTCAGCAGCTGCGAAGCCTTGCCCACCAGTGAATCGACCGCCGGGTCGTTCGGCATGCAGAACGCTGCCAGAAGTTCCGGAAGGGACCGTGTACCAGCCCATTGGTCGTAAGCGAGTACTTCCACCGAATGGGTGGCGCGGGCGAGTTCCCGCGCCCCGGCGGTCACCGCGACGGTGATGCTGGCCTGTACCGCTTCGCCCAGGGTCGTGAGGAACGCATGGTCCGGCTGCAGGTCGAGCGGCGCGACCTGTCGACGTTCGCCCGGCTGCAGACGGTCGAAACGCAGCGTCACCCCGCGCGCGAACGGCGGGTTGCACGCGACCTCGACCTGCAGGTCTTCCAGCGGCAGGTGGCTGGCGTTGGTCAGCCGGAGCGCGCGGACCACGGGTACCCCGCACTGGATCGAGGCGTAGCCGAGGATCGCGTCGGCGTCGATCGCGAGGTCGAGCAGGGCGGGGGCGGGGGCGGGGGCGGCAGCGGCGGGTGGCGGGGAGTCCAGGGCAGTTCCGGTTCTGTGTTGCGGCAGAGGAGCAATGTAGCGGCTGCAGACAATGCTGTACATCGGCGGCCAGCGGCGGTCGCTGTGAAGATCAGACTGGACCTGATCGCCGGTTTCCCGTAGCGTGCGGATGCCTGCACGCCGCTGGTTGATGTAGGCGCACTTGCGTGCGCCGTTCGCCGGGAGGGGCGTCGCTCAGGTTCCCGCTTCCGGAGCATTCCATGGTTGTCCCCGCCCTGACCAAACCCACCGTTCTTCTGCTGATGGCCGGTTGCCTGCTCCCCGTGGCGGCGCACGCACAAGGCAAGGGCGACTTTCCCAACCGTCCCCTGCGCCTGGTCGTGCCGTTCGCCGCCGGTGGCAGCAATGACATCATCGCGCGGGTACTCGGTGCGCGACTGGCCGATGCGTTCGGCCAGACCGTGCTGGTCGACAACCGTCCCGGCGCCGGCGGCCTGCTCGGCGCCGAAATCGTCGCCCGGGCGCCACCGGATGGCTACAACCTGATGGTCCACTCGGCCTCGTTCACGACCAGCGTCGCGATCCAGCCGAAGCTCGCCTTCGATCCCCTCAAGGACCTGCAACCGGTGACCCAGCTTGGCGCCGGGACGCTGGTGATGGCGGTGCCGGCCGGCTCGACGGCGAAGACCATGGGCGACCTGATCGCGCTCGCCCGCGCGAAACCGGGTTCGCTCAACTTCGGGTCGGCCGGCACGGGAACCGTCGGTCATCTCGGCACGGAAGTGCTCGGACGCATGGCCCGGATCGAAGCGGTCCATGTTCCCTACAAGGGCCTGGCCCCGGCAGTGGCGGCGCTGGTCGGTGGCCAGTTGCAGTACGTGCTGGGCGATATCCCGACCATACTGCCGCAGGTGAAGGCCGGGAAGCTGCGCTTCCTCGGCGTCTCCGGCGACAAGCGCTCCCCCTACCTGCCCGACGTGCCGACGATCGGCGAAACCGTGGCGGGCTACCGGGTCAATCACTGGTGGGGCCTGTTCGTTCCGGGCGGTACGCCGCGGCCGGTGGTGATGCGGCTCAACGAGGAAGTCGCGAAGATCCTGCGCACCCCCGAGATGCGCGATCGCTTCGACGCCGAAGGGGCGGAGGCGGCACCCAGTTCACCCGAGGCGTTCACCCGGTTCGTCCATTCCGAGATCGCTTTCTGGCGCAAGGTCGTGCTCGAGGGCGGGTTCAAGCCGGACTGACCGTCATGTCGGACGCGACCGCCGTTCAGGAACGCTTCGCAAGCTCACCGATCATCGACCGGCCACCGCTCGCCTGGCCCGGTGGTGCCCGCGTCGCGCTTTGGGTCGTGCCGAACATCGAGCACTACGAGTACCTGCCGCAGAAGATCGGCGTGCGCGATCCGTGGCCGCGCATGCCGCACCCGGATGTCCTCGGTTACGGCCTTCGCGACTATGGCAATCGTGTCGGGCTGTGGCGGATGATCGATGTGCTCGACCGGCACCGCATCCGCTGCACGGTTTCGCTGTCATTGTCGGTGCTGCAGATGTATCCGGAGATCCTGGCGGCCATGGAGGCCCGGCGCTGGGAGTACATGTCGCACGGGCTGTACAACACGCGATATCACTGGGGCTGGTCGATCGAAGAGGAGCGGGCCGCGATTGCCGAGTGCCAGGCGATCCACCAGCAACTGACGGGTCGCCAGATGGCTGGCTGGTTCTCGCCCGCTGTCTCCAACACGCTGAACACGCCCGACCTGGTCGCAGAGGCGGGTTTCCGCTACTACTGCGACTTCTACCATGACGACCAGCCGTTTCCGGTGAACACCCGCACTGGAAAGCTGATCAGCCTGCCTTACACGATGGAGATCAACGACGCGATCGCCTGGCGGCGCGGCGACGATGGCGAAGACTTCGCGCGCATGGTGCGCGACGAGTTCGATACGCTGTACGCCGATGGCGCCGTGCATGGTCGCGTGATGTGCATCGCGCTCCATCCCTTCATCATGGGGCAGCCGCACAACATCCGTCACCTGGACGCTGCGCTCCGCCACGTGCTGGCGCACCCGGGCGTATGGGTGGCGACCGGCGAGGAGATCGCCGACTGGTACATCGCGAACCATCAGCCGCGGCTGCAAGCCCATCTTGCCGAATCCCATCCGGCCCGGTCGCGTCCTGCCTGACCTTGCAGCACCTGAGCCGGAGACCGCCGACATGTCCGCACCCACAGCCCCTGCCGACAGCACTGCCACAGACTACATTGGCGCGTACGCTGCGCGTGTCGCCCCGGACCCTGCGCAGGCCGCGCTGGTGCTGATCGACATGCAGTACGCGACCGGCGCCCGCTCGGGCGCACTCGGACGCAAGCTGGCGGCACAGCGATCCACCGTGGGCGACTACCGCTTCGACCGTATCGAGCGGTTCGTCCTGCCCAACGCGCAGCGACTGCTCGCCGCGTTCCGGGCTGCCCGTCAATGCGTGACGTACGTGACGATCGGCGCACAGTTGCCGGATGCCTCCGACGCCCCCGCGCACATGCGCGCGATGTTCATCGACCTCGACAACCACGTGGGCAGCTGCGAACACGAGATCCTGGATGAACTCGCCCCCCGCCCGGGCGAACTCGTGCTGAACAAGACCACGATCGGCGCCTTTGCCTCGAGCGGCATCGACAGCGCGCTGCGCGCGCTCGGGCGCAGGCAGCTCTACCTGCTCGGAGTGTCGACGAACATGTGCGTCGAGACCACGGCACGCGAGGCGGCAGACCGAGGCTACGCGGTGACGCTGATCGAAGATGCCTGCGGCACGACGCATGCCGACCTGCATGAATCGACCCTCAAGAACTTCCGCAGGTTGTTCGGCCGGGTGTGTTCGACGGCAGAAGTGCTGGACGAACTCGGCTTCGCCAGCTAACCGGTTCCTGCCGCGCCGCGGGGCGGCCGGCCGGCGCCATCGCCCAGGGCATGAAGGTGCGCCGAGATCTGGCCGGGCTGGGTCCACCACAACCCCGGATGGCGCCGGATGGCCTCGATCGTCTCGCGCAGGTAGCGCACGCGGCTCGCCATGCCGGACAGCCACGGGTGCACGGCCAGGCAGAACGTGCGGCCGGAGACCTCACCCTCGGCATGCAGCGTCGAGAAGGCCTCGTCTACGAGCGCCGGATAGCGGGTCACCGGCACCCGTCGCAACCACTGGGCCTCGACGTCATCCCACTCCGGCTGCGTGGGCACCGCCAGCAGCCTGGGCTGCGTGCTCATCCAGTACGGCTGCTCGTCGTTCGGCCAGTCGAGCACGTACTCGATGCCCGCGTCCGCGAGGCGCTGGGGGGTATGCGCCGACTCGCCATGGTCCTGGCCGCACCAGCCGCGCGGTCGCATGCCGGTCGCCCGCTCTAGGATATCGATCGCAGTCGCGATGAACTCGCGCTCTTCGTGCTCGGCCATGCGCGACGAGATCATCCGGCCGGCTGCCATCCCGTGGGCGATGAACTCGCAGCCGCGGGCCTTGAGCATCGAAACCAGGCGAGGGTTCCGGTCGACTGCCATCGCGCTCGCGGCCACTGCCGGAACGATGCCGGCCGCGTCGAGCAGGTCGAGCACCCGGAAGACGCCGACCCGGTTGCCGTACTCGCGTTGCGTCCAGGACCGGTAGTCGGGCTCGAAGCTGCCGAACTCGCCGACGAACCTCGGGTCGCGCAAGGTCGGCGCAGGCGCCCGCAGTTCCCAGTGCTCGAGATAGAGCAGCACGAACGCAGCCAGCCGGGCCCCACCCGGCCAGGTCAGCCTGGGCCGGGTCGGCAGTGCCGAGAACGGGTAGTGGCCATGGTCCATGTCGTCTTCCAGGCGTTTCGAGGATGGCGCACTGTAGCCGGTAGTGGCGTCCGCGCTCAATAGGCGTCGGCACGTCGTTCATGCTGTACATTGACGTCTGGCGCCGGGTGGCGCACCGCAAGAACGACTTCCGGCAACGTTCCGGATGGCAGGAGGAGAACAGCATGGCACTCGGTCATCATGTCCGCAGCGTTTCCGGACTGCTGGGCATCGCCCTCACCGGCCTCGCACTCGAGGCAGCCGCTCAGCCGGAATTCCCGGTGAAGCCGATCCGCCTGATCGTGCCCTCGGGCGCGGGCGGCGGTACCGACGGCACGACGCGCATGGTCGCGCCGAAGCTCGACGAGTTCTTCGGCCAGCGCGTGCTGGTCGAGAACCGCCCGGGTGCGGGTTCGATCGTCGGCACCGAAGTGGTCGCGCGTTCGGCGCCCGACGGCTACACGCTGCTCACGGCCATCAGCAGCATGACCATCCAGCCGTCGATCGCGAAGAACCTGCCGTTCGATCCGGTGCGCGACTTCGCCCCGGTGAGCCAGTACGTCTCCCTGCCGAATATCCTGCTCGGCCATTCGTCGCTGCCGCCGAAGAACGTGAAGGAACTGATCGCCTTCGCCAGGGCGCGGCCGGGCAAGCTCGAGTTCGCCTCTGCAGGGACCGGGTCCAGCCTGCACATGAGCATGGAGCTGTTCCTGAGCATGGCCGGGCTGAAGATGGTGCATGTCCCCTACAAGAGCGCGACGATCGGCATCGGCGACGTCGTGGCCGGCCACCTGCCGCTGATGGTCAACAACATGATCGTGGGCACGCAGTACGTGAAGTCGGGGCGGCTGCACGCCTACGGCGTGACCAGTGCCGCACGCTCGAAGAGCGCGCCGGAGATCCCGACCATCGCCGAGCAGGGCGTGCCTGGCTACGAGGCGGTGCAGTGGTACGGCATGGTGGCCCCCGCGGGTACGCCGAGGGAGGTCGTCGCGCGACTGCACAAGGGCGTCGTGTTCGCGCTGCAGGATCCGGGCACGCGCGAGCGCCTGGTATCGAGCGGCGCAGACCCGGTGGGCAATACCCCGGATGAGTTCGCAGCGCTCATCCGCTCCGAAGTGGTGAAGTGGGCGAAGGTGGTGAAGGCAGCGGGCATCGCACGCGAGTAGTCGTCGCGCCATGGCGCTTTCGCCATGCACCTTGCACGGCGGACCCCGCCCCGGGGCCGGCCGCAGTTGACGCGGCAATCGGCTGCCTTCATCCTGAAACCGTTTTCCGCAAGGCTCGATCGATTACGCGAGCGGGGACACACCCGCAGCGTCGACAGAGGAGGGCGGCTTGTTCGCTCGATGGGTTCACATGCATGCCAGCCGCGTCCTGCGCAAGTGGGCGCGCCGTTCATCCTCGCTGGCCAGCCTGGCCGGGGGCGGCCTGCTCCTGGCCGCGGGCGCCGCCTGGCCGCAGGGTGCTTCTGCGGAACGTCCGGTACGGCTGGTCGTTCCGTTCGCACCGGGCGGCATCAACGACACCGTCGCGCGGCCACTGGCGGAACGCATGCGGTCGTTGCTCGGCAATGTCGTGGTCGAGAATCGCGCCGGTGCCGGCGGCACGATCGGTGCGGCGGCCGTGGCACGCGCCGAGCCGGACGGCAACACCCTGCTGCTTGGCAGTGCCGCGACCCACATCGTCGGGCCGCTGGTGACGAACGCGCCCGGCTACGATCCGGTCAAGGACTTCGCGCCGATCGGCATCATCGCGGTCAGCGGGCTGGCGATCATCGTCCATCCCTCCTTGCCGGTGAAGAACCTGCAGGCGTTCATCGCGTTCGCCCGTGACCGGCCGAGCCAGCTTTCCTATGCGTCGGCCGGCGCCGGGTCGGCGACGCACCTGGGGGCCGAGCTGTTCAAGTCGCTCGCCAGGCTGCCGTCCCTGTCCCATGTGCCCTATCGCGGCGGCGGTCCGGCCGCCACCGACCTGCTGGGCGGGCATGTACCCGTCGGCGTGCTGAACATCAGCAGCCAGATGATCGAATACCACCGCTCTGGACGGCTGCGCATCCTCGCGGTGACGACGGCGAAGCGTGCCGGCAGCGCCTCCGAGATCCCGACTGCGATCGAGTCCGGGCTGCCGGACATGGTCGCCCTCAATTTCGCCGGGCTGTTCGCGCCAGCTGCGACACCGGCCGCCGCGGCCGAGCGCATCTCGAATGCGCTGCGGGTCGCCGTCGCCGACAAGGCGCTGGTGAAGCTATTGGTGAACGCGGGCCTGGAGATGTCCGCGGACGATACGCCGGAGCGCGCCCAGCGCTTCATCGAATCCGAGATCGGCCGCTGGTCGCCAGTGATCCGGTCGATCGGACTGAAACCGGGCTGACCCGAGGGTCCAGCCCTTCCTTGCCGCAATGACCCCCATGTTGATCGACAGGAGACCTGCATCATGTCCACGCCGCTGAAGCACACCCGCATCGAACTCAACAACGCCGTGTTCTCGCTGCCCGACATCGTGGCCAAGCAGGAAGGCTATTTCATCGACGAAGGCGTCGATGTCGAGCTGGTCCTTCCCGAGAAGCGCAAGGCCATGATCGCGGCCGCGGATGCGCCGATCACGCAGCATTCGGCCATCAAGTCGTTCCTCTGGCACGAGGGCATCGAGAAGGGCGAGTTCTCGGTCTACCACGCCTGCGAATGGGGACAGATGCGCCGCACCCAGGACACCTGCGCCGGCGTGAAGGTGATCACCAAGCGCGCGGCGGTGTCGACCCAGGCGATCATCGTGCGCGGCGATTCACCGTACAACGTGCCGCAGGACCTCGCCGACGTCGAGGTCGCGGTGAACTACCATGCCGGCTCGCACTACATCACGCTCGGCATGCTCGCCGGCTTCATGAAGCAGGACCAGGTGAAGACCGTGCACATCGGCGTGCCCAACCAGCGCTTCAAGGCGGTGCTGGAAGGCCGCATCCAGGCCGCAGCCGTGATGGAGCCGTGGATCTCGGCGGCCGAGAAGCTCGGTTGCAAGGTGATCTGCGAGGCGTTCTACAACGGGCTCGAAGTGGCCGACCCGTCGGTGGACGCCGAACTGTTCGATGCGCTGCGCCGCGCGCACATCCGCGCGGTCGACAAGATCAACCAGGACATCCGGCCCTGGCTGCACCACCTCACCGCCGAAGTGCCGGCCGACATCGTGAAGCTGGAGACATCCGACCTGCACCTGCCGCGCCTGCGCTACAACCATCCGGAGTTCTACGCGCCGGCGGAGTTCCAGCGCACCTACGACTTCATGGTCGAGCGGGGGCTGATCAACCCTGAAAGCACCTTCGACAAGCTGGTCGGTGGGCGCGCCGCCGAGCTGGGCAGGGGTGGCGCACCGCTGGCGTCCTGACCGGCGGTCGATCGGCGTCGGCATCGGTCGCGCGGCAGGTTGCGCGGCCGGTGCCCGTCACTCGGCCGGTCACTCGGCCTTGACGCCCCCTCCCCGGCCTTCCTACACTGCGCCTCGCCCAGTGTGATCACCAGACCCTGCGACAGACGGGGCCACGGTCCGGAGGAGAACCCCGATGTCCCAGAACAGTCCGCGCCGCGGACGCCAGCGCCTTTCGCGCCTGCCGTCCGCCCTTGCCGCTTCCTTCGTGCTGTCCGCCGCGCTCGCGGCCGCGCTGCCCGCCGCAGCGCAGGCCCAGGACTTCCCCGCCAAGCCGATCCGCCTGATCGAAGGCTTCGGCGCAGGCGGCGTCGTCGACCTGGTGGCGCGGCTGGTGATGCCGAAGATGTCGGCGGCGCTCGGCCAGCCGATCATCCTCGAGAACCGTGTCGGTGCGGCAGGCGTCGTCGCCAGCAGCCTGGTCTCGAAGGCGGCCCCCGACGGCCACACCTGGCTGATCACCACCGGCTCGCATACGTCGAACACGGCGTTCAATGCGGCAAACGTGCCCTACGACCCGATCAAGGACTTCACGCCGGTCACGCAGATCGCGCGCACCTACGGCATGGTGCACATGATCCATCCGTCGATCCCGGCGCGCAGCGTGAAGGAGTTCGTCGCGCTGGCGAAGAAGTATCCGGGCAAGCTCACTTATGGCTCCGCAGGCGTGGGCAATATCTTCTACATCGGCGCCGAGATGCTCAAGGCGCTGTCCGGTACCGACATCCGCTACGTGCAGTACAAGGGTGGTGCACAGGCGACCAACGACCTGATGGGCGGCCATATTGACATGCTGTTCATGACCACGCCGGTGGCGCTGCCGCTGATCAAGGGCGGCAAGGCGCGCCCGCTGGCGATCACCGGCCCGGTGCGCTGGAAGGGACTGCCCGACGTGCCGACGATGCGCGAGGTCGGCTATCCCGACTTCGACCTGATCGGCTGGTTCGGCCTGTGGCTGCCGCCCGGCACGCGTCCCGAGATCGTCGCCCGCCTGCATGCCGAGGTGGAGCGCGCGGTGGCCGAGCCCGACATCCGTGCGCGGTTCGACGAGCTCGGCCTGCTGCCCGGCGGCATGAGCACCGATGCGTTCGCGCGCTATGTCGCGCAGGACCTGGCGCAGATGCGCGCGCTGGCGGCGCGCATCGCGAAGGCCGGCGGCAACAAGCAGGAATGAGCTGGCAGGCCCGCGCATGAGCACGACCCCGCCCCCGGAGGATCCCTGGTGCAACGACTGCCGCAGCGAGGTGCGCGACGGCATGCAGGTCGACTGGGATGTGCCGATCACGATGGACGATGGCGTGGTGCTGCGCGCCGATGTCTTCCGTCCACCGGGCGGGGGCCGGCATCCGGTCATCCTCTCCAGCGGTCCGTATGCGAAGGGTCTCGACTTCGAGGACGGGTATCCGAGCCATTGGGCTCGGCTGGTCAGGGCCGCGCCGGAGATCCTCGAAGGAACGTCCGGCAAGTACAAGAACTGGGAACTGATCGACCCCGAGAAATGGGTGCCCGATGGTTATGCCTGCGTGCGCGTGGACTCGCGCGGCGCCGGACGTTCGCCCGGCCTGATCGATTGCTGGTCGCCGCGCGAGACGCTCGACCTGAAGCTGTGCATCGAGTGGGCCGGCGAGCAGCCGTGGAGCAACGGCAAGGTGGGCATGAACGGCATCTCGTACTACTCGATGAACCAGTGGCAGGTCGGTGCGCTGCGGCCGAAGCACCTCGCGGCCATGTGCCTGTGGGAGGGCTCGTCCGACTACTACCGGGAGCTCACGCGCCACGGCGGCATCCTGTCCGGCTTCCTCGACAACTGGTACCGGCGGCAGGTGAAGTCGGTGCAGCACGGGCTCGGAATGCGCGGACCGAAGAGCAGGGTGACCGGCGAGCCGGTCGCCGGCCCGATCGAACTGAATGACGCCGAACTCGCCGCCAACCGCGCAGACCTCGGCGGCGAGGCCCTCGCGCGGCCGATGGTCGACGATTACTACCGCGCGCGCATGCCGCGCCTCGAGGACATCGAAGTGCCCTTCGTCTCGTGCGCCAACTGGGGCGGGATGGGCCTGCATACGCGCGGCAACTTCGAGGGGTTCCAGCGCGCGGGCTCGCGCCAGAAGTGGCTCGAGATCCACGGCGACACGCACTTCACCCACTTCTATACGCACTACGGCATCGGCCTGCAGAAGCGCTTCTTCGGCCACTTCCTGAAGGGGGAGGACACCGGCTGGGACAGGCAGCCGCGCGTGTCGGTCAACGTGCGCCACCCGGGCGAGCGCTTCGAGTTGCGTGCCGAGCAGGAATGGCCGCTGGCCGGCACCCGGTTCACGCCTTTCTACCTGGACCCGGCGAGCCGCACGCTCACCACGACGCGTCCGGATGCGCACACCACCCTCGAATACGAAGCGATGGGCGAAGGCCTGACCTTCACCACGCCGCCGCTCGACGCGCCCCTCGAGATCACCGGGCCGGCGGGCGCGAAGCTCTGGCTGTCGTCGCGCACGCGCGATGCCGACGTGTTCCTGGTCGTGCGCGTGTTCGATCCTCAGGGCCGGGAAGTCACCTTCATCGGCGCCCACGATCCGCGCGTGCCGGTGGCCATCGGCTGGCTGCGCGCGTCGCAGCGCAAGCTCGATCCGGGCCAGAGCCGGCCGTGGCGGCCGTGGCATCCCCATGACGAGGCGTGGCCGTTGCAGCCGGGCGTTCCGGTGGAGCTGGACGTCGAGGTCTGGCCGACATCGATCGTGGTACCGGTGGGCTATCGCCTCGCGGTGACCGTGCTCGGGCGCGACTATGAATACGACGGCACCGATGCCTCGCCGCCGAACGGGCCGTATCCGATGAAGGGTGTGGGGCCGTTCCTGCACGTCGATCCGGTCGACCGTCCACCCGAGGTGTTCGGCGGGGTGAATACGCTGCATTTCGACCGTGAGCGTGCGCCGTATGTGTTGCTGCCGGTGATCCCGCGTTCCTGAAGCGTTGCGTCACTTCACGCGCGGCAGGTCTTTGACGCCCAGTATCCAGCCTTCCACGGTTGCGATCGTTCGTTCCTGCGGGCTCAGGGGCGGCTGCATGAAGGACGCAAGTTGCCCGGACCTGTCCGCGTCGCGCAGCCAGCAGGCGATCGTGTAGGCGTCCTGCTGGTCAGGCGTACGGTCCCCGCCCGGGTACAGATGCTTCCAGAGGGACGGATAGACTTCGGCGACCGCAGAGTGGCCATCCGGCACCTGCCAACCGTCGAAAGGCCAGAAATGCAGGCGGTCGCCGCATCTTTGGCGCAAGTACAGCAGCCAGGGAATGCCGGCATGCGTCGACTTCGCGACCGATCCCTGGACGTCGAAATGGAACACCGACTTTGCCGATCGGGCGCGCATTTCGGTGATTCGACGCCACCGGCTGCTGCCGCCGCGCGCATCGCCGTTTCCGACAGACCCATGGCGCACGAAGTCGACATACACGTGGTCTTCGTCGGTCGGCCAGTGGCGCTGGAAGTCTTCGAGGAAGGCGGGCCACTCCGGCGGTATCTGGTGCGACTCGAAATAGCGCAGCGGGAAGGAAAATCCGTGATCGATGCCTACGATCGTCGAGCGGTCCTCGCTCAGTACGGCCGCCAGCCACTCAGCGATCCCGCGCCGCGTCCAGTACTTGCGGGGGCTGGGGGGCGGCGCCACTTCCGCTGCTGTCCCGTCACCATCGACCAGGTAGACGCGAAGCCCCTTCAGGCTGCTGGTTGGCGTCTGTGCGCCCGAGTAGTCGATGCCGACATAGCGTCGGAACGCAGTGGGCGCGCCTGCAGGGACAGTCTTTCCTTCCTGAAGGCCGGCAAGTGCGTCTGCCAGCGCCGGTACATCCGACCGCACGAGGCTCCACAGGGTGTCGTTGTCGAGGCCGAGGTAGCCATGGATCAGTCGGTTCCGCGTTGCCACCAGTCGCCGCCACGGAATCCCCGGATTCCGTGCACGTGCATCTTCCGGGACATGCGTTGCGGCCTCGCCGATCAGTTCCAGGTTGCGAAGGATGGCATCGAAGGCCTGTCCGCCGGAATCGAACGCCTGGAAGTCGAGCTGCGCGCTGTACTCCATGATCTTGCGCGAAAAGCGAAGCATGTCTTCAACGTAGAACCGCCATTGCCGGTCAGCCCGCGGCGGCACGGGCTCAGACATGGATCGCTTCGGCCTCGACGGAGGACCGCAGTTCGCTGCGCAGCGCCTTGTCCGTCACCAGGTCGACAGGGCGCCCGAGGAGATCCTCGAGGAAGAACTGCAGCCCGAAGTAACGATCCGACGTGGCTGGTCCGTCGAAGGCCACGAGCATGTCGATATCGCTGTCAGCCCGTGCGGTGCCGCGCGCGGTCGATCCGAACACGGCGAGCCGCGTCACGCCGAAGCGGCGCTTCAGGTCGGGCTTGTGTTTCACCAGTGTCTCGAGGATCAGGGGCAGGTCCATGCGGGCGGCAGTTGGAGCGAGCACAGGAAAACTCCCAGGATGATAGCGTGCGCGGACGGCGTGCAGACTGGCTGGCGTCGTTATTGCTTTGGTCGCGGGATTCTGGTCCTGTATGCCGCCAGACAACGCCACTGGAGGAGCATCCGTGTATAGCCTCGCGCATCGAACCGCCATCCCGCTGATCGTCGTTGCTGCCGCCGCATCCGCGCTCGCGACCGGCAGCGCGTCCGCCCAATCCTGGCCCGCATCCCCGGTGCGCATGATCGTGCCGTTCACCGTCGGCGGCGCCTCCGACACCGCCGGCCGGATCATCGGCCAGCAGCTGGGAGAGCGCTGGAGCCAGAAGGTGTTCGTCGAGAACCGCCCAGGCGCAGGCGGCACTATCGGCACCGAGGTCGCGGCGCGTGCGAAGGCGGACGGCTACACGCTGTTGCTCGGCTCCTCGACTGAACTCGCGGTCAACCCGAACCTGTACGCGAAGCTCAACTACGACACGCTGCGCGACTTCGCGCCGATCGGGCTGATCGCCTCGACGCCGATGGTGTTCGTCGTGCATCCGTCGCTGCCGGCGAAGACGGTGGCGGACCTGGTCAGGCTGGCGAGGGCACGGCCGGGCGAACTGATCTATGCCTCGTCGGGCAATGGCGCGAGTACCCACCTCGCCGCCGAGATGTTCAAGCGCGCGGCGCAGGTCGACCTGCTGCACCTGCCGCATACCGGTGCGGCGCCTGCCGTGGTCAGCATCATGAACGGGCAGGCGCAGGCCGGCCTGCATGCGGTGCCGGCAGTGCTCGGACAAGTGCGCAGCGGCAAGCTGCGTGCGCTGGCGGTGACCAGTGCGAAGCCGATGAGCCTGGTGCCCGATGTCCCGACCCTGGTGCAGTCCGGCTATCCGTCGATGGACGTGGTGATCTGGAACGGCCTGCTCGCGCCGACCGGTACGTCGGCCGAGGTGCTGTCTCGGATCGAATCCGACCTGCTCGTCGTGCTGAAGGATCCGCAGGTGCAGAAGAGCTTCGCCAACCAGGGCGCGGAGTTGACGCCCGGCGATGGCAGGTTGCTCGGGCAGCTGATCCGCTCCGAGCTCGCCCGCTTCGGGCAGGTGATACAACAGGCGAAGATCCGGCTCGACTGATCCGGCTTGAACGACCCCAGGAGGAAGGCAATGGCACTCGATCACCAACACTTCATGGACATCGCGCTCGAGCTGTCGCGCGAGGCCTGGGTGCAGGGCAACCGGCCGCTCGGCTCGCTGATCGTCGACGGCGACGGAAACATCCTCGCGCGCGGTGGCAACCGGGTGTACTCCGACTCCGACCCCACCGCGCATGGCGAGATGGTGGTGATCCGCCAGGTGTGCGCCGAGCAGAAGCGGGTGGAGCTGTCCGACTGCACGCTCTATACCGCGATGGAGCCGTGCCCGATGTGCTGCTGGGCGATCCTGGAAGCGAAGGTCGGCTGCCTGGTGATCGGCGGACGCCATGCGGGGATCGGTCGCAAGGATGTCGGCCGCTACAGCGTCGAGACGCTGCTGGAGCTCACCGACCGTTCGCTCGATTTCGTCACCGGCGTGCGCACGCAGGAGTGCCAGGACCTCCGGCTGAAATGGATCGCCGAGCGCGCGGCGCGCGGGCTCGGTCCGAGATAGGGGGCGCACGATGCAACCAGCGATGCGCGCAGCCGTCGTCATCCTCGCAGGCCTCGCCGTGCCTGGCGTCGCCGCCGCACAGAAGGCGGTGGCGTACCCGGCGAAGCAGGTGCGCATGCTGGTCGGCTTCGCGCCCGGTGGTTTCACCGACGTGATGGCGCGCGCGATCGCGGGCAAGCTGTCCGAGGCCTGGGGCGAGCAGGTGGTCGTCGACAACCGGCCTGGCGCCAGCACCACCATCGCCACGGACATCGTCGCCAAGGCACCGGCCGATGGCTACACGCTGCTGATGATGACCGACAACTTCGTCACCAATCCCAGCCTGTTCGCGAAGCTGCCGTACGACTCCGAGCGCGACTTCGCGCCGGTGACGCTGGCCGCGATCGCACCGTTCCTGCTGGTGGTGCATCCGTCGCTGCCGGTGAAGTCGGTGAAGGAACTCGTCGCGCTGGCGCGCAAGCGGCCGGGCGAGCTCAGCTACGGCTCGGGGGGCATCGGCTCGCCCGGACATCTGTCGGGGGAACTGCTCGGCACCCTCGCGGGCGTGAGCATGGTGCATGTCGCGTACAAGGGCGCCGCGCCGGCGCTGGTCGATGCGATGTCCGGGCAGATCCAGGTCTATTTCGGGAACCTGCCGGTCACGCTGCCGCACGCCACGTCCGGCAAGCTGCGTGTGCTTGCGGTTACCTCGCCGAAGCGCACGCCGGCCGTGCCCGAGCTTCCGACCGTCGCCGAAGCGGGCGTGGCCGGCTTCGAACTCAGCCCGTGGTACGGTGTCATGACGCGGGCCGGCGTGCCCGAGCCCGTGCTCGACCGGATCGAGTCCGATACCGTGCGCGCGCTGCGCGATCCGGAGATGCGTGCGCGCATCGTCAAGCTGGGTGGCGAACCGGTGGGATCCAGCCGCGGCGAGTTCGCTGCATTCCTGAAGTCGGAGGCGGTGAAGTGGGGCCGGCTGGTGAAGGCTTCGGGCGCGAAGGCGGAGTGACCTGGGTCGTCGCAGCGGCGTATTGCGTGCGCTGACTGCTTTTCCGACTGCGCGCTGGCGCACGAGCACACGCATCATCGCCGGTAGCCAGCCTACCCCTTGATGTATATTGATCGTGTCCATTCATCCAGATGATTCCGCACATGGCTCTGCAAATCGCCAACCCGGTGGTCGTTCGAAAAGTCGAGGCGCTGGCGAAGGCCACCGGCCTGAGCAGGACGGCAGTCGTCGAGAAGGCGGTCGACCGGATGTTGTCCGAAGTTGGCGGGACGACCGATACCCGCGGGCGGATGGCCAGCTTGCTGCACCAGCTGGACCAGGTCGCCGACCGGCCGGACGCGTTCGATCCGCAAGCCTGGGACGCCGACGGCCTCCCGCGATAATCGCAGTCGATACCTCGGCGCTGGTGGCGATCGCGTTCGACGAACCGGAGCGTCCGGCGTTCGTCGACATCGTTACGCGGGCGGACGGGGCGCTAGTCAGTACCGTATCTGCGGTCGAAACGCGGATGGTGGTCCACGCGCGGCGCGGGCAGCGCGCGGTCATCCTGCTCGATGACCTGCTTCGACTACCTCCGTTCCGGATCGTGGCGCCCGAGGTTGCCGAAATGGACGCTGCCTACGCGGCGTTCGTCTCCTTCGGGAGGGGCAGCGGACATCCGGCGCGGCTGAACTTCGGGGACGTGTTCAGCTATGCGCTGGCCAAGGTGCGCGGAATTCCGCTGCTCTTCAAGGGCGGCGATTTCGGCCTGACCGATCTGGAATGCATGTGACGGTCGTCGCAGGCCAGTCACTGCAGCGATAGCTTCGCTTCCCTGATGATCGGCCCGAGCCGGCGCAGGTCTTCCGCGATGGCCTGGCCGAGCTGTTCCGGCGTGGAGGTGGTGTTGACCAGTCCCATGGCATTGACGCGGTCCATCACGGCCTGCTGGCGCATGATGCGCACCATCTCGGTGTTGAGTCGCGCCACCACGTCCGCCGGCGTCCCGGCAGTGGCCACCACGGCGTAGAAGCCGTTCACCGCGGTCATGTCCGCGAATCCGAGCTCGGACAGGGTCGCCACGTTCGGCAGCGAAGGCAGCCGGGCCGGACCCACCACCGCCAGTGCCTTGACCTTGCCGGCCTGCACATGCGGGATCGACGTGGCCGAGTCGAACATGTAGTCGACCTGTCCTCCGAGCAGTGCGTTAAGGGCGACCACGATGCCGCCGAACGGTACGTGCAGCGAACTGGTGCCGGTCTGCATCCCGAACAGGATGCCGCCGAGCTGCGGGTTGGTGCCGTTGCCGGACGAGCCGAAGGTGAGCTTGCCGGGCTGCGCCTTGAGCAGGTCCACGAATTCCTTCACGCTGTTCACCGCAAGGCGCGGATGCACGGCCAGGATCAGGTTCAGGCGCGCCGGCATCACGATCGGCGCGAAGCTCCTGATCGAGTCGAACGGCATGTTCTTGTAGACATGCGGGTTCACCGTGAGGGTGCTCGAGCTGCTGATCATCAGGGTGTGACCGTCGGGCGTGGCGCGGGCGACATACTCACCGGCCACGTTGCCGCCTGCCCCCGGACGGTTCACCACCAGCACCGGCTGCCCCAGTGCAGGGCCGAGGTCGGCGGCAAGCAGCCGCGCCACGGCATCGATCGAGCCGCCTGCGGTGACGGTGACGACAAGGTTGAGCGGCCTGGACGGGAACCCCTGTGCGGCGGCGTGACCCGCGAGCAGGGAGGTAGCCACGGCGGCGGCGATGCAGGTGCTCGATGGAAGATGCATGGCGAACGGCGGCCCCTGGAATGAATTCAGGGATGGGCGGACGCAAGGTCCGTACCAGTCGGCATCGTTCGTGCTTGCTGCGTCCCTCCATGACGTTCGAACTCCACGACACGATGATGCGGCCGGGGGAGGCGCCCGGCCGCATGCACCCATCGGCGCCTCGGCGTCCGATGCTGATCCGATCGGCGTATCAGGATGCGGCTTCTGCCTCTGCCGGCTGCGTCGCGGATCCGGTCGCCGTGCCAGATGCCGCTTCGGCGCGGGCAGGGGCCTGCGCCTGGATCGAGCCTTCGGTCGCCGGCGTCGCGACGGCCTCGACGGGACTTGCCCCGGCCTCGGCGTCCGGCGATTGCGAGGCGGTGGCAAGGCCGGGCAGCGACAGGCAGGCGACGGCGAGGGCAAGTGCAGCGAGTTTCGGGGTATCTGCGGAAAGGCAATGGACGGCTTTCATCGTGAGCTCCTTTCAGGTTGGGTCGGAAGGTGAATTGGCGTCGGCCGCGCGTCCACGGCGGAAGCGGGTAATCGTCGCGCGTCGCTTTAGTCTCTCGCCCTGCGATAAAGTTCCCGCATGACCTCGACCGTTCATCCCCGGGGCACCTTCGCGTGTGTGGTCCCCGCCTGCGCGGGTCTCGTGCCCGCCGCGAACGCGCAGCCCTTTCCGTCGAAAGCCGTTCGCTTCGTGGTCTCGGCCTCCCCCGGCGGCGCGATGGATACCCTCTCGCGCATCGTCGGCAACACGCTGTCCGAGCGGCTGGGCCAGCCGGTTGTGGTCGAGAACCGGCCGGGCGCGGGTGGCGCGCTGGGTGGCGAGACCGTTGCGCGCGCGGTACCCGATGGCTACGCATTGAACGTCAACTCGATCGCACACGCGGTGCTGCCGAGCGCCAACCGCAAGCTGTCGTTCAGCCCCGAGCGCGACCTGGCCACGATCAGCGTGATGGCGATCGGACCGAACGTGCTGGTCGTGCATCCGTCGCTGCCGGCGCGCAACGTGAAGGAACTGGTCGCCCTCGCGCGTGCGCGCCCCGGCGACCTGCTCTATTCGTCGTCGGGCATCGGCGGCAACCCGCACATGGCGATGGAGGTGTTCAAGCTGCTGGCGAAGATCGAAATCGTGCATGTGCCCTACAAGGGTGCGGCGCCGGGCATGGTCGACCTGATCGGCGGGCGCGTGGCGATGACCTTCTCCAGCGTCGTCTCGGCACGGCAGGAGGTCGCCACCGGTCGGCTGCGCATGCTGGCGTCGGCGGGTGCGAAGCGCTCGGTGATCGTGCCGGACCTGCCGACGATGGCCGAGGCGGGCGTGCCCGGCTACGCGGTCGACATCTGGTATGCGCTGTTCGCGCCTGCCGGCACGCCGAAGGAGGTTCTGCTGCGGCTGAACACGGAGGTCGCGCGCAGCGTGCAGGTTCCTGCGGTCGCCGCACGGCTGCTCGAGCAGGGGCTGGAGCCGGTCGGCGACACGCTGGAGCGCAGCGATGCCTACATCCGTGCCGAGACGGTGCGCTGGGCGAAGGTGGTGAAGGCGGCGGGGATAGCCATGGACTGAAGCCGGGAACTTCCGCCAGGTTCCGCTTGCGCACAACCCATTAACGGGCAAATATTGTCGTCCGCCCGCACTGGAGACATCCAGTGATCGACCGACCGACCCCGGAGTACTTCAGCCATGAATGACATTGCCCAGGAACTGCTGGATACCGTGACACCGTATTGGGAGGCCGAGGCAGAGGTCTCGAAGCGATTCTTCGAAGGAAATCCGAGCAACGACGGCCATGTCTACTGGCTGCGTGCGCAGATCTGGAAGGAACTGCACCCCGTCGATGGATACTTCAACGGGATCCATCAGGAGCTGGTCAACATGGCCAACATGTTTCCCGGCATCGACAAGACCGTCGACCGGCACCACTTCTCCTTCCTGATGAAGCAGATGCTGGAGGAATTCGAGCACTACGTGATGTTCGCCGACATCTTCGAGGAAATCGTCGGTCGCAAGATCGATGTGGACGCGGATCCCGTGCAACTTCCCGAAGAGAGGAAGCTGCAGGAGTTGCGGCAGAGGTATGTGGCATCCGGCTCGCCGATCGACAAGGCTGCCGTGCTGTTCACCGAGGGTGGCGGCGCCGCCATGTTCCGGGAAGGCGCGAAGGTCAGAGGAGGAAAGCTGGAATCGATGATCGCCAGGGCCATGCAGATCATCTACGACGACGAGAAGGACCATTTTCGAGAAGGCGCGCGCGAAGCCGCCGAGTTGATCAGGACGCGCGAGGATGCGGAGCGGATGAAGAGCGCGATCCGCGACGTGAGTCGGCAGCGTGTATCGATGCGTCTCGAGATGTTCCGTTCCCCGATGAGCGAAGCCGACGCCGACGCCTTCGTCGCAGCCCAGGCGCGTGCGATCGGAACGTCAGCGAAGGGCGCGTGATCGCAGCAGCGAACCTATCCACGGCCAGTGCCGCGATCGCATGACATGGAGAGGTGTTGTTGTCACCTGAACTTCCGGGGGAAGAAATGACCAATCGAATCGTATGGGGGCAGCCCTTTCCGCAGGTTGCGCAGCTGGTCGGCCTGGGCCTGTTGATGCTCGGGACGAGCGCGTCCGGTGTCGCCCAGTCCTGGCCGGCGAAACCGATCCGGGTCATCGTCGGCTATGCGCCTGGCGGAGTGGGCGACCTGAACGGACGGACCTACAGCCAGCGCCTCGCTGCAGCCCTCAATCAGAGCGTTCTGGTCGACAACCGCCCGGGGGCGGCCGGGGGCATTGGCGCCGAGCTGGTTGCCCGAGCGATCCCCGACGGGTACACCCTGCTGATGGCGACGGCGGGCGAACTGGTGGTGAATCCCAGTGCATATCCAAACCTCCGCTACGATCCGATCGCGGATTTTTCGCCGATATCGATCGCGTCGCTCAATCCGATCGTGTTCGTGGCGAACGCAGCCACGCCGTTCCGTACACTTGCGGACCTGATCCTTGCGGCAAAGGCGAAGCCGGACACGATTTCCTATGCAAGCACGGGCAATGGCAGCATCCAGCACCTGAGCATGGAGCTCTTCCGGATGGCTGGCGGTGCTGCGCTGATACACGTCCCGTACAAGGGTGGCGGTCCGGCGGCAGCAGCGGTGGTCGGGGGCGAAACGCCGGTCGCATCGGTCGCGTTGGCGCCAGCCCTGCCCCATCTGCGATCCGGCAAACTGCGCGCACTCGGCCTGACCAGCGCAAAGCGCTCGGCGCTGGCGCCGGAGATCCCGACCTTCGCTGAAGGGGGCTTCCCGATTGACGCAACGATCTGGGCCGGCCTGCTCGCACCGGCCAGGACCGCTGCGGACATCATCCAGAAGTTGAACGTCGAGATGACGAAGGCCGGGCAGAACCCCGAGGTGCGCGAACGCCTGTCCACCGCCGGCAGCGAGGCAATGACCAGCACTCCTGCGGAGTTCTCGGCGATCCTGCGCGCCGATCTCGAGAAGTACACCAAGGTCGTTCGCGGGGCCAACATACGGCTGAACTGACGCTGCCTGCCTTCTTCAACCGCGCCGGCGCTCCTTGCGCATCCCGCCGAACCCGGTCATCAGCGCGGCACCTGCGAGCAGCAACGCCGCCGAGCCGGGCAGCGGCACCACCTGCGGCGCGATGTCGATCGACAGCTGGTATGCGAAGTTCGCGTCGCCACCGATCCCCGTGAGGATGCCGTTGCCGCCATTGTCGATGTCGCCTGCATCGCCGAAGCCGGTCACGGCGACGATGTAGTCGCCGCCTGCGAGGATCGGGAACGCGGCGATCCGCGCGCCGAAGTCGATGCCCGAGTTGTCGTCGAACGCCAGCACGCCGCCGAGCGCGTCGTACAGGTAGAGCAGCGGATCGCGGTTCGATCCGGGCGCCGAGGAAGTAACGCGCACGTCCAGGCCGAGCAGCGACCCGCCCGGCACGAAGAAGCGGAAGTGGTCCGCGGATGCATCGACGGTCGGGCCGAACCCGGGTGCATCGGTGCGCAGGCCGGTGACGCGGTAGCCCGACTGCCCGGGCGCGAGCGGTGCAAGCAGCTGCGCCGATGCGAGGGAATCGTTCGCCTCCAGCTCGGAGACATCCACGGTCGCCGCATGCGTCGCGGCCATGGCCGCGAGGAGGGTGACGGCGAGAAGGGCAGAGGCAGCGAAATCGGTCTTCATGGAACCCCCGTGCGGGAAAAGTGCGAGCCGCGATGAGCGGACGGATGACGGGATGCTACGGAGCGAGTGTTTCAGTTGAGGGTCAGCAGTACTTCGGGCCGTGCATCGCGCAGCGCCGTAGTCCGTGCGGACCATGGGATGCATGCAAGCCATCACGAAGGCGTCATCGCGAAGTCACGGGCCCTACGTAACCTCCAGTGCACTCGATCGCCCGACCCCCTGGAGACATTGCATGAGCAAGAAGGCAGCGTTGGCGCCGGCAGCCGACAGCACCGACACGTCCTCGCCCGGCCGGCGGGAGTTCATGCAACTGACCGCAGGTGGTGCGCTCGGCGCGGCGATGCTGGGGCGCAGTGCATTTGCAGCGCTGCCGGCGACCATGCCCTGCGGTGGCGCCTGCGGCGACGTGGGTCCGACCAGCGCAGTCCTCTGGACGCTGAGCACGGTCCCCGGCCGGGTGGTCTTCCGCTGGAGCACCAGCCCTTCGCTGAGCCCGCTCGCCGGCTCCATCACGCGCCGGCAGACCGCCACCGACAAGCCGTTCAAGCATGTCGTGCAGGGCCTCGTGCCGGGCACGAACTACTTCTACTCGATGACCAACGAGGCAGGCGCCGTGGTCACCGGGCGCTTCCGTACCCCCGCTGCCCGCGGCCTCGCCGGCCTGCGCTTCGGCGTGTCGGGCGACTGGCGCGGCGAGCTCGCGCCGTACCCGGCGATCAAGAACGTGCCGTCGCGCGACCTGGACTTCTTCGTCGAGCTGGGCGACACGATCTACGCAGACTATCCGTCGCCTGCGGTGCCAGCGCCGCAGGCCCGCACGCTGGCGGAGCTGCGGGCGAAGCATGCGGAAGGCTACGGCACGCGACTCGGCCAGAACTACTGGGCCGACCTGCGGCAGAGCACGTCGGTGTACGTGATGATCGACGACCATGAAGTCACCAACGACTTCGCCGGTGGTGCCGCACCCGCGAGCGATCCGCGTTTCGCCAGCGAGCCGGGCAGCTTCATCAACGAGACGCCGTTCTTCGCCAGCGGGCTGGCGGCGTTCGTCGACTACAACCCGGTGCGGCCCGAATACTATCCGGCCAGCGCCGATGCGCGTTCGTCGAACAAGCGCAAGCTCTATCGCTACCGCAATTTCGGCCGCGACGCGGCGATGTTCCTGCTGGACTCGCGCTCGTTCCGGGACGCACCGCTGCCGCCGGTCGCGAACCCGACGGATCCGGCGCAGATCGGCGCCTACCTGGTGAACTCGCTGGTGCGCACCGATCGTACGCTGCTCGGCCGGCAGCAGGTCGCGGAGCTGAAGGCGGACCTGCTCGATGCGCAGGCCGCCGGCATCGTCTGGAAGTTCATCATGGTGCCCGAGCCCATCCAGAACCTCGGCGTGCTGGGCGCTTCCGACCGCTTCGAAGGCTATGCGGCCGAACGCACCGAGCTGCTCGATTTCATCGTCACCAACAACATCCTCAACGTCGTGTTCGTCACGGCGGACATCCACGGCACGGTGACCAACAACCTCAGCCTGCAGCGGTTCACCGGTACCGCCATCACGCAGGTTCCGGTGCCCGGCGCGTTCGAGATCAGCACCGGCTCGGTGGCGTTCGATGCACCGTTCGGGCCGACCGTGCTCGGGCTGGCCCAGGCCTTCGGGCTGGTCACCCCGCAGCAGGTCGCGCTCTACAACGCGCTGCCGCGCGCGGGCAAGGACGAGGTGGTGCGCTCGTTGATCAACGCGCAGGTGGTGCCGCTCGGCTACCCCGCGGTCGGGCTGGATGGCGTAGCCAACGTCGCGATCACCCAGGGCAGCAGCGACCTTTCCATGCACACGTTCGGCTGGACCGAATTCGCGATCTCGGCCGCCACCGGCGAACTGACCGTCACCACCTGGGGCATCGATCCCTACACCCAGGCTGGACTGGTCGTCGATCCCGCGACGATCATCGCCCGTGCGCCGGCCGTGGTGAGCGAGTTCAGGGTCCTGCCCGCCTGACCCGGCAACACGTTGTCGACCCCGCACGCCGGGAATGCCGGCGGCGGGGTCGTGGGGGCAAGGCGGCGCGAACGCCTGTCCCGACTACGCGTGGCCCTTGCCGTGCATGCCTGCCACGTAGGCGCCGGCACTCGCGCCCGCGATGCGCCCGAACACCGCGCCCGATGCGAGCCCCGTGCCGCCGGGATAGTTGTGATAGAAGATGCCGCCGACTATCTCACCCGCGGCGAACAGCCCCGGGATCGCATGCCCGGTGGTGTCCTCCACCTCGGCCGAGGTGCTCACCTTCACGCCCCCGAAGCTGAACGTGATGCCGCAGGTCACTGCGTACGCCTCGAACGGCGGCTGGTCGATGGTGTCCGCCCAGTTGGTCTTGTCGACCGGCAGGCCCTCGGTGCGGCGGCCGTCGCGGATCGCCATGTTGAGCGCGATGTCGGTGCGTACCGCCCGGTTGTAGGCGAGGATTTCCTGCAGGCAGGCCTTCGCGTCGACGCCCTCCAGCTTCGCTACCAGTTCCTCGAGCGTGTCGGCGCGCACCTTGGTCACCTGCCGGATGCGGTATTCGCTGCGCAGTTGCGGGATCACCTTGTTGTCGAAGATCTGCCAGGCAAACATGCCCGGCTGCTCGAGGATGCGGCGGCCATAGCGCGCATAGGTGAAGTTGCGGAAGTCCGCGCCTTCGTCGAGGAAGCGCCGGCCGTTCGCGTTGACCATGATGCCCCAGGGATAGCCGTGCTTCTGGTACTGGTCGCCCACCGCCAGGTCGCCGAACGGCGGTGCGTTCTGGTCCCAGCCGACCGCGTGGCAACCGGACCAGTGGCCGTAGGGCATCGCACCTGCGTCCAGCGCCATCTGCAGCCCGGTGCCGGTGTTGTAACGGGTGCCGCGTACCTTCGCGAGGTCCCACCCGGGCCCGAGGTAGCGGGCACGCATCTCGCTGCTCGACTCGAAGCCGCCGCAGGCGAGCACGACCGCCCCCGCCGTGACCACCTCGGCCCGGCCGCCACTTCGCACCTTCACGCCGGTGACCACGCCATCGTCGCCGACGACCAGGCCGGTGGCCGGGGTGTCGTAGCGGATCCGGATGCCTTCGCGCGCGCACGCCTTGTGCTCGGCCTCGACCAGCCCGGGTCCACCGCCCCAGGCCTCGACCGCAAGCCCGCCCCAGAACTTGCGGCGCTTGCCGTCGACCGGGTGCGACTGGTTGCCGTAGCTCGCCTGGAAGCGCACGCCCTTGCCGCTCAGCCAGCGCGCGGTGTCGAAGCTGTTCGAGATCAGCACTTCGCACAGTTCCGGGTCGCTCTGGTACTGCGTGATGCGCGCCATGTCATCGAAGTAGTTCTCGCGGGTGTAGCGGCCGAAGTCGTGCAGCGACTTCTCTTCGTCGGTGAGGTCGATCACCTGCGCGAGGTCGTCGACGCCGTCGAAGGTGATGCGCATCGAGCCCGCGGCGTAGCGGCTGTTGCCGCCGCAGTCCTCGAGCGGGGCGCTCTCGAGCATTACCACGTCCGCCCCCGACTCGCGTGCCGCCAGCGCTGCGCACGATGCGGCGTTCCCCGCCCCCACCACCACGACCTGCCGTGTGTCCGTTCCCATCGAGCCTTCCGTCCCCTGATCCGTTCGAGTTGCCTGGGCGCTGCAATGCCGCTGCCGATCAGTTGATCGGGATTCCCGCAGCCTTGATCGTCGCCGCCCAGATGGCGATGTCGTCGCGCAGCAGCCGCTCGAGCTGGGCGGGGCTGGAAGGCGAGGGCTCGATGCCCTGCGCGCGCAGCTGCGCGCGCAGCTCGGCGCCTTCCATCACCTTCCGTGTCGCCTGCGACAGCCGGTCGAGGATCGGCTTCGGTGTGTTCGCGGGCGCGAACAGCGCGTGCCAGACCTCGTACACGTACTTCGGCACGCCGGACTCCATCACCGTCGGCACGTCGGGTACGACGCTCGAGCGCTTCGCGGTGGTCACCGCGATCATGCGCAGCTTGCCGGCCTTCACCTGCGGCGTCGCGCTCGGCAGCGTCGGGATCGAGAAGTTCACCTCGCCGGTCATCGTCGCGAGCACCGAAGGTGCCCCGCCCTTGTACGGCACGTGGCTGAACTGCACGCCGGCGACGTACTCGAGCAGCGCCACCGACAGGTGGCCCACGCTGCCGATGCCGGCCGAGCCGTAGGTGAGCTTTCCCGGATCCTTCCTGGCGAGCGTGACCAGGTCGACCATGTTCTTCACCGGCAGGGCGTTGTTCACCACCACTGCCGACGGCGCCACGCCCACCAGCGAGATCGGCGCGAAGTCGACCAGCGCCCGGTAGGGCAGCTTCGCGTACAGCGTCTCGTTGATCGCCATGCCCGAATGGCTGACCAGCAGCGTGTAACCGTCCGCGGGCGCCCGCGCGACGATCGCCGTGCCGATGGTGGCCCCGGCACCGGCGCGGTTGTCGATGACGAAGGTCTGCCCGAGCTCGTCCCCCAGGGCCGTACCCATCAGCCTGCCGACGATGTCGCTGGTGCCGCCGGGCGCGAAGGGCACGATGAAGCGCACCGGGCGTTGCGGATACGACTGCGCCTGAAGCAGTGGCGCGGCGACGGCTATCGCCAGCAGGCAGAGCAGGCGGGGGCGGGCGTGGTGCATTCGATCCTCTGTGGTTCCGGTCGATCACCCGTGCGGCAGGCATAGACCGGAGGCTGTGCTTCACTGTACCGGACGAGCGTGCCCCGGCCAACCGGGTACTGGCATCATGCGCGCACTTCCTGAACCGGCAACGAACGGGCGATCGTCGACCATGCAGACCAGGACCAGCCTCACGCATCCCCTTCGCATCGACCCGCTGCCGGTCGGCAGCCGCGGCGGCGTGCTCGGCATCACGTTCTGCCCGGGCAAGAAGGCGCCGAGCCACGCGGGATTCTTCTGGGACCGCGACCTCGACCGCGACCTCGGCGAAATCGCTGCCTGGGGCGCGAAGGCGGTGGTCACGCTGATCGAAGACGAGGAGTTCCGCGAGTTCAAGGTCACCGGCCTGGGCCCCGGCGTGAAGGCACGGGGTCTCGACTGGCATCACCTGCCGATCACCGACACCAGGGCGCCCGATGCACGCTTCGAATCCGGCTGGGCGAGGGTCGGAAGCGGACTGTGTGGACTGCTGGTCGGTGGCGGGCGCGTGGTCGTGCATTGCCGTGGCGGGCTCGGCCGCGCGGGCACGGTGGCCGCGCGCATCCTGGTGGACACCGGGACGCCACCGGCCGATGCCATCCGGCATGTGCGCGCAGCACGCGAAGGCGCGATCGAGAACGACGAGCAGGCGCGCCATGTCCTGGCGCTCGAGCCCGGCACGATTCGCTGAGGACGACGGGGTCTGGGCGTTCAGTCGAACGCCGCGACGGTCTCCTTCATCCACGTGGCCGGTTCTGCAAAGGACACCAGCTTCACGTCGAGTGCATGGTGCTCGAACATCCGCAGCGCACGAAGGATCGCGTGATGGATCCATGCCTCGTCGTTCCCGAACACGCCGCCTCCGAGCGCGGTGAGCAGCAATCGGTTCGACGCGCCGGACTGCGCCCGTGCGATCGCCGCGCATAGCGTCGCCTCGTACGCAGCCTCCAGGACCAGGGTTGCGAACGCCTTCCAGTGCGGCTGCGGCACGCCTCCATAGGCGACCGGAAGTGCCGAACAGAACGCCTGAGACACGACCGGTCGTGCGCCTGTGGCACCCGCTGCGAGCGGCATGTCGGTGACCTCGACATCGTGGTGAAGCCCGATGCAGAGCCTGCCGCGCAGTGCGTCCATGCCTGCGTGGTCGAGCGTCGACAGGTGCCGGGCGATCGCGTCCAGGCCCTCGCGCGAGCAGAGCGCGTAGCCGTTCTGCATCTTCCAGAGCGCGTCCACGGGCAGGCCGGTGCCGGCCGCGAGCGCGTCGCCCAGCGGCGCAAGTCCGTCCAGCTGGCGGTCGTGCGTCTGCCCGACCTGGTCGCCGACCGGCGCGAAGTAGTTGCGGTAGATCGTCGCCGCGCCGGCGGCGATCGCGCAGGCTGGGCCCTGGGTACGATCGTCGGCGTAGATGGCCACGCCGTGTTCGGGCGTCACCCGGGGACCGACCATCTCCAGCAGGTTGAACTGGGACGCGACCTGGAACAGCGCGCCCGCGTTCTCGGGCGACCGGTGCAGGGCGCGCACATCGCCCTCGACGATGCCCACCGACAGGCGGCCCGACCGCGGCTGCACCTGGGTCGGCCGGCGCGTCCGATCGCGCAGTGCCTCGAGCGACACCAGTTCGAGGGTCCCGATGCCGTACGAAGCGCCGTTCACGCGCGAGCGCAGGGCATGGCCGTCGGATTCCAGCCTCGCCTGTGTCTCGCGGTAGGTCGATTCCCTGAATCCGGTGAGGCTTTCGAACCAGTCCATGTCCTGTCGCTTTCCGTGCGTCGACGGGGCGTTCATGCCCGCCGGGAGTGTACTTTCCGGGCTGCTTTGCCAGCCGCCGCGGCCTGCTGTAACCTGATCGCATCGTTCGACAAGACGACCGACGGACCTCGTCCGACCGGATCGCCACCGGCGCGGCAGACGCCAGATGAAGGAGGAGATGCATGCGTACCAGCTCGATCGAGCGGGACGGGGTCCGGCCGCGCG
Source organism: Betaproteobacteria bacterium (assembly GCA_021298815.1). Taxonomy (GTDB): domain Bacteria; phylum Pseudomonadota; class Gammaproteobacteria; order Burkholderiales; family CAIKXV01; genus CAIKXV01. The sequence continues at coordinate 109,473 of JAJTHE010000037.1, read as the reverse complement.
CCGTTCGAACCACGGCGCAGGGGGCACGCCTGGCGCGGGCGTGCGTGGCCATGGTCGCCTGCGCGGTGCCTGCCGCGGCATTCGGCCAGGCCACGCCGGCCGCGCCGTTCCCGGCGAAACCGATCCGGATGATCATCGGCTTCTCGCCTGGCAGCAACAGCGACTCGCTCGCGCGGCCGCTCGCACAGCGCCTGTCGGAGGTGGCCGGGCAGCAGGTGCTGGTCGACAACCGTCCCGGTGCGGCCGGCAACATCGCGATGGAGATGGTGTCCAAGGCCGCGCCCGACGGCTACACCGTGTTCAGCGGCCCCGGTTCGTCGATCACCGTCAATCCGCATATCCATCCGAAGATGCCGATCGACGTGCTGCGCGACCTGCTGCCGATCGCGCCGATGGGACAGTTCTCGGCGCTGCTGGTGGTGCATCCGTCGATGCCGGTGAAGTCGGTCGGCGAACTCGTCGCCCTTGCGAAGCGCAAGCCCGGGTCGATCAGCTTCGGGTCGCCCGGCCATGGCACCGGATTCCATCTTGCGACGGAGCTGTTCAGGGTGCGTGCCGGCTTCCAGGCCACCCACGTCCCGTATGCGAACGCGAGCGCGATGGTGTCCGACCTGCTCTCCGGCCGCATCGAGATGATGATCTTCTCGGCGATCGTGATGGCGCCGCACGTCAAGACCGGCAAGCTGCGCGCGCTGGCCACGACCGGGCGCGAACGCAGCAGCGTGATGCCGGAGCTGCCGACCATCGCGCAGGCCGGGGTTGCCGACTACGAATACACCGGGTTCCAGGGGATCTTCGGTCCCGCGGCCATCCCGCGCGAGCTGGCCGACCGCATGAACGCGCTGATCACGAAGGTGCTTTCGCTGCCCGACGTGAGGGAGTTCTACGCGACGCAGAACGTCGATCCGATGGTGATGACCGCGCCCGAGTTCGCGGCGAAGGTGCGCCTGGAGCACGAGAAGTGGGGGCGGCTGATCCGCGACGCCGGACTCAAGCCGGCCAGTTGAACCCTGGGGAGGATGTTCGAATGATGAAGCTCTTCGTATCCCTGGCGTGTGCATCGGGCGTGCTGCTGTGCCCGGCGCTCGCGATGGCACAGGCCTGGCCGGCGAAGCCGATCCGCATGATCGTGCCGTTCGCCGCGGGCGCACCCGACGCGGCCGCGCGCATCCTCGCCCAGCAGCTGCAGGCGCAGATGGGGCAGCCGGTCCTGGTCGAGAACCGTCCGGGTGCCAACGGCCTGCCGGGCACCGAGGCCGTGGCGCGGGCGGATCCCGACGGCTACACCCTGCTGATGGTCTCGACCTCGATCGCGATCAATCCCAGCCTGTACCGCAAGATGCCGTTCGACGTGCAGAAGGACCTCGAGCCGGTCACGGCGGTCGTGACCGGCCCGGGCTACATCCTGGTGGTGAACCCGACGCTGCCGGTGAAGTCGGTGAAGGAGCTGATCGCGCTGGCGAAGACGCCGGGCAGGCAGCTCACCTACGGCACGCCCGGCTTCGGCAACGCCCTGCACCTGGCCACCGAGATGTTCACCACGCGTGCCGGCATCAGCGTCACGCATGCACCATACAAGGGTGCGGGACCGGCGATCGCCGACCTGATCGGTGGCCATATCCAGATGATGTTCGTGACGCCGCCGCTGTCGATGCCGCACATCCGCTCGGGCAAGCTGCGTCCGATCGCGTTCGCGGGCGCGAAGCGCTGGTCCGAGCTGCCGGACGTGCCGGTGATGGCCGAGGCCGGCGTCGAGGGCGTGGTGCTCGACGGCGGCTGGTATGGCCTGTTCGCCCCGGCGCGAACGCCGGCCGCGATCGTGAACCGGCTGCATGCCGAAGTGCAGAAGGCGCTGGGCGTCGCCGAGGTGCGAGAGCGCTATGCGAAGATGATGCTCGATCCGGTGGGCAACACGCCGGCCGAGTTCCGGGCCGAGCTGGCGGAGCAGATCCGCAAGTACGCCGAGCTGGTGAAGGCGGCGAAGATCGAGCCGCAGTGATCCGCAGCCACCATACAGAACGAGGGGAGGACGCATGAACCTGAAGGTACGCCGGGTCGTCACCGGCCATGATGCACAGGGCAAGGCCGTGGTGCGCATCGACGAGATCGCGAAGAACGTGCTGTCGCGGCGCCAGGGCATCGAGGCGGCCGTGGTCTGGTCGACCGATACCTTCCCGGTCGACAACGACGGCGACGAGGACGGCAGCCTGCGTCCGATGGACACCACGCTCGACAACGGCACCGTGTTCCGCATCGTGCGCTACGAGCCGGGCGTGGTGCCGCGCCGGCACCGCACCGACTCGGTCGACTACGCGGTGGTGATGTCCGGGTCGATCGACATGGAACTGGACGGCGAGACCGTGACGCTGAAGGCCGGCGACGTGCTGATCCAGCGCGGTACGATCCACAACTGGGTGAACCGCGGCACCGAGCCGTGCCTGATCGCCTTCGTGCTGGTGTCGGCCAAGCCGGTCACCGTGGGCGGCAAGCGGCTCGAGGCGCACGGCTGACCGCGCGTCGCCGAACCGCACCCGCCACAGCATCCCAGTCAACACACCGGAGAAACACAAATGCCCGAGGCCCTCGTCCGCGGCGTCATCCTCAACTACGAAGTCATCGGCAGCGAAGGTCCCTGGATCGCGCTGACCCCGGGCAGCCGCCGCTCGTACCATGAGCTCATCCCGCTGTCGAAACGGCTGGCGCAGGATGGCTACCGCGTGCTGTTGCACGACCGGCGCAACTGCGGCGCATCCGAGGTCGGCATCGAGGGCATCGGCTCGGAACACGAGATCTGGGCCGACGACCTGCATGTGCTGGCCGGCCAGCTCGGCGCGCTGCCGCTGTTCGTCGGCGGCTCCTCGGCCGGTGCGCGGCTGGCGATCCTGTTCGCGCTGCGCCATCCGGAAGCGGTCAGCGGCCTTCTGCTGTGGCGCCTGACCGGTGGCCAGCACGCGGTGCAGAAGCTCGCGCGCCAGTACTACGAGCAGTTCGCCGAGATGGCGAAGGCCGGCGGCATGGCGGCGGTCTGCGAATCGGAGCATTTCAAGGAATGCATCGCGGCCCGTGCGTCCAACCGCGGGCGGCTGATGGCGATGGACCCGGCCGAATTCATCCGCGTGATGGACCTCTGGCGCGACAACTTCCTGGCGGCGGCCACGCTGCCGATCGTCGGCGCCACCGAGGAACAGCTGCGCAACCTGAAGATGCCGGTCTGCCTGATCGCCGGCAACGACAAGGTGCACACGCCGGTGACCGCGCGCAAGGCGGCCTCGCTGCTGCCCGACGCGGTGCTGCACGACGACGTGGTCGAGAAGCACCCGGACGACAACCTGCTGAACGACTGGAACCCGGCCGAGTGGCGCAGCAAGGAGCCGCGGATCGCGGAACTGTTCCTGGCGCTGATGGCGAAGGCGACCGGCCGGGCCTGACCGCCCGGTCCCGGGGCCGTCGAAGCCGCGCGCCCGGGATGCTCGCCTATACTCGAAAGCCGCCCACGACCGCGATGCCCCCATGGACCACGAAGCAGCCACTCCCTCGACCGACGAAACCCGCATGCTGCAGGAACTGGTCGCGAAGTTCGTCGACCATGACCTGATCCCGCTCGAGCCGGCGGTCCTGAAGCGCGAGGCCCAGGGCGAAGGCTACAAGCTCAGCGAAGCGGAGGAAAAGGCGCTGCATGCCCGCTGTCGCGAGCTGGGCCTGTGGGGCCTCGACGTGCCCGAGGAATTCGGCGGTGCCAACCTGCCGCTGCTGTCGCTGGCGGCGGCGGAAGAAGAGATGGGCCGTGCCTGCGTGCCCTTCCTGATCCCGCCGGACAGCCCCAACCTGCACATGATGCTGGCGGTCGCATCGCCGATGCAGCGCGAGAAGTACCTCGCGCCCTACGCGAGGGGCGAGGTGCGATCGGCGGTCGCGATCTCCGAGCCCGGCGCGGGCGGCGACCCCGCCGGGATGATCACGCGCGCGGTGCGCGACGGCGACCAGTGGGTGATCAACGGCCGCAAGATCTGGGTGTCGGGCATCCCGCGCGCCGACTTCATCATCCTGATGGCGCGCACCGGCGCGGGCAAGCGCCAGGACGGCATCTCGGCCTTCATCGTCGAGAAGGGCACGAAGGGCTACATCATCGAACGCGAGATCCCGATGATCGGCGGCCGCAGGACCTACGAGCTGGTGTTCGACGACTGCCGCATCCCGGCCGGGAACCTCCTCGGCGAACTCGACCGCGGCTATGCGCCGATGCAGCTGCGCCTGAACGTGCGCCGCATGCAGATGGGTGCCCGCTGCGTCGGCATGGCGCGCCGCGCGCTCGAGATCATGGGGGAGCATGCGCGCCAGCGCGTCACCTGGGGCGTGCGCCTCGCCGACCGGCAGGCGATCCAGTGGTTCGCGGCCGAGGCCGCGATGGAGATCCACGCCTGCCGGCTGATGGTCAACGACCTGGCGAGCAAGCTCGGTGCCGGCATCGACGTGCGCAGCGAAGCGTCCATCCTGAAGGTGCGCGCCACCGAGATGGCGCAGGCCGTGCTCGACAACGCGATGCAGACCCTGGGCGCGATGGGCATGACCAAGGAGCTGCCGCTGCAGCTGATGCACCAGCAGGTGCGCGTGATGCGCATCTACGAAGGTCCGTCGGAAGTGCATCGCAGCGCGATCGGACGGCGGGTGCTGGGCTCCAAGGTATAGGCGGACCGGGCCGGTCCTTGGATCCCGCCACTGCCCGCTTCTATCGACTGAACGCCGAGGACGTCGCCGGCCGCTACGAAGCGGTCGCGAGCCCGGTCGCGCGCTACTTCCGGCTGGCGTTCCCGGAGGGCGGGCGGGTGCTTGACGTAGGGGCAGGCTCCGGGCGCGACCTCGTCGAGCTCCTCGCGCTCGGCTACGACGCGCGTGGCGTGGAGCCGGTGCAGGAGATGGCCGCGGCCGCGATCGCCCGCCATCCGCAACTGCAGGGACGCATCGCCTCGGCCGCCCTGCCTTCGCTCGGCGAACCGTTCTGCGGCCGGTTCGACGGGATCCTCTGCAGTGCCGTCCTGATGCACCTGCCCGAGGCCGACCTGTTCGACGCTGCGTTCGCGCTGCGCAACGCACTGCGCCCGCACGGACGGCTGCTGCTGTCCCTGCCGCTGGCGCGCGGCGACGTGGACGAGGGCGAACGGGGCGCCGACGGACGGTTGTTCAAGTCGTATGCACCCGGGTACCTGCAGCTGCTTTTCGAGCGCATCGGCTTCCAGCAGGTCGGCCGATGGGATACCGAGGACGCACTCGCGCGCGCGGGCACGCGCTGGTACACGTTGCTGTTCGAACTGCGCGCCGGCGGGCCGCTGCGCGCAGCCGACCAGATCGAAGGTATCCTCAACCGCGACCGCAAGGTGGCGACCTACAAGCTCGCACTGTTCCGTGCGCTCGCCGAACTGGCGCTGCAGGAGCCGCACGGCGCGAGCTGGCGCGGCGACGGTCGGGTCGGGGTGCCGGTGATGCGCATCGCGGAGAAATGGTTCGGCTACTACTGGCCGATCTTCGCGGCACGAGAGCATGTACCGCAGTCGCAGTCGGAAGGCATCGGCGAAGGCGCTCCCAGGCCGCTCAAGTTCCGCCACGCGATGCTCGAGCTGATGGCGCCCTGGCACGGCAAGGGCGCGCATGGCGGCCTGACCGCGTGGCAGCTCGATCGCGTGGCCGGGCGGCTGACCGCGCAGGCGGAGGCCCGGCGGCTGGAGGTACTGTCCCTGATCTGCCAGGCCATCCGCGAGGGGCCGGTGAAGTACTCGGGCGGCGCGCTCGAAAGCGGCACCGTGTTCGAGTTCGATCGCGGCACGCGGCAGGTGCTGATGTCGGCGGAACTCTGGCGGGAACTGAGCCTGCTCGGGCACTGGGTGGCCGATGCAGTCGTGCTGCGCTGGGCCGAACTCACGGAACGCTTCGGTAAGCGGCGGGGGATCGATGCGGGTGGCGTGCTGCCGCTGCTGCTTGCGCGTCCGGAGCCGTCGCATTCGACGTCCCTCGCGCGCGAGGCCTACCTCGCGCGCGGCGTCGTTCGTTGCGCCTGGACAGGGCGTCGGCTGGACGGCCGCTTCGATGTCGACCATGTCATCCCGTTTTCGCTCTGGGGCAACAACGACCTGTGGAACCTGCTGCCTGCCCACGGCAAGGCGAACGCCGCCAAGTCGGATCGCCTGCCCGGTGCCGCGCTGCTGCGCGCGCGGCGGTCGGCGATCGTGGACAACTGGGAGCTGCTGCGGGATTCGCTGCCGATGGCGTTCGACCAGCAGGCGGAGCACCTGCTTGGCCGGCCGTTGCGCGGGCCGCAGGCGTGGCAGGACGAGCTGTTCGTCCGCCTGCGCGAGGCGGTCGAGGTCACTGCGTGTCAGCGCGGCGTCGAACGGTGGGACCCGATGGCCGGGCGGGAAGGCGCAGACGCGCTCGCGCCCTGACCTGTCCGAGTCGACGATCCCGAACCACGGGTGAGGCGCGGCCGATCTGCAGTACAGTGGCGGCCGACCGACCCGGCCGAGACCGGGCGGCGAACCCAGGAGGAGCGCCATGCCAGCACCCGTACGTTCGACGGCCGAGGTCGTGCCGTCCACCGGCCGCCGCCGTGCAGCCACGATCTTCGCCGCTGCGATCGCCTGCACCGGTATGCAGGCGACCGCGCAGGACTTTCCCTCGAAGCCGATCCGCATGATCGTGCCGTTCGCGCCCGGCGGAAACACCGACATCATCGCCCGCGCCATCGCGCCCGGCATGGCTGCGGACCTCGGGCAGCCGGTGATCATCGAGAACCGCGGTGGTGCCGGCAGCACGCTGGGCACCGCGATCGCCGCGAAGTCCGCGCCCGACGGCTACACGCTGCTGATGGTCTCGAGCGCGCACGTGATCAATCCGGCGGTGCGCAAGAGCCTGCCCTACGATTCGGTGAAGGACTTCGCGCCGATCACGCTGGTCGCCGACGTCCCGAACGCGCTCGCGGTGCATCCGTCGGTGCCGGTGAAGGATGTGCGCGGCCTGATCGCGCTCGCGCGCAAGCGCCCGGGCGAACTCACCTATGCGACGCCCGGCGCGGGCACCTCGTCCCACCTCGCGATCGAGATGCTCGCCGCCGCCGAGAAGCTCAAGCTGGTGCAGATCCCGTACAAGGGCGTCGGTCCGGCCACCGCCGATGTCGTCGGCGGCCACGTGCACATGCTGTTCTCGAGCATGCCGGCGCTGATCGAGCATGTACGCGCCGGGCGGCTGCGCATGCTGGCGCAGGCCGGCATGAAGCGGACTTCGGCCGCCCCCGACGTGCCGACCATGATCGAGGCCGGCTACAAGGACTTCTTCGTCTCCAGCGGCTTCGGCATGTTCGCGCCCGCCGGCACGCCGCGGCCGATCATCGACCGCATCAACGCCTCGGTGCGCAAGGTGCTGGCCGATCCGACGGTGCGCAAGCAGCTCGACGGGCAGGGCGCCGAGCCGGTCGGCAACTCGCCGGACGAGTACGGCCGGTACAACCGCGCGGAGATCGAGCGCTGGGCGGCGGTGGCGCGGCAGGCGAACGTGGCGATGGAGTAGGCGAGCACCAACTAGCCTGAACATGCCCCTGGAATCTGGTAGCCAGCCGGGCTACTTGCGATTGCTCCCTGTGACGGAGGTACGTACCATACACACATAGGCGTACACACCAGGGATCAATGATGAGCGCAGTGGTCAGCAGGGTGTTCCGCAACGGGAACAGCCAGGCGGTGCGGATTCCGCAGGAATTCCGCCTGGATGCGACCCGGGTCGAGATCAGCCGCAATGCTGAAGGCGACCTGGTCCTGAAGCCGCTGGCGGAAGATCGCGGCCAGGCGCTGCTGGATGCGCTCCGGGCGTTCGATGACGACATGACTGCAGAGTTCACTGCACGCGTGTCTGCGGACCGGAATGAACAGGCGCCAGTCCAGGAGCGCGATGCGCTTTGAAGTACATGCTGGATACGGGTACGCTGATCCATTTAATCAGGAACAAGCCACCGTCAGTGGCGGCCCGGCTGAACGGATTGCCGGCGGGTGACTCGATCTGCATGTCGTTCGTTTCGTGGGCGGAACTGTTGAAGGGTGCCGAGGGCAGCAAGCTCAAGTCCGAGGTCCTGAAGCGACTTGCGGTCCTCGTGCAGAGCATCCCCGTGCGCTATTCCGCAGGGCATGGCATCTGTTCTCACTACGCTGCCCAAGCCGCACGGCTGAAGGCCGACGGGAGGCCCATCGGTGGCAACGACCTGTGGATCGCGAGTCATTCGCTTGCAGAAGATGCGACGTTGGTCACGAGCAATGTCGGAGAGTTTGGCCGTATCCAGGGACTGCGGGTGGAAGACTGGGCTGACAGGTGAACCAGCGGCTGTGAGCCAGCCCAGCGGGGCATCTATTGGTCAGCAGAACCTTGGTGCGAGCTTCAGGTTATGCCCCGGATAGGCGCGCGCGGTCTGCAGCAGCTTCATGTTGGCCATGGCAAGGGCCATCTCGATGCCTGCGGGCAGCGTGCGGATGATCGGGATCTCGCCGTATCCCCTGGCGTCCATCCGCTGGCGGATACCGTCGGCCATCGCCTGCAGGTGCTCGCACGACAGGATCACGGAGTCGGCGCGGTTCTCGTCGACCGCCGCGATGCATTCGGCCGCGAGGTCGTCCATGATCTTCATCAGGCCGGGATCCTGCAGCCTTCCGGCCCAGTTCTCCTTGTACTTCGCGAGCAACAGGTAGGACTCGGTCGACGTGTGCATCGGGATGCGCACGCTGACCAGCTTTTCGCCGAAGCCGTACTTCTGTGCGAGGTGGCGGACAATGAGCGAGGAAGACGGCACGGTGTGGATCTCGCTGGTTCGTTCGCCGATCAGCGAGGCCACGTGCAGTGCCGCGTGGATCGCACCGGTCACCGCGACCTTGTCCTGCATCACGACTCGCGCCGCGATGAAGCCCGGGTCGATGCCACCCGTGAGCACGATCCCGTCGTACTTGCCGGTGAGACCGTACTGCTTGACCCGGTTCACGATGCCGACGTTTATCACCGCCAGCACCTCTTCGTCGCGCGTCTCCGATGCGCTGTCGACCATGTAGCCCTCGTCGACGTCGACCTCGACACCCTTGAGGGCTCCGGTGCTGCGGTAGTCCTCGATGAGGTAACGCAACACCCATCCCCATTCGACCGCGGGGTTCCGGTACGGCGGTATGGCAACCAGCCTCATCTTGAAGCTCCTTTCGTGGGTCGGAATTGCTTGAATGCCATCTCAGTCGGCCTGGCTGATGCCCTCGGCCTTGATCACCCGGATCCACTTGTCGATCTCGGCGCGGATGAACGCGGTGAACTCCTCGGGCGTGCTGACGATCGGGGTATTGCCGGTCCTCACCAGGCGGCTCGCGACCTCGGGGTGGGTCAATGCACGGCGCGCTTCCGCATGCAGCCGCTGCACGATCTCGCCAGGGACGCCGGCAGGTCCGTACAGGCCGTACCAGCCGGACACGTTGTAGCCCGGTATCCCGGACTCGGCGATCGTCGGCACCTCGGGCAACTCGCTGAACCGGCCTGACCCGGTCAGTGCGATGCCGCGCAGGCGTCCAGCCCGCACCGGTTCCAGCAGGCCGGTCGTGCTTGCGATCACGAACTCGATTTCGCCGCCGATCAGTGCGGCCGTCGACGGACCCGCGCCCTTGAACGGCACGTGGGTCCAGCGTATGCCGGCCATCGACTGGAAGAGCGCGCCGGCCAGGTGGTTGATGCCGCCGGTACCGGAGGATCCGTAGTTGAGTTTCCCCGGCTGCTGCTTCGCCAGTGCGACGAGCTGTCCGACGGTCTTCACGGGCACCGAAGGATGCGCGGCGAGAAGGAACTGTCCTTCGGTGAGTTGCGACACGAAGGTGAAGTCCTTGAAGGGATCGTACGGCAGCTTCGATCTCATGCCCGGGTTGATCGAGAACTCCGGCGCAGAGACGAGGAGCGTGTAGCCGTCGCCGGCGGCCTTGGCGACCATCGCCGTGCCCGCGACGCCGCCACCACCGGGGCGGTTGTCGACGATGAACGGGCTGCCCGTCTGCTCGCCGAGCCGCTGCGCGAGCAGGCGCGCCACCGTGTCGACGCCGCCTCCCGGCGCGAACGGGACGATGATGCGGACGGGACGCGCGGGCCATCCTTGCGCGCAGGCCGGGAGGGCCAGCAGGCCGGCAAGGAACAGCCCTGCGCCGGACAACGACCGGCGACGGGTCATCGGAGGCCTCCTTCTGTGGTGCCTGCCCTGGTCGTTGGCTCTGCTGGCCGCGCGGCAGTCGACGCAAGAGCAGTCTAGACTTCGGCTCTGCAGGTCCGCCATGCACTGCACTCGATACTCGCTATTCATTCGGAGGAATGAACATGCAGTCGATGGACAGCAGCGAACTGCGACTTCTCCGCGTCTTCCGCATCCTCATGACAGAGCGCAGCGTCTCGCGCGCGGCTGAGCGGCTCGGCCTGAGCCAGCCGGCGATGAGCCACGCGCTGCAGCGGCTGCGCGTGATGTTCGGCGATCCGCTGCTGCTGCGATCCAGCAAGGGCATGGTGCCGACAGAGCGAGCGAGCGAGATCATCGGCATCGTGGACGGCATCCTGGCGGACTATGACCGGCTGGTGTCCCCTCAGGGTCCGTTCGATCCGGCACGGGCGCAGCGGCGCTTCGTGCTCACTGCGCCCGAGTACGCAGAGCACCTGCTGCTGCCACGCCTGTTCAAGCACTTGCGCGAGCATGCGCCCGGGATCAGCGTGGAGGTCCGCACGCCCGACCGCGATCGCGGACCGGCGTGGCTCGAGCGTGGAGAGGTCGACCTGCGCATTGCATGGATACTGAAGCCGGCGTCGTCGCTGCGCTCGATGCCGCTGTTCCAGGACCGGATCGTCTGCATCGCCGACCGTGACCATCCGACCGTCAGCGGCACGCTGACCCTTGCGCAGTACCTCTCGCTACCCCACATCCGGCTGCTCGGCGGCGGGCGTACGACGGCGGGGCAGGTGATCGACGGTGCGATCGAGAAGGCCGGCGGTGGGACGCGGCCCATGTTCCTCGTGCAGAACGTGCTGACCATTCCGCTGATGGTGGTCGGCACCGACATGATCGCCACGCTGCCGGAGGCACTCGCCGTCCGGTTCAGGCAGCGACACCCGGTCCAGGTACTCGATGTGCCGCTACCCTTGCCGCGCATACGGTATGCGGCCTACTGGCATGAACGGAGCCACCGCGATGCCGGGCATCGATGGCTGCGCTCTGCCGTTTCGCTGGCGGCCAAAGGGTGCACCGAGGAGCCGATGGACCCTGCCGCCCCGAGGACATAGACTTCGGCGTCCGCACTTGCCCTGCCCCGATACATGCCGCCAGCCAGATCCCTTGCCGCATTCCTGATGGCGCTGCCCTGCGCCTGCATCGCGCAAGCCCAGCCGACCCAGGCCAGGGCCCAGTCCCAGGCCGCCGCGCCCGCCGCCGCCTGGCCCGATCGCCCGATCCGCCTGATCGCCCCCGTATCCCCCGGTGGCGGTGGCGACTTCTCCGCGCGGTTGCTGGCGAAGTCGCTGGCCGCGTCGCTGCGCCAGCCGGTGCTGGTCGACAACCGTCCCGGTGGGGGTGGCGTGCTGGGCACGGCACTGGCTGCACAGGCCCCGGCCGACGGATACACGGTGCTCTGGGTGTCCGGCTCGCATGCGATCAGTGCAGCGTTCGAGCGCAACCTCCCCTACGACCCGGTGAAGTCGTTCGATCCGGTCGCGCTGTTCGCGACGCTGCCGTTCATCCTGGTCGTGAGTCCGTCGCTCGGCGTCTCCACGATGCCGGAACTGCTCGTCCGGCTGCGGGCGAACCCGGGCAAGCTCAACTATGCGAGCAGCGGCATCGGCAGCATCTCGCACGTCGGGCTCGAGATGCTCAAGCTGATGGCGAAGGTCGACATGGTCAACGTGAACTTCAAGGGCGCGGCGCCGTCGATCACGGCGCTGCTGTCCGGGGAGGTCCAGATGGCCATGCTCGGCCCGCTGTCGGTGAAGCCGCACATCGCCAACGGCCGGCTGCGGGCGCTTGCGATCACCACTGCGAAGCGGTCGCCGGCGCTGCCCGGCGTGCCGACCTTCGCCGAATCCGGCGTGCCGGGGTACGAGATCGCATCCTGGTACGGAATGGTCGCGCCGCGCGGCTCGCCGAAGGCCGCGATCGAACGGCTGAACGCGGCGATCAACGCGTCCTCGGACGAGCCCGCGGTGCGCGAGGCGCTCGTGGAGGAAGGCGCGGAACTGGTGAAGGGCACGCCGCAGGCGTTCGACGCCTTCCTGCGCGCGCAGGTCGCGCAGTTCGTGGCATTGCGAGGCAAGGTCGACCTCCAGCTGCGCTGACGCGACTGCTGCAAAGCCTGTACCGTAGCGGGGCAACGCATCCCGGAGCCCCTGCATGACCCGTGAATCCGCCATCTCGCGCGCTACGCGCCACTTCGATGAAGGCCGCTTCATCGAGGACCTCGCGCGCCGCGTCGCGATCCGCACCGAAAGCCAGGTGCCGGAGAGCCGCCCGCACCTCGACGCCTACCTGCGCGACGAGATGTCCGGTGCCTTCGAGGCGATGGGCTTCCGCGTGGACATCCTGCCGAACCCGGTCGAAGGTGCCGGTCCGATCCTGGTCGCCGAGCGCATCGAGGCCCCCGAGCTGCCGACCATGCTCTGCTACGGCCATGGCGACGTGATCCGCGGCCTCGAAGGCCAGTGGCGCGCCGGTCTTTCGCCCTGGGTGCTCAAGCAGGAAGGCGAGCGCTGGTATGGCCGCGGATCGGCCGACAACAAGGCCCAGCACTCGATCAACATGGCCGCGCTCGAGATGGTCATCGCCGAGCGGGGTCGGCTCGGCTTCAACGCCCGCTTCATGCTCGAGACCGGCGAGGAGATGGGCTCGCCCGGCCTGCGCGCGTTCTGCGAGCGGCACCGCGACCGCCTGCAGGCCGACGTGCTGATCGCTTCCGACGGGCCGAGGCTGTCCGCGCAGCAGCCCACGCTTTACCTCGGTTCGCGTGGCGTGATGAACATCGACTTCTCTATCGAGCTGCGCGAAGGCGCCCACCACTCGGGCAACTGGGGCGGGCTTCTCGCCAACCCGGGTATCGTGCTCGCCCATGCGCTGGCGAGCATCGTGACCCGGGACGGCAAGGTGCTGGTGCCCGGCCTGCTGCCCCAAGGCATCCCGGACAGCATCCGCGAGGTGCTGGTCGACTGCGCACCGCGACCCGAGCCCGGCGAGCCGTCGATCGACGCAGGCTGGGGCGAGCCCGGCCTGACTACCGCCGAGAAGCTCTATGCCTGGAACACGTTCGAGGTGCTCGCCTTCCGCACCGGCAATCCGGACAACCCGGTGAACGCGATCCCGGGTCGTGCGACCGCGACCTGCCAGGTGCGTTTCGTCGCGGGCTGCGACCCGGAAACTTTCGTGCCGCTGCTGCGCAGCCATCTCGATGCCGCGGGCTATCCGATGGTGAAGGTCGCGCCGGCCCGTTCGAGCTTCATGCAGGCCACGCGCATGGACCCGAAGGACCCGTGGGTGCAGTGGGCCGCGGAGTCGATGGCGCGCACCACCGGCACGCGCCCGGCGATCCTGCCCAACATAGGCGGCTCGCTGCCCAACGACTGCTTCGCCGAGGTGCTCGGCCTGCCGACGCTGTGGGTGCCGCATTCGTACGCCGGTTGTTCGCAACATGCGCCGGACGAGCATGTGCTCGCGCCGATCCTGCGCGAAGGCCTGCAGCTGATGACCGGCCTGTTCTGGGACCTGGGGGAGCGGGACGCTACTCGCCCTTGATGCCGGCCGCCTTGATGATCGCTGCAAGCTGGGCGATCTCTGCCTTCATTCGAGCGGCGAGTTCCGCGGGCGTGCTGGTTTCCTGGTCCAGCCCGAGCTTCGCCATGGTCGCCCGCACTTCGGGCGCCTGCAGTGCCTTGATCGCCTCGCTGCGCACGCGATCGCGGATCGGGGCCGGTGTTCGCGCAGGCAGGAACAGGCCCAGCCACGCGACGTTCTCGAACCCGGGAAAGCCCAGCTCGGCCACGGTAGGCAGGTCGGGGGTGACCGTGTGCCGCTTCGGCCCGGTAGTAGCCAGTGCCCGCAGCTTGCCGCTGGCCACGTGTCCGACGGTGGAGGGCACGGCGCCAACCATCATCGGCGGCTCGCCACCGAGCACCGCCGCGATCGCAGGCCCGGCACCCTTGAACGCGACATGGGTGATGTCGAAGCCTGCGCGGCGTTTCAGCAGCTCGGCTGCGAGGTGGAGCGATCCTCCGATGCCGCTCGATGCATAGTCGATGGTGCCCGGCTTCTGCCTCGCGAGGGCGATCAGTTCCTTCAGCGACTTCACCGGCATCGTCGGGTGCACCAGAACGATGTGTTCATGCGTGGCGAGGATCGTTACCGGCTGTAGGTCCTTCTCGACGTCGAACGGCAGTTTGTAGAGGCTCGGGCTGGCGGTGAGCTGCGTGTTCAGCGCGAGGAACACGGTGTGTCCGTCCGGGTTCGCGCGTGCGGCCATCTCGGCGGCCACGTTGCCGCCTGCACCGCCGCGATTATCGACGACCCAGGTCTGTCCCATGGACTCGCCGAGCTTGGGCGTGATGATCCGCGCCAGTGCGTCCGTGCTGCCGCCCGGTGGAAAGCCGACCAGGAGCCTCACCGGCCGGGTCGGGTAGGAAAGCTCTGCAGCAACAGCAGTTGCGCAGGCCATGGCGGTCGCCATGCCGAACACGGCTGCATTTGCCGCGTTCCGCCCGGTGCGGTGGCGGCGCGGTCGTCGATGGAAGGGGAGAGCGAAAGCCATGCAAGTCGTGTCCCGCTTCATCGCGACAGCCTCCAGTGAAGGTGCGTAGCGACCATTGTAGCGCCCGCCACTCGCGGTTTGACGCACTGTTCCAGCCGTCGCATACTTTTCCTGTCGTTCCCGCGTCGCATCCCGCCCGAGGACTCTCCGTCGATGTATCGATACTCCTGCCGGCTGCGCGCCGTGCTGAACAGTCTGGTTCCCTGCGCATTGTTCGTCCTGTGCCAGGGTTTCGCGCAGGCAGCCTCGGCACCGGGCGCCGATTACCCGTCCCGGACGATTCGCATGCTCGTCGGCCATGCGCCCGGTGGCGGCACCGACCTGCTCGCCCGACTGTTTGGCCAGCGTTTCACCGAGGCCTGGGGCCAGAACGTCATCGTCGACAACCGCGTCGGAGCCGGAGGCAACATCGCATCCGAACTCGCGGCGCGTGCGAGCCCGGACGGCTATACGCTCCTGATGGCCGTATCGTCGATGGTGATCAACGAGAGCCTGTACGCGAAGGTCAACTACAGCACCGTGCGCGATTTCGTCCCTATCGGTCTGTCGGGTGTATCGACCAACGTCATCGCGGTGCATCCCTCGGTGAAGGCGCAGAACGTACGCGAACTGCTCGATCTGGCGAAGGCACGGCCCGGCGAGATGACCTATGCCTCGCCCGGGATTGGACAGGCCTCGCACCTCGCCATGGAACTGCTGTCCACGATGACGGGCCTGAAGTTCGTGCATGTACCGTTCAACGGCGGCGGTCCATCGGTCGCTGCTGCACTTTCCGGGCAGACGCAGGTACTTGCGGCCAGCCTGCCTACAGCGCTGCCGCACATCCGGAGCGGCAAGCTGCGCGTGATGGGCGTGACCAGCGCGAAGCGCACGCCGCTCGCGCCGGACCTGCCGACGATTGCGGAAGGGGCGGGCCTGAAGGGTTACGACGCCGATGTCTGGTACGGACTGCTCGCGCCCGCCGGTACGCCGGCTGCCATCGCCGGCAAGCTGAACGCCGAGATGGGCAGGGTCCTCGCACTGCCTGCGGTCAAGGAGCGTTTCGCGACGCTGGGCTTCGAACCCGTCGCTACCACGCCCGCCCAGTTCGGGCAGTTGATCCGGGCCGACCTTGCGAAATGGCAGAAGGTGGTGCGCGACGCAGGAATCCGCGCCGAATAGCGGGCCTGTCCTCAGTGGATGATGAAGCCCCCGTCGACCACGACATCCTGGCCCTGGAGGAACTGCGGGCTCGATGACGCGAGGAAGAACGCGACCTCCGCGATCTCAGCGGCCTCACCCAGGCGCCCGGCAGGCACCTTGCCGATGAGCTGGGCGGTGACTTCGGGCCCGTTCACCGTCCGGCGGCCGGTGTCGATCGGCCCCGGGCTGATCGCGTTGACGATGATGTTGTCCTTCCCCAGTTCATGGGCCATCGACTTCGTGAGATGGATGATCGCGGCCTTGGTCAGGCCGTACAGCGCCCGCTTGTCGAACGTCACATGCCCGAGCTGGCTGGCGATATGGATGATGCGGCCGCTGCCCTGCCTGCGCATGATCGGCAGCACGGACTGGCTGGCGAAGAAGGCAGCGCCGATGTTGACCGCGACGACCTTGTCGAACTGTTCGCGGGTGTAGGTGCCGAAGCTGTACGACGCGCGCGCAGCTGCATTGTTGACCAGGATGTCCACGCGTCCGAACAGGCGATCGGCATGTTCGACCATTCGCTCGGGAGCGCCGGGCTGCGACAGGTCGAGAAGCAGGGCTTCGGCCTGAGCGCCGGGGGCGAGAAGTGTGCGGCACGCGCTCGCGGTCGCTTCCAGGTCTTGCGCCGGGCCCTCTGCGACGACCAGCAGCGATGCCCCTTCCGCCGCCAGCCTGCGCGCGATCGCGCTGCCGATCCCGTTGGGCGTCGAGGCACCGGTCACGATCGCGCACTTTCCTTCCAATGGCTTCAAGGCGTCCTCCGCTGGCATCGAAAAAAGTATGGAGATCCTGTCCGGGAGTGTCAAACACAAGGTCGCCGGCAGGTGCCGTGCATCCCCAGGAGCACGCCTTGACGCCAGAGGTGCGTTGCCGGAAACTGGTTTCATCGGTGTCCGCCGCGCGTCCCTGCAGAACCCGCGAGCGGGTACATCCCGAAGAGGGAGGGCGACTTGAAGAAGCTTACCCCGCAGCAGGCGGACACCTACCGGCACAATGGCTACCTGTTCCCCCTTCCCGCGCTCGCCGCGGAGGAGGCAGCGGAGTATCTCGCCCTGCTCGGCAGCATCGAGGCGCATATCGGGTCGCCGCTGTCGCGCAAGGACAACGGCCTCTGGCGATCGTCGCCCCACCTCTATCTGCCGGCGTTCGACCGCCTGGTGCGCGACCCGCGCATCGTCGACGCCGTGGAGGACCTGCTGGGTCCAGACCTGCTGGTGTACACAGGCACGTTCTTCATCAAGGAAGCCGGCTCCCCGACCTTTGCGGCATGGCACCAGGACGCGACATATTTCGGCATCCGGCCGCACGATCACGTGACCGCGTGGGTCGCGCTGTCCGATGCAGGGACGGTCGCCGGATGCATGGAGGTGCTTTCGTCGCGGGGCGAACCGCGGCAGCTGCACCATGCCGCCGCGCGGCTGGAGCACAGTATCAATGGTGCAGGCCAGACGATCGTCGAGCGGATCGACGAAACCGGTGCCGTCCCGATGGCGCTGAAGGCGGGCGAGTTCTCGATGCACCACACGTTGTGCGTGCACCGGTCGGCGCCGAACGCAGCTGCGCATCGGCGTGTGGGATTCGGCATCAGTTACATCCCGACCCGCTGCAAGCTGGAAGGTGCATATCGGCTGGGCGCGATGCTGGTGCGCGGCGAAGACCGCTTCGGGCACTTCGATCTCATGCCGCGACCCGAGGCTCCCTTTGCGCCGGATGCCCTCGCACGGCATGCGGCAGGCTATCAGCGCTATCGCGAACACTACCGCGAGGAAGAGCAGCGCCACGAAGCCCTGTTCGCCTGATCGTGGCCGCTTCTCCCGGCCGCTTCATGCCGGCTTGATGCCGGTGGACCGTATAACGACGCCCCACTTGTCCACCTCCGTCTTTACGTAGTCGGCAAAGGCTCGCTGCGTGCCGCTGCGCGGATCGAAGCCCAGCCTGACCAGCCGGTCGCGTACATCGGGCAACCTCAGCACATGGTTCAGCTCGTCGTTGATGCGCCCGGCGATCGCGGCCGGCAGTTTCGGCGGGCCGAACACGCCGATCCACGTTGTGCGCTCGAAGTCGGCGAAGCCCGCCTCGCGCAGGGTCTGCACCTCGGGCAGCAGCGGCATCCGCGCCTTCGAAGATACCGCCAGCACGCGCAGCGTGTTCGACTCGATCTGCCCGAACACCGTCGGTATTGCGGTGACCGTCATGTCGACCTGCTGCGCGACGACCGCCGAGGACGCCGCAAGACCGCTGGCGAACGGCACATGCGTGGCCTCGACGTCCGGCACCGCCTTGAAGATGAACTCCGACATCAGGTGCTCGGTGGTACCAATGCCCGCCGTGCCGAAGGTGAAGCGCCCGCTGCGTGCGGCGCGTGCGAAGTCCATCATGCCCTTCGAAGCATTCGAACCATGCACGGCGAAGATCGATGGCGTCTCGGCGGCGTTGATGATCGGGGTGAGGTTGACCCCGGCCTCGATGGCCTCGCGCGCGGCGTTCGCGTTGACCGAGATCGCAGCCGTGGTCACCAGCACCGTGTAGCCATCGGGTTGCGCCGGGGATACCAGCCTTGCGGCCAGCGCGCCGCCAGCCCCGGGCCGGTTGTCTACGATCACCGGCTGGCCGAGCCGCTCGGAGAAGCGCACGCCCAGCGTGCGCGCGATGGTGTCGGCGATGCCCCCGGCGCCGAACCCGACCACCAGCCGGATCGGCCGCGATGGATACGTCGATTGTGCAAGTGCGCGCGGTGCCAGCAGCCCGCCGCCCAGCCCCTGCAGCAGGCGACGGCACGTGGTGCATCGGATCGGCAAGCAGTTCTGTCCGGACACGCCCTTCTCCTCTTGTGACACGCAGATCGACTCGACGCCACGCAGCGAGCACAAACGATGCCGCCGGCGAAGAGGGGTGACACGTCCGGTCCCCGGCGTTACGCTTCGGCAACGACAGGGGGCCACACATGACGCAGGCAGACATCGACACGATCCTCGCTTCGATCACACCGGAGCGCTGCACCGAGATCACCTGCGAACTGGTGAACGTTCCCAGCCTCACGGGCAACGAACGTCCCATCGCCGAGACCTGCGTGCGGCTGCTGCGCGACGCGGGCATCGACGCGGTGATGCAGGAATTCGAGCCTGGCCGATACAACTGCATCGGCCGCATTCGCGGCACCGGCGGCGGCCCGACCCTGCTGTTCAACGGCCACATGGACATCTCGTTCAACGGCGACGAGCAGTACCTGCCAGACGCGCCGGGCTACCGCACGCAGGCACTGGTGAAGGACGGCTTCATCCACGGCATGGGCGTGCACAACATGAAGAGCGGCGTCGGTGCGTTCATCGCCGCCGCGGAAGCGGTGAAGAAGTCCGGCGTGAAGCTCAAGGGCGACCTGCTGCTCGGCTTCGTCGGCGGCGAGATCGAACGCCATTCCGTGCTCGACTACCAGGGGCCGTCCTACCGTGGCGGTGGCTGCGGCACCAGCCACTGGGTGCGCAACGGCGGTATCGCCGACATGGCGGTGGTGGGCGAGCCGACCTCGATGGGCCTGATCCACGAGCACGTGGGGTCGGTCGCGGTGCGCATCACCACCCTGGGCAAGCCGGCGCCGCTGCGCGTGGCCAGCCATGGCGACGATGCCATCCGCAAGATGCGGGTGCTGATCGACGTGTTCGACGACTTCTCGGCCGACTACTCGGCCCGGCACGGATACAAGGGAAAGCAGTCGTCGGTGCACATGCATTCGATCGAAGGCGGATGGCCGTTCCGCTGCAACCGCGTGCCGTTCTTCTGCCACGTGTTCCTCGAGTTCCGCGTGCTGCCCAGCCAGCGCGTGGGCGACATCCCGCAGGAGGTGGACCGCCTGATCGCGATGGTGCATGCGATAAACCCGTCGATCGAGTTCCAGACCGAGTTCTTCGTGACCCTGCCGCCGGCGCTGGCCGCGGGCAATGCGACGATCGCAGACCATGTCCGCGCGGCGCACCGGCACGTGGTCGGCGCGCCGCCGCAGGAAGGCGTCGGGATGTTCCTGTCGGATGCGGGCCACCTGCAGCTCTACGGGATCCCCTGCGTGAACTACGGCCCCAGCGGCCGTACCGCCTCGGGCAAGGACAACTGGGATCCCGACATCGGCGAGCATGTGTCCATCGAGGACCTCACGCGCACGGCGAAGGTCTATGCCGGCGTGGCGCTCGAGGTGTGCTCGAAGACCCGCGCCGAACTCGGCCTGCCGGTCCTCAAGGCACCGCTGCCCGAGACGCCGCTGGCCGCCTGCAAGCACGGCGGCCACCCTTAGCGAACCCGGGCGCAGCCGCTCGCCCGCGCGAAGTCCTGCCGGGGTGCCACTTCCGCTCGAGCAGTTCCACGCTCGCGCCGTCCGGTGCCTCGATGAACGCGATGCGCGTGCTCGGGTTGATGTCGGTCGGCGCCATCGTGAACTTCACGCCAAGCGTCTTCAGTTCGTCGCACAGGCCGTCGAAGTCGCCCTGCGCTTGCGGCGGCTGCGGCGGGCGCCCGAGGCGGGAGCATAGCAGCGGCGGGCGGCGGGCCCGCGGGCGTTGACAGCGCCGCCCGCAGCGCCCCAAGCTCCGCCTGCCTGGGCCGCGCCAGACGCGAGCCCGCACCCCGAGCAGGAAGACCCGCCGATGTCGCATCGCACCCTCGTACCCATGCAGTCCCGCCGGTCAGTCCGGAAGGCGACTCCGTTGCTGTTGCCCGTGCTGTCCGTGCTGCTCGCCGCACCCGTACTGGTCCCCGAGGCCGGGGCCCAGGCCTGGCCTGCGCGGCCGATCCGGATGATCGTGCCGGTGGCCCCGGGCGGCGGGGCGGACATCACGTCGCGGCTGGTCGCGCAGAAGCTGTCCGAGCGCTTCGGCCAGCAGGTGGTCGTGGACAACCGTTCCGGCGCTGGCGGCATCGTCGGCCTCGAACTGCTGGCACGGTCGAACCCGGACGGCTACACGATCTCGCAGGGCGGCGTGGGTCCCCTCGCGGTCAATCCGAGCCTGCATGCGAAGCTGCCGTACGATCCGCTGAAGGATTTCGCGCTGATCCTGCGCGCGGTGTCCGCGCTCAACGTGCTGGTCGTTCACCCGTCGGTGCCGGTGCATTCGGTGAAGGACCTGATCGCCTTCGCGCGCGCGAACCCGAACAGGCTCAACTACGGCTCCTCCGGTGCCGGCCGGGCCGACCACCTCGCCGGCGAGCTGTTCTCGATGATGGCCGGGGTGCGCATGCAGCACGTGCCGTACAAGGGGGGCGGGCCGGCGATGACCGACCTCGTCGGGGGCAGCCTGCAGCTGATCTTCGCGACCGTGTCCACCGCGGCGAGCCACATGAAGAGCGGCAAGATCCGCACCATCGCCAGCACTTCGGCGGTGCGCGCCGACCTTTTCCCGGACCTGCCGACGATCGCCGAGTCCGGCCTGCCCGGGTTCGCGATCGACAACTGGTATTCGTTCATCGCACCGGCCGGCACGCCGGCGCCGATCGTCGACACGCTGAACGTCGAGATCGCGCGCGCGCTCGCGCTGCCCGACGTGAAGGAGCGCCTGCAGGCGCTGGGCATCGTGCCGTTCACCACCGCCCGGCCTGCCGAGTTCGCGCAGTACCTGCGCGCCGAGATCGCGAAGTACGCGAAGCTGGTGAAGGCGGTCGGCATCACGCCGGAATAGGTCCATGCCGCGCTTCCTGCATACGGCCGACTGGCAGATCGGCCGCCAGTACAGCCAGTTCCCGCAGGACGACGGTGCGCTGCTCGCCGAGGCGCGGCTGGAAGCGGTGGCGACCCTCGCGCGGCTGGCGACCGAGCATGCGGTCGATGCCGTGCTGGTGGCCGGCGACGTGTTCGATGCGCAGGCCGTGTCCGAGCGCACCATCCGCCGCCTGTTCGCGCAGCTCGCCGGCTATGCCGGCCCGTGGCTGATGATCCCGGGCAACCATGACGCGGCGCTGGCCGAGAGCGTATGGACCTGCGCGCGGCGCATCGGCGCGGTGCCGCCGAACGTGCACCTGGCACTCGAGCCCGGCGTGCTCGACTTCTCCGCGCAGGGCTTCGTGGCGCTGGCGGCACCGCTGACCCAGCGGCATACCTATGCCGACCTCACCGAATGGTTCGATGGCGCGCAGACGCCGCCAGGGCTGCTGCGCATCGGCCTTGCACACGGTTGCGTGCAGGGGCTGCTCGCGGAGAGCATCGATTCGGCGAACCCGATCGGCGCCGACCGGGCGCGTCGCGCACGGCTCGACTACCTCGCGCTCGGCGACTGGCACGGTTGCCGGCAGGTCGACGAGCGCACCTGGTACAGCGGCACGCCGGAGGCGGACCGTTTCCGCGACAACGATCCCGGGTTCGCGCTGCGCGTCGACATCGAGGCGCCGGGAGCGCTGCCGGTGGTGGCCCGCCTCGCGACCGGGCGTTACCGCTGGCGGGCGCTGGCGGCGACGCTGGCGGTGGCGAGCGACGTGGACCAGCTCGCCGGGCAGCTTGGCGCCGCGCAGCCGGCCGACGTGCTGTCGCTGCAGTTGGCCGGGCAGGTCGACCTGCAGTCGCTGGCGCGCCTGCGCGCGGCGATCGGCCGGGCCGAAGCCGCCGTGCGCCACCTGCAGGCAGATCTCTCGTCGCTGCAGCTGATGCCCACTGCCGAGGATATCGCCGCGCTCGATGCCGACGGCTACCTCGGCGACGTGATCGCCGAACTGCGCGATGCACAGTCGCAGGGCGTGCAGCCGGACGGTACGCGACCTGAAGCGGCCTGCGTCGCCGCGGAGGCTCTGAACCTGCTGGCGACCCTGCTGCTCGAGGGCCGCGAGCAGGCGGCCGCACCATGAGGCTTCAGCGGCTGAAGGTCGAGCAGCTGCGCCAGTTCCGCAAGCCGTTCGAGATCGACGGCATCGCGCCGGGCCTGAACCTGTTCGTCGGCCCGAACGAGGCCGGCAAGAGCACGCTGGTGCGGGCGATCCGCGCCGCCTTCTTCGAGCGGCATCGCTCGTCGACGGTAGAGGATCTCCGGCCCTGGGGAGATTCCACTGCGGCGCCGACCGTGGAGCTGGACTTCATGGTCGGCGACACCGCATACCGGCTGCGCAAGTCCTTCCTGCAGCGCAAGCGCTGCGAGCTGCGCCACGGCGCCCACAGCCTCGATGGCGAGGATGCGGAGCGGCACCTGGCCTCGCTGCTCGGGTTCGCCTTCCCGGAGCGAGGGGCGAGCCGGCCCGAGCTCTGGGGCATCCCCGGGCTGCTCTGGATCGAGCAGGGGCAGGCGCAGGAGATAAGGGATCCGGTCAGGCATGCGGCGGACCACCTGCGAACGGCGCTGGAATCGTCGGTGGGCGAGGTCGCCAGCACGCAGGGGGATGCGCTGATCGCGAAGGTGCGCAGCGAGCGCGAGCGGCTGCTGACCCCGGGCACCGGCAGGCCGACCGCGGAGCTGAAGAAGGCGATCGATGCGCGCGACGAACTGCAGGCAGAGCTCGACGAGATCGATGCGCGCATCGCGGCGTGGCGCCAGCAGGTCGACCGCTTCGCCTCGCTGAAGGGCGAGCATGCGGCGGAGGCCGAGGCGAAGCCGTGGGAGTCGCTGCATGCGCAGCAGCGGCAGGCCGAACAGGCGCTGGCTGCGAGCGAGGCGCTGGTCCGGCAGCGCGACGCCGACACCGCCGCGCTGTTGCAGGCCGACGAGCGCGTGCGCCTGTTCGAGCAGCAGCTTGCCGCCTTCGAGGAAGAGCGGCGTGCGCTGCAGCAGCGCGAAGCCGGCGTGGCCGAGGCCGTGCAGCGGCTCGACACGTCGGCCGCGATCGAGGCGCGGCGCCTGTCCGAGCAGGCCGCGGCGGACGATGCCTACCGCGCGGCAGCAGACGCGCTCGATCATGCACGCCAGCACGACCTGCGGCAGGAACTGGCGCTGCGCGCGTCCGAATCGCGATCCCGGATCGAGGAACTCGACGCACTGCTGGCACGCTGCGAAGGCGAGCAGGTCCGCATCGGCCAGCTGCGCCAGCAGGCGGCTGCGAGCGCGATCGAAGCGGCCGATGTCGACCGCCTGCGCGCGCAGGGCAAGGCGCTCGATGCGCTGCAGGTACGCCGGCAGGTGGTCGCCACGCGCATCCGCTTCGACCTCGCCGACGGCGTGCCCGCGATGCTCGATGGCGCCGCACTCGCGGGCAGCGGCGAGCGCCTGATCACCACACCCACGACCATCGACATCCAGGGCGTCGGGCGGTTCGAGATACTGCCCGGTGGCGACACGCTGGCCGCGCTTGCGCGCGAGGAGGCCGACCAGCGGGCGGCGCACGACGACCTGCTGCTGCGTTGTGCGGTCCCGGATGTCGCCGGCGCGGAAGCACGGCTTGCGGCCCACCGGCAGGCGAAGCAGGACGCCGACCTCGCCGCTGCGACATTGGCGAGCCTCGCGCCGAAGGGCATCGACGCGCTGCAGGCCGAACTTGCCGCGCAGCACGCGCGCCACGAGGCGGCACAGGGGCGCCTGTCGGCGCTCGGTGCGGAGGGCCCGCCGGTGCAACCGCCTTGGGCGCCGGCGCCCCTGGCCGAGGCCGAGGCGCAGCATGCCGCAGCCAAGCTTCATGCCGACACGATCGCCGGACAGCTCGCAGAGGCGAAGCAGGCACGGCTGGTCGCGCACGAGCAGCATGCCGCCGCGCTGCGCGAACACGAAGGACTTCGGGTACGGCTCGATGCGCCGGACCGGCACGCCCGGCAGGCCGAGGCAGGTCGGCAGCTGCTGGCGGGCCGTGCCGAGCAGGCGGCCTTGCGCGCATCGATCGCCTCGCGCACCGCGGCGATCGACGGCACCCAGCCCGAGATGCTGAAGCAATCGGTCGAGCGGTTCCAGCGCAGCGCGGAACTGGCCCAGCACGCGCACCAGGAGCGCCAGGCGCAGATCACGCTGCTCGCCGGCAAGCTGGAGGAGGCCGGGGCGCAGGGGTTCGAGGAGACCCGCGCCGTCCTGGCGGTGCGCCTCGAGGCCGCCACGCGCCGCCAGCGCGAGCTCGACCTGCGCGCGAAGGCGCTCGACCTGCTGCTCGGGCGGCTGGAGGCGAAGCGCCAGGACCTCACCCGCCGGCTGCGCGCGCCGCTGCAGGTGCGCATCGATCACTACCTCCGGCTGCTGTTCCCGAAGGCGGCCCTGGAGATCGGCGACGACCTGCTGCCCGGACTGCTCACCCGTCCCGCGACCCAGGGGCAGGAGTCCGGCGCGGTGTCGGAACTCAGCCATGGCGCCCGCGAACAGATGGGCGTGCTCACCCGGCTCGCGTATGCCGACCTGCTGCAGGCGGCTGGCCGCCCGACGCTGGTGATCCTCGACGACGCGCTGGTGCACAGCGACAGCGACCGGCTCGACCGGATGAAGCGCGTGCTGTTCGACGCCGCCCAGCGCCACCAGGTGCTGCTGTTCACCTGCCATCCCGCCGCCTGGCGCGACATGGGCGTGGCTGCGCGATCGATCGCGCGCGAGCAGGGTCCGGACGCCGGCTGAAGGCGGGCTGATCAGCGTCTGCTCGATCATCCCGCACATCGGAAAGCAGGTGCCGATCGGCGGCGCCGGGGAGGTCCCGCGCAAGGCCCGTTCAGTCCGCGCGGGCGCCCGACGACTTGACCAGGGCGGCCCACCGGGAGATCTCGCGCCGGAGATGCGTTGCGGCCTGTTCCGGATCGTTCCCGACCACGGCGAAGCCGAGCGCGGAAATGCGCTCGCGCACCGCCGGCTCCTGCAGGACTGCCACGGCCTCCTCGTTCAGGCGCAGGACGACCTCGCGCCTGACGGCCGCCGGTGCCAGCAATGCAAGCCAGCCGCTGACCTCGAACTCCGGGATGCCCGATTCGGCGACCGTGGGCAGTGCCGGCAGCAGGGACGATCGTTGCGCACTGGTCACGGCCAGCGCACGCAGGCGGCCGCTCTTCAGATGGCCGGTCACCTCCGGGGTGCTGGCGAACATCACCTGCACATGCCCGCCCACCAGGCTCGCGATGGCCGGGCCGCCGCCCTTGAACGGCACGTGGAGCAGGTCCACCTTGCCCAGGGATCGGAAGAGTTCGCCGGCCAGGTGGTGGGTCGTGCCTGCGCCGCCCGAACCGAACGTGATCTCCCCGGGGCGCTTGCGCGCCAGCTGGATCAGCCCCGCCACATCCCGAACGGGCAGGGCTGGATGCACGACCAGCACGTTCAGCGACGCGGTGGTCACCGTGATCGGGGAGAAGTCGGCCACCGGGTCGTAGGCCAGGTTGCGGAAGAGGCTGGCGTTGATCGCGTGCGTGATGGGTACGTTGAGCAGGGTGTATCCATCCGGTGCGGCGCGGGCGACCAGCTCGGCGCCGATGTTTCCGCTCGCTCCGGGCCGGTTCTCGACGACCACCGCCTGGCCCAGCCTTTCCCCTAGCCTCGGTGCCAGCAGGCGCGGCACGGCGTCCGCCCCGCCCCCGGGCGGAAAGCCGACGATGATGCGGACGGGCCGGCTCGGATAGGCCTGTCCCAGGCCCGGGCCCGAAGCGAGGATGCCAGCGAGCCCGAGTGCTGCCGTTGCAGCGAGCGACAGGAAGGTCATGGTCGTTCCGATCGGACCGGATCAATCGTTGCGGATGCGCGCAGCCTCTACCACCGCCTTCCACCGGGTCGCTTCCGCTCGCACGTACTTGTCGAAATCGCCGGGTGCCATCGCGCGAGGTTCGGCGCCCTGCGAAGCGAAGGCCTGCTGCACGTCGGGGAGCGACACCAGCCGCGCAACCTCGGTGCCCAGCCTCGACACGATCTCGCGCGGGGTGCCCGCTGGAGCGGACAGGCCCCACCAGCTCGTCAAGGCCACGGCGGGGTAGCCTGCCTCTGCAACCGTCGGCACGTCGGGCAGCATGTCCGTGCGCCTGTCGCAGGTCACCGCCAGCGCGCGCAGGCGACCGGCCTTGACGAGCGTGGTGACCGCCGCCAGGTTGGGCATCGCGATCGCCACCTCACCGCCCAGCACGCCGGCGATGGCCGCGGGGTTGCCCTTGTACGGGACATGTGTCAGGCGAAGGCCGGCGCTCTGCTGCAGCACCTCGCCTACCAGATGGGCCGACGTACCGGCGCCGGACGACGCGTAGTTGACTGCGCCCGGGCGAGCGCGCGCGAAGGCGACGAGCTGCGACAGCGTCTTCACCGGCAGGGACGGATGCACGCTCACCAGCAGGCAGGACGAGCCGAGCATCGACACGTGGGAGAAGTCGTTCACCACGTCGAAGGAGACCTTCGACACGGCGGCGGCCGTGATCGTGCTGCTGCTGCTGCTCAGCAACGTGTAGCCATCCGGCGCAGAGCGGGCGACCAGCTCGGTGCCTATGTTGCCGCTGGCACCCGTGCGGTTCTCGATCACGAACGGCTGGCCGAGGGCAGCGGACAGCTTCTGTGCCGCGGTTCGCGTGATGTAGTCGGCTCCACCGCCGGGTGGGAAGGGCACGATGATCCGCACGGGCTTGACCGGGAACGTGAATGGCTGGGCGAACGCGATCGCCGCGGCGCCGGCCATCACCATCATGGCTGCGCCCGCCGCCAGGCGGGCATGCGCACGGGCGGCACGATCCATGGGACAGTACATGTAACCCTCCTCCTCCTGCGGGTCCATCGCCGCCAGCCGGCCCCGTTCCCGAACGGTCCGATTGACAGCCTGTCCCCTGTCTAGGTAGGTTGCATCATAGACGAAGGTTCTCGACAAGCAAGAACAATCCGGCCGCGACCCCGTCGCAGGACGGCAAACCATAGAGGGGTCAGCATGAAGATCGCGCGATACAACAACCGGTCCGAGCCATCGAGCCGTGCTCGCACGGGAGCGTTGCTCCAGGGCAACGTGATGGGCGACCTGAGGGCGGGTTACGCGCGCTACCTGGTCGAGCAGGCGGGCGACCCACTGGGGCGGGAGATCGCTGCGCTGCGGCTGCCCGCGGACATCGTGTCGCTGCTCTCGCTCGGCAAGCCCTCCCGCGACGCGGTGCAGCAGGCCGAGCAGTTCCTCGCGGAGCTTCTCGCAAAGGACCCGGCCGCGTCGGGCCTGGACGGCGAGCCGCTGTTCACCCCGCTGGACGCGTGCCGCCTGCATGCGCCCGCCCGCCCGTCGAAGGTCATCGCCGTCGGACGCAACTACCGGGAACACCTGCGCCAGGTAGGCTCGGACACGGAAATGCAGGTGCCCTCCGCATGGATCAAGTCGAACAACGCGATCATCGGTCCGCACCGCGATATCGTGAAGCCTGCGGCGACGCGCCAGCTCGACTATGAGACCGAGCTCACGCTCGTCATCGGGGAGAAGTGCAAGAACGTCCCCGAGGAGCGCGCGTACGACGTCATCTACGGCTACATGGTCGCGAACGACATTTCCGCGCGCGACGTCGTGAAGATCGAGCGCATCGCCAAGAACCAGCTGCTCGGGAAGATGTTCGACACGTTCTGCCCGACCGGGCCGTGGATCGTCACGCGCGACGAGATCGCCGACCCGATGAACCTGAGGATACGCACCCGGGTCAATGGCGTGCTGCGCCAGGATGGATGCACGAAGGACATGATCTGGAACATCCCGCAGCTGATCGCCTACGTGTCGCAGATGACCCTGGAGCCGGGCGACCTGATCACGACGGGGACGCCGGAAGGACAGGCGCTCGGCCAGCAGAATGCGGCGACCCTGTTCCTCCAGGCCGGCGACGTGCTCGAGTCCGAGATCGAGGGCGTGGGCATGTTGCGCAACAAGGTGGTCGACGACCCGGTGCGGCAGGGTAGCTGGACATGGTAGCCGACCCGAGGTTCTTCGCCCGCCCGGGCCGGGTGGACGATCCGCATTCTTCGCTCTCGATCGCCGAGCGCGACCGCCGCTGGGGCGCGCTGCGTGCGCGCATGTCTGCGGCCGGCGTCGACTGCCTGCTGATCTGGGGAAAGGGTCGCGGCCTCGGCGGCAACTGCCGTTGGATCGACAACGCCGATTTCGGCGAGCGTTGCCTGGTGTTCCCACTCAAGGGCAACCCGGTCACCATGTGGACGATCAGCAGTTGGTCGCGCTGGTTCAGCGAGTCCTGCTGGGAGGGTGTCGAATACATCGGGGCCGAAGGCAAGGACAGCGTTGCAGCTGCAGGCGTCATCGCGGAGTACGGCTATTCGGCCGGGACCGTGGGCGTCGTGGGGCTGGGCGGGGCCGGCATGGGCGCGGAGGGCGCCATGCCGTACTTCACCTGGCGCAACCTGCAGGCGCTGCTGCCGGAGGCTCGCTTCTGCGAGGCGGGTGCGCTGCTGCGGGAGCTTCGCATGTACAAGAGCGACGAGGAACTGCGGCTCGTCGGGAAGGCTTCGGAGATCGCGAACATCGAGATCGACGCGGCCTTGCGGGCGACGCGCCCCGGCGTGCGCGAAAGCGAGCTGTACGCATTGATGGAAGCGGCAGGGCTTTCGGCCGGCGCCGACCCGGTGCGCGACTACTTCACCATCCTGTCTTCGGGCAAGGGATATCCCACCAATCGCAGGCAGACCGACCGCCTGATGCGCTCCGGCGACATGGTGCAGTCCGGCATCTACACGCGCTATGGCGGCTACTGGGCGCATCCCCACATGGCCATCTCGATGGGGCCGATCGATCCCGAGTACGTTCCGATGCGCGAGGCGGTGCTGGAGTCCACCCACGCGATCATCGCCGCGCTCAAGCCGGGCACGCCCTGGAGCGAGGTGGAGCGGATCGCCGACGAGCCGATCCTGCGGCGCGGCTACTACCACGAGATCACGCACGTCCATTCGCTCGGACTGGATGGCACCGAGCCCCCGGTCGCGGTGATGAGCGCTGGAACCCTGCCCAAGGAGGCCGGGTGGCGCCGGCCGCCGGTGATCGGTTCGGTGCGCGAGAACGACGAATGGAAGGCGTTCGCCGCAACGGATCCCTTCGCCCAGAGGGCAGTCACCGTCGAGCCCGGCATGGTGCTCGCGCTGGAGGTCAAGGCCACGCTGCAGGACCGGATCTTCCTCGAGTTCGGCCCCCAGGTCGTCGTCAAGAGCGATGGCGTGGAGATACAAAACCCGGACGCCATGGATGTGATCCAGCTGTAGGCGCGGAGGTGCACGATCGGCCGCCGGCCAGCGGTCATGCTGCCGGCGCTTCCCGCCCCCTGCCCCTGACCCCGCTCCTAACCCCGCCGCATCGCCGCCACCGGCCATGCATACGCCGCCGCGATCGCGCCGAAGCCCAGCGCGATCGCGGCGAGGTTTGCCCAGTCGACCCAGTAGCCCATCTCGGCGATCGAGGAATGGGTGAGCCAGGGGACGGCGAAGACCGCCGCCACCGCGACGGCGACGCCGGCCATGGCCGCCGGGCCCAGCCCTGCGGCCCAGCGCGACCCGGGCCGGCGCAACGCGGCCGCGACCAGCGCGATCCATGCCAGCGCCGCCAGCAGCAGCGCGGGCCATATGCCCATCGCGATTTCCCAGACGATGTTCATCGCAAGCCAGATCTCGTACATGGTTTCCTCCTGGGTCAGACGCGGCCGCGCGCAACCGCCAGGTAGGCGGGCTTGAGCATGCGGTCCTTCATCAGCCACGCGAAGTAGCTGTCCTGCAGCGGCGATATCATCGGCAGCGAGGGCACCAGCCGTCCTTCGTAGTCGAACTCGATCAGCATCGCCGACCCCTCCCGCGTGATCAGCGGGCAGGACGTGTAGCCGTCGAAGGACAGGTTCGCGCTGCGGCCCGCGATCACCTCGGCGAGGTTGTGCGCGACCACAGGCGCGCTCTTCTTGACGGTCGCCGCCGTCTTGCCGCGCGGCGTGCCGTTGACGTCGCCGATGCCGAACACGTTCGGATAGCGCTTGTGCTGCAGCGTCGACTTGTCCACCTCGAGCCAGCCGCCCGCGGCGAACGGGGCTTGCTTCGAAGCGAGGTCGCTGTCGCGCACCGCGTCCGGCGCGCGCATCGGCGGCACCACATGGATGAAGTCGTACGGCCGCTCGAGCTTGCCGCCATCGGCTGTGGCGAACGTCGCGCGCCGCGCGCCGATGTCGATCGATTCCAGCCGGTGGTTGAACTCGACGCCGATGCCGAGCGTCTTCCAGCGCGACAGCACGTTGTCGTTCACGGTCGGAACGCTGAACACGTTGCCCAGCGCCGACTCGAAGGTGATCTTCGACTTCTCCAGCATGCCGGCCTGGCGCAGCCGGTCGCGCAGCATGAAGGTCATCTTCAGTGGTGCGCCGGCACACTTGAGGGGCGTGGATGGCAGCGTCATCAGTGCTTCGCCGCCGGTGCGGGTGAACGCCTGCATCGCCTGCCAGGTCGCCTCGGCGGCCTGCGGGCTCGGATAGACGCTGGCCAGGCCGTTGCTGCCGATCGCCGAGACATCCATGCCGGCGATCTGCGCATAGTCGAGATGCACGCCGGTGGCCACCACCAGGTAGTCGTAGGCGATGCGCCTGCCGCTTTCGGTGGTCAGGCTGTTGGAAGCCGGATCGAAGCCGGCGACCATCTCCTTCACCCACTCGACGCGTGCGGGCTGCAGGTCTGCATTGCGTTCGCGCACCTTTGCGACCGGCCAGACGCCGGTTGCCACCAGCGTGTAGCCGGGCTGGTAGTTGTGTTCCTCCTTCCGGTCCACGATCGTGATGCGGGCGCCGTCGAGCAGCCGGCCCAGGCGTGCGGCCACTGCGATCCCGCCGAGGCCGCTGCCGGCGATCACGATGTGCGCGCTGGTGCGGATCGACGCGCGTGCGATCCCGGGCCTGCCGGTGCCGGCGACCGCAGCCGGGGCCAGCAGCATCGCCTGCATCCATCGTCGGCGCGACGTGTCGGGACAGTCGGACGGGTCGACGCACGGGTCGACGCGCAGCGCTGCGGAGGGTTCGGCTCGGGCCTTCAGGGGTTGCATGGCGTGGCTCCTCGCGGGGGCGCCGGGGCGATGCGCGGTTGGCTGTATCGTTCTTCGTTGCCCCTGCCTGCCACGCTGCGGATGGGCAGCGTGTCCGGATTCATGGATCGATCGTGGCCTGTCTGCGCGGCGCGAAGGGCGGGTTGCTGCAGGCAGCGGTCGAGGAATCGCAGCAGCGCGGGAAGGTGCTGATCCAGCGCCTGCCCCAGGTCGTGCGCACCATCGATGGACAGCGCTTCCACCACGCCCGGCCGCGCCGCGGCCGCCAGCCTTCCGGCATCGCCGTGTGGCACGATCTCGTCGCGCACGCCGTGCACCAGCAGCACGGGGCAGGCCATGCCGGCGATCGTGTTGACCGGCGCGATCGCGTCGAACGAGGTGCCGATCACGCGCTGTACATGGCGCAGCACGTACCAGCCGGCCGGACGGAACGGGATGCGCCGCTGCGCGAGCCAGCGGCGCATCACCTCTGCCGGATGTGCGAAGGCACTGACGCTGACCACGCCGCTGAGGTCGGTGCGCCGGCTGGCGCAGAGCAAGGCAGCGGCGGCGCCGACAGAGTGGCCGATCAGCACGACGCGCGACCGGTCAACGGCCGGCTGCGTGCCCAGCCAGGCCAGTGCCGCGTCGATGTCCTCGGCGAACCGGGGCAGCGAACTGAACGATGCATCGTCGCTCCGGCCATGACAGCGCGCATCCGGCAGGAGCACATGCCAGCCGGCGCCCTGCAATGCACGGGCGAGCGGCAGCAACATCGCACCATTGGCGCCCCAGCCGTGCATCAGCACGACCGCCGGTGCTGTCGCGGAGGCAGGCGCGGGCAGATGCCAGGCGAACAGCCGCGATCCGTCGACTGCAGGCAACCAGCACTCGATCGGCGCCCGAACCACGATACGCGGCCGTGCGAGCCTGGACTGATCCGGCAGTTCATGCGTCAGGTCGTGCGGTACGCGCGGCGCTCGCAGCCCCTCGAGGATCATCCGGTGCACCCTGGTGCGCGCATGAAAGATGCCCGCCGTGACCGCGGCCAGCACAGGCAGCGCGGTCAGCAGGATCATCAGGCGCACGGCGGGCTCACGTGGCGGCCGGTGCTGCCGCCGTCCTGCGCTCGAGCAGCGCATGCAGGCCCATCCCGGCCAGCATCGCCGCGACGAACACCATCGCCTTGGCTTCGCCCATGCCGAGCGCGACCAGCGCCGGCCCCGGGCAGAACCCGGCGATGCCCCAGCCGATGCCGAACAGGATGCTGCCGCCGACCAGCCGGCGGTCGATCCGCGTCGCGGTGGGCATGCGCATCGGCTCGCCCAGCAGGGATCGGGCACGGCCGCGGGCGGTGGTGAAGGCGACCAGTCCGATCGCGATCGCGCCGGCCATCACGAAGGCGAGCGACGGGTCCCAGGCGCCGGCCAGGTCGAGGAAGCCGAGCACCTTGGCCGGATTCGCCATTCCGGACAGGATCAGGCCAAGCCCGAACACGAGTCCGGCGAGCAGGGCGGTGAGCATCGATTTCATCGGGCGGGCTCCTGGTGCGAAGGATCAGGCGAACAGATGGCGGACCAGGTAAACGGTCGCGAAGCCGGCGGCCATGAAGGTGAGCGTGGCGACCAGCGACCGCGGCGACAGCCGCGACAGGCCGCACACGCCGTGGCCGCTGGTGCAGCCGGAGGCATACCGCGTGCCGATGCCGACCAGCAGGCCCGCGACCACCAGCGCGCCCCAGGACGCATCGACCTGCAGGGCCGGTCGCGCGGCCAGCAGCAGCCATGCGCCCGGCGCACCCACCAGCCCGAGGACGAAGGCGACGCGCCATCCGACGTCGCCGCGCGCCGGCGCGAGCAGGCCGCCGAGCACGCCGCTGATGCCGGCGATCCGCCCGTTGAAGAGCAGGAAGATGGCGGCGGCGAGGCCGATCAGCGCCCCGCCCGCGCTGGCGGCGACAGGGGTGAACGCGTTCCAATCGATGACCATCGGATCAGTCCTTCG
Source organism: Betaproteobacteria bacterium (assembly GCA_021298815.1). Classification (GTDB taxonomy): domain Bacteria; phylum Pseudomonadota; class Gammaproteobacteria; order Burkholderiales; family CAIKXV01; genus CAIKXV01. The sequence continues at coordinate 75,634 of JAJTHE010000037.1, read as the reverse complement.
GGCAGTAGAGCTTGTAGAGGACCTTCAGGATCTCCAGCGTCGCAGGATCGGCCACGCGGTAGAAGATCTGCTTGCCCTCGCGCCGCGTTTCGACTGCCCCCTCGTTGCGCAGCACGCCGAGCTGCTGGGACAGCGTGGGCTGGCGGATGCCGAGTGCCTCCTCGAGGTCGCCGACGCAGGCCTCGCCGAGCGAGAGCTGGCACATCAGCAGCAGCCGGTCTTCGTTGGCGAGCACCTTCAGCGCGGAGACGGCCTTGCCGGCTGCGGCGCGGAGGATGGCGGGGTCGATGGCAGTCCTGGGCATGTCAGCGTGCGGGCGATGAATTCAATATACAGAAACATATAATGTCTGGCAATAGATTGTCAACCGCTTCCGGAAGCGGGAACATTGCGCCGGCCGCCACCGAAGGAATGGACCATGAGCAGCAAACCCGGCCGCAACGATCCCTGCCCCTGCGGCAGCGGACGCAAGTTCAAGCTCTGCCACGGCCGGGATTCCGGCCCCGAGGCGGCCGATGACGGTACCCACGAGGGCGCAGCCCGGCGTGCGCTCGACTGGCTCGGCAACCGCCATCGCAAGGCGCTCGAGCGCGAGACGACGACCCTGCTCTACGAGGATCTCTGGCCCGAGGATGGCCCGCATCCCGAGGATGTCGATCCGCAGCTGATGCACCAGATCCTGGTCAACATCAACGAATGGATGCTGGCCGCGGGTTCGATCGAGATCCGCAAGGAGATGCAGCCGATCAACGCGATGGTGCTGGCCGATGGCGGCCCGCCGCTGAATCCCGCGCAGCGCGAGTTCATCCGCCAGCTGGGCACCCGGCCGCTCGGCCTGTACTACGTGACCGAGGTGGTGGCGCGTGAAGGCGTGAAGCTGGTCGATGCCCTCGACCCGGCGGTACCGCCGGTGTTCGTGCACGACGTCGCGTTGTCCGACTCGGCCGACCCGGGGCTGCTGCTCGGCTGCCGCATCCTGGAGACGGGCGACCGGCACATGCTGTCCGGTGCGGTCTATCCGTTCCCGGAACTGGGCGCCGGGCATGCGATCGATGGCGTGCGCGAACACATGGCGCACGAGGACATCCCGGCCGAGGAGCGCATGTACGAGCAGGGCTGGGCGATCATGGCCATCTGGCTCGACCATGCGCTGATGCCTTTCGATCCGTCGGCATTGCTGGACGAAGGCACCGGAGAGCCGCTGGTGTTCGTCACCGACCACTACCGCGTGGCCGGCGGGGATGCCCTGAAGGCGGCGCTCGATGGCTGCGCCGACCTGCAGTCCGATGGCGACGGCGGCTGGGTCAGGCTGGGCGCGGGCGCCGATGGCGCGATGCGCCCCGTGCTGCATGTGCGCCCGGGCCGGGTGGCGTCCCGGCTCGAGGTGTTCTACCGCACCGAGGCACTGGCCGACGAAGGGCAGCCGTGGTTCGAGGCGCTCGCGGGCACATCGGTGAAGCACCTGAGCCGCGAGCGGGCAGACCCGCTGGAGACGCTGCGCGAAGGACTCGAACCCGACGAGCGCTGACGCGCCCGGCGCCTCACTCCGGCTTGAGCCCGGCCGCCTTCGCGATCGCCGCGAACTTCGGCACTTCCGCGCGCATGAACGACGCGAACTCATCCGGCGTGCTGCTGACCGGGTCCAGCCCCTGCGCGTCGAGGAACTTGCGCATCTCGGGCTCGGCCACCATCCGCCGCAGCGCATCGTTGAGCGTGTCCACCACCGGCTTCGGTACCCCGGCAGACGACACCAGCCCGAACCAGGTCGTGATGTCGTAGCCGGGCAGGCCCGACTCCGACACGGTCGGGATCTCGGGGAGCTGGCTCGACCGGGTGCGTCCGGTCACCGCCAGCGCGCGCAGCTTGCCGTTGCGCGCAAAGGGCAGCGCGCCCGAGATGCCGCCGAAGTAGTAGTCGATCTGTCCGCCCATCAGGTCGGCGAGCACCGGCGTCGCGCCCTTGTACGGCACGTGCAGCACGTCGACCTTCGCCATCGCCTTGAACAGCTCGCCGGCCAGGTGCGGCGGTGCGCCCACCCCTGACGAGCCGTACGAGAGCTGCCCTGGGCGGCTGCGCGCGAGCTTGACCAGGTCGTTCACGTTGCGTGCCGGCACGGATGGATGGGTGACCAGCAGGTACTGGTTCTGCGCGACCAGGCCGATCGCGGTGAAGTCGCGGTTCACGTCGTAGCCGAGCTTGCGGTACAGGCTCGGCCCGATCGTCACGAAGCTGCCGGCGAGCAGCAGGCTGTAGCCGTCGGGTGCCGAACGCGCGATGTTCTCGGCCGCGATGTGGCCGCCCGCGCCGGCGCGGTTGTCGATCACCACCGGCTGGCCGAGCATCTCGGACAGGCGCCGTCCGACCGCGCGCGTGACGATGTCGCTCGGCCCGCCGGGCGGGAAGGCCGCGACGAAGCGGATCGGCTTCGAAGGAAAGGCCTGGGCGAAGGCTGGCGGTGCGACGGCCAGCAGCGGCAGGGCGAGCACCAGGGTGCAGGCTGCGGCGGCGGGCGCCGCTGCACGCATCGCGCGCATCATGCGTTCACCGGCTTCATCTGCGGCGGGAAGTCCGGCTCGAGCGGTACCCGGAACGCGTTGACGATCGAGCCGAGCGCGAGGAAGTAGGCACAGGTGACGGTGAGGTCGGTGATGCCCCGCTCGCCCAGCTTCTGCTTCACCGACGCGAAGGTCGCATCGCCCACCATGCCGTAGTGCCGGAACTCGCGCGCATAGGCGATCGCCGCCTGTTCGACGGCGTCGGTGGTCGCGGGCACGTCTCCGGCGTTGAGCGCATCGAGCTCGGCCTGGGTGATGCCGGCCTTGCGCGCAGAGGGCACGTGGTGCGTCCATGCATACTGGTTGCCGCGTGCGATGGACAGGATGGCGAACTCACGCGGGCGCCCCGACAGCGAACTGCGGTAGCGCACGTATTCGCCCAGTGCGGCGAAGCAGCCGAGCCCGTCGGGCGCATGGCTCATGCTCGCCAGGATGCCCGATACATAGCCGCGGGTGGCGGTGATCCGGTCGTAGACGCGCGCGAGCTCCGCATCCTGCTTCGGGTCTGCGGGGTCGATGCGCAGTCCGTGGTCGTCGCTGGCCGCCGGCCGTGCGAGGCCGGCGAGGAAGCCGTGCAGCACGCGCGAGCACTGGTCCGGGATCTGCGCGGTCATGCCGTGGCCACCGCCCGGGATGCCGACATAGGTGCAGTCGCGCAGGTAGGTGCGCATCAGCGCGTACTCGCTGTCCTCGACCGAGGGGTCCGGCTCGGGCACGCACATCAGCACCGGGAATTCGAACGCGGCGAGCTTCTCCGGGAAGTAGTGGCTGGCCAGCAGCGGCACGAAGCGGCCGAGGAACTCGGGCGTCACGCCTTCCGCGGTATCGAGGTACCAGCGGATCATCTCGGCCGATGCATCGCCGATGCGGTCGTGCACGGTCTCGTTGAGGAAGTGGCGCACGCCGTTCTTCCCGACCCGCTCGAGCCAGTTGCCCTTCTTCGGCCGCGACGGATGGATGCCCGGCGTCGCGGCGAACAGCGCGAGCGAGGCGAAGCGCGACGGCGACTGCAGGGCGGCATCCATCGCGATGATGCCGCCAGCGGACGACCCCATCACATGCGCGGCGTCGATGCCGAGGTGGTCGAACAGCTCGACCAGGTCGAGGCCGAGCCGCGCGAGCGTCAGCGGCTGGTCGAGGCCTGCGCCGGACTTTCCATGGCCGCGCAGGTCCGGGCGCACCACGCGGTACTCGCGCGCGAAATGCGGCACCCAGGCCTGCAGCCGCTCGGCGCTGCCCATGCCGGGATGGATCAGCACCAGGACCGGGGCAGGCTTCCAGGCATCCGTGAAGTCGTCGACGCGGTACGCCAGGCGTACGCCGTCGCTCGCGGTGAAGTACTCCGGTGCGGTCATCGCAAGGCCTCAGTGCGCGTCGTCGGCCAGCTGCGCCAGCTCGACCAGGCAGTTGCCGGTCGCGGACGGATCGATGAAGGCGATGCGGGCACCGGCGTGGCCGATGCGCGGCACGGCGTCCAGGAGCGGGATGCCCTTCGCCTTGAGTTCCTCCAGCGCGGCGTCGATGTCCTCGACCTCGAAGCAGATGTGGTTCAGGCCGCCCTTGCCCTCGGCGACCATCTTCGCCTGCTTGCTGTCGGGCGTGGTGCCGGCGATCAGCTCCACCATCGAATCGCCTACCGGGTAGAACGCCAGTTCGACCGGGCGATCGGGCATCTTCTCGGTGCCGGTGAGCTTGATGCCGAAGCAGTCCTCCCAGAGCGTCCGGCTCTGCTCGAGGTTGCCGACGACGATGCCTACGTGTTCGATGCGCTTGATCTTCATGGAGGGCCTGGTGCGAACGCACGAGCGGTGAAGGAGGCGTCGATAGTGCACCTCGGGTGGATCATTTTCAACGGCACCGCCATGCGCGGGCAGTCCCGGTGCGGCTCAGGCTCGTGCCACCACGCCTGCGTCGCGGGCGGCCTCCAGCGCCCACATCATCCCGATCATCCGGCTGGCGTCCCCGGGATGCCGCCCGTGCGCCACCAGGCTGCGGAACTTCTCCTCGAGCTCGGCATCGGTCAGCGGCACTTCCGCGCTGCCCTTCGCGTGCGCGACCAGGGTCTCGTGGCGGGTGCCGTCCTTCATCACGACGCATACCGATGCGGCATCCTTCGCCATCGCATCCGAGCAGAGCAGCCGGGCGCGGCGGCGCAGCGCGGCGACCGCGGGATCGCGCACCACCGCATCGGTGAACTGCTGCACGCCGGCTGCGCCCCGGACCATCGCTACCGCGATGCAGTGCTCCGCCGAGACCTTCGAGCGCATGCCGTCGGCCGGCTCCGGGTGCGACATGATGACCTGCACCGCCGGGTTCACGGTGGCCTCGACGCGCTCGATGGCGCCCGCTGCGATCGCATGGCGCTCGCGCAGCAGCAGGCAGCCGTCGATAACCGGGTGCACGACGATGCCACAGGGATAGGGCTTGAACGCGTTGGCCGCAAGCTCCCAGGTGACGCCGAGCGTGTCGGTCAGCGCCGACCAGTCGCAGCGGGTGGTGAACGCGTTGCCGAACCCGCGCGGGGCTTCCAGCGCACGCGCGGAGCTGGCGATTCCCTTCGACGCATACCAGGCTGCCATGAACCCGCTGCGTGCGGCATGGCCCATGTTGAACATGCGCGTCGGGCTGCCCAGCATCTCGGACAGGCCCGCAGACTGGCTGCAGGCCATGCCGATCGCATGGGCGGCCTGCAGTTCGTCCAGCTTCAGCAGCCGTGCGCAGGCGGCGGCCGCGCCGATCACGCCGCAGGTCGAGGTGACATGCCAGCCTGCCGCGTAGTGCTCGGGGGAGATCGCGTTGCCGACCTTGCACGCAGCCTCGATGCCGATCGTGAATGCATCCATCAACGCCTCGCCCGGGACCGCGAGGTGTTCCGCGAGCGCGAGCGTCGCGGAGGCAACCGGCACCGAGGGATGGATGACCGTCTGCAGGTGGGTGTCGTCGAAGTCGAGCACGCTCGAGGACACGCCGTTGATCACCGCGGTGGTGGCCACGTCGAAGCGGCGCCCGCGGTTGATGACGCTCGCCTGCGCCGGCCCGGAGAACGGGGCCAGCGATTCGATCGCCAGGTCGACCGACGGCGCGTTCGCACCGCCGATCGCGCAGCCCAGCCAGTTGAGCAGCGACCGCTTCGCGTCGTGCCGCACGCTGACTGGCACGTCGGCCCAGCTCGACGTGGCGATGAAGCTCGCAAGGCGGGCCGTTGCGCTCATCGTGCGTGCAGCTGCTGCGCCGGTGGCAGCGCGGCGTAGTGTGCGGCGATGTCCTTCGGCATCGCGACCCAGACGTCGTCGCGGTGCGACAGCATGTGCTGCAGCGCACGCCGCAGCCGGGCCAGCCGGTACGGCTGCCCGACCACGAAGGTATGGATCGAGATCGCGTAGACGAGCGAGGTGTCCTGCGAGCTGCGTAGCAGCTCGTCGAAGTTGTCGACCAGCATCTCGGCGTACTCGGCGCCGGTGTTGCGCCGGTAGACCACGGCCGGCTGGTCGTTGAGCTCGATCGGATAGGGCATCGCCAGCATGCTGCCGGTGGCCGACTTCACGAAGAACGGCTGTTCGTCGCAGATGCCCCAGTCCATGCAGTACCGGTAGCCGCTCTCGGCCAGCAGGTCGGTGGTGTGGTCGCTCGGGGTCAGGTAGGGCGACATCCAGCCCACCGGCTTCACGCCGTTGCGTTCGGTGAAGGTGCGGGTGACTTCCTGCACCATCTCGCGTTCCTGCTCGAGCGTCATCTCGATCTGCCGCTCGACCTGGTTGCGGCCGTGCGCGATCAGCTCGTCGCCGCGCTTCACGTGGGCTTCCAACACCTCGGGGCAGTGGTCGTAGATCGCGGTGTTCGCGATGACGCCGACGGGAAGCCCGAGTTCATCGAACAGGTTCATCAGGCGCCATGCACCTACCCGGTTGCCGTACTCGCGCCACAGCCAGCTGCGCTGGCTCCACGGCAGCGTCGGCCGGTCGAGGTCGGGGCCCGAGTTCTGGCCCCAGGGGAAGTGTTCGACGTTCACCGACACGTACAGCGCAAGGCGCTTGCCGCCCGGCCAGGTGAAATCGGGCCTGCGCGACACCGGTGAATAGCCGAACCGCTCGGGTTCCTTGAGCATGTTGTCCTCGTTGAGTCCTTCGGGGTGGATCAGATCGACGGCGGGTCCTCGCGCACGATGCGCTCGGCGAACTGCAGGTCGACATAGTCTTCGTACGCGGCGGCCTTGCCGATCGCGCCGCAGGACAGCATCGCGTCGCGCTTCCATTCGAGGCCGGCGCGCTGGACGATCGGGTCGGTGCTCCAGACCCCGGTCGACTTGTAGCCGTCGAAGCAGGCGGCGAGCACGTCGCGCGGGATATCGGGCAGGTAGCCGGCGACGACATCGGCGAGTTGCGCGCCCGAATGCGCCGCCACCCATTTCTGGGTGCGGTACATCGCGCGCGTCACGCCGAGGATGGTGTCCGGGTTGCTGCGCAGGAAGGCTCGCGTGGTGTTGAGCGTGGTGTAGCAGGCGAGGCCGCGGTCGGCCGCGCGATACCACAGGTGCCCCGTACCCGCGGCGAGCACCGAATGCGCGAATGGCTGGAACACCTGTATCACGTCCACCTCGCCCGCGCGCAGGGCAGCCACGTTCTCGGCCATCGTGCGCTCGGGCGCGCGCGTCACCCGTTTTGGATCGATGCCCGCCAGCACCAGGTCGCGTTGCAGGCAGATCCAGGGCGTCGGCACTTCGCTCACCGTCGCGACCCGCGGGCCGACCAGGTCCTGCATCGAGAAGCCCGGGTTCGGCGTGCGGCCGAGCAGGAAGAACGGGTCGCGCCCGACGACTTCGCAGAAGGCCACCGAGTCGGAGGCCGGATCCTTGTCGAGCGCGATCATCAGCCGCATCGGCCCGCCCCAGGAGACCTCGGCGCCGCCGGCGGCCAGGATCTGGATCGTCTCGGCCGAGGTCTTCGGCGTGATCATGCCGACATCGAGGCCTTCGGCGCGCCAGGCGCCCAGCTCCGCAGCGGCATAGAAGGGCGCATAGAACAGTGCGCGGAAGTTCTCGATCAGGGTGAGCTTCATCGTTTGGACCTTCGGGTTGGCGACAGCGGGGCCGGGGGCAGCCCTGCGGTGGTGCACACGCCTGCCCGCCCGTAATCTACTCGACTTGCACTGCCGGGGTGGTTCGCGCGCCATGGCATACTCGTGCCCATGCGTCGCATGACTTCCATCGCGCCACTGGCCATGGCCGCAATGCTGGCCTGGGTGCTGCCAGTCGAGGCAGCACAGACCCTGGTCACTCCGAACTTCGAAGTCCGCATCGAGGTCCTCTGCGCGGAAGGCAATGTCACCTGCGACAAGGTCCGCTACACGGGAACGAACCGCAGGAACGGACGTTCGATCACGTTGACCGGACGCACGCTGCATTCCCTCTGCGCCGACGGCGTCTCGCCCTGCCGGTTCCTGGGCTACGAGTTTCGCAGCGGCAGCATCACCTACACGGCGTTCGAAAGCGGCCTGCTGAGCGTGCGTGAGGGCAGCAAGGTGCTGCTGGAAGAGCAGGGCGCATGGCGGTAGGTGAAGCGCCGGGCGGCGGGGGAGTGCCGGTGCGCCGCTCGACCCTGGTGTGGCTGTTCGCGTTCGCCGGGGCGAGCGGATGGGTGTGCTACTGGCTGGCGCAAGGCGCTCGCGTTGCCTGCCTGTGCCGTCGCGGGGGTGATGCTGGCGACGATGGCGTGGGATGTCATGGACCGCATAAGCATGGCGCGGTTCGTACCGGCCTGAAGATCAGGTACGGCAATGAACGGGTCGTGCTGTCCGTCGACGGGCGCTCGGCGGATATCGACGGCAGCACGGTGCACCGCGACCTCGCTGGACCGGGATGGACGAAGTTCCACAACGACACGACCGTGCGACGTGAAGCCTTCGAGGCAAGCATCCAGGGCATGACTTCCTGCGTGGTTGCGTTCGGACCGGCGGCATAGCGCTGCCCGCCGTCGCAGTCCTATAATCGATCGCATGCGCACGCTCCTGAAATCCGGCTTTCTCCTGGGTACCGCGATGTCTTCCCTGCTGGTGCAGGCACAGGGCTTCCCCGCGCGCCCGGTGACACTGGTGGTCGGCTTCGCGGTCGGTGGCGGCGCGGACGTGGTGGCCCGCGTGCTCGCAGAGGAACTGGCGCCGGTGCTCGGCGTGCCGGTCATCGTCGACAACCGCCCGGGCGCCGGCGGCACGATCGGCGGCGAGTTCGTCGCGCGCGCCACGCCGGATGGCCATGTGCTGCTGGTCGGCGGGCTCGGCCCGAACGCGACCGCACACAGCCTGTATCCGGCGATCCGCTACGACACGCTGAAGGACTTCGCGCACATCACGCTGATTTCAGAGAACGCCAACGCGCTGGCCCTGCATCCATCGATCCCGGCGAAGACCGTGCCGGAACTGGTCGCGCTGGCCCGCAAGCGGCCGGGCGCCCTGTCGTTCGGCTCGGCCGGAAACGGCAGCGCCCAGCACATGGCCGGGGAACTGTTCCGCAGGCAGACCGGGACCCACCTGCTGCACGTCCCCTACAAGGGCGTTGCCGCAGGGGTCAACGACCTGCTCGCCGGACGCATAGAGCTGATGTTCGTGCCTGCCTCCGACGCGGCCCGCTTCATCGAATCCGGGAAGCTTCGCGTGCTCGGGGTGACGACGCGCACGCGATCGCCTGCGCTGCCTTCGATCGCGCCGCTCGCGGAGGTCGGTGTACCCGGATACGAGCAGACCGTGTGGAATGCACTGCTCGCCCCTGCGCGCACGCCCGACCGGACGGTCGCCGTGCTGCATGCTGCCACGGTCAAGGCGCTCGGCACGGCAGGCCTGCTCAAGCGCTTCGAGGCGCTCGGCTATTCCCCGCGCACGACCGCGCCCGGTGAACTGACCGCCTACCTGAAGGGCGAGATCGAGAAATACCGCACGCTGATCACCGAGGCAGGCATCAAGCTCGACTGACGCGAATGGCCTGACGAGGGGACGAAGATGCCGGCATCGATACTCACCACACCGATCGACAGCAGGTTGGCATGGTGTCCCGGCGAGATGGCTCGCAGCGACGAATGGCTGTACCGCATCCCCGAGGCTGCCCTCGACGAGATCGACGCGGCGCTGTCGACGCTGCGCGCACGCGGCGTCGACCACCTGTCGATGACGCGGGACGACTTCCCGGTGCCGACGCTGCTGGCCGACCTGCCCCGGCTGATCGACGAGATCGACCGCGGGCGCGGGTTCGTGCAGATGAAGGGGCTGCGCGTGGCCGGCTACGGCCCGGGCGATGCGGAGCGGGTGTTCTGGGGGATCGGGCTGCATGTCGGCGAGGCGCTGTCGCAGAATCCGAAGGGCGAACGCCTGGCCAACGTCCGCGACGAGGGACTGGACATCCGCAAGGGCACCGTGCGCGGATACCAGACGCGCGCCAGCCAGGGCTTCCATACCGACATCGGCGGGGACATCGTCGGGCTGATGTGCATCCACCCCTCGAAGTCCGGTGGACGCAGCCGGCTCGCCAGTTCCATGGCCGTCTACAACGCACTGCTCGCGCGGCACCCGCACCTGGTCGGGCTGCTCTATCGCGCCTTCGACATCGACTGGCGGGGCGAGCAGGTGCCTGGTACCAGCCCGGTCTATCGCGAGCCGGTCTATGCGTGGGTCGATGGGCGCCTGACCTGCCGTTTCGCGCCACGCTTCATCCGCTCGGCACCCGAGAAGACCGGCGTGCCGTTGAGCGAGGTCGAACTCGAGGCGGTCGCGGTGATGGAGCAGCTTGCCGACGAGCATGCGCTCGACATCCAGTTCGAGCCCGGCGACGTGCAGCTGATCAACAACTACGCGATCCTGCACGGGCGAACCGGATACGAGGACCATGAAGACCCTGCGCGCAGGCGCTCCCTGCTGCGCATGTGGCTCAACCTGCCCGGGCCGCGGGCGTTGCCGAAGGCGTTCGCCGAGGGGCCGGCGCGGCTGGGTGTGCCGGTGCACGGTTGAACGGCGCCAGCCATCGGCTGGACACCCGTCTTTCCTCCCGCGGCAGGCCTTCAGTCCGTCTTCAGTCCCGCCGCCTTCACGATGCTCCCCATCTTCTCGATCTCCGACCTCACGAAGCGGTCGAACTCCTCGGGCGTCGACGGCCTGGGCACGGCACCCCTGTTGGCGAACTCGGTGCGCACTTCCGCCGTGCCGAGGATGCGGACGACTTCGGCGGAGATCTGGCGCGTGCGATCGCGCGGCGTCCCCGAGGGGGCGAGCAATCCGTACCACGTATCGAACTCGAATCCCGGGACGCCCGCTTCGGCTACCGTCGCGACGTCCGGCAAGGCCGGTGAGCGCGTCGCGGTGCTCACCGCGAGCGCCAGCAGGCGCTTGTCCCGGACCAGCGGGATCGCCAGCCCGATCGGCGAGAAGACGAAGTCGATCCGGCTCCCGAGGAGGTCGGTGAGTGCGTCCGGCCCGCCCTTGTAGGGGACATGCACCACGCGGATGTCGGATGCGATGCGGAACTGTTCGCCAGTCATGTGCATGCCGCTGCCTACCCCCGCCGACCCGTAGGTGAGCGATCCGGGCTTCTGGCGTGCGAGCGCGAGCAGGTCCTTGACCGATCTCGCGCCGGACGGAGGGACCACCAGGACGTTCGGTACGCCGGCCACCAGCGACACGCCGGAGAAGTCGCGCAGCGCGTTGAACGGAAGCTTCGCATGCATCGCCGGAACGACTGCGTGCGCCATGGAACCCATCAGGAGCGTGTAGCCGTCGCCGATCGCGTTCGCGACCACTGCGGTCGCCACGACGCCGCCCGCACCGGCGCGGTTCTCGACCAGCACCTGCTGTCCCCACGCATCCGAAAGGCTGCGGCCGATGATCCTCGCGAAATAGTCGGTCTCGCTGCCGGCGGTGAACGGGACCAGCATCCGCACCGGCTTTGCCGGGAACGATTGCGCCGATGCTTCCAGGCCGGTTGCGCCCAGCCATGCGGCCGTTGCAGCCATCACCAACGACACCGACCTGCGGGACCGCGCTTGCATGGTGGCTCCTCCAAGGTGACCGCCTCTGCCGGGCGGTTCTGGTTGCCGGCCATTGTAATCATTCGTATGATTCGATCAATGACAATTTCCACCAACCATTCCCGCGGTGCAGCAGCCGGCGCCCGGCGCACGTCGCACTCCGCCCTCCACGTGCGCGAGCCGCTGCACGAGCAGGTTCGCGACCACCTGGTCCGCAGCCTCGCCTCGGGCGAATGGAAGCCGGGCGAGGTCCTGCCGAACGAATCGAGGCTTGCCGACCGGTTCGGGGTCAGCATCTCCACCGTTCGTGCCGCCATCGGGCGCCTGGTCGAAGCAAAGGTGCTGGCGCGCAAGCAGGGCAAGGGAACCTTCGTGTCCCTGCATGCGGAGCGCCGCAGCATCTATCAGTTCTTCCACGTGGTGCGCGACGACGGCCTGAAGCAGCTGCCGATCAGCGAGGTCCTGTCGCTCAGGCGCGGCCAGCCGGACGCGGAATCGGCGGACCTGCTTCGCCTTCCCCGAAAGGCGCGCCTCGCGGAGGTGTTCAAGATCCGGAACGTGCTCAAGGTGGAGGGCGTGCCGGTGGTGATGTCGGACATCGTCGTGCCCTGTGCGATGCTGCCCGGCCTCAATGCCAGGGTGCTGGCCGATGGGGGACCGACGCTCTATTCGGTGTTCCAGACCCGGTTCGGCCTGAACATCGTCCGCACGAGCGAGCAGCTCCGCGCAGGCCGCGCCGATGCGGCGGCAGCCGGCGTCTTCGGCCTCACGACCGAAGACCCGGTGCTGCACATCCTGCGGGTCGCGTACACGTTCAACGATGTCCCGTGCGAAGTCCGGCGCAGCCGGGTCGACACGCGCAGCCACTACTACCTCCAGGATCCGTCCGGAGCCCTCGAAGGTTGACGGCCGGTCGGCCGCGAAAGGAACGACGATGCCCGACACGATGAACATCCGCCGCATCTCCGCGGCCTGCGGTGCCGAAGTCAGCGGCATCGACCTCACCCGTGCGCCGTCGCCAGGCCAGGTGGACGTGCTGCAGCGCGCGCTGGGCGAGAACGGCATCCTCCTGTTCCGCGACGTGGGGTTGACCCCCGAGCAGCACATCGCCTTCAGCCGGAATTTCGGTCCGCTGGAGGCGCACGTGATCGGGGACTTCGCGCTGCCCGGCCATCCCGAGATCTTCGTGGTGTCCAACGTCAAGGAAGACGGCAAGCTCAAGGGCGCGGTCTATGCCGGCCAGTACTGGCACTCCGACCTTTCGTACATGCAGAAGCCTTCCATGGGCTCGCTGCTGCTGTGCCACGAGATGCCCGAGATCGGCGGGGACACCATGTTCGCCAACATGTTCATGGCCTACGAGACGCTCTCCGAGCCGATGAAGCGCTTCATCGGCGGCCTGTCGGCCGTGCACGACTACAGCCATGCCTACGACACCTACTTCGCCCACCTGAAGGAGCGCCCGCCGCTGACGGCCGAGGCGCGGGCGCGCACGCCGCCCGTCGAGCATCCGATGGTCCGTGCCCACCCGGTGACCGGACGCAAGGCTCTGTACGTGAATCCCGGGTTCACCAAGGGCATCGTCGGCATGCCTCCGGAGGAAAGCAGGCCGATCCTGGACCTGCTGTTCCGCCACTCCGTGCGGCCGGAGTTCATCTACCGGCACAAGTGGCGCGTCAACGACATGATCTTCTGGGACAACCGCAGCGTCACGCACTACGCGCTGGCCGACTACGATTTCTCCGTGCGCCGGCACATGCACCGCACGACCATAGCGGGGGAGGCGACGCACTGACCGAAGGAACGCCTCAGCCCGGCTCCGCCTCCAGCGGCGCCGGCCGCCCCAGCAGGAACCCCTGTGCCTCGTCCACCTTCAGTTCGCGCAGCACCTGCAGCTCGCCGGCGGTCTCGACGCCCTCGGCTACCACGCGGCTGCCGATCTCCTCGGCGAAGCGGATCAGCGCAGCGGCCAGCGCACGCCTGCCACGGTCGACATCGATGCGCTGGATCAGGCTGGCGTCGAGCTTGATGATGTCGGGCGCGAGGCTGAGGATGTGCCGGAAGCTTGCGAAGCCTGCGCCAGCGTCGTCTACCGCCAGGCGCAGCCCTGCGGCGCGCAGCCGGGACAGTCGCTCGGCGATCAGCGGGTAGTCGGTCACGGAGGCGTGCTCGGTCACCTCCAGCACGCAGCGGTCGACCGGCAGCCCGGTGAAGAGCGCATCGACATGGCCGGCAAGTATCGTCTCCGGCGACACGTTCATCGACAGGTAGGTCGGTGCCGGCAGCCGTGGCAGGCCGGCCAGCGCCTTGCGCAGCACGGCCAGTTCGAACGACTCCAGCATCCCGGCCTGCGAGGCTTCCCGGAACCACGCGTCCGGCAGCCGGTCGGCCACGGCGCCCCCTTCGCCGCGCCCTCCGCCGTCCGCGGCAGGCGCCGGCGCGTCCGGGTCGCGGGGGAACCTCGCCAGCGCTTCATGCCCGACCAGGGCGCCGCCTGCGACCTCGAACAGCGGCTGGTAGTGGATCTCGAACAGGTCGTCCCGGGTGATGCGCGCGAGCTTCGTGCGCGCCCGGGCCCTCGCCGCTTCGGCAAGGTAGGTGCGCTCGAGCATCCGGGTGGCGAAATCGGCGAAGGTATTCATCACGGCAAGGTCGCGCTCGTTGAGCGTGGGGTCCGCGCTGCGGCTGAAGCAGCAGAAGGTCCCGTACAGCCGGCCGTCGCTGAAGCGGATGGGCACGCTCAGGTGCGCGCCCACCGGCAACGCCCGGGTCGCGGCGATGTGGGCGACCGCGGCTTCGTCCTGCGCGTTGCGCACGATCCGGGAAAGCGCCCCTTCGCAGACCAGCTTGCAGTAGCTCTCGTCGAGCGGGCCCGAAAGGCCCACGGACAATGGCATGAAGCCGGGATCGGCGTCGACGAACCGGAACACGCGCACGTCGCCGGTGAACTCCGAAACGAAGGCGACCTCCATCCCGAGCGCCTTGCGCACGGAACGCAGGAGTTCGGTCATCATGTCGTCGAGTGCGGGGGTGCCGTCGAAGTCGGTGCGGTGCAAGCGGAGCCTCGGCTGCCTTGGGTCCGTGGGGCGTGCATGCGGCGGCATGCGTTCTACCGGGTGCCTGCGACAGGGTTGGGATCGCAGCGGTCGGTAGCGAAGGGTAAACGCAGAACATGCCCTGCGTCGAGCGCGGCTGCCATTCTTTGCCGGGTTCGGTTAGCCTTTCGACCTCGACGAATGCAACCCGGAGGAGAATCCATGTCCCGCCTGGACCCGCTGCCGATCGGCGCAGCACCCGAACTGAAGGAAACCTTCGAGAAGCACCTCGCCGCGAACGGCTACGTGCCCAACAGCCAGCTGATCATGCAGCGCCGGCCGAAGCTGGTGAAGGCCTGGCGCGTGCTCTCGCAGGCCGTGTTCGATCCCGACGGCGAGGTCAGCATCGCGTTCAAGCGCCTGCTTGCCTACGTGGTTGCGCGCACCCACGGCTGTCATTACTGAATGGCGCACAACGCTGGGGGGTCTCTCCAGCAGGGAATCCCGGAAGACAAGCTGGCGCAGGTGTGGGAGTACCCCACCAGCCCGCTGTTTCCCGAGGCCGAGAAGGTCGCCATCGAGTTCGCCATCGCGGCGGCGTCGCAGCCGAACGACGTGACCGACGAACTGTTCGACCGCATGAAGCAGCACTGGGACGAAGGGCAGATCGTCGAGATCACGGCCCTGATCTCCTACTTCGGCTTCATGAACCGGTGGAACGACACGATGGCGACGCCGCTCGAGGACAAGCCGGCGGCCGAGGCGCAGGCGCACATCGCCAGCCATGGCTGGGAGCTGGGCAAGCACGGCAGGTAGCGCACCGGCAGGACGGCCCCCCGCGGGAGGCCGTCCTGCCGTCAGTCGACCGTCGCCCTGGCTTCGCGCGCCACTGCCTTCCAGGTATCGATCTCGCGCGCGATGAAGGCCCCGAACTGCTCCGGCGTGCTGCCGACCACTTCACCGCCCTCGGCACCGAACCGGTCCTGCAGGTCGGGCAGGCGGATCACGCGCGTGATGTCGGCGTGCAGCCTGCGCACGATCGAGGGCGAAACGCCAGCCGGCATCATCACGCCGTACCAGGTGGTGACGATGAAGTCCTTCAGTCCGGACTCGGCGACCGTGGGCAACGCCGGTAGCGCGGGAGAGCGGCGCGGGCCCGTGGTGGCGAGCCCGCGCAGGCGTCCCGACTTCAGGTGGGACATCGCCGAAGGAATGGTTCCGAAGTACAGCGTGACCTGTCCGCCGAGCAGGTCCATGTAGGCCGGCGGCGCGCCGCGATACGGAACGTGCATGATCCGCGTCTTCGAGAGGCTCTTGAAAAGCTCGGTGGCCAGGTGCGGGGCCGAGCCGTTGCCCGGGGTCGCGTAGCTCAGCGCATCCGGGTGCTTCCGGGCAAGGGCGATCAGCTGCTGCACGTTCGAGACCGGCAGGGAGGGATGCGTGACGATCACCAGCGGCGCCTCGAGGATCTGCGTGACGGGTGCGAAATCCTTCACCGGATCGTAGGACAGCTTCGGGTACACGGCGGGTGCCACGGTAACGAACGACGATACGCCGAGGACCATCGTGTAGCCGTCCGGTGCCATCTTCGCGGCGATGCCCATGCCGAGGGTGCCTCCCCCGCCGGGACGGTTGTCGATGATCACCGGCTGTCCCCAGGCTTCGGACAGCCTGGGTGCAGTGGCGCGCGCGATGATGTCGCCACCGCCACCGGGAAGCACCGGCAGCAGCCAGCGGACCGGCTTCGCCGGGTATGCGTCCGCCTCGGCAGCCCATGAGGGCATGGCCTGCAGGCCCAGCAGCAGGCAGCAGGCCAGGCTTCCGGCCAGCGGGCGACGGCGTCTCTCGTTCAGTCTCGTGTTCATCCTGGCGTTCATTCCGGCCTGAGGCCGCTGTTGCGGACGACCGCGGCCCATCTTGCGCGCTCGGCCTTCACGTATTCGGCGAACTGCGCGGCAGTGCCACCGACCGGATCGGATCCCTGGTCGGCCAGTGCGCTTCGCACCTCGGCCAGCCCCAGCACCTGGTTGAGGATCCGGTTCTGTTCCGAGACGATCGTTGCCGGCGTCTGGGCCGGCGCGAGCACGCCGAACCACTGGACCGCCTCGTATCCGGGCAGGGTCTCGGCGATGGCTGGCACTTTGGGCAGGGCGCCGACGCGCTTCTTCGTCGTCACGGCAAGCGCGCGCAGCCGGCCGCCGTTGATCTGGCCCATCGCGGTCGGCAGGCTGGGCAGCATCATCGTGACCTGCCCGCTCAGCACCTCGAACATCGCCGGTCCGCTGCCCTTGTAGGGGATGTGCACCACGTCCAGGCCGGCCATGTTGCGCAGCAGTTCCATCGACAGGTGCGGCGAGCTGCCATTGCCGGCGGATGCATAGTTGAGCTGTCCCGGCCGGCTGCGCGTGAACGCCAGCAGTTCGCCCAGGCTGCGCGCCGGCAGCGATGGATGCACCACGAGCACGTTGGGCACGGACGATACCTGCATCACCGGCGCGAAGTCGCGATCGGTGTCGTAAGGCAGCTTGCGTGCGAGGCTGGCGTTGATCGCGAAGCCGGACGACACCATCACGATCGTGTAGCCGTCGGGCGCGGCGCGCGCGGCCGCCTCGACGCCGACGATGCTCGCGGCACCGGGCCGGTTTTCCACCAGGACCTGCTGGCCCCAGGCTTCCGCCAGCTTCGGCGCGACGATCCGGGCCATCACGTCGGTGCCGCCGCCGGGGGCGGAAGGCACGATCATGCGCACGCTGCGCACGGGATAGCCGACGGCATCCGCGGCCATCGTGGCCCCGGATGCGGCCAGCGACGCCGCGAGCAGGGCGATCGAAGCCCGGTTCCAATCGTGTTTCAACGGCATCGAATGCCCTTTCATTCCGGCCTGAAGCCTGCCTGCCTGACCATGTCCGAGAAGCGCTCCAGCTGCCCCTCGAAGAACCGCGCGAACTCGGCTGGCGTGCTGCCCTCCGGCTCGACGTTCAGTCCGCGCAGTCGCTCGCGGGTCGACGGCTCCAGCACGCCGGCACGGAACGCCTGCTGTATGCCCGCAGCAAGTTTCCCCGGAAGCCGCGCCGGACCGAACACGCCGTACCAGCTCATCGCGTCGAGCTCCATGCCGGGGACGCCGGCCTCGGCCATCGTCGGGGTGTCGGGCAGGAACGATGCGCGCTTCGATCCGGTGTAGGCAAGGGCCCGGAGCTTGCCGGCGGAGATCATCGGCATCGCCGATGGCGGCGAGATGAACATGAAATGGATCTCGCCCGCGAGCATCGCGGTCATGGCGGGGCCGGTTCCCTTGTAGGCGATATGCACCAGGTCGGCGCCGGTCCGGGTGGCGAACATCGACCCGGCGAGCTGTATCGGACTGCCGATGCCGGGCGAGCCGAACGCGAACCTCGCGTCGGGACGGCGCGCGAGCGCGACCAGTTCCTTTACCGAGCGCGCCTGCAGCCCGGAATGTGTGACGAGGATGTAGGCCTCGCCCGAGCCGATGTTCGTGACCGGCGTGAAATCCTTGCGCACGTCGAACGGCTGCTGCTTCTGCGTGCTGGGATTGACGGCGAACGTCGCCGGGGTCACCAGCAGGGTATGGCCATCCGCGGGCGCGCGTGCGACGAACTCGGATGCGATGTTGGTGTTGGCGCCGGGCTTGTTGTCGACCACGAACGCCTGTCCGGTCTGCGTGGCGAGCTGCGCGGCGACGAGGCGCGCGACCGTATCGGGTGCGCCCGTGGTCGTGCCGACAACCAGCCGGACCGGGCGCGCAGGCCATGGCTGTGCGGAAACGGCTTCGACGACGGACGCGAGAAGCACGATGGCTGCGATTGCAACCACGCGTGCCGGCGAACGCCCGGGCGATCCGTTCGCGAAGACGGTGCGCATCGCATGCACGCTACGGTCACTCCTCCGGTCTGCCGCACGGCGGACGCTGCGCGGCATGCAACAGGCTGGCGGCCGCTGACTGTCCCGGCCCTTCGTGACCTGTCGTCGTCATTATAGACTCGGGTCCAGGGAGATCCCCGCAGGAGGAACAAGAGAACATGGCACAGAAGACCGGAAACTCCATCGATGCCTTCGGCGATCCCCTCGCCTTCAAGGTGGCGCAAGGCGCGCGCCGACCCGCCGTCGTCCGGAACGAGGCCGGCACCGACGTCATCAAGGTCGAGGCACGCCACCTGTCGCACCACCAGAAGGAGGCGGTGGTCACCGAGGGCAGCACGGGCAGTGCCTGGCGCATCGCCAGCGACGAAGGTCCCCAGCTCGGCGGGACCAACCTCGCGCCGTTCCCGCTGGGCGTGTTCAACGCCGGCCTGCACGGCGACCTGGTGAACCGCATCCTCGCCGTGGCCGGGGCCATGAAGCTGCCCATCGACGGCCTCGATGTGTATCTCGAGAACCGCTACAGCCTCACCGGCTCCTTCGTGCGCGGGGACGCGGTCGGCGAGGCAGAGCCGACGCGCATCCGGATCGCGCTGCGGTCGGATGCAGGGCCCGCGGAAGTCCTTGCGATGATCCGGAGGGCGATGGCCGCATCGCCGGCGATGGCTGCGTTGCGCACGCCGCTGGAGAACACGTTCGCGATCTACGTGAACGGACGCCGTCGTACGGTGTCCGCGTTGCCTGCGTCGACCGCGGCCGATGCATCCGATCCCTTCATGGTGTATTCGAGGCCACCGCGCCCGCTGGATGCCGCGGCCGATTTCGCCGACCTCATCGTAAAGGGCGCGAACGAGCCCGGTACCCGGCCGCTGTCGCCGGCGTCGCCGACCGGCCGTGTCGTGCGGCCTGTCATCGGCAAAAGCCGCCTCGTCGATCCCGCCGGCGTGGTCGAGACCGACACCTGGCTCGGCCTGCCCGGTTCGACGCACTTCGCCAT
Source organism: Betaproteobacteria bacterium (assembly GCA_021298815.1). Lineage (GTDB taxonomy): Bacteria > Pseudomonadota > Gammaproteobacteria > Burkholderiales > CAIKXV01 > CAIKXV01. The sequence continues at coordinate 56,166 of JAJTHE010000037.1, read as the reverse complement.
CCGGACCGACGAACGGCCCGGGCTCGGGCGCGCGGGCGACCAGGGTCCGTCGGGACTCGCCTGCGTCGCCGCCGGTGTCGCGTTCTGCTACACGACGCAACTGCTGCGCTATATCGAGAACATGAAGCTCGCGATCGGCGGCGTACGGATGGTGCAGTACACCCCGTATCGCCTCGCCGGAAGCCTGGCTGGCGGGGATCTCGTCGGTGCCGCGCTGCCGGTCGATACCCACCTTTTCCTGAATGGCGAGGCGCCCGACGAGATCCACGAGAAGCTGCAGAAGATCGCCGCGGTGACCTGCTACCTGCATGCATCGCTCGCAGCGGCGCTCGCGCCGGAGGTGGTCGTGGAGCTCAACGGGCAGACGCTGTCGTGAACATGGCGGCCGGTGGCGGTCGATGGCTCGCCGGCGCGTGTTCGGTTGCCTGTGCGGTGATGCCTTTGCCCCTGCAGGCGCAGGGCGGGGGCGCCGAGGCATGGCCATCGAAGCCGGTACGGATCATCGTGCCCAACGCACCTTCCGGCCTCGCCGACATCACGACCCGGCTGGTGTCCACCCGGCTGGCCGAGGCGATCGGCCAGCCGGTGATCGTCGACAACCGCCCGGGGGCCGGTGGCACGATCGGTACGGCTGCCGCGGTCAAGGCGGCGCCCGACGGATACACGCTGCTGTCGGTGTTCGACAGCCATGCCACCAACGCGCACCTGTTCCGCAAGCTTCCGTACGACACGCTGAACGACCTCGCGCCGATCTCGGTGCTGGTACGCGGGCCGATCGCGCTGGTCGTCAATCCCCGCGTGCCCGCGAACTCGCTCAAGGACCTGCTTGCGATCGCACGTTCGCGCCCGGGCATGCTCAACAGCGGCGTCATCGGGCCCGGGTCGCCGGCGCGCCTGCTGGTGGAAATGCTCGAACTGACGGCACGCATCGACGTGACGCAGGTGCCCTACAAGGGTGCCGCCAATGCGCTGGGCGACCTGATCGGCGGCCAGATCGACGCGATGTTCGCGACGCCGGCAGCGATCTTCGGCCACCTGAAGTCGGGCCGGGTACGGGCGATCGCGATCACCTCGGCGAAGCGCAGCGCGATCCTTCCGGGCGTGCCCACCTTCTCGGAGACGCTTCCCGGTTTCGAGGCGGAAGTCTGGGTCGCCATGCTGGCACCCGTCCGCACGCCGGTCGCGCGGGTCAATCGCATCCATGGCGACCTCGAGAAGGTGCTCGGGCAGGCGGACATGCGTGAACGGCTGGCCGAGCAGGGGCTGGAGGCAGTGGCGAGTTCGCCGGCCCAGGCCGACCAGTGGATACGCATGCAGCACGAGCGCTGGGGTCGGGTCATTCGCGCACAGAACATCGTGATCGAATGATCGGGCTTCAGTGCCGGCCCGTCACGCTACCGCACGGCTGACCGCCCGCGTCGGCCCGCTCCAGCTCGGTATGTATGCCGCCTTGCGCCCGACGCCGCCACAGACCACCAGCAGCAGGTCTTCCGGCGTCGCGCCCACGGGCAGCCAGCCGTGCCCGAGGTCGACGCCCTGTTCGGCAAGCGAGCGGCGCATCGGCTCGCCCAGCCAGTCGAGCGGCAGCCGCGCGCGTTCGTGGATCAGCGCCTTCGCCCGTGCCTTGTCGCAGCCGCCGCGCTGGAACAGCAGCGCATGTTCGGGCGGCACCAGCAGCACCGGTTCGCCGCCGCCGACCGCGCCGGCCGATCCGACATTGCCGGCTGCGGGCATCGAGCCGGCATAGGTCTGCGCGAGGTCTTCCGCGGCGCCGCTCGAGCTGTCGTTGATCTCGATGCTGCCCGCGGCACCGACCACGGTCACCACGCCCTGCATGGGATCGAAGCCGCGGTCGACATGCAGCGGCGCCCACGGGCTCGCCGCTTCGTTCTCGGCGACGCAGAAGCTGTACTTCCCCGGTTGTCCGAGCGTGGCCATGTCCATTTCGCCCGGCATCGCGCCGCCGATGTTGCGCAACACCAGGCCGACCGCGCGGCCGATGCTCGCATTGGCCGCATTGCCCGGTCCGAGCGCATTGGCCCCGGCGTTCATCCCGGCGGCGACCGCCGCCGGCCCGTTGACGATGATGAACGGGCAGGCCGATCCGGTGGTGGTGGCGACGCCGAGCAGGTTGAACTCGTCGGCGCACATCGCGGCGATGGCGGCGCCGACGATCTTCAGGCAGGGCGGGCTGCAGCCCGCCATGACGGCGTTGATCACGACCTGCTGCCAGGTCACCTCGACATAGGTCGGCGGCAGCACCCCGAGCGTGCCATCGGGGTCGACGCCCGCCGCCTTCAGCATCCGCTGCACCCGGTCGGCGGTCGGCGGAATCACCGGCAGACCGTCGGTGATGCCCGAGGCGAGCAGCGAGGCCTGGGCGATTTCGTAGTCCGAGGACGGGCCTGTCCAGCATTCCATGTCGATCCTCCAGCGGTGGCGCGGCACGCGTGGTGTCCGCCGCAAGGCTACCATCCCGGCGTTCCTCTCCACGACGTCCCTCTCCACCCGATCGCCCGAGGCCCACGATGAACGACGACCGCAGCGCCTTCCTGCGCCTGTACGACGAATCAGGCCGCGGGCTCGACCGCGACACGGTGCTTCGGCGCCCCGGCATCGACGAGCGCACGCGTGCGCTGCTCGGCCTGGCGATGGTCGCGGCCCGCTGCGAGGACACCGAGGTGCCGGCGCACGTCCGGCGCTGCGTCGCCCAGGGACTCGGACGCAGCGAGGTCGGCGAGGCCCTGCTGCAGGTCTACTGCTATGCCGGCGTGTATGCCGGCCTGTCGAGCTTCACCGCGGCGCGCGCAACCTTCGACGCGATGGAGGCTGCAGGCGAACTGCCGCCGGCGCTGGCCGCGGTGCGCAATCCGCCGGCCCCGTCGACCACCGTGGCCGATCGAACGGCCGACGGTGCGCGCATGCGCCGCACGCTGTTCGGCGACGAGAACGTCGACCGCAACGAGCGCGAGGCCGACGACTTCATGAACCTTTTCTGGAGCATCACCCACGACTTCTGCTTCGGCAACATCTGGTCGCGGCCGCTGTTCGAGCGCCCGCTGCGCAGCCAGCTCTGCCTGGCGATCGCCTCCGCGGCGGGGCAGGTCGGTGCGGTCGACCGGCATGTGCGCAGTGCATTGCGCGGCGGCGTATCCGGCGCGCGCATCGGCGAGATCTTCATCCTAGCCGGTGCGCTCGCCAGCGCAGCCAACGGCCGCGCCGCCTTCGAACGGGCGCTGCAGGTGTTCGACGAACTCGGGGTCTGACCCCGGGGTCTGACCCCAGCCCTCCAGGCCGGGGTTACAGCTTGATGTTCGCCGCCTTGATCACCTTACGCCAGCCTTCGAACTCGGCGCGCATGAACTTCGCCAGTCCTTCGGGGGTGCTCGGCGCGGGCTCCGCGCCCTGGCTGGCGAACAGTTCGGCCATGTCGGGCTGGTTCAGTGCCTTCACCGTCTCGGCGCTGATCTGGTTGACGACGTCCTTCGGCATCGCGGCGGGGCCGTACAGCCCGTACCACGTCGTGTACTGGAAGCTCTGCAGGCCCGGCGTCTCGGACACCGTGGGCACGTCGGGTGCGGCAGGCGAGCGCTTCGCGCTGCCGACCGCGATGGCGCGCAGCCGTCCGGACTTGATGTGCGGCAGCACCGACGGCATGCTGTTGAACAGCAGCGAGACCTGGCCCGAGATCACGTCGGTCATCGCAGGCGTGGTGCCCTTGTAGGGGATGTGCACCATGTCGATGCCGGTCATCGACTTCAGCAGTTCCATGCCCATGTGGTTGGGGCTGCCGGGGCCGACCGAGGCGTAGTTGATCTGCCCCGGCTTCGATTTCGCGAGCTTCACCAGGTCGGGTACGGTGCGCACCGGCAGCGACGGGTGCACCACCAGGATCTGCGGGTTGATCACCACCAGCGCGATCGGTGCGAGGTCGGTGAATACGTCGTAGGGCAGCTTGCTCACGGCGGGCGCCACGGCCATCGACCCGGAAGTCCCCAGCAGCAGGGTATGCCCGTCGGGCGGCGAGCGCAGCACCAGTTCGACGCCGATCACCCCTCCGGCGCCCGGGCGATTCTCGACCACCACCGGCTGTTTCCACGTATCGCCCAGGCGCTGCCCGAGCGCGCGGGCGACGAAGTCCACCGGGCCACCGGGCGGGAAGTGCACGACCACGCGCACCGCGCGATTGGGGAAGCTCTGCGCATGCACGGGCGTCGCCATGGCGATGGCCGCCACGCCGACGATGCCGATGAGGGTGCCGATGCTTCGCGTCGTGGCGATGGCGGCGCCTGGCCTCAATGACCTGTGCATTCGATGCTCCTCCGTACGATCTGTTCTTCTGGTCATCGAATCTAGCATGCGAAGTCCCTGGCACCGCACGCTTTGCGGCGGAACGCATGGCGCACGATTCGTGTACTGTCATCCCGTCAACGAACGGCGGAGTCCGGGCCAACATGTCGCAACCCCCGCAACCCTCGCAGCAGTCGAACCAGCCCTGGCAACTGCCCGTCGCCGGACTCTCGGCGCTGATGGCACGCAAGTCGCTGTCCCCGATGGAATTGCTGGACATGTTCCTCGCGCGCTGCGATCGCCTCAACCCGGTGCTGAACGCGATCGTCGCCTTCGACATCGACGGCGCGCGCGCTGCGGCCCGCGCGTCCGAGCAGCGGATGATGTCCGGCACCCGGCTGGGTGCGCTCGACGGCATCCCGGCCACGATCAAGGACAACCTGTTCGTGAAGGGGGTGCCTGCGACCTGGGGCAGCCGGCTGTTCGAAGGCTTCATGCCGGCGGACGACGACCGCGTGGTGTCGCACCTGCGCGCTGCCGGCGTGGTGATCGTCGGCAAGACGAACACGCCCGAACTCGCGCTCGCCTCCCATACCGACAACCTGCTGTTCGGCAAGACGCGCAACCCGTGGAACACTGCGTTGACGCCCGGCGGGTCGAGCGGCGGCGCGGTGGCGGCGATCGCCGCTGGACTCGCGCCGATCGCGGTCGGTACCGATGCCGGCGGTTCGATCCGGCGGCCGGCCGGTTATGCCGGCATCGTCGGCCTGCGTCCGTCCACCGGCCGCATCCCGCGCCGGTTCGGGTTTCCTGCGCTCGCCAACGACTTCCAGGTGATCGGCCCGGCCGCGCGTACCGTCGACGAGCTGTACGAGGTCTTCCGTACCGTCGCCATCCCGGAAGCCGGTGACCGCGCCTCGCTTGCGTTCGGCGATCGCCCGCTGCCCGCGGCGCTCGAACCCGGCCGCCTGCGCAGGCTGCGCATCCGGTATGTATCGGGCATCGGCGACGAGCCGGTCGATCCGGACATCCGGGCGGCGATCGCACGCGCGGCGAAGCAGGTCGCCGCGCTCGGGCACGAGGTGGTCGAGGGTCCGGTCCCGTTCGACATCGACCAGGTCGATGCGATCCGCGGCGTGCTCAGCGGCGCGGCAGTGGCGCGCGTGGTCGAGAAGGATCCCGCGTGGCGCGACAAGGTGGGCGAGGCGATCCTCGACTGGGGCACGAAAGGCCTGCGCCTGACCGCGACCGACTATGTGAACGCGCTCGACTCGCTGCAGGCGCTGCGTGCGCGCGCCACCGACGAGTTCGAATCGTTCGACATCCTGTTGACCGCGACATCGACGGCGATGCCGTGGCCGGTGGAGTTTCCGTTCCCGAAGCAGATCGACGGGCGCCCCGCCGCGGCGCGCGGATCGGGCCTGTTCTCCGGCTACGTGAATGCGGCCGGCCTGCCGGCGATCAGCGTGCCGGTGGATCCTTCGCCGCAGGGGCTGCCGATCGGCATGCAGCTGGTCGGGGCCTTCGGCGACGACCTCACGGTGCTGCAGCTGGCGCGGCAGTTCGAGGAGGCGCATCCCTGGGCGGCGCGCTGGCCGGCGCTCGCCCTCGACGCCTGACGCGCATCTCCATCGCCGTCCGGTCGGGCAACCGGTACGGTTCGTGCATGCCATCGAGCCCATCGACCGGAGAGACCGAATGACCCTGCCTGTGACCGCGACCGCCACCTCTACCGCCACCTCCGCCCTGGCCCTTGCCGCGCGTGCGCTCGCGCTGTCGCTCGCCGCCGCTTTTCCCGTCGCTGCCCTCGCCCAGGACTATCCGCAACGTAGTGTCCGCCTGGTGATCCCGTTCCCGCCGGGGGGTGCCACCGACGGACTGGCACGGGTCGTCGGCCAGGGACTCACCGCCAGCTGGGGCCAGCAGATCGTGATCGACAACCGCCCCGGCGCCGGCGGCAACATCGGCGCGGGCCTCGTGGCCAAGGCGCCGGCCGATGGCTACACGCTGTTCATGGTCGGCCTGAGCCATGCCGCGAACATCAGCCTGTACCGGAAGCTCGACTACCATCCGCTGCGCGATTTCACGCCGATCACCCAGGTAGTGTCGATCGATACCTTCCTTGCCGTCCACCCTTCGCTGCCGGTGAAGTCGGTGAAGGAACTGGTGGCGCTGGCGCGTGCGAAGCCGGGCGGCCTCAACTACGCGTCCGGCGGCAACGGCAGTTCGCCGCACATGGCGATGGAGCTGTTCCGCAACCTCGCCAAGGTCGACATCGTTCACGTGCCGTACAAGGGCACCGAGTCGGTGATCGGCCTGCTGCGCGGCGAGACCGGGATGATCTTCGAGAACCTGATCTCGATCGGCGCGCACATCAAGAGCGGCAAGCTGCGCGCGATCGCCATCGGCAGCCCGAAGCGCTCGGCCGCGATGCCCGACATCCCGACCGTCTCCGAAGCGGGCGTGCCCGGCTACGGCGTGTCGCTCTGGTTCGGCATGCTCGGTCCTGCCGGACTGCCCAAGCCGATCGTCGACAAGGCCTGGCGCGACACCGCCGCGCTGCTGAAGACGACCGAGGTGCGCGAACGGTTCGCCAGCCTCGGTGCCGACCCGATCGGCAGCACGCCGGACGAGTTCACCGCGTTCATCAAGGCCGAGATGGCGAAGTGGGAGAAGGTGATCCGGGGCGCGAACATCCAGGTGGATTGAACGCCGGCTTCGAACGTCGGCTCGCTGCCGACTCTGGCGTCCTGCTGACGACGGCCGGCGTACGGACATCGCGCGGGGGTCACTGTCCCGTGCGATGGCGTAGTAGCATCGCGACGCTCGAGTCCTGCACTCCGCAGGCAAACTGAGAAGTGTGCCCAGTCGCTGCCACCGGTGCCCGTCCGGAGATGCCATCCTGCCCTCGCTGCGTTACCTGCCACCTGCCCGATGGCTCCACTGGGCGACCGCCGCACTGATGCTGGTGATCATCGTCGCCGGGCTCTGGATCTCCTATTTCGAGCCGGCTGACCAGGCGTTAAAGTTCCGGTTGTACAACCTGCACGAGAGCCTGGGCGTAGTCGTGTTCTTCCTGGCGCTTGCCCGCATCGTGTATCGCCGGATGCATCCGCCGCCGCCGTTGCCGCCGGACACGCCGCCGCTCATCCAACTGTGCGCACATGTCACGCACGTCGCCCTTTATGCGCTGCTGCTGCTGATGCCGGTGATCGGTTTCCTGGCCACCAACGCCTGGGGCTTTCCGCTGTCCCTGTTCGGCGTGCTTCCGCTGCCGTCGCCGATCGGCAAGGACGAAGCCCTCGCGCAATGGCTTTCGCTGTTCCACTGGTGCGGGGCGATCGCGATCATCCTGCTGATCGGCGGGCACCTCGGCGGCGTGGTCTACCACACGTTCGTCCGCCGCGACGGCCTGCTGAAACGGATGACCTAGGGACCTCATGAAGCCGTCGAACCAGGACAACCCCGTGCCCGGCATGCCGCGCACGGATGCTCCGGCAGCGCCTGTCGCAACGCGGCTGGCGCTGTCGGCCGCGCCGTCGATGCACCTGCGCCGGGCGGGCTTCGCCGCACTGGTGCTGTCGACCTCGGCCGCGCTGCTCTGGCTGATGGCCCTCACCCTGTTCGAGCAGGGGCTGGACCCGATCGGCGTGGTGATGCTGGCGCTGTTCGCGCTGACCCTGCCGTGGACCACCATCGGCTTCTGGAACGCCGTGATCGGCTTCATGGTGATGACGTTCAGCCGCGACCCGGCGCGCATGGTGGCGCCGGACCTCTGCGACGTGCCGGACGACCTGCCGATCGACACGACCACCGCGTTGCTGGTGTGCATCCGCAACGAGGACACGCGCCGCCTGCAGCGCAACCTCGAGTGGATGCTGCAGGGGCTGCTGGCGACCGGCCATGCCGGCGCTTTCCACCTCTACCTGCTCAGCGACAGCAACGAGCCCGGCATCGCCGAAGCCGAGGCCGCGACCGCCGAGGTCCTGTCGGCACGGTTCGGCGCCTCAGTGCCGGTCACCTATCGCCGCCGCACGCAGAGCACTGGCTTCAAGGCGGGCAACATCCGCGACTTCTGCGAGCGCTGGGGCAGCCGGTACCCGTTCGCGATCGTGCTCGACGCCGACAGCCTGATGACCGGGCAGTCGATGCTGCGCCTGGTGCGCATCATGCAGGCGCGGCCGCACCTGGGCATCGTGCAGACCCTGGTCACCGGCCTGCCCAGCGCCAGTCCGTTCGCGCGCGTGTTCCAGTTCGGCATGCGGCTGGGCATGCGTTCGTACACGCTCGGCTCCGCATCCTGGCAGGGCGACTGCGGTCCCTACTGGGGACACAACGCGATCCTGCGCGTCGCTCCGTTCACCGAGCATTGCCACCTGCCGGTGCTGCCCGGCGGGCCCCCGCTCGGCGGCCATGTGCTGAGCCACGACCAGGTCGAGGCGGTGCTGATGCGCCGTGCCGGCTACGAGGTGCGCGTGCTGCCGGTCGAGGATGGCAGCTGGGAAGAGAACCCGCCGACCCTGCCCGAGTTCATCCGGCGCGACCTGCGCTGGTGCCAGGGCAACATGCAGTACCTGCGCCTGCTCGGGCTGCGCGGGCTGCGGCCGGTGAGCCGCATCCAGCTGGTGCTGGCCATCGCGATGTACTTCGGCTCGCTCGCCTGGCTCGGCCTGATGTTCGCCGGGCTGCTGCGCCAGCTGCCGCTGCGCGCCGATACCGGCCTCGTCCTGTTCATCGCCATCCTGGCGATGACCTTCGCGCCCAAGCTGGCGACCCTGTTCAACGTGCTGGCGAGGCGCCGCCTGCGCACCGCGTTCGGCGGCACCGTGCGCGTGCTGTGCAGTGCGTTCATCGAGGTGCTGCTGACCACGCTGCTCGCCCCGGTGTCGGCGGTGGCGATCAGCATCTTCCTGCTCGGCCTGCCGTTCGGCCGATGCGTCGGCTGGACCTCGCAGCAGCGCGATGCCGAGGGCGTACGGCTGTCGGTCGCGCTGCGCTGCCTCTGGCCGCAGGCGCTGGTGGGCATCGCGCTGGCCGGGGCCACGCTTTGGATCGCCCCCGGCGCGTTCTGGTTCGGCATGCCGATCTATCTCGGCCTGCTGCTTGCCGTACCGCTGGCAATGGTCTCGGCCTCGCCGGCGCTCGGACGTGCGATGGCCCGCGCCGGCCTGTGCCGCACGCCCGACGAGACCTGGCCCGCGGCAGCGGTGGTGGCCGATGCATCCGCCGGGTTGTTCGCCCCGGGCGCGAAGCCTTCGCTGGCGGCGAACGGCTGATGCGCCTTTGCGCCGGTGGGTGGATGGCCGCAGCCGCGTTCGCTGCCGCGGCGATGGGCGGCTGCGCCTCTATCGACCCCGCCGGGCATCCGGGGAGCGCGGTCGAGGTCGACTTCGTCAATGCCAGCACGCCGACCCGGTGTGCCGAGGAAGACAACGTCTACGTCAAGGTGCAAGGCACCGGCGTGAACGCATTCCGGCTGGTCGCCGAGCATCCGCCCTACATCGCGTCGGTGACCGTCGACAGCACCGCGCCCGACTTCACCGACTGCGACATGTCGAAGGATCCGGTGCACCGCTTCGAGCCGCGCACGGTCACGCTGTACGAGGATGCACGCACGCGGCTGGTCGGCCATGCGCTGCCGACCTTCTGGCGGCCCGAATCGGTCGACTTCCGCGTCGGTGCGCGGGTCGAGCGCGGACTGCACCTGGTCCAGCTGTCGCGGCGCGCCGTGCCCGGCCCCGGCGGCACGGTGCACGACATCGAGATCCTGGTGCTGTATCCGTCCGATGGCTACTGGCGCGCGAAGCCGCTGCCGCCGTCGACGCTGCCCGACAGTGCCTTCGGCAGCTCGTTCCTGTTCGGGCCGATCGCCTTCGATGGCCGGCCGTACGTGCCCCTGCGCGAGGTGGCCTACGATCCTGCGGACGACGGTTTCAGCCTCGTGTTCGGCGACGGGTCGCGCGGCCGGCTGTCGGTGATCGAGGAGTCGCGCGAGCGCCTCGGCCTGTCGCTGTCGATCGACGCCGGGTCGACCGCGGATGCCCCGTTCGCCGCGCTGCGCTCGATGTTCGTCGCGCCGGCGCAGGCGGACGTGGCCATTGTCCAGTGGGACAGGGCGCCTTCGGGCATGCCGGTGGCGGTACCGATTCTTGCGTTCGAAGGCATCCGCGCAGGCGGGGCCCGGTTCGGCCGCAGCCTGCCGTCCGTGCACAACCTGAGCGCCCCGGACATCGTGTTCGACAGTTTCGTCGCGGCCCGCCGTCCCGCGCCCCGTTGATCCACCCGCAATGCACGACAGACAGCCACCCATGTCGCTCGTATCCGACCTGATCGCGCTGGACCGCGAACCGGACCGCGAACCGGCACGCACCGATCCCCTGCCGGATGCGGGCGGCGAGGGTTGCGTCGACGAACGCCTGCAATGGCAGGCCCTGCTCGCCGGCGACCTGGCGACCCTGCGGCAGCATGCCGACAGCCCGCTGGTCTTGCTCTACGCGCCGCTGTGCGCCGGGCGGCGCGATCGTGCGCTGGTGGTCGGCCATCTCGCGCAGAGCCTCGACGGACGCATCGCCACCGCCGGTGGCATGTCGCGCTGGCTCAGCGGCAGCGAGGACCTGCTGCACACGCACCGCATGCGCGCGCTGTCCGATGCGGTGGTCGTCGGGGTGAACACGGTGCTGCACGACGATCCGCAGCTGACCGTGCGCCGCTGCACCGGCCGCAACCCGGTGCGGGTGGTGATCGACCCGGAGCGGCGGCTCGACGGCAGCCAGCGCGTGTTCAACGACGCGTCGGTGCGCACGCTGCTGCTGGTGGCCGCCGGCAGCGCGCGCGAGGGCGAGCGCTTCGGCCATGCCGAGGTGGTCCCCGTGGAACGGGGGCCGCGCGGCCTCGATCCGCGCGAGATCTGCCGCGTCCTCGCGCGGCACGGCCTGCACCGGTTGCTGGTCGAGGGCGGCGGCATCACCGTGTCGCGCTTCCTCGAGGCGGGCGCGCTGCATCGGCTGCAGATCACGGTCGCGCCGGTCATCCTCGGATCGGGCCGGCCGGCGATCGTGCTGCCGGAGATCAGCGACCTCGGGTCGAGCCTGCGTCCGCGCACGCGGCGCGTGGTGATGGGCGACGACATGATGATCGAATGCGACTTCGAGGCGATGGCCGATGCGCAGGACGCCGCACGGGCCGGCGTGCGGCCGGATGCCGATGCCTGAGTCCGGCATCGGCGCGACGCCTGCGCGCGCGTTCTGGGTCACCGGACCGGGGCAGGGCGAACTGCGCCCGGCACCGTTGCCACCCGCCAGGCCGGACGAGGTGCGGGTGCGCAGCCTGTTCAGCGGCATCAGCCGCGGCACCGAGTCGCTGGTGTTCCGCGGCGAGGTGCCCGGGAGCCAGTGGCAGGCGATGCGCTGCCCGTTCCAGGAGGGGGCCTTTCCCGCGCCGGTGAAGTACGGCTACTGCTCGGTCGGCGTGGTCGAGGCGGGGGCGCAGGCCCTGCTCGGCCGGCGCGTGTTCTGCCTGCATCCCCACCAGGACCATTACGTGGTGCCGGCGGCCGCGGTCACCGTGCTGCCCGACGCGCTGCCTGCCGCGCGCGCGGTGCTCGCCGCGAACATGGAAACCGCGGTCAACGGCCTGTGGGATGCCGCGCCCCGGCTCGGCGACCGGCTGACCGTGGTCGGTGGTGGCGTGGTCGGGTTGCTGGTCGCGACGCTGGCCGCACGCATCCCGGGCGTCGAGGTCGAACTGGTCGACATCGATCTGCGCCGCGCCACGGTCGCCGCCCGGCTCGGCGTGCGCCATGTGCTGCCGGCCGATGCCGCGGGCGAACGCGACATCGTCGTGCATGCCAGCGGCCATCCCGACGGACTGGCCCGCGCGCTGTCGCTCGCCGGCTTCGAGGCGACGGTGCTGGAGATGAGCTGGTACGGCGATCGCCGCGTGCCGGTGGCGCTGGGCGAGGCGTTCCACAGCCGTCGACTGGTGCTGCGCTCGTCGCAGGTCGGTGCGGTCGCCACCGCGCAGCGCGCACGCTGGGACACCCGGCGGCGGCTCGCGCTCGCGCTCGACCTGCTCGCCGACGAGGCCTTCGATGCGCTGGTCGACGCGAAGATCCCGTTCGACACGCTGCCGGCCGCCATGGCACGGCTGGCGCAGGCCCCCGACGGTGCGCTGTGCACCGTCGTCACCTATCCCTGATCCTGGAGCACCCGCATGTACAGCCTCGCCGTTTCCGACCACATCATGATCGCGCACAGCTTCAGCGGAGAGATCTTCGGGCCGGCGCAGCAGCTGCATGGCGCGACCTATGGCGTCGAGATCGAACTGCGCCGCGCCGAACTGGACGCGAACGGGCTGGTCTGCGACATCGGCCTCGCGCTGCAGGCGCTGCGCGACGTGCTGGCCGGGCTGAACTACAAGAACCTCGACACGCTGCCCGAGCTGGCCGGACGCAACACCACCACCGAGTTCATGGCGGGCGAGATCTTCCGCCGCATGCAGGCGCGGATCGCCGCCGGCGAGGTCGGGCCGGGCACGGCCGGGCAGCTCGCGTCGATGCGGGTGACGCTGCGCGAGTCGCCGGTGGCATGGGCCAGCTTCGAAGGTCCGCTGCGTTGACCGGATCGCCCGGGTCGCCAGGATCGCCGATGACGATGATCGTGCCGGGCGCGCTCGACCAGCTCACCGGCGGCTACCTGTTCGACCGCAGGGTGGTGGATGGCCTGCGCGCCGCGGGGCGCGACGTGCAGGTGGTCGAGCTGCCCGGCAGCCATCCGGATGCCGATGTGCACGCCTGCGCTGCGGCCGGCGACGCGCTGCGCGCACTGCCCGAGGGAGCCCTTGCCGTGATCGACGGTCTCGCGCTGCCCGCCTTCGCCGACTGCCTGCAGGGGCAGGCCGGCCGGCTGCGGCTGCTCGGCTTCATCCATCATTCGCTGTCGCTCGAGACCGGCATCGCGCCGGCGATGGCCGAGCGGATGGCCCGCATCGAACGCAGGCTGTGGCCAATGCTGCGCGGCGTGCTCTGCCCGAGCGCGCATACCGCGCGCTGCATTGCCGGCGCGGGCATCGCGCCGGCGCGCATCGCGGTCACGCCCCCGGGCAACGAACGGCCGGCGCCCGGGTTCGATCCTGCGCATGGCGATGCGTATCGCGAAGCCGAGGGGCCGCTGCGGCTGCTGTCGGTCGGCAGCCTGGTGCCGCGCAAGGGACACCACCTGCTGGTCGAGGCACTGGCCGGACTGAAGGCGTCGTCGTGGCGGCTCACCTGCATCGGCAGCCTGGAGCGCGACCCGTCGGCGGTCGCTCGGGTGCGCGCCGCGATCGAAGCCCATGGGCTCGGCGACCGTATCGTGCTCGCGGGCGAGATGAAGCCGGACGCCCTGGCGGGCGCCTGGCGCGATGCGGATGTGTTCGTGCTGGCGTCGAGCCACGAGGGATACGGGATGGCCTATGCCGAAGCGATGGCGCGCGGGTTGCCGGTGCTCGGCACCACGGCGGGTGCGATCCCGGACACCGTCCCCGCGACCGCGGGCCTGCTCGTCGACGCCGGCGATGTCGATGCCTTGCGCAGTGCGCTCCGGCGGCTGATGGCGGACGCATCCTTGCGGCAGCGACTGTCCGCAGGTGCGCTGCAGGCAGCGGCTGCGTTGCCCGACTGGCCGACGGCGGTCCGGCGCTGGGCCGACGCCGCCGATCGGCTCGCGGCATGAGCGGCTTCGATGCCGGCTGGCTCGCATTGCGCGAGCCGTTCGATGCCGCCGCGCGCGATGCCACGCTGGCGCGGCGCTTCATCGACGCCGTCGTCGTGCGCGCGTCGCAGCGCGCGGCCGGGGGTGGGTCTGTGGCTGCGTCGGTGGCCGGGTCGGCGTCCGTGTCGTCTGCCCCAGCGACCGCCAGGACGAGGCCTTCGTCCTGGCGGCCCGGTGCCGCCCGCATCGTGGACCTCGCAGCGGGCACCGGCGCGAACCTGCGCGTGCTGGCGCCACGGTTGCCCGGCGACCAGGACTGGCTGCTGGTCGACCACGACCCGGACCTCATCGCGGCACAGGCGGGAGCGCTGGGCCGCTGGGCCGTCGCGCAGGGATGGCAGTGCCGCGTCGCCGAAGGCGGCCTGCTGATCGACACCGGTCGTGCACGGTGGCGGGTGCGCGCGCGCCGGCTGGACCTGCAGGCCTCGTTCGACCGGCTTCACCTGGGTTCCTTCGATGGCGTGACCACCAGCGCCTTCCTCGACCTGGTGTCGGATGCATGGCTTGATCGGCTCGCCGACCGGATCGCCAGCGCCGCCGTGCCGCTGCTCGCCACGCTGACCGTCGATGGCCGGCGGGAATGGCAGCCTGCGGCCAAGGGCGATGCCGCGATCGGGGCTGCATTCGAGCGCCACCAGCAGGGGGACAAGGGCTTCGGCGCCTCGCTCGGGCCGGCCGCTGCGGACGCCATGCTGGCGAAGCTCGCGGCACGCGGCTATCGTACGGAAAGCGCCAGCAGCGACTGGCGCATCGAGGCCGGGGACGCTGCGATGCTGCTGCGGATGGTCGACGAGTGCGCCGCCGTGGCGCGCTCCGTGCTTTCGACCGAGGGCGCGCCGGCAGGCCAGGCAGACCAGGTAGACCATTGGGCCATGCTGCGCCGGCAGCAGGCCTCGGAAGGCAGGTTGACGCTGCGGGTGGGGCACCGTGACATGGTGGCGCTGCCCGCCTGAACCGGGAGTACGCATCGCATGCAGGTCCATCCACGTCGTATCTATCCCTCGGCGGTCGCGGCCATCGCCGCTGCGATGCTGTTGCCGTCCCTGGCGATCGTCGACGCCGTCGCGCAAACAACGTATCCGCAGCGGCCGATCCGCCTGATCATCGGCCAGTCGCCGGGCGGCGCATCGGACACCGTGGGCCGCATCGCGGCGCAGAAGCTCGGCGAGTACCTCGGGCACTCGGTGCTGGTCGACAACAGGCCCGGGGCCAGCGGTGCGATCGCCAGCGACCTGGTCACCCGTGCGCTGCCCGACGGCTACACCATGCTGCTCGGCGGGGCGAGCCTGGTCATCAACGCGGCGCTGTCGCCCGAGCGTCCGCTGCGCCTGGGCAAGGACTTCACGCCGATCACGCTGCTCGCCGAGTCGTCCAACGTGTTCCTGGTGCATCCGTCGCATCCGGCTCGCACGCTGAGGGAACTCATCGACTTCGCCCGCGCCCGGCCCGGGCAGGTCGACTACGCATCGCCCGGCACTGGCTCGCCGCAGCACCTCGCGGGGGAACTGCTGAACGTGGTGGCCGGCATCCGCATGGTGCACATCCCGTACAAGGGCAGCGGACCTGCGCTCGCCGACCTGCTCGGTGGCCGCGTGCTGGTGATGTCCTCGACGCTGCCGTCGGCGGCCGCGCACATCAAGTCCGGACGGGTGCGTGCGCTGGCAGTGACCGTCGCGAAGCGCGCGCCGTCGCTGCCCGACGTGCCGACGGTCGCCGAAGCGGGGGGCTTCCCGGACTATGAAGTGGCGACCTGGCAGAGCCTGCTGTTCCCCGGCGGCACGCCGAAGCCCTTCGTGGACACGATCCAGTCGCAGGCCGCGAAGGCCCTGTTCAGTCCGGAGGTTGCCGCACGCCTGCGCGACCAGGGCTACGAGCCGGTCGCGAGCACCCCGGCACGCTTCACCGCATTCCTCGAGGCGGAACTCGCGAAGTGGCCGAAGGTGATCAAGGCGGCGGGCATGAAGGCCGAGTGACGGCGATGCGCGACCCGGCCCGGGGTCCGCTGGTCTGGCTCGACATGGACCAGGCCGCGCTCGATGCGGCCTACGACCAGGCGCGCCATGCGCCGAACCGTCCGCAGGTCACCGGGCGCTATGCGTCCGACAGCGCCGGGGTACGCGAGCGGCTGGGCGAGCCCGACCGTTTCGCATACGGACCGGTGCCGATCGAGACGCTCGACGTCTACCGCACGCCGCGGGCGGACGGGGGCGCAGGTGCCCGTGCACCGATCAACGTGTTCATCCACGGCGGTGCCTGGCGCAACGGCCGCGCGAGCAGCCATGCGTTCATGGCCGAACTGTTCGTCGCGGCCGGTGCCCACCTGGTGGTGCCCGACTTCTCGTGGGTGCAGGACACGGGTGGCGACCTGATGCCGATCGCCGACCAGGTCCGGCGGGCGATCGCCTGGGTGCATCGCCATGCGCGATCGTTCGGCGGCGACCCCGATCGCATCCATGTGTCCGCGCATTCATCGGGCGCCCACCTCGCGGCGGTGGCATTGACGACGGACTGGCCGTCTGCCTTCGACCTGCCTGCAGGCGTGCTCAAGGGCGGCCTGCTGTGCAGCGGCATCTACGACCTGGCGCCGGTGCGGCTGTCTGCGCGCAGCAGCTACGTGGCGTTCACCGACGAGAGCGAGCAGGCGCTGAGCCCGATGCGCCACGTCCAGCGCATCGATGTCCCGCTGGTGCTCGCCTGCGGCACGCTCGAGTCACCGGAGTTCGTGCGCCAGTCACAGGCGTTCGCCGCCGCGCTGCGTGCCGCGGGCAAGCCGGTGGAACTGCTGGTCGCGCAGCACTGCAACCATTTCGAGGTGCTGGAGACGCTGGCCAATCCCTGCGGGCTGCTCGGCCGCGCGGTGCTGGAACAGATGGGGCTCACGCTGGACCCGGCGCCGCGCCTGCACGCCCGCTGAAGGCTCAGCGCGGCGGCGCCACCGTCAGCCCGTGGCCGACGTCGTGCTTCTCGATCAGCTTCGCCACCAGGCCCGACGCCTTCACGTCCTCGATGAAGTCGCACAGGAAGGCATTGCCGGCCGCGCGGCCCTTGGGCGTGCCTGCGGCCTGCTGCACGGCCGCGAACTGTCCGGGCAGCAGGCGGGTGCCGGGGATCTTCTTCACGTCCTGGGTGAGCCGGTCCTTCAGCCCGGCCAGCGCGTCGAACTTCTCGTCGACGAAGCGCTGCGCCGCGGTGTCGGCGGTGTCGACGCCGGTGAGCTTCGCCTGCTTCAGGTTGGCCGCGAGCCACAGGCCGTAGGCGGCCTTGGCCGGCACCACCACCGATACGCCCTCGCGATCGACGTCGGCGATCGCCTTCAGCGGCGAGCCGTCGCGCACCAGGTAGGTGGCCTCGATCTCGACATAGGCGGCGGAGAAATCGATCAGCACTGCGCGTGCCGGCTCGGCGCCGAGGAAGCCGACATCCCAGATGCCCTTGTCGGCCGACTCGGCCAGCTTGCCCGGGTTCGGGAACTCGATGATCTCGGTCGGCACGCCCAGCCGCCGGCCGAGTTCATGCGCGAGGTCGAGCGCCACGCCGATTGCCTCGCCATCCGGCGCACGGGACGTGAGCAGGAAGTTGGACATGTTGATGCCGGCGCGCAGCTTGCCGGTGGGTGCCAGGTCGGCGATTGCGGCGTGGGATGCGTCGAGCATGCGTGGCTTCCTCGTTGTCGTCAGCCGGAGGTTACCGCGTTCTCCGGCGGGCTGCGATGTCGAGCGCTGGAGCGATGCCCGATCAGCGCGTGTACGCTTCGTCCATGCACTCGCTGCTGCTGATCAACCCCAATACCTCCGTTGCGGTCACTTCGCTGGCGGCGGGACATGTCTCTGAGATCACCGGCAGCGGCGTCCGTCTCGTCGAGGCCACCGGGCGTTTCGGCTGTGCCTACATCAGTTCGGAGCGCTGCTTCGCGGTGGCGGCCCTTGCTGCGCTCGACTGCTATGCGCAGCAGGGCGCCGGCTGCGACGCGGTACTGCTGGCCTGCTTCGGCGATCCGGGACTGCTTGCGCTGCGGGAGGTGAGCCCGGTGCCGGTGATCGGTCTCGCGGAATCCTGCATGCTCGGATCGGCGTCGCGTGCGGGTCGCTTCTCGATCGTGACCGGGGGCGCTGCATGGAAGCCGATGCTGGAACGGCTTGCCGGTGCACTGGGTGTTTCAAAAGCGCTCGCCAGCGTACGGACCGTGGACGTCACCGGGGGCCAGATCGCGGCCGATCCCGATGCCGCGCTGGACCGGCTGCTCTCGTGCTGTCGCGCGGCCGTCGCGGAGGACGGTGCCCGGGAGGTCATCCTGGGCGGCGCCGGCCTTGCCGGGCTTGCTGCACGCATCCAGCCACACTGCCCGGTGCCGCTGCTCGACAGCGTCGAGGTCGGCGCCCGGGCGGCACGCGACGCGCTGGACCAGGCCGCGCGCGACCCGCTCGAGGTCCGGCAGTCATCGACCTTCACCGGCGCCGCGGAGGCCGCTGTCGCTACCGTCGGTCTCGATCCGGCCCTGGCGCGCCTGATTTCCGGGGGCGCGAAGACCCCCGGACGGAACTGACCCGGGTCAGCTGGTCCGATCCTGCGCGTTGGCGACGAGGCCCGGCTCTGCTGGCACCGCCTGCAGCGGCCGACGCACGTACTTCGGTGCACGCAGCGTCGGGTCGACCAGCTTCAGGTACTGCGGGCCGAGTTGCCCGAGGTGGTGCACGCCGAGCAGCGCCTGTACGCGATGGATCTCGTCGCGGAAGATCTCCAGCGCCCGCGCGGCACCGGCTTCGCCGCCCGCCGCCACGCCGTACAGCGTGGCACGGCCGACCATCACCGCATCGGCGCCCAGCGCCAGCGCCTTCACCACGTCGCTGCCGCGACGCACGCCGCTGTCCATGAAGATCGTCGCGCGGCCGGCGACCGCATCGACGATCTCGGGCAGCGCTTCGATCGGCGAGATGATGCCGTCGAGGTTGCGCCCGCCGTGGTTCGACACGCCGATGCCGTCGGCACCGTGCTCGACCGCGCGCACCGCATCGGCCGGGTCGAGCATGCCCTTGACGATCAGCTTGTGCGGCCAGATCTTGCGCAGCGCGTCGAGGTCGTCCCAGTTGATCGAGTCGGAGCGCAGGCTGGAACGGCCGACCGGGCCGGCGGTGAGCTTCGCGCGCGCGGCGGCCGGGTAGTTCGCATAGGTCGGCATGCCGCTGGTCGCGAGGTAGCGCGCCATCGTGCCGAACAGCCACTTCGGGTGCTTCATCATGTCGACCATGTTGCGGGTCGAGAAGGTGAACGGGATGGTGAAGCCGTTGCGGATGTTGTATTCGCGGTTGCCCGAGGACACGCCATCGACGGTGACGATCAGCGCCTTGTAGCCGGCATCGCGGGCGCGCATCACCAGTTCGTGCGACAGCGAGCGGTCGGGCCACATGTAGAGCTGGAACCAGAGGTCGCCCCCGGCTTCCTTCGCGACCTTCTCCATCGGCGTCACCGAACCGGTGGCCAGCGTGAAAGGGATGCCGGCCGCGCGCGCCGCCTTCGCCAGCGCGACCTCGCCCTCGTACCACATCAGTCCGGCGACGCCGGTCGGGGCGATGGCGATCGGCATCTTGTGGTTCACGCCGAAGATCGTCGTCGCCTGGGTTCGCTTGGACACGTCGACCAGGGTGCGCGGCTTGAAGCGGATGCCGTCGAAGATCGACCGGTTGTTCTTCAGCGACACCTCGTCCTCGGTGCCGCGATCGGTGAACTCGAACAGGCCCTTCGGCACGCGGCGCAGCGCCTGCTCGCGCAGGTCGAAGATGTTGTAGGCGTTCAGCTTGTCGTCGGCCACGGCGCGTCTCCTCGGTGCAAAGCGAGATGGTATCGCGGATGTCGGATGTGAGCGCCCGCTGACGCTACGTGGAAGACAGGAGAGCGGTCAGCTCGGTGGTGTCGGCCAGGTGTTCGAGCCGGTCCACGAGCGCCACGACTGCGGCTGTCCGTGACTGGCCCAGCACCGGCGAGGCCAGCCCGAGGAACTTGCGCCGCAGTTCGTCGGGCGACATCGGATCCTCGTTGCTGCCCTTGCGGAACAGCACCTCGGTCTCGTGGCGGCGGCCGTCGCGGGTCTGCACCTGCAGCCGGCAGGCGACCCGGTAGATCCCGCCATGGCCGTCGTACTTCGGTTCGTGCTCGACATGGATGCGCGGCAGCAAGGCCATGGTCTCCGGCGCGAACAGGCGGTCGGGCGCGAACTGCGCGGCGGTTGCCTCCCGCTCCAGGGCCATCACCGCGAGGCCGTAGCGCAGGTTCATCTGCGCGGCCAGCACGCCCTGCACCTTGTCGCGGGTGTACTCCCAGCCGCAATGCCCCAGCGTGTTGCTGCTGACCCAGGCCGTCATCCGCTCGATCTGGCCGTGCTCGAGGCCGTGCTCCCGCATGATCGTATCCAGCGCCGTCATTGCGCTCACGCTGCCGTTGGACGCCGGTGCGGGCTTGTAACCGACGTTCAGCGTCTCCCAGCGCTCGCCCAGCCCGGCGGCGAGAATCCCGCCGTCGCACTGCGCCGGGATCGCCACCGTGCTGAGGAAGCCGCCATAGGGCTCCTCGAGCACCTGCGGGATGCCGGTGTAGCCCAGGGCGGCGAGCTTCGCGGCATAGACGCCGCTCTGCGATGCGCGGCCGCAATGGAAGCTCTTCGCCATCGCGCCTTCCTGCACTGCCATCAGTCCGGCTGCCTGCGAACCCGCGATGCCCAGCGCATGCTGCATCTGCAGCGGATCCAGGCCGAGCAGCCGTCCGCCGGCCACCGCGGCGGCAAGGGCGCCGGTCGCGCCCTGGTTGTGATATCCGCGGGTGAAGATGGAGCCGCGCGCCGCCATGCCGGTGCGCAGCGCGGTCTCGTAGCCGGCCACCAGTGCGGTGATGACATCGCGGCCGGAGCGGGGCGGCGCGCCACTTGTCTGCGCCAGCGCAAGCACCGCCGGCAGCGCGGCCGAGCCCGGATGCAGCGTTGCTTGGATGTGGATCTCGTCGAGCTGGAAGCTGTGCGCGGCCGTGGCGTTGACCATCGCCGCCATCGATGCGCTCGCCCGCTGTGCCGTGCCCATCACGATCGCGTCGCCGCCGCTGTCTTCGCCGGCAGCCATCTGCGCGAGCAGGCGCACCGACGGCTGGGTGGCGCCGAACAGGCAGCAGCCGAGGGTGTCGAGCACGCAGGTCTTGATGCGCTCGACCACGGCGTGCGGCAGGTGGTCGAAGGTGAGTGCCGAAGCGAACTTCGCCTGTGCGACGGTCGCGCCCGCGGCCCCCGCGATGCCATCGTGTGCCTGGCTCATGGGATGCCTCCGGTGGCGGCGTGCGGACCGCTCATTCCACGCGGGCCTTGGTCAGCGCGATCAGCTTGCCGTACTTCTCGAAGTCGACGCGCAGGATGCGGTTGAACTCGTCGACCGTGGTCGGCGCCGGGTCCAGCGCCTGCTTGCTCAGCGTCGCCACCACGTCGGGCAGCGCGAGCGCGGTGTTGATCTCGGCGTTGAGCCGGTCGATGATCGGGCGCGGCGTGCCGGCCGGGGCGAACACGCCGATCCACGGGTTCATGTCGTAGCCGGGCAGGCCGGCGTCCGAGATCGTCGGCACGCCGGGCAGTATCTTGCTGCGCGTGGTCGAGCCGAGCGCGATCGCACGCAGCCGCCCGGCCTGGATCTGCGTGATCACGGTGCCCACCGTGGCGAACGAGGCCTGGGTCTCGCCGCCGAGCAGCGCGGCCACCTGCGGTGCGCCGCCCTTGTAGGGCACGTGCGAGATGTCGATGCCTGCCATCGAGATCAGCAGCGCCATCTGCAGGTGCGGCGCGCTGCCGTTGCCGGAGGACGAGTAGTTGATCTGCCCCGGCCGCGCCTTCGCCAGCGCGATGAAGTCCTTCAGCGTCTTCACCGGGAGCGACGGGTGCACGACCAGCACGCCCGGCTGCGACGAGAGCATGCCCACGCCGGTGAAGTCCTTCAGCGTGTCGTAGGTGAGCTTCTTGCCGTAGAGGTGCGCGTTGCCGACATGGGTGGTGGAATGCACCATGATCGTGTAGCCATCGGCCGGCGACTTCGCCACCACGTCGGCGCCGATCGATCCTGCGGCACCGGCCCGGTTGTCGATCACGAACTGCTGGCCCAGGACGCGCGACACTTCTTGCATCACGATCCGTCCGACGATGTCGTTCGAGCCGCCGGCGGGCCAGGGGATCACCACCCGGACCGGCTTCACCGGCCAGGCCTGGGCGTGGGCGGCAGCGGGCAGGACTGCGCCGGCGGCGACGGCGGCAAGGGTGGCGGTGGTGGCAAGGGCGGCGGCGGCACCGGCCAGCGGTCTGTTCATGGGTTTCTCCTCCAGTTCGACGATCGCCGTGGACACGCTGCGGGCTCGACGCCATCGGCTGCCGACGGCCGTCCCGCATTCATGGGCGTCCGCCATGCTGGCTGGCATGACGCCTGCATCCATCCGGTCGATGCCTTTGTACTGTACCGGAGAGCGGGTATGCATGGCGGGCGGCCATGGTGTCACCGCGCGGGCATCCGGGCGAGACCGGCTCGGATAGAATCCCACCCCCGCGCCGAAGAGCGCTGCCCGAACGGAGGAAGTCATGAAACGTAGCCATCGGCACCACGCACGCTGGACCCTGGCGGGCTGCGCGCTCGCGGTGGCATCCTCCGCGTTCGCCCAGGGACAGGCCCCCGCCTATCCCGCGAAGCCAGTGCGCTTGCTGGTGCCGTTCGCGGCCGGCGGTGCGACCGACGTACCGACCCGCATCCTCGCGACCCGGCTCGCCGAGCGCATGGGCAGCCCGTTCATCATCGACAACCGCCCGGGCGCCGGTGGGGCGATCGGCACCGCCACCGTGGCCAGGGCCGAGCCCGACGGCTACACGGTGCTGGTCACCGCCACGCCGTTCGTGGTGAGCCCGCATGTCTATCCGAAGCTGGGCTACGACACGCTGAAGGACTTCGCCCAGGTCGCGATGTTCGCCTCCTCGCCGAACGTGCTGGTGGTGCATCCGACGCTGGCAGTGAAGTCGGTGAAGGAGCTGATCGCGCTGGCCCGGCCGCAGCCCGGCAAGCTCGACTGGGCCTCGTCGGGCGTCGGCGGCGGCCAGCACCTGTTCGGCGAGCTTTTCATGTCGATGGCCGGCATCAAGGTCACCCATGTCTCGTACAAGGGCAGTGGTGCGGCGATCGCGGACGTCCTCGGCGGACAGGTGAAGATCGGCTTCCCGGGCATCGCGATCGCGCTGTCCCACCACAACGCCGGCCGCTTGCTGGCGCTGGGCGTCACCACCGCGCAGCGCTCGGCGCAGATGCCCGACGTGCCGAGCATTGCCGAGGCCGGGGTGCCAGGCTACGACGCGACGTTCTGGATGGGCCTGTCGGTGCCGGTGAAGACCGCGCGCACCGTCATCGATGCGCTGCACCGAGAGACGGTCGCGCTGGTGAAGGCCCCCGAAGTGGTCGAGGGCTTCCGCAAGGCCGGCACCGACGTCGCGCCGGCGGGCCCTGAACAGTTCCGCAAGTTCGTGCTGTCCGAGTACGAGAAGTGGGGCAAGGTGGTGCGCGCGGTGGGCATCAAGCCGGAGTGATCCTCCAGCGTCCGGGCGTCAGCGTGCGAGGAGCCGGCGCATCTTCGCCACCGCCGCGCCCGGCGAGTTGAAGATCGGCAGCGGGCTCACGCCGGCCACCGCCGGCACCGCCCGCGACAGCGTGAACTGCGCCAGCACGATCGCATCGCAGCCGGAGGTCTCGCGCGCCTTCGCCGCGACCAGCGCGTCATGGCGGGCCGGGTCGCCACCGGCCAGCGCATCGAAGGCGCCGTCGACCACGTACGGCACGAGCTCGATCTTCCGGCCACGCGCGGCCGCGACATCGAGCATCTCGGCGGAGAACGAGGGGATGGTCGGTCCGACGGTCGCCATCACCGCGAACCGCGAACCGGCCTCCAGCGCCTGCTCGATCATCGCCTCGTTCGGCCCGATCATCGGGATCGGGAACTCCTTCGCGCAGGCATCGATCACGTCGCGGAAGGCCGAGCAGGTGAACACGATGCCCTCGGCATGGCGCGAGAGCGCATAGCGCACCAGCGTACGGAACGCGTCGTACATCTCCGGCACCACGCCACCGGCCTCGCGCACCCAGCTGAACAGCCCGTCGTCCAGCAGGTTGCTGATCCGCGCCTCGGGCCAGTCGCTGGCGAAGGCACGCACGGCTGCGTCCATCGCGTCCCTGTGCACGCTGAACAGGACGACGTTCGGTTGCGTCGGCATCGGGTTCCCCTCCTCGTCTGTGCGATGGAGCATAGCGCATCCGCCGCGGCAGCCCCGGTTGGAGCCGCGCGCCACCCGTGCAAGAATGATGGCCCCCCGAGCACACCTGGAGCCTGCCATGGCGCGCTATCGCAGCCTTGCCGAACACCTCGATCCCAAGGTCGGTCCGAAGCGCATCCTGGCCCTCGACGGCGGCGGCCTGCGCGGGGTGCTGACCCTGGGCATGCTGCGCGAGATCGAGACCCTGCTGCGCGCACGCCACGGCGGCGATCCCGACTTCCGGCTGTGCGACTACTTTGACCTGATCGCCGGCACCTCCACCGGCGCGATCATCGCGGCGGCCCTGTCGCTCGGCATGAGCGTCGACGAGGTGCACGACCACTACATGGCCCTGGGCAACGTCGTGTTCAAGCGCAGCCTGCTCCGCTGGGGCGCCCTGCGCGCGAAGTTCGACGGCGACAAGGTGCGCGATGCGCTGATCGGCGTGCTCGGCGAACGCACGATGGACAGCAAGGACTTCCGCACCGGCCTGCTGGTGGTGACCAAGCGCCTCGATACCGGCAGTGCGTGGCCGATCACCAACAACCCGAAGGCGCGCTACTTCCGCGGCGGCACCCAGTCGACCACCGTGCCCAACGCCGAGTACCCGCTGTGGCAGGTGGTGCGCGCGAGCACCGCTGCGCCGTACTTCTTCGATCCCGAGACGCTGCGCATCGGGCGCGCGTCCGGCGGCCTGAAGGCCGTGGTCGGGGACTTCGTCGATGGCGGCGTGACGCCGTCGAACAACCCCGCGCTGCAGGCGCTGATGACCGCGACGATGGAAGGCTACCGGCTCAACTGGCCGGTGGGCGAGGACCGCATGCTGGTAGTGTCGGTCGGCACCGGCAAGGCCAACGCCGAGGTCGGGCATGCCGGCATCGTCAAGGGCACCGCCGCGATCCATGCAGTGATGTCGCTGAGCGCCCTGATGGAAGACTGCGCGGACCAGGTCGAGACCGTGATGCAGTGGCTGTCGAACAGCCCGACCGCGCGTCGCATCGATCGTGAACTCGACAAGGCCCAGCCGCCGCTGGGTGGCACGCCGATGTGCAGCTACCTGCGCTACAACGTCTTGCTGCAGGAGGAGTGGTGCGCCTCCACGCTGGGCGAGACGCTCGGCGCGAAGGCGCTGAAGAACCTGGAGGCGATGGACAAGCCGGAGAACATCCCGGAACTCGACCGCCTCGGCCGCGTCGCCGGCAGGAAGCTGGTGAAGGCGGCGCATTTCGTCGACGCGTTCGACACGCCGGCGAAGTGACGGACGACCCGGGCGCCGGCGCAGATGCCTGATCCGTCGCCAGCCGGCGCGCTGCCCGGCCAGGCCGCGCCCGACGCGCCGGCATGGCGCGTCGCCTGCGCCGAGTCGGACCTAATCGAGGGCGCGGCGCTGGCCAGCGTGCGTGGCCGGCGCCTGATGATGATCACGGTCGACGAGCGGATGTACGCGTTCGATGATTTCTGCCCGCACTCGGGCGGCCCGATGCACCGGGGCGAGCTCGACGGGCTGGTGCTGACCTGTCCGCTGCATGGATGGCAGTTCGACCTCGGCGACCAGGGCCGCGAACTGCATGGGCTGACGCCGTTGCCGATGTATCCGGTCAGGGTGCTCGACGGCGAAGTGCAGGTGTTCCTGTAGCGCGATTGACAGCAGCGGACCTGCGCGGCGAGGATTAAGCCTCTGCATTCGTTTCCGGAGCGGTCATGGCATTCGCATCGCGTGCAATCCTGCTGGGTACGGCCATCGTGCTATCGATGACCGCCGTGGCTGTGCGTGCCGACTGCGTCGACTTCAGCCCCCAGCGCGCCAAGGCCGCAGGCGCCGCGCTGGCGCGCAATCCCCCGTCCGCGGCGCAGCTCGGCCTGCCCGACCTCGATGGACTGACGATCGACGGACCGCGTACCACCGGCGACCCGAAATGCGACGGCTCCGGGCCGTACAAGCGGTTCTACTACACCAGCACCGTGCCGTTCGCCGACCTGGTCGCGCGCTGGCACGGCGTGCTGCAGCCGCGCACCGAGGCCGACGGCATGAAGCGCGAATGGTTCCGCAACCCGATGGATGCGCGCGGCTTCCAGCTCACCTCCGGTACCCGGGTCGAGTTCGTGTTCGCCGGGCCGGAGCGGGACCGCAAGATCGCGCTGATCGTTATCCATCCGCCCGCGCAGCCGCGGCCGCTGGTCGCCTCGAGCCAGCCCTATTCGGTCAACGACATCGTCGACTGGACGCCGTGGCCGGGCGGGGCGAAGGGGCCGCGCCAGTTCGTGCGGGCCGACCAGGACCCGACGTCGTCCGCGCCGGCGGCCGCGGCTTCGCCGGCCGCCCCTCCCGCGGCTGCGTCGGCGCCCGCCGCCGCGGGCGCACCGGCTGCCCAGCCGGCGCCCGGCGGCAGCACGACCGCGAACGTGAACTGTCCGCCGCGCCAGGCACAGGGCGGCGCGGCCGAGGGACAGCGCGCCGGCGCCGAGGTCGGCGGCGCGGTGCTTGGGGGTGGATGGGGGCGCAGCCTGGGGGCCGCGCTGGGCAGTGCCTTGGGTTCCGTCACCGGGGGTGCCCAGGGCACCCAGCGGCCGGCAGCGGATCCCAACTGCCCCTGAAGACCGGGATCTGGTCCCGTTGCCTGCGCGACAGGCAGCCACCTGCAGGCTTACCCCGGCTGAATGGCAATGCGCCGCGCTGCTGCCTTGCTGACCGGGGCCTCGCTGCCTTCGCTGCGCGCCCGCAGTTGGCCGCAGCCACCGTCCACGTCCTGCCCGGCCGACTGGCGCAGCTTGGTGAGGATGCCGCGGCTGTGCAGCCGCCGCGCCATTTCGGCCGCACGTTCCCGGCTGGGCCGCTGCCAGGGCAGGCCGGGCACGCTGTTGTAGGGGATCAGGTTCAGCACCGCGTACTGGCCGTGCAGAAGCTGCACGATGCCGTCGATCTCGTCGTCGCCGTCGTTCACGCCCTGCATCAACGTCCACTGGTACTGGATGGGGTAGCCAGTGGCCCGCGCGTAGGCAGTACCTGCGGCCACCAGTTCGGCCGGCGCGATGCGGGCAGCACGGGGCAGCAGCTGTTCGCGCAGGCCCGGCTTGGTGGTGTGCAGGCTCAGCGCCAGCGCCGGGCGCACCTGTCCTTCGCGCAGTGCCATCAGGCGTTCGAAGGCACGCGGGTCGCCCACGGTGCTGAACACCAGGTTCTTGTGGCCGATGTTGCCCAGCGAGCCCATCAGTTCGATAGCCTCGAGCACGGCATCCAGGTTGTGCGCCGGCTCGCCCATGCCCATGAAGACCACTTTCCTCACGGGCCGCAACGTGCGCGCCAGGGCCAGCTGCGCCACGATCTCGGCGCTGCCCAGCTGGCGCAGCAGGCCACCCTGCCCGGTCATGCAGAAACCGCAGTCCACGGCACAACCTACCTGGGTGCTGACGCACAGGCCGGGAATGCGCTCGGGCGTCAGCAGCACGCTTTCCACGGTCTTGCCGTCGGCCAGCTTCACCAGCAGGCGTTCGCTGCCGTCTTCAGCCGGGTGGCGCTGTTGCAGTGTGGCCAGGCCCTGCAGCGTGGCTTGCCAGGCGGGCAAGCCGTGCCGCACGCGCTGGGGCAGGAAGTGCTCGGGCTGGCTGCGGCGCGGGCCCTGCGGCAGGGCCTGCACCCACAGGCGCAACAGGTCCGCCACATGGCGCGGGCCCGCGCCCTGGCTGTGCAGATGGGCGATGAGTTCCTTGATCTGGTTCACAGCGAAGGATTGGACCCTGCGCGCCAGCGCGGGCCGACTGCGCGGCGGCACCACCCATGACCTGCAGCGCGTCGAACAGGCCGCATCGGGTGCACCACAGACGCGGCGGCTGCGCCTGCAGGCCCAACCAAGCCGTGCCAGGCGGCGCGCGGCTGAAGACGGGCGAGTGAGGCGTTATCGAGCGCGAGGCCGGTCGATTGCAGGCAGCAGCGTTCGGGGGCTGACTGGGGCGCCCGAAAGTATTGTTCGCCGGCACGCATCTCAGGGGATCGGGTTCCGCGGCCAGAAACAAAGCCCTTGTGCCCTGCAGTCCCCGCTAGTCGCACGGTTCCGGGATCCAGTCCGGCACCCAGGTGCGCCCTGATCTCGCTTTCGTGTCTGCACCCTCGCTCGCCTTTATCGTACGCCGGACCTTGAGCCTCAGTCTGTAGCCCGAATCCTGCTCCGACGAATTTCGACCTGCAAGGAAGATGCGTCAGCCGCAGTCTTCCTGGGCCAGCAATGGAGAGCGATCGGTTGACCAGACTTCACCGGTCGCCAGAGCCCGCGGCACACGCTTGCTGCGGATCGGGGACACGCAGCGCCTCTTGCATTGGCCCCGCCCGCGCCACCGGTACCCAGGCCATCGATGAGCACGTAGCGTATCCAGTCGAATGCGCCCAGGTTGTGGGACCTGCCAAAGCTGTTGTCGTGCACGGAATCTCCACTGGTCCGGACAAGCGTGGTTTCGCTGGTCTTGATGCTGGTGAAAGTCACCCCGTCCTGGCTGACTCCGATGGTCATAAGGCTGAATTCCACGGCGTCCGTGTCCACCTCGCATACATCGAGATCGACGAGCCCGGGTCGGTTGACCACGACGCTGGTGCCGAAGTCGAAGGTGACATTGCCCGCGCCCAGTCCGAGGTACACGTCGTCCGGTGCCCCAGCCCAGGCCGAGACGTTCCGATGCCATTCCTCGAATAGCCGACGATGGTCGAAAAAACGCCAGCGTGCGCGGGCGCAGCGGCAACGCTCGCGATCAGCAGCGCTGAAGCAAGCTTCACCTGATGTCCAACAGCCGACACCGCTGCCCATGGTCCGAAAGGACTGATGGACGAACCTGTTGTGCGATGGTCGGTTGATGTCTGCTTCCGCATCCGAAACCCGGTGGACAGGCAGCTTCAAGGACCTTTATCTGGCTGCATCCCGAGGCCCTGCCGACACGCGTCGCTTCCACCACTCCGGTCTCTCCGACGGTCGAACGGCCGGCAATCCGGCAGGGAGCCGCTGCCGTGCCAGCCGTTCCGCGTGTTCCACGGCAAAGTCCATCCAGGCGCGCACCCGGGGCTGGCGGGTCAGCGAGCGCTTGACGACCAGGCTGATCGGGGGCGAATGCAGGCCGGTCCAGTCCAGCAGCACCGGTTGCAGGCTGCCGTCGCCGAGCGCGCGACGAATCGAGAAGTCGTTGATGCGCGCGACGACCTGTCCTGCAAGGAGCGGTCCGTCCAGCACGCTGCGACAGTCGCTGACCAGCCAGCCGTCCACGTCGACAGTTTCCTTCCGGCCCTCGCGCACGAACATCCATTTGCTGAGAACCTCTCCGAAGGGCGTGCGGTAGAGCGCGCACGGATGACTCGCCAGGTCGGACGGTTGCTTCGGCTCGCCATGGCGGATCCAGTACGAGGGCGTGGCGACGACCAGCCATCGGGTGTCGGCGAGCGTGCGCAGGACGGCATCCTGCGCGGGAGGCCATCCGGACTGCATCAGCATGTCGGTGCCAAGCCGGGCCAGGTCCCGCACCGAACCGGCCTCCATCACCTGTACCTCGATGTCGGGATGGCATGCATGGAAGGCTGTGATCATGTCCGGCAGCAGGTACTCCCGTACCACGCTGTCCGCGGCCAGCGAGATCGTCCCTCGCGGCGCGTTGCCTTGGTCGGCCAGGCTGGCGTCGAGTTCGCGCAGTTCGGACAGGAGTCCGCGCGCGCGATCGACGTAGGCCGAAGCATGGGAGGTCGGTCGCAGCGGCAGTGCCGAGCGGTCGATCAGGGCAACGCCCAGTTCTGCCTCCAGCGCCTGCACCAGGCGGTGGACCGATGGCGTCGACACCCCCAGGCGGCGGGCGGCTGCGCTGAAGCTGCCGCCATCGATCGCCGCTACCAGGTACTCGAGACCGCGAAGCTTGTGGATGCCCATCATCCCTTCCTGCGTAAGCAGAATGCTGAAGGGAGATTAGCAGAGCGGAGCATTGCCGCCGGCCGGGTGGGCGGGCAGCATCGGTCGACTTTCTCATCAGGAGTCGTCCATGCCATCTGCTTCCCGCGTACCCCGAAGTCTCGCTCGCGCGCTGTGGTCGGCTGGTGCCATCGCGTTGCTGATGGCATCGCACCCGGCTGACGCGTTCCCGACCCAGCCGGTTCGGCTGCTCATCGGCTCGCCGCCGGGCTCCGCCCCCGATGTCGTGGCGCGACTGCTGGCCGAGCCCATGGCAGCGTCGCTCGGGCATCCCGTGGTCGTCGAGAACCGGCCCGGCGCAGGCGGCACGATCGCCACTGCGGCGGTGGCCGCGGCGAGCCCGGACGGGCACACGCTCAACGTCAGCGGATGCTCGGGCGATTCCATCACTTTCGCGTTCGAGGCGCAGGGACGTGCTCCATTGGCGCTGTTCAAGGACCTCACGCCTGTAGGGCGCCTGCTGCTCGATCACTGGCTGGTCCTGGTTCCGGCCAGCAGCCCCGTTGCCTCGCTGTCGGACTTCGCGGGAAGGGCGAAGGCTGCGTCCGCCCCCATCGCATACCCGTCCACCGGAGAAGGCAGCACGCCGCACCTGCAGGGAGAGCGGCTGGCACGCACGATGGGCTTTACTGCGCTGCACGTGCCGTACAAGGACAGCCCGGTCAATGACCTGGTCGGCGGCCGTCTTTCGTACGCGGTGTTGCCTTCGGCGGCCGGGATACCGATGGTCAGGAGCGGCCGCCTGAAGGCGCTGGCGGTCCTGTCGGACAGGCGCCTGGTCGCGCTGCCGGATGTCCCGACCGCCGAGGAGGCCGGGCTGCCCGGTTACCGTTTCAATGGCGGGCTTTGCCTGTGGGCGCCGGGCGCGACACCGGCCAGTGCCGTGCAGCGACTCAATGCCGCACTGGTCGCAGCCGCAAGGCAGCCGGCGGTGACCGAGCGGATGCAGGCGCTGGGCGCCGACCCGACGCCGTTCGACGTGGAGACCACCGTCCGGTACGTGCGCGAGTTCGCGACCGAAAGCGACCGCCTCCGGGCTGCCGTGTTCGGCCGCGCGCGCTGAGCGGCAGGCGCATCGAGGGCGCTGCGGCGATGCGCCTGCGGGGACGCCGGCGTACCTACCTGGTCGTGCTCGGATGGAGCTTCACGCTGTTCAACTCTGCGCGGATCATCGCCTACCTGCCGACCATGTGGGCGATCCATGTCAGTGGTGACGCCGGCCAGCACTCGCTGTGGACGTGGCTGATCTGGTTCGGCAGCCATCTCACGATGGCCGCATGGCTCCACGAGCAGGGCGGACAGCGGCTGGGGCGTGCCTCGATGGTGAGCCTGTGCAATGCGCTGATGTGCGCGGCCATCGCGATGCTGGTCGGCTGGTATCGCTGGTGGGGTGCGGACATCGGAGCCACCTGAACGTGCCGCCTCCGGCGGGATCGACCGCGCATGGTCCGAAAGGCTCGATGCCATGTGGAATGCCACTGCGTCCCGACGCGTGTCCGGGGGATACTTCGACGGATTCGCGCCGGGGGAGCCGCCCCCTCTGCGGTCGCACGCATCGCCATGGGAGGATTCCAATGCTGCGCAGGATGCTGTTTTCCATGCTGCTTGCCGCCGGGCTGGCCGCTCCGGCCGGTGATGTACTTGCGGCCCTTGCCTACACACCGATCTTCGCATCGGACGGGCCGGGCCAGACCAGCAACGGCCACTTCGCCCGCAACCAGTTCCTGGGCATGGTGTCCGGTGCCGGCACCGAGACCTTCGAGTCGCGCTCGGGCGGCACCCCGCTGGCGATCGACTTCGCCGGCACGCCGGTCAGCGTCACCGCCACCATCACCGGGGCCGGGCGGGTCAGCACCGACACCACCAGCGGCGTGCGGCCGATCTCGGGTGAGCGCTTCTACAGCGTGGTCGGCGGGGCGGGGCCTGGCGGATCACTGTTCACGGTGACGTTCAGTACACCAGTGACCGCGTTCGCGTTCTTCATGACCGATCCCGGCGACTGGGGCGGGCAACTCTCGCTCGAAATCGAGCGTGCGCTCGGTGGCACCGCGCCGCTCCTCGTACCGAACACGCTGTTCAGCGGTCCGGTCGAGAGCGGCCGCTCGATGTTCGTCGGCCTGAGGGCCACCGAGATCGCGAACGCCATCTCGGCCATCCGTTTCCGTGTCGTGGATGCCGACGGGGGCATCGCGCCCGAACCCGTCGCGGGCGTGGCATCGATGCTCGACGAGTTCGGCTTCGACGACATGATGGTCGCATCCATCCCGGGTGCCGTCCTCGGATCGAACCTGCTGCCTCCGACGCCGATCCCGCTGCCGGCGGGCGCGTGGCTGCTGCTCGCTGGCCTCGGGATGCTGGGCACGCTGGCACGGCGCGCGCGGCGCTGACCCGGCATATCAGGGCATGCCGACAGACCGTCCTTCCCCTTCCGGGCGAGGCGGTGGCGGGGGCGGGGGCAGCACCGCGGAGCGGCCTGCCGAGTCGCGCTGCTCGCCTGCCCGGACGCCGTTCGGCCCCATCGGCGGCAGCGCGGACCCCGGTCCTGCCGGCGCCGTCGGCCGCACCGGCAGTGGCGGGGTGTCGGGTCCGGCGACCCGACCTCCCTGTCCGGCCGCCACCGGGATGCAGCCGGCGCTGCTGCACAGGGCAATCTCGCCACCGGCCACGTGGACCGCGGTGCCGTCCAGATGCGTGACCGAGAATTCGGTGCCGCGAATGCCGATTGTCGCGTCCGGCGTGCGCAGTTCGTAGGTGCTGCGGTCGAAGCGCCCGATCAGGCCGGTGATCGTGCGCATGCCGCCGCGCGACAGGCTGATCAGGACTCCCTCGCGATCGCCTGATCGCTCCTTGATGCGGTATTCGTCGAAGCGAAGCGTCGAGCCTGGCTGCAGCGCGATGTAGGCACCGTCGGCCATGCGCAGGTGCAACCGGCCGTTGCCTGTTTCCACCGTCTCGCCGGGTGCGATCGAACCGCCGCGCGCGGCGGTCCGTGGCGCGCCGTCCGCCGGACGGACGGCGGCCGCGCCGCTCACGTACTCGATCGTGCCTGCGGCGTTGGCCGGAGCCACGGCCGGGATGCAGAGCGCCGCGACCATTACGACCTTGCGCAGCGTTTCCGGCAGCATGCCCTTTCGCGCGCCTGCCATCATGGGAACTCGCGCCGCAGCGCCACGGACACGACCTGGCGATTGAAGTCGAACAGGGCGATGCCGGACCGGTTGCGGGTCAGCGCGACCTCGGGCGTGATCCGCCAGCCGCGCGCAGGAACTTAGTGCAGGCCGGCCGAGATCGAGAACTGCTGGTCCCGCCGCACCGCGAGGAAGGACGGTTCCGGCCCGCCATGCCGGCGCCGCTCGTGCGCGGCATCCACATACAGCGTGCCGGCTCCGACCGTCGGCCACTGCAGGCCGATGCGCAGGCCGGCGAGCGAATGGCCGAGGTGCGGCACCGATCCGGCGCGCTCGTCCTCGCGCCCGGCGTAGGCGCTTGCGTAAGTGGTTCTTCCGGACGCGGGGAACGCCTGCAACACCGATACGCCGACGACCCCACGGTCTGCGTCCCTGACCGGCTGTGACGGGTAGGAGAGCCGCGCCTGCTGCGCGAACGCGGTCAGTCGCGTGTCCGGCGCGACGGCATGTTGCCACTGGGCGACGACGCCTGCGACGTCGCGAAACCGGCGGTCGTCCAGGCGCAGGCGGTTCGCCTGCAGCGCCAGGTCGACCCTGTCCGGGCCGCGGGCCCATGCGAGGCCGACACCGGCGTCGAGCGTAGCGGTGTCGAACCGATCCTCGTGCCGATGCGCGAGCCGGCTGGCCGCCGCGTTCGCCGAAAGTGAGAGCGCATGGGCGAGCGGCGCCCGCAGGTCGATGCCGCCCGCGATCGACAGGAAGCCGGCCTGGGGACGCGTGCCGGAAGGATCGAGCGTCACCGACTGTCCGCCCAGCGCAGGGATCGCCACCTGCGAAGTAGCCGTCGCGCTGTTCACGTTGCTGTCGTGCCCCGCCCGCCCTTCCAGGTAAGCCTGCCACCCCCGGGGACGCACGCCATCGGGATCGGAAGGCGCCAGGCCGTGGCGGTCGAGCGCGGCGGCGAGCTCCGCGGGCCGATCCTCCGGACGCATGCCGGCCAACGCCCTGCGCGCGTTCTCGGTCTCGCCCACGGCCAGGTAGGCGCGGGCGATCGCGGCGCGTGCGGGTACGTCCCCTGCGCGCACGTCGAGCACGCGCTCCAGTGCGAAGATCGCGCGTGTCGGCTGTCCGATGCCGAGCGCCGCGATGCCGAGCAGGTAGTCGAACGCAGGGTCGCCCGCGCGTTGTGGCTCGAGCGGAGACAGGAGCTCGAACGCCGCCTTCGGCGCCCGTGCATCGAGCAGCACCCCCGCGCGATCCAGCAGCGCATCGGCGCGCGCCGGCGCGCATTGCAACGCCAACAGGAGCGTCACGGCGATGGCACGCGCTTTCGCGGGAGTCCGTTGCATGTCTGGCGATCCTGGGGCCTAGCCTGGGTTGGCGATGGAGCAGGAGCGCCCTGACCGGGTCCCTGCCTGTCCCGGCAGGAGCAGGATTCGTGCGAGCAGACCGC
This sequence comes from Betaproteobacteria bacterium, assembly GCA_021298815.1. Lineage (GTDB taxonomy): Bacteria > Pseudomonadota > Gammaproteobacteria > Burkholderiales > CAIKXV01 > CAIKXV01. Next base: position 21,313 of record JAJTHE010000037.1, on the reverse strand, counting down.
GCCCGCTGGCTTCGCGCGCCGCAGCGCCATCCCACCCCTTGCCTGGCGGAAATGTTACCGGCGGGTTGTGACAAGATGACGTTTCGGTGTCTACGCGCGCCCTGCAGCGCCCGATCGGGCGATCAGAGCCGCGTGGTGAGGTCGATCCAGCCCTGCGGCATCACGCGCACGAGCTGCGATTCGAGCCACTTGTCGCCGCCGACGAGGATCGCGATGCCCAGCAGCAGCACCAGCACGCCGAAGCCGCGCTTCACCCGGTCCATGTGGGTCATGATCCAGCCACGCACCCGGCCGAAGCCGGCACGCGACGCGTAGGCGGCCGCCACCAGCACGGTCGCCGCGCCCAGCCCGAACGTGCCCAGCACCGCGGTGCCGCGCGCTGCCCCGCCCTCGGTCGCGACAAGGGTCAGCGCGCCGGCGAGCATCGGACCGGAGCACGGACTCCAGACCATGCCGAGCAGCCCGCCGATCGCGAACGCGCCGCCGAGCGAGCCCGCGTGGAAGCGCGCCGAGGCGTCATTGGCCCCGCTGGCCATGGGCGCCATCAGGTGCGTGAAGCGTGCGTTCAGCGCCGGGACCAGCATCACGCAGCCGAACGCGATGAGCAGCAGCGCGCCCGCGGTGCGAACATGCTCGGGGTCGAGCCCGATCGCATCGCCGGCGACGCCCACCAGCAGCCCGAGCAGTGCGAACGCGGCCACCATTCCGGCGCCCATCGCCACCGGCGCGAAGCGGTTTTCCTGCACTGCGCCGCCGAGGACCAGCGGCAGCAGCGGGAACACGCACGGATTGAGCGTGGTCAGGCTGCCAGCCACCAGGGCGAGGCCGAGTTCAGGCAGGGAGACCATGGCCGCAACCGGCAGCGACGACGATCAGAGCGCCGCAGCGAGTGCCTTGCGCAGCGCCTCCGGGTCGGTCTGGCCGGCGCTGCGCGCGACCTCGTCCTTGCCACGGTAGACGACCAGCGTGGACTGCGAGCGCACCTTCAGCGTGCGGCGCAGCTCGGTCTCCTTGTCGTAGTCGGCGACCAGCACGGTCAGGCCCTGCAACTGTCCTGCAGACTTCATCTGATCGAATGCCCGCGTCTGGCTGACGCAGGTCGGGCACCAGTTCGCGTGGAAATGCACGGCCACCGGCTTGCCGGCGGACTGGAGACCGGCCAGCGCCGAAGCGTCGAACGGCCGCAGGTCGATGGCATTGGCGAGGCTGGAAAGGCCGAGCAGGGCTCCGGCCAGGAGCGTGTTTACGGTGCGACGGATCATCGGAAGGTTCCTCGGGAATGGACACGGGTTGCATCGCTGCACCGGTCTATTCGGACGGGAAGCCCGTTCGGTTACACCGTCGGGGGGTTTGGTCCCGTTTTTCCCGTCCGGTCGACCCCTTCAAGTGGCTTCATGCACGGCGCGCTGGATCTCGTCCAGTGCCTGCGGATGTGGTTCGAGCAGGCTCTGCAATGCGGGTAGCCGTTGACGCGCTGCGCCAAGCACCTCCGTGGGAACCGCCTTTGCCGACGAGGAAAGATCGAGGTTGTCGCGTTCCACCAGCACAGCCAGCAGGGTGGCCGCTTGCCGCAGGTCCTTCTCGGCCTTGGCGGTGTCGTTCGCACGCCGGGTGCTCGAATACAGCTTGTGCCAAGCCAGGCGCTCCGGCGCCGGCGCATTGACCGGCACACAGTGGCCCCCGGCCAGCATCGCTGCCTGTCGTGGCGAAGTCAGCAGGTAGTCGAAGCAAGGGATGGCCTGCGCGTGCCAGTCAAGCTCCGGCAGATGAATCACCCGGCCCAACTCCGTGCCAGAGGTCAGGATGTCCACTCGCAGCCCTTCCCTGCCGGGACGCTTGACCGAGGTCGACGGCGCGGAGGGTGACAGGCCTCCCGGGACTGGAATGAAGCCCAGCCTGGTGGCTTGCACAGCTTCCATGAAGGAGACAGGGGTCGCCAGCTTCAGGGCGTGCCGCCGGGCAAGGTCGATGTCCTGGGTACGCGAGCTGACTGCATGTACACCGAACTCGTTGAGCCACGCCATGTACGCCAGAGTCCCGACCAACACCAGGCCTGCAGCGAACAGCCCGCGGTTGTGCATCTCGACCAGCACGAGAGCCGCGTCCTTGTCGGCGACCTGCATGCCCAAGGTACGCAGCATGCGCACCTGTTCCTGACTCCAGGCAGCCGCGTCGATGCGCTTGCGCATGGCATCGTGGGCTGCGTGTTCATTCTGCGTGCAGACGAAGCTGTCGACCTGGGGCAGTTTCGGCAACGGGTAGTAGCGCCGGTACCAGTACGCACCCGAACCGGGCCGTTCGCGCAGGGCAAGCGACCCCGGAGTTCCGGGCAGCAACTGGCCCTCGGAACGAGCGCGCTCGACCAGTTCTGCATACAGCGTGCTGACTGGCCCCTCGAAAGCGGCGTAGAGCGGTCTGGCGGCCTTGGTGCGAGGCATGACCAACTGTACCTTAAAAATGCGTTCTAAGGTACATCAGCAGAAGCGAGTATGGCGCGTCGGCGCTGGCAAGGGTGCCCGAAAGCACTATTCTCCGAACGCGATCCCTTCGGGCAGCACGAACAGCGCATCGATGTCGGGAATCTCGTCGATGAACCCCTGCGCCTTCAGGTAGCCGGCAAGCTTGCCCACCACCATCCGGTTCACCGGCGTCAGTCCATAGGGCAGCGGATCGCCACCGAAGATGTCGAACACGCGTGCCCAGGTGTTCTTCGCCCACGGCATCAGCGACGAACCGATCTTCCGCGCATAGGCTTCTCGCTTGGCGTCCACGTACGACTGCGCGACCGCGGCCAGCAGACCCGGGTGCTGCCGATGCACGTCGGTGCGCACGACCACGCAGTGGTTGATCGGATAGATGCCGGTGCGCTCGTAGTAGGCGAGCTCGGTCGCCTCCGCATCGCGCAGCACGGTGCGCAGCCGGCGCTGGTGCAGCGGCTTCTGGAAGTCCTTGACCACGAAGCCCAGGCTCGCATCCGCATGGCCTGCGAGCAGCAGGTCTTCGGTCGCACCTTCCATGAAGTCTATGCGTGCGCCGGCCGGCGCGGCGTGGCGCTGGTTGCGTCCGGTGACCCAGGTGATCGATCGCCAGTCGACGCCGTACTCGTCCTCGAGCAGGCCGCGCACCCAGGTCGCCGCGGTCATCGTGTAGTCGTCGACCGCGATGCGCCGGCCGCCGAGCTGTGCGGGCGACACGATGTCGCTTTCGCGCCGGGTGATCAGCGTGCCGTGGCGGAACGCCCGGTTCGGGAACACGGGGATGGCGGTCACCCAGTCCTCGCCGTTGGCGCGCAGCGTGAGGTAGTTCGCGAGCGAGAACTCGCACACCTCGTACGGACGGCTGTGCATCATCGCCTTGAAGATGTCGTTCGGCGAAGACGGCTCGAAGGTGAAGCGGAAGCCGAGCCGCTCGCCGGGCAGGCCGATCAGGTGCTCGTAGTCGCCGCCGCGGATGCAGAATGTGGGGGTCGGGTCGATGCGCATCGAGGCATGCTACAGGTACTGCCTGAACCACGCGATCGTCTCGGCATAGACGACCTGGCACATCTCGGTATTGCGGAATTCGTAGCTGTCGTAATGCCCGGCCTTGGGCAGCTTGACCAGCTTCTTCGGTTCGCCGCACTTCTCGTGGCAGATCAGCTGCTGTTCCGGCGGTACCAGGTTGTCGTGCTCGGCGTAGATCGTGAGCACCGGGCGCGGGCTGATCTTGTCGACCACCCAGTCGGGCCGGTAGCGCATCACTGCCTCGCCGCTCTCGATGTCGCGTTCCTCGCTCTGGAAGGTGTGGCCGGCCTGCGCATGCATCTCGCGCTCGCGCTCCGACTCGGGGTCGCGCAGCATGATCTCGCCGTTGGGCACCAGCGACGACTTGCCGGTCACCACTCGCTGGCGTGCCTCCTGCAGCACGCGCTCCTTGAACGCGAGCCATTCCCACGGGCGGCGGATCCGGCGCATCCACTCCTCGCCGTTCATCACGCCGACGCTGGTCACCAGCACCTTTACCCGTTCGTCGTGGGCGGCGACCCAGACCCCGTTGGCGCCTCCGAAGCTGGTGCCGTAGATGGCGAGGCGCTCCGGATCGATGCCGTCCACCGTCTGCATGTAGCTCAGCGCATCGTAGGTGTTCTGCGCCTGCTCGAGCGGGCGGTGCCGGTTTCGCCTGCCCTCGCTCTTGCCGAAGCCGACATAGTCGTAACCGAACACGAACCAGCCTTCGGCGCACAGCCGCTTCATCATGTGGGTGCAGTCGGCCTGCGTATTGCCGCTGTAGCCGGCGAGCACGAGGATGCCGGGGCGTGGCGCGTCGCCCGGCTTCCAGTCCTGCGGCGTGTACAGGTAGCCCGCGATGCGGTCGCCGTCGCTGAAGAAGGAGACTTCGGTATGTTCCATGGGTGTCGTCCCGGAGAGGTGGCTGGAGGAAGTTCGAGGAAGGCGCTATTCGGCCTTGATGCCCATCTCGCGTATCACCCTGGCCCAGAGCGCGGTCTCTTCGGCGATCACCTTGCGGAAGGCCTCGGGCGTGCTGCCGACGACATCCGCGCCTTCACGCGAGAAGCGCTCGGCGACGTCCGGTGAACGTGCGGCCTTGACCACATGCTCGTTGAGCAGGCGGATGACGGGCGTGGGGGTCGATGCCGGCGCGAGCAGCCCGACCCAGGTCTGGAAATCGAAGCGCGGCATGCCGGCTTCGGTCGTGGTGGGCAACTCCGGCAGCATCGCCAGCCGCTTGCCGCTGGTCACCGCGAGCGCGCGGAGGCGTCCCGACTGGATATGGCCGACGGCCGCGAGTGGCGTCTGGAAGGTCACTTCGGTCTCGCCGCCGATCGTCGAGGCCATGGCCGGACCGCCGCCCTTGTACGGGACATGCACGAGGTTCGCGCCGCTGATGTACTTGAACAGTTCCGCGCCCAGATGGGTCAGCGTGCCCGCGCCGGAGGACGAGTAGTTGATCGCGCCGGGCTTCGCCTTCGCCAGACGGACAAGACCCTGCAGGTCGCGCACCGGCAGCGAAGGATGCGCGACCACGACCACCGGGCCGTTCACCACCAGGGAGATCGGTGCGAAGTCCTTCTCGGGCGTGAAGCCGAGCTTCGGGAACAGGGCCGGGTTGGCCACCAGCGGCGCTGTGTTCGCGAGTAGCGTGTAGCCGTCCCCGGGCGCGCGCGCGACCACCTCCATGCCGATGTTGGTCGATGCACCCGCGCGGTTGTCGATCACCACCTGCTGGCCGAGCGACTCGGACAGCTTCGGTGCAAGCAGGCGTGCGGTCGCGTCGACGCTGCCGCCCGGTGGCACGGGTACCACTACCCGGATCGGTCGCTGTGGGAAGTCGCGAGGCTGGGCGAAGGCCGCAGCGGTTGCCAAGGCCAGCGCTAGCTGCCCGGCGAGGCGCAAGGTAGACATGGGAAACTCCTCCGTGCGTGCGCTCAGGTGGAACGCGCGGGTCAAGTCGGCTCCTGCTGACGGAAGCCTTGCTCGAAGATGCTCGGGTGCGACACGCGAAGCTACCGCATTCCAGCGACGCAGTCTCGATCGCCGCGCGAGGGCCTCGCCGCGCAGGCGGCAAACCGCTCCGCTGCATCCGGCGCGATGTCGATCGATGCCGACCCGCCGGCGATCAGTTCCGGCACCCGCTTTCCCATCGTCGGCCCGGCAGTCCGGCCGGCAGGCGGCTTGACCTGTCCGTCCATTGGCAAGACTATCGACGCTCCCGACATGTGCCGGGCACAGGCTCCAGGACCGCGCGCTTCCATGATCGCCTCGCAGGATGTTACCCTCATCGGTGCCGGCATCGTCGGCGTCGCCACCGCCATCTACCTGCAGCGCGACGGGCATCGGGTCACGCTGGTCGAGCGCGACCGGCCGGGCGAGGCGACCTCGTTCGGCAATGCCGGCTCGCTCGCGCCCGGGTCCATCATCCCGCTGGCGCTGCCCGGCACCTTCGGCCAGGTGCCGCGCTGGATCCTCGATCCGCTGGGACCGTTGTCGCTGTCCTGGAAGGCGGCGCCTGCGCTGGTTCCCTGGCTGATGCATTTCCGCCGCGCCTGCACGCCCGAACGCGTGCGGCGCTCCGCCGCTGCGATGCGCTCGCTGAACCGCGACTCGGTCGACACCTACGAGGAGCTGGTCGCCACCGCGGGCGCACCCGAGCTCGTGCGCCGGGATGGCATGCTGCAGCTCTATCGCACCGAGGCTGGCTTCGTTGCGAGCGAAGGGTCGCGCCGGATCAGGCTCGACAACGGGGCGCGGGTCGAAGTGATCACCGAGGCGGACATACGACGCCTCGTACCGGCGTTGTCGCCGGAGTACCGATGGGGCTTCTCGCTACCCGATGGCGGCAACGTGCGCAGTCCGCTGCGCGTGACGCAGGTGCTGGCCGCCCACTTCCAGGCGAACGGCGGCACGATCGTGAACGCGCGCGTCGACGACCTCGAGACCGATGCGGGCGGCGTGCGTGCGCTGCTCACCAGCGAAGGCCGCATGACGGTGGATCGCGTCGTGCTCTGCGCCGGCATCTGGTCGCGCACCCTGGCCGCGCGCATCGGCGTGCGCGTGCCGGTGGCTTCCGAACGCGGCTACCACATACACATCCCTTCGCCCGGCATCGCGCTCGATCGTCCGGTCACCGATGGCGAGCGCCGATTCGTCGCGACGCCGATGGAGGGCGGACTGCGCATCGCGGGCACGTCCGAGTTCTGCCGCGTCGACGACGCACCGAGCTGGGATCGTGCCGATGCCCTGGCGTCGCTGGCGCGTTCGATGATCCCGGGGCTCGACACGAGCGACTTCGCACGCTGGTGCGGCCCTCGGCCATCCACGCCGGATGGCCTGCCGGTGATCGGCCCGGCCCCTGGAAACCCGAAGGTCCTGCTCGCCTACGGGCACGGGCACTGGGGCCTGATGGCGGCACCCGCCACCGGGCAGGTGATTTCCGACCTGGTCGCCGGACGGCCACCGCGGCTGGACATCGCGCCGTTCCGGCCCGACCGTTTCGATTGATCCGTCCCCACGGAAAGGAAGCCTGGCAATGACCGATGCGCTGGAGAAAGCCCAAGCCCTGCTGAAGGACGCGATCGTGATCGACGGACTGGGCGGCGCGATCGTCCACCCGACGCCGTACATGGAAGAGGGTACCTACGAAGAGTCGCTGGTCGGCTACGGTTGGACCGCGATGAATGCGACGCTGGTGTCCGAGCCCACCTACAGCGCCACCTGGGACGAGGTGCTGAAGGCGATCCACGAGAACTACCTGTACTTCGACATGAGCCCGAAGGCGCGGCTGGTCGAGAAGGCGTCCGACATCGTCGAGGCAAAGAAGAACGGCCAGCTCGGCGTGATCTTCGGCCTGCAGAGCCCGAGCTGCATCGAGCAGGACCGTACCCGCCTGAACATCCTGCACAAGCTGGGGCTGCGCGTGCTGCAGCTCACCTACATGGAGCGCAACTACCTGGGCGACGGCTGCCTGGAGCCGGAGAACCGCGGGCTCACGCACTTCGGCATACAGGTGATCCGCGAGTGCAACCGCATCGGCATCCTGGTCGACTGCTCGCACGTGGGCATCCGCACCACCCTCGACGCCGCCGAGCACTCCGGCAAGCCGATCGTGATCTCGCACGCGGCGGTGCGCGCGATCGCCGACAACCCGCGCGGCGTGACCGACGAGATGATGAAGGCGGTGGCGAAGACCGGTGGCGTGATCGGCTTCATCCCGCTCGGGCCGCTGATCCGCCTCGACCGTCCGGCGACGCTGGACGACTACCTCGACCATTTCCAGCATGCGCTCGACCTGGTGGGCCCCGACCATGTGAGCCTCGCCACCGACATGTTCGATGGCAAGACGAAGGCGAACTGGGCGACGCCCTGGTACTACCCCGAGATCACGCGTGGCGTGCAATACGGCAGCCGGCGGGTCGCGGGCTACACGAAGAAGGCGGACCTGGTGCACCTGGTCGCCGCGTTCGTGAAGCGAGGGTTCGCGGACGACGTGATCCTGAAGATCCTCGGCGGCAACTTCCTGCGCGTCGTGCAGACGGTGTGGCGGCCGTGAGAACCATGAGGACCAGGAGGACCAGCAGGTCCCTCGCGACCGGAAGCGCCTGTCGAGCCGCCGGATGCCTCGCAGTGGTGGCCGCCTGCATGGTGCCGGTCGCCGCCGTTGCACAGGCCTGGCCGGCGAAGCAGGTCCGGCTGGTGATCCCGTTCGCGCCCGGCGGTGGTGCGGACATCGTGGGCCGGATGCTTGCGGCGCGCATTGGCGATGCGACCGGACAGCAGGTGCTCGTCGAAAACCGGGCGGGCGCGGGCGGCAACGTCGGTGCCGAAGTCGTCGCCAAGGCGCCGGCCGACGGTTACACCGTGCTGCTGACCACCAACTCGATCGCGGTGAACGCCTCGCTGTATCCGAAGCTGGCCTACAGCCTGATGCGCGACCTCGCGCCGGTCTCGCTGATCGCCAACATCCCGCTGGTGCTGGTCGTGCATCCGTCGGTGCCGGCGAAGACGGTGAAGGACATGGTCGCGCTGGCGAAGGCACGCAAGGGCGGGCTCAACTACGGCTCGAACGGCAGCGGCACCACCAGCCACCTGTCGGGGGTGCTGTTCGCCACCGAAGCCGGTGCCGCGATGACCCATGTACCGTACAAGGGCGGTGGGCCGGTGATGGCGGCGCTGCTCTCGGGGGAGGTCGACTTCGGCTTCACCGCGATCATCACCGCCCAGCCCTACCTGCGTTCCGGGCGGCTGCGGGCGATCGCCGTGACCACGCCCAAGCCCTCGCCCGCGGCGCCCGGGCTGCCGACGGTCGCATCGGTGTATCCCGGCTTCGAGACCGAACTCTGGCATGGCGTCTTCCTGCCCGCGGGCACGCCCGAGCCGGTCGCCGCCCGGCTGCACGAGGAAGTGCTGAAGGCCCTGCGCTCGAACGAGATGCGCAGCGCGCTGGAGCGCGACGGCGCGATGCCGGTGGGCACCACGCCTGCGGAGTTCGCTGCGATCCTCGTCCGCGAGGTCGAGAAGTACGCGCGGCTGGTCAAGCTCTCCGGGGCGAAGCCGGAATGAGCCTGCCGGCGTTGCCCGCCACGCCCACCGGCCACTACCGCCACTACAAGGGCAACGAGTACGAGGTGGTGGGGGTCGTGCGCCACAGCGAGACGCTGGAGGCGCTGGTGCTCTACCGACCGCTGTACAACGACAGCGGGCTCTGGGTGCGGCCGCATGCCATGTTCTTCGGCGAAGTCGAGGTCGATGGCCTGCGCCAGCCCCGCTTCGCCTTCCTCGGCGCTCAGCTTCCCGGCAGGATGCCCGGCGCCAGCGTGTAGCAGTAGTCGGAGACATCCCCGGGCTTGCAGAACCAGACGCGATCCTTCAGCGGATGGTTCACGCAGTGCGCCAGCGCATTGCGCAGCACGCGCAGGCGGAACGGCTGGCCGAACACGTACGGATGGATCGACAGGTTGCATACCAGCGGTGCGTGCTCGCTCTGCTCGACCATCTCGTCGAACTGGTCGACCAGCATGTCGCAGAACTCGTGCGCGCTGTGCTGGCGGTGCACGACCGCCGGAGAATCGTTCAGCTCGACCGGGTAGGGCACGGACAGGATCGGTCCCGAGCGGGTGCGCAGCCAGAACGGCTGGTCGTCGCAGGGCCAGTCCATCAGGTAGCGGTAGCCCGCTTCCTTCAGCAGGTCGGGCGTGGTCGCGTTCTCGTAGGCGCCGGCACCCATCCAGCCGGTGGCCGGCACGCCGGCGGCGGCGAAGGTGTCGGTGACATCCTTGATCACCCGCGCCTCGTCCTCCTCCCAGAGGAAGTCCTTCAGGTTTTCGGCGTTGGTGCGGCCATGGCCGACGATCTCGTCGCCGCGCTTGCGGATCGCGTCGATGATCTGCGGGTAGTAGTCGCAGAGCAGGCTGTTCGCATTGTGCGCGGCCGGCAGCTTGAACTGGTCGAACATGTCGAAGAAGCGCCAGATGCCGATGCGGTTGCCGTAGTCGCGCCAGGAGTAGTTGCGCTGGGTCTGCGGCTCGCCGTGCTTTGCGTTGTCGTGGCCGCGGCCCTTGCCGAACGCGAACACCTCGACATTGGTGGTGATGCAGAAGGCCAGTCGCTTGCCGCCGGGCCAGTTGTAATCCTTGCGCTCGTTCAGCGGTACGTAGTCGTAGCGCGTGTGCGTCGGCACGAGTCCTTTTTTCATCAGCGGTCCTGTTGCATTCAAGCGAGCCGCGCCGGAATCGGCGGCGGTACTCGGGGGAGGCAGAATATCACCGCGGGCCCAGCTTCAAGCCCCGATAGACCCGTCCCCACCGCTCGTAATCCTCGGCCCACATCGCCTGGAACGCCTTCGTCGTCCCTGGTTCCGGATCCAGGTCCATGGCGCGCGCACGTTCGAGCACTTCGGGCACGGTCAGCGCCGCGTTCACCGCGCGGTTCACCGAGACGATCGCCGGCTCCGGCACGCCGCGCCGCCCGAAGAAGCCGAACCATCCGAGTGCGGTGAACCCGGGGGAATGCTCGGACAGCGTCGGTACGTTCGGAAGGTTGGGCGGACGCTTCGCGCCCGTGGTGGCGATCGCATGCACCTTGCCGGACTGGATGTGCGGCAGCAGCGACGAATAGCCGGCGATCGCGAGTTCGATGCGGCCGGAGATGAGGTCGGTCGGGATCTGGCTGGAGCCCTTGTACGGGATGTGCAGGAAGTCGAAGCCGGTACGCTCCTTCAGCAGTTCCATCGCCAGGTGCGGGAAGCCGCCCTCGCCGTTGGTCGCCATGCGAAGCTTGCCCGGGTTGGCCTTCGCGAAGGCGACCACCTCCGGGAAGGTCTTCTGCGGCAGGCCCGCATAGGACGCCAGCACCAGGTAGTTCGAGAAGGTCGCAGCGATCGCGACGAACTCCTTGCGTACGTCGAACGGCTGTTTGTTCACGTTGGGTGCCACGGCCATCCCGCCCATCTGGCCCAGCACCAGCGTGTAGCCGTCGGCTTCAGCCTGCAGTGCCACCTGCAGCCCGACCAGGCCGGACGCACCGGGCCGGTTGTCGATGATCAGGGGTTGTCCGCCCAGGTGTACGCTCATCCGCGGCGCGATCAGGCGGGCGATGGTGTCGGCCGAGTCGCCTGCGCCGAACGGCGTGATCACGCGGATGGGCTTGACGGGATAGGACTGCGCCGCAGCCCCGCCTGCGACGGCGGCCGAGACCAGGGCAGCCCCGATCCACGCGGTGATGGTGCTGCGGTCGATGCGCTTCATCGTGATCCTCCTTCGTGATGCCATCGACCCTATCACGCACGCTCCGCGCCGGACAACCGGTTGCGGGACAAGCTAGGCCAGCGTCGCTCGCCCATCCACCGCCACCACGCCTGCCCCTGCCGCCTTCACGATCAGCGGATTCACCTCGAGGTCGACCAGTCGCGCGCCGAAGTCGGCCGCCAGCCAGCTGATCCGCTCGACGGCCTGCGAGATCGCATCGGTATCGAGCGGTGGCCGTCCGCGAGCCCCGTGGAACAGCGGCGCCGTGCGCAGCCGCGCGATCATCGCGCCGACATCCGCGGCTGCGACCGGGGCGGGAACCAGTGCGACATCGCCGAGGATCTCGACCGCGATGCCGCCCAGGCCGAGCATCACGACCGGGCCGAACTGGGCATCGCCACGGATGCCGACGATCACTTCCGCTTCGCCACGCACCTGCTCCTGCACCGAGAAGCCGTCGACCCGTGCGCCGGGCTGCCGCTCGGCGATCGTCGCCAGCATCTGCCGTGCGGCTTCGACCACCGCTGCCGCATCCGCAAGACCGACGCGCACTGCACCGGCATCGCTCTTGTGCACGATGTCGGGCGAGACCGCCTTCAGCACGACCGGGAAGCCGATCGCCGCCGCCGCATCGGCGCAGGCTTCGGGCGTGCGCACGATCGTTTCCCGCGCGACCGGTACGCCGTAGGCTGCGAGCAGCTGCTTCACCGCGCGCTCGCCCATCGCGCCGCCCGGCAGCGTACCCGCCTTGTCGGGCGGCGGAAGGTCGGCCGGCCGCACCGGCACCGTGCGCGGCTGCTGCCGCATCCGGTCATGCTCGGCGACCAGTGCGAGCACCCGCAGGGCCTGCTCGAAGTCCTCGTACACCACGAAGCCGCGCTCGCGCAGCGCCTGCCGTGCCGGGTCTGCAGCCGCGCCGGGGGTGCACACGATCAGCACCGGCTTGCCGCAGTCGCGCACCGCGTCGGCGATCAGCAGGCAGCGCTTCTGGTAGAACGGCATCGACATCAGGAACGCGACGCCGATGTCGACTGTCGGATCCGCGAACAGCGTCGCGGTGGCGGTGCCGGCGATCTCGACGTCGGCGGGCACCTTGCGTCCGCCGAGGTCCACCGGATTGCGCGCCTGCGGTGCGAGCAGCATCGTGCCCAGCGCGTCGAACGTCGCTTCGGTCAGCGGCGCGAGTTCCAGCCCGATCTCGGTTACCCGGTCGCTGGCGATCGACGCGCCGCCGCCGGAGGAGGACAGCACGCCCACGCGATGTCCGGGCCGGCGGCCGTTGAACGACGCCAGCACATGCGCGGTGCGCATCATGTCGTCCGGGTCGCGCGCGATGACGATGCCTTCGTCGCGGCAGATCGCCTCGAACACTTCCCAGGAACCGGCGAGGCTGGCGGTATGCGACTTCGCGGCGACCACGCCGGCAGCGGTGCGTCCGGTCTTGAGCACGATCAGCGGCTTGCCCAACTGCCGGCAGCGGGCGGCCGCGCGCCGGAAGCGGGCGCCGTCGAGCAGGCCCTCGATGTACAGGCAGATCGCCTTGGTCTGCGGCTCGTCGACCATGAACTCGAGGAAGTCGCACAGCTCGAGGTCGCTCTGGTTGCCGACCGACACGCCATAGCGCAGGCCGATGCCGGCGGTGCGCGCCCGGTCGAACTCGGACACCATCAGCGCGCCGCTCTGGCTGATCATGCCGATCGAGCCGTCGCCGAGGCTGTCGGTGTTCAGCACCACCGACGAGCACAGCGCCATCCGGTGGTGGGGCACGATGAAGCCCATGCAGTTCGGCCCGACGATGCGCATGCCGGTTCGGGCCGACACCTCGACCAGTGCTGCCTGCAGGTCGAGCCCGGCCTCGTCCGCTTCGGCGAAGCCGGTGGTGATGATCACGCAGCAGCCGACGCCCGCGGCGGCCGCGCCCTCGACCGTCTCGCGCATGCGCGACACCGGCACCGCGACGATCGCGACATCGGGTGCGGCAGGCACGTCGGCGATCGATGCATAGGCCTTGCGTTCGAGGATCGATGCGCGGTTCGGGTTGATCGGATAGATGTCGCCGTCGAATCGGTGGCGGATCAGGAAATGCATGATCCGCCCGCCGAACTTGCCGGCATCCTCCGATGCACCGAACACCGCGACCGAACGCGGATGCAGGATGCGGTCGATGCCGAGCCGCGGTGGCACGGCCGGTCCGCCCAGGGCGGCGGTATGCGCGTGGCGCGCCGGGCCGCTCATCATTCAGCGGCCCTTGAACGCCGGCTTGCGCTTCGCCTTGAACGCAGCCTTGCCTTCCTGGAAGTCCTCGGACCGGTCGTTGCGTTCGGCCCACAGGGTCTCGAGTTCATGCGCCTTCGCCGGGCTGTCCCAGTACTGCGCATGCACGGTCTCCTTGATCGCGCGGAAGCTGATCGGCGCGCCGCCGGCCACGCGCTCGGCCACGGCCTCGATCTCGGCATCGAAGGCCGCGTCGTCGACCACGCGCGTGACCAGCCCGAGTTCCGCTGCCTTGTGCGCGTCCATGTCCTCGCCGAGGATCAGCAGGTCGAGCGTGCGGTTGCGGCCGATGTAGTGCACCAGCCGGGTCAGGCTCATGCCCCAGGACGGGATCACGCCGAGGTAGGCGTCGCCGGTGCGGAACTTCGCGGTGGTCGATGCGATGCGCACGTCGCAGGCCATCGCCAGCGCGAAGCCGCCGCCGATGCACCAGCCGCGCAGCGCGCCGATCACCGGCTTCGGATGGGTCTCGATCCGCGCCAGCGCTTCGCGCCCGAGCTGACGGAAGCGCAGGTTGCCGTGCGCCTGCTCGCCGGTGCCGGAGAGGTCCGCGCCGGCGCAGAACGCCTTCGCGCCGGCACCGGTCAGCACGATGCAGCGGGTCTCGTCGCGTGCCTCGAGTGCATCCAGGGCATGCAGCACTTCTTCCAGCAGCTGCACGTTCACCGCGTTGACCGGCGGCCGGTCCAGCACCAGCCAGGAAGCGCCGCCACGGTGCGATACCTTGATCGTCTGGTAGTCCATCACGCGCCCTCCGCGGCGAGCAGTGCGTCCACTGCAGCTTCGAGCTTCGCCGCCGACGCAGCGAGCCGTCCATCGATGCCGGCGACCAGCGCCTCGTGCGCGACGAGGTTGCCTTCGAACACATCGGCCTGGCGCAGCGACTCTTCCTTCGCCGGCCCGCCCTGCAGGATGCGCGCGGCGATGAACCGTTCCGGTTCCAGCGTGCGGCTGATGGTGTCCTGGTCCAGGCCGGCCGGCTTGCCGTGATAGAGCTGCGCGGCTTCATCCAGCAGGGCTGGCGTGATGTCGGCCGGGCCGAGGTCGCGTTCCTCGCACAGGCGCACCGCGATGCCGACGATCTGGTGCGCGCTGCGCCAGGGCAGGTCGCAGACGGTGACCAGCGCACCGGCGAGGTCGGTGACCGTCGCCCAGCCGCGCCACGACTGTTCGCGCATGTGCGGCTTGTTGATCACCAGCGCCGGCAGCAGTTCCTGGAACCAGGCGAGGTCGCGCACCGCGCTGTCGGACACCTTCCACAGGATCTCGCAGGCATGGTAGCGCTCGGTCACCGGCATGCCGGTCGGGCCCTTCAGCCCATGGTAGGCGACCACGAAGCCGCCGAGCGCCTCGGCCGCGCCGCCCTTGACCTCGGCCGGGCCGACCACGTTCTTCTTCTGCATCATGATCGAGGACGTGCCGCAGTAGCGGTCGGGGATGTCGACGAAGCTGTACTCGCTGGTGCTCCAGTTGATCAGGTCGTCGGCCCACTTGGCGAGCGAGTGGTAGAGGATGGACACCATCGCCGGCACTTCCAGGCTGTCGTCGTTGGTGAGCTCCAGGATCGCATCGGCGCAGTTCTCGTGCACCGCATCGAAGCCGAGCAGCTCGGCGGTGCGCTTGCGGTCGACCGGGAACTCCGAACCGACCATGATCGCGGCGCCGGCGGCGCTGCGGTTGATCCGGCCATACGTCCCGTGCAGGCGCTCGAAGTCGCGCTCGAGCGTCGCCGCCCAGGACAGCCACAGGTGGGCGAGGGTCATCGGCTGCGCCTGCTGCCCGAAGCTGTAGCCGGGCAGGATGGTGCCGGTGTGCTGCCGACTGAGGTCGATCAGCGTGCGGCGCAGGGCGTTCACGCCGCGCATCAGCTCGAGCAGCTTGCCGCGCTGGGTGACGTTCATGCTCACCGAGCTGAGGTCGCCCGAGCTGCGCGCGAGGTGGATGCGCCCGCCGATCTCCTCGCCCAGCTTGCGGATCAGGTACTGCTCGCCCGAGTGCAGGCCGCCGCCCACCTTCGAGCGCACCTGCACCACGCCTTCGCCCTCCATCGTGCGCAGCGCGCGCAGCAGGGCCGCGCCATGGGCGCGCGAGAGCAGGCTGCATTCGACCAGCATCACGATGTGCGCCTTGTCGAACGCGTGGATCGCCGGCAGCAGCGTCGGGATGCGCGAGCCGTAGGCCGCGGCGAGCTGCGGCGAGAGGTCTTCGGTGAGGCGGATCCCGGGGTTGCGGAACCCGCGGTAGGTCGCTGAATCCTGCTTGAGCATGCTGCCGTCCTCCGTTTTCGCCGCGTCTGCGCGCCGATGTCTGTCGCCGTCGTTGTCGTTGTGGCTGTCTACTCGGCCTTGAGCCCGGCCGCCTGCACCAGCTTGCTGAACCGGGCGCGTTCCGAGCGGATGTGCGCGGACAGCTGTTCCGGCGTGCCGGTGAACGGCTCGATGCTCTGCTTGCGCAGCCGGTCCATCACCTCCGGCTCGGCGAACCCGGCGTTGATCTCGGCATTGATCCGCTTGACCACTGCGGCCGGCGCGCCGCGCGGCGCGACGATCGCGTTCCAGCCGCTGACCTGGAACCCGGGCAGCCCGGATTCGGTGAAGGTGGGGATGTCGGGTGCGCCCGGTGCCCGCTTCGCGCTGGCCACCGCGATCACGCGCAGCTTCTTCGACGCGGCATGCGGCTGGATCGACGAGATGCTGCCCAGCATCAGGCTGATCTGTCCGCCGATCAGGTCGGCGATCGCCGGGCCGTTGCCCTTGTAGGGCACGTGCAGCATGTCGATGCCGGCGGCCTGCTTGAACAGTTCGCCGGCAAGGTGGTTGCCGCTGCCGTTGCCGGCGGACCCGTAGCTGAGCTTGCCCGGGTTCGCCTTCGCGTACTCGATCAGCCTGGCCACCGAGGCCGCCGGCAGCGACAGGCCGGTACCCAGCACGTAGGGCTGGGTGGTGAGCAGCGAGATGGGCGTGAAGTCGCGTTCCGGGTCCCAGCTCAGCTTCGGGTTCAGCGAGGGCGTGACCGCGAAGGTGGTCTCCGAGGACACGAACAGCGTATATCCGTCGGGTGCCGCGCGCGCGGCCAGCTCCGCGCCGATCGAGGTCGCCGCGCCGCCGCGGTTGTCGATGACCACCGTCTCGCCCAGCCGCCGGGTCAGCACCTCCGCGGTGAGCCGTCCCATGATGTCGGTCGGCCCGCCCGGTGGATAGGGCACGATCATCCGGATCGGCTTGACCGGCCAGGCGGGCTGTGCCGCCGGCTGGGCAACGACCAGCCCGGGGCTGGCAAGCCCTGCGGCGACTGCGAACACAAGACGGCGTGCGGCGGGCAGCGGCTTCATGGTCACCTCGGTTCGGAAGGTTCGGAAGGTTCTGACAGGCGTGCCTCCAGCACCGATGCGATCGCGCGCACGATGCCGGCATAGCCGGTACAGCGGCACAGGTTCCCCGCGAGCTCGACCCGGATGCGTGCCTCGTCGGCATCCGGCAGGCGCAGCACGATGTCGCGCGCGGTGATCAGCATGCCCGGCGTGCAGTAGCCGCATTGCAAGGCATGCTCGGCCGTGAACGCGGCGCGCAGTCGAACCATCACCGGGTCGCAGGAGAGCCCCTCGAGCGTACGCACGTCGCGGCCATCGCAGCGCACCGCGAAGTTGATGCAGGCGCGGGCCGGCGCACCGTCGAGCAGCACCGTGCAGGCTCCGCACACGCCATGTTCGCAGCCGACATGGGTCGCGGTCAGGTGCAGGTGGTCGCGCACGAAGTCGGCGAGGTTGAGCCGCGGTTCGACCTGCGCCTCGACCGCGCGGCCGTTCACCTGCAGCCGGACCGGATGCTTCATCGCCGTCCTCCCGGGACCTGCGTGGAGACCTCGAGTGCCGCACGCTGCATCATCGCCAGGTGCAGCTTCAGCAGGTACGGATCGCCGTCGAGGCCGGCCGACGCGAGTGCCGCCCGGGCGCGCACCGGATCGAAGCCGTCCCTCAGGATGCCGCGATCGTCGATCACCACGGGCGCGCCGCCATTGGCACCGACCACGATGCGGCAGGTGCCCTGCGCCTCGTTGCGCAGCATGCCGACGATCGACTCGGCGAATTCGCCCGGCTTGCGGCAGCATTTCTCGTAGGCCCAGCGCGTGCCCGGCGGCAGCCGTGGCACGCGCAGGCCGACCAGCAGGTCGCCCGGCGCCAGCACGGTACCGAAGGGTCCGAGGAAGAAGCCCTCGATCGGCACCGCGCGCCGGCCGGCCGGCCCTTCGATCAATGCGGTGGCCGAAAGCAGGGTCAGTGCCGTGCCCCAGTCTCCGGCCGGGTCGGCATGGCAGACGCTGCCGCCGATCGTGCCGCAGGTGCGGATCGCGCGATAGGCGATGCCGCGCGCGACCTGCGGCATCAGTCCGTTGGTACCGTCGGCGACGCGCCCGTCCTCGATCGCGGCATGGGTGACCAGGCTGCCGTAGGTGATGGCAGGACCCGCCGCGCCATCGTCTGCCTCGTCCACCGCCAGCAGCCCCTCGATGCCGCGGATGTCGACCAGCAGCGAGGGCTGCACCAGCCGCAGGTTGAGCATCGGCCCGAGCGACTGGCTGCCGGCGACCACCAGCGCATCGCCCTCGGCCGCCACGAGCGCGCCGACGGCCTCGTCGACCGTGCGTGCCTGCAGCCAGTCGAAGGGAGCCGGCTTCATGCGTGCGTCCCGCTGCCGCTGCGTTCCACCTCGGCGGCCTCGATCGCCGCCAGGATGCGTCGCGGCGTCGCCGGTGTCTCGGTGAGCTCCACGCCCAGCGGCGCGAGGGCATCGTTGATCGCATTGACGATCGCCGCCGGCGGCGCGATCGCACCCCCTTCGCCGAGGCCCTTCTGCCCGAAGCGCGTGTATGGCGACGGCGTCTGCAGGTGCTCGATGCGCAGCGGCGGCATCTCGGTCGCGCCCGGCAGCATGTAGTCGGCCAGCGTCGAGGCGAGCGGCTGGCCCTGCATGTCGTAGGGCATCTCTTCGTAGAGCGCGGTGCCGATGCCCTGCGCGGTGCCGCCGATGATCTGTCCGTCGACCACCATCGGGTTCACCAGCGTGCCGCCATCCTCGACGATCACGTAGTCGAGCAGTTCGACATGGCCGAGCTGCGTGTCGACCGACACCACCACTGCATGGCAGGCATAGCTGAAGGTGCCGGTATCGACTTCGGGCCGGTAGCCGGTGACCACCTCCAGCCCGGCCTCCAGCGTCGGCGGCAGCCGCTGCGGCTGGCGGTAGAACAGGTGCGCCACCTCGGCGAACGACAGGCAGCGGTCGCTGCCCCTCACATGCACGCCGCCATCGCGCAGCTGCAGCGCGTCGGGCGGCACGTCGAGCACCGCGGAGGCGATCGCCTTCACCCGCTCGCCGAGTTCGGTGCACGACTGCGCGACCGCGCCGCCGGACATGACCATGCAGCGCGAGCCCCAGGTGCCGGTGGAGTAGGGCGTCATCGCGGTGTCGCCATGCACGAGGCGCACCTGCTCGGGATCGATCGACAGCACTTCGTGCGCGACCTGGGCCAGCGTGGTCTCCAGCGACTGGCCATGCGAATGCGCGCCGATGCGCAGCTCGAGGATGCCGTCCGGGCTCAGCCGCGCCGCGCACGGCTCGCGCCCCGGCACCATCGGGATGCCCCAGCCATGGTAGACCGAGGTGCCGTGCGCGCCCTGCTCGCAGTACACCGCGAAGCCGACGCCGATGCGCCGGCCGCCCCGCGGGTCGGCCATGTCCGTACCCGCATCCTCGCCCGTTGCCTGCGCCGCCCGCCACTTCGGCAGGTCGATCGCCGCCACCGCGCGCCGCACCGCCTCGGGATAGTCGCCCGAGTCGAAATGCTTGCGCGTGATGTTGTCGTACGGCATCTGGCCCGGCTGCACCAGGTTGAGCAGCCGCACCTCGTACGGCTCGCGCCCGGCCGCGCGTGCGACCGCATCGAGCGTGACCTCGAGCGCGAAGCAGACGCCGGTGCGCGCGACGCCGCGGTAGGGCAGGATGCCCGGCTTGTTGGTCGCCACCGACCAGGTGCGGCAGCGGTAGCCTTCCATCGTGTACGGCCCGGGCAGGATCGACCCGACCTGCGCGGCCTCCAGGCAGGCCGAGAACGGATACAGCGAGTACGCGCCCGAGTCGACGATCGCCTCGCAGTCGATCGCCAGCAGGCGCCCGTCGCGATCGGCATGCAGCGTGAGGTCGTAGTGGTGTTCGCGGCAGTTCGCGTTGGCGGTCAGCTGCTCGCGGCGGTCCTCCAGCCAGCGCACCGGCCGGCGCAGGTGGCGCGCGAGCCAGCCGAGGCAGACTTCCTCCGGCAGCAGGATGCCCTTGTAGCCGAAGCCGCCGCCGACATCGGGTGCGATCACCCGGATCGCGCCCTGGTCGATGCCCAGGCATTCGGACAACCCGGCGCGCGTGATGTGCGGCATCTGCGCGGCGCTGTGCATCTCGAGCTGGCCGAGGCGGCCGTTCCATTCGCACAGCACCGCACGGCCTTCGATCGGCGCCATCGACTGGCGCGCGGTGCGCAGCCGGCGCGTGATCCGTATCTCGGCCCGCGCACGGATTGCCGCGAGGTCGCCGTCGACCAGCGACTCGAGGAACACGTTGTCGCCCCACTGCTCGTGCAGCAGCGCCGGCGGCGCGGACAGCGCGGCCTCCATGTCGACCACCGCCGGCAGTTCGTCGTACTCGACCATCACCTGCGCGGCGAGGTCCTCCGCTTCGGCCCGGGTCTCGGCGACGCACATCGCGACCGCTTCGCCGACATGGCGCACCTTGTCGCGCGCGAGCGGCCACAGGTCGGAGGCCTTGAAGCCGGGCAGGCCGGACACCGCGCGGATCGGCGCCACGCCGTCGAGGTCCTGCATGAAGAACACGCGGCCTTCGAACCCGGCGGGCTTCAACCGCCCGGCGATGCGCGCATGCGCGACCGGCGCGCGCACGAACGCGACCTCGAGCATGCCGGGCCGGTGGATGTCGCCGACGAACTCGCCCTCCCCCAGCAGGAAGCGCGCATCCTCCTTGCGCGGCAGCGACGCGCCGACACCCTTGTGCGCGGTGCCGGCCATCAGCGCGCGCCGGCGCTGGCAGCGGGCTCGCGCACCCCCTGCGCCTGCGCCAGCTTGTGCAGCGTGATGTGGCGGATCTCGGCCTTGCTCGACTCGACATGCGCGCGCAGCAGCATCGCCGCATCGGCCTCGCGCCGCGCCAGGATGGCGCGCAGCAGCTTGCCGTGCTCTTCATACGTGGTGTCGAGCCGCGAATCGGACAGGAAGTCGAGCCGGCGGATGATGCGGATGCGCTCCGAGATGTCGGTGTGGATGCGCAGCGCCTCGGCGTTGCCGGCGGCCGCGACGATCGACGAGTGGAAGGCTTCGTCCAGGCGCGCGACTTCCTTGCCGTCCTTCAGCCGGTCCTGTGCCGGCACCAGCCAGACCTGCTTCAGGGCATCGAGGTCGGGGAACGGGTCGGCCCGGCACAGGCGGCCGATCGCCAGCAGCTCCAGCGCCACGCGCACGTCGTACACGTCCTCGAAGTGCTGGATGTCGAGCGGGCGCACCATCCAGCCGCTGTGGCCGTCGACCTTCACCAGGTAGCCCTCGCGCACCAGCATGTAGAGCGCCACGCGCAGCGGCGTGCGCGAGATGCCGAAGCGGGCGGTGAGCTCGCTCTCGGCGAAGCGATCGCCCGGCCGCATGGTGAAGTCGGACAGCGCCTGCTTGAGCCGCTCGTAGACGACCTCGACCAGGTTGGGTCGCGCCGGTGCGGGTGGCGGGGACACGGCAGGCGGCATCGGCGA
>JAJTHE010000170.1 GCA_021298815.1 Betaproteobacteria bacterium | reverse complement strand
TCCAGCCGGATTAAGCGGCTAGAGCGTAACGCTCGTCGTTGGCGTTTGTAGCGTTTCCAGACTGGATTTACGAGGTATTCTGGCCCTCGGCATGCACTGATCTGCTTTGTAACCCGCGTCGAAACCGGGACGCCCCCATGAAGACCAGATGGTAGCGCATCGGGCCGTTTCAAGGGGGATGGAGAAGTTCAGCCGCCTGCCTCGCCGTCCGCGCGGCGTCGAGGCAGCCCGTCGAGCAACTGCATCGGCTGTTCGATCATCCACGACGCCCCCCAGGCATGCGGATCGGCGCCGTGCAGGTAGCCATAGAGCGCGACCACCGGCGTCATCGCAGCGGCGATCCCGGCTTCCACGTCGCGCCGGTCGTCGCCGACATAGAGGCAGCGGCGCGGGTCGACGCCGATGCGGCGCGCCCCTTCGAGCAGCGGGTCGGGATGCGGCTTGGCGCGCCCGGTGGTGTCGCCGCCGACCAGGCAGCCGGTGCGCGCCGACAACCCGAGGCCGGCGATCAGCGGCACCGCGAACCGCTCGGCCTTGTTGGTGACCACGCCCCAGGACAGTCCGCGCGCCTCGATGCCGTCGAGCAGGTCGTGCATGCCGTCGAACAGCTTCGAATCGAGGACCAGGTTGTCTTCGTACAGCTGCAGGAAGCGGTCGCGCAGTTCGAGGAACCCGGCATCGCCCGGGCGCAGGTCCAGGCCCGCTTCCAGCATGCCGCGGGCGCCGTGCGAGACATGCGAGCGCAGCGTCGACACCGGCACCGGTTCCATCCCGCGCTCGGCGCGCAGCAGGTTCAGCGCATGGGCGAGGTCGGGGGCGGTATCGGCGAGCGTGCCATCGAGGTCGAACAGCACGCACTCGATCGGGCCTGCCACGGCCGGTTGCGCAGCCGGCCCGCTCAAGACGGCTTCCTCGCGTGGATGATGTAGTTCACCGTGGCATCGCTGCCCAGCCGGTACACCTTCGAGAACGGGTTGTAGGTCATGCCGGTCACCCCGGCCGGATCGAGGCCGGCCTGCCGGCACATGCGTGCGAGCTCCGCCGGGGTGATGAACTTCGCATAGTCGTGCGTGCCCTTCGGCAGCAGCTTGAGCACGTACTCCGCGCCGATGATGGCGAACAGGAACGACTTCGGATTGCGGTTGAGCGTGGAGAAGAACAGGTGCGCGCCCGGTTTCGCCAGCGCCGCGCAGGCGGCGACGGTACGCGCCGGGTCGGGCACGTGTTCGAGCATTTCCATGCAGGTCACCACGTCGAAGCTGCCCGGGCGTTCGATCGCGAACGCCTCCGCCGAGATCGCCCGGTAGTCGACGTCCAGTCCGCTCTCGAGCAGGTGCAGCTTCGCCACGCCCAGCGGCTTCTCGCCGAGGTCGATGCCGGTCACCCGTGCGCCGCGTGCCGCCATCGATTCGGACAGGATGCCGCCGCCGCAGCCGACGTCCAGGACCTGCTTGCCGGACACGCCCGCCAGCCGGTCGATATGGTCCAGCCTCAATGGGTTGATGTCGTGCAGCGGCTTGAACTCGCTGTTCGGATCCCACCAGCGATGCGCGAGGTCGTTGAACTTGGCCAGTTCTGCGGGATCGGAGTTGAGCGTGGTCATCGTCGTGCCTCAGTGTGCATCAGTGTGCGTCAGGCGCCATCGGGTTCTGCCGGGGTTGCTCGGTGCCGGTGTCGGGCCCGGCGCGCATCAGCCGCGGCCGTCGGCATGCGCCCCGAGCCGCGCCTGCCAGAGCGCGACTTCGGCGGCGAGCGAATCGGTGTCGATCAGGGTCGGCCGGCGATCCTTCAGGCAGCGCCGCCCGGCCACCCAGGCATCGGTCACCTGTTCCCGTCCCGCGACATACGCGAGATGGGACATCGGGTCGTAGCAGGGCTGCGCCTCGATGGCTGACATGTCGAGTGCGATGATATCGGCGGCCTTGCCCGGTTCCAGCGATCCGATGCGGTTGTCCAGCCCGAGCGCGCGCGCGCCGCCCAGCGTGGCCATCTCGACCGCGGCGAACGCGGGCAGCGCTTCCGCCGATCCGCTCACCGCCTTGGCCAGCAGCGAGGCGAGACGCAGCTCCGAGAACAGGTCGAGCCGGTTGTTGCTTGCCGCGCTGTCGGTGCCCAGGCCGATGTCGACCCCGGCCTCGGCGAGCCGGGCGACCGGGCAGAAGCCGCTGGCCAGCTTCAGGTTGGACGATGGGCAGTGGGCGACGTGCGCGCCGCGCCGCGCCAGCGTATCGATGTCGCGCTCGTCCAGGTGCACCGCGTGCACCGCGATCGTCTCGGCGCCGATCAGGCCGAGGCGATCGAGGCGGGCGATCGGCCGCATGCCGAACGCGGCCTCGCTGTCGGCGATCTCCTGCAGCGTCTCGTGCAGGTGGACATGGATCGGTGCGTCGAGCTGCTGGGCATAGGTGCGGATGCGGGAGAAGGTCTGGTCGCTCACCGTGTAGGGCGCATGCGGCGCGAAGCAGAACGACAGCAGCGGTTCGCCGCGCAGCGCATCGCGGGTCGCGATGCCGCGCGCGAGATAGTCTTCCGCATCGGTCGC
This sequence comes from Betaproteobacteria bacterium, assembly GCA_021298815.1. Classification (GTDB taxonomy): domain Bacteria; phylum Pseudomonadota; class Gammaproteobacteria; order Burkholderiales; family CAIKXV01; genus CAIKXV01. Next base: position 7,970 of record JAJTHE010000170.1, on the reverse strand, counting down.
ATAGGCGGTCGGGAACTCGATCGCGATCATGCCCAGGCTCGCGCGCATCCCGGACTGCAGGACCGCACGGGCGGCTGCCTCCGGGAAGAAATACATGTCGTTGAAGCAGGTGATGCCCCCGCGCAGCATCTCGGCACAGGCGAGGCGGGTGCCGGCCTCGACGAAGGCATCGGACACGAACTTCGCCTCCGCCGGCCAGATGTGTTCCTGCAGCCAGCGCATCAGCGGCAGGTCGTCCGACAGTCCGCGCATCAGGGTCATCGCGGCGTGCGCATGCAGGTTCACCAGGCCGGGCATCAGCAGGTGGCCAGGCAGGCTGACCCGTTCGCGCACGTCGAGGTCGAGCGTGCCGGCGGTCGGCAGCACTGCCTCTATCCGGCCGGCCCGCACCAGCACCGTATGCGCGTCGAGCACGGCATGCGCCGGGCGCACCGGGACCACGATGCCGCCGTCGATCGCGAGGTCGAACGCCGGGCCGCGGTCCTGCCCCACGGGCGCTTCGCTGCGGGATTCGTGCATGATCTTCTCGGCCATGGAGTCGCGAGCTTAGCCGATCCAGGGCTGCGCACGGCGCCGGCGCGGTTGTCGCCGTCCCTGAGGAGCCGTCGAGCAGGACCCACAAAACAAAAAGCCCTGCACCGGAGTGCAGGGCTTTCGTTTCGAGGCTCTACCGATTACATCTTCGCCGCGGGCTTCGCACCGGGCTTGGCTGCAGCGGGCTTCGGTGCCGGCTTCGGACGGGTACCGGTGACTTCCACCGTGGTACGACGGTTCGGGGCCAGGCAGTCGATCAGCTGCTTGCGGTTCATCTTCGCGTCGCAGAACTTGGTGACGTTCACCGGCTGACGGGGACCGACGCCTTCCCAGAAGATCAGCTTGGAGTCGAGGCCACCGGTGTTGACCAGGTAGTCACGGACGACCTGGGCACGCGACTCGGACAGCTTCTTGTTGTACGCCGCGCTGCCGATCTTGTCGGTGTGGCCGGTGACGATCACCACGTTCATCGTGACCGGACCCTTCTTCAGTTCCTTGAAGAGCTGGTCCAGCGCCGAACGACCGTCGGCGGTCAGGTCGGCCTTCGCGAACTCGAACGGCACGTCGACGCGCTCGGAGAACGGGATGGTCGCGGGCTTGGCGGGCTTCTTCGCCGGCTCGGCCTTCATTTCCGGCTTCATCTCGGGCTTCATCGCCGGGGCTGCAGCGGCAGCCTTGGCGGGAGCGGCCGGGGCAGCAGCCTTCCTCGGCAGCAGGTCCGGATCGCACTCCTGCGTCGCCTGTGCGGGCGTCCAGTTCGCCGTACGGACACAGGTGCCGTAGCTGGCTGCGCGGACGGCCCCGCCGCTGGCGGCGATGAGATACGCGCCTCGGTCCGCCTGGGCGTATGCAAAGCCCGCAGTCATCATGATGGCTGCTGCGGAAAGGTTCAGACCGCTGAGGATTCGATTCTTGATCACTTCACTATGCTCCACGACTTCCTCCTTATTCTTACGAGGCGAAGTATTTCCGAAAAGGCGAGGGATTCTGCCGAAGTGTCGCGACCCGGCAACAACAAATCCGGCAACTAAATTCAACGATCTGAGTCTAACACGCGGACTGAGGGTCCTTGAGAGCCAAAGATAGCTGGCTTTCCACACAAACCCCAGAAAGCTGGCGGATTGTAGGGAGATTTGTCGCATCAACGCAACACGTATTCTCCGATTGACGCAATCGAAGGCTCGAAAACGGTAGTGCCGGCCCTGCCGCGGCGAGCAGGCACGGCCCGCCCGCCATGCATCGCGGCAGGGAGCAGGCCGGCCCGGATGGTAGAATCCGAGGCTTTGCCCACCTCCACGCTCACCTACCGGCCATAGATGGATCAATTCGCCAAGGAAACAGTACCGGTCAGTCTCGAAGAGGAGATGCGCCGGTCATACCTCGACTACGCGATGAGCGTCATCGTCGGGCGCGCGCTGCCCGACGTCCGCGACGGGCTGAAGCCGGTCCATCGGCGGGTGCTGTTCGCGATGCACGAGCTGTCCAACGACTGGAACCGGGCGTACAAGAAGTCCGCCCGCATCGTCGGTGACGTGATCGGCAAGTACCACCCGCACGGCGACTCCGCGGTGTACGACACCATCGTGCGCATGGCGCAGCCGTTCTCGCTGCGCTACCCGCTGGTCGATGGCCAGGGCAACTTCGGGTCGGTCGACGGCGACAACGCGGCGGCCATGCGCTACACCGAGATCCGGATGTCGCGCATCGCCCACGAGCTGCTGGCCGACATCGACAAGGAGACGGTCGACTTCGGGCCGAACTACGACGGCTCCGAGAACGAGCCGCTGATCCTTCCGGCGAAGGTGCCGAACCTGCTGGTCAACGGCTCCTCCGGCATCGCGGTGGGCATGGCGACCAATATCCCGCCGCACAACCTGCGCGAGGTGGTGGCCGCCTGCCTGGCGCTGCTCGAGAATCCCGACATCGACATCGACGGGCTGATGGAGCACCTGCCCGCACCCGACTTCCCCACCGGCGGCATCCTGTACGGCGTTTCGGGCATCCGCGACGCCTATCGCACCGGCCGTGGCCGCGTGGTGATCCGCGGGCGCACGCATTTCGAGGACATCGACCGCGGCCAGCGCCAGGCGATCGTCATCGACGAGCTGCCCTACCAGGTCAACAAGGCGCACCTGCTGGTGCGCGTGGGCGAACTGGTGCGCGAGAAGCGGCTCGAGGGCATCTCCGAGATCCGCGACGAGTCCGACAAGTCGGGCATGCGCGCGGTGATCGAACTGAAGCGCGGCGAAGTCCCCGAGGTGGTGCTCAACCACCTGTACAAGGAGACCCAGCTGCAGGACAGCTTCGGCGTGAACATGGTCGCGCTGATGGATGGCCAGCCGCGCCTGCTGAACATCCGGCAGATGCTCGACGCCTTCCTGCGCCACCGGCGCGAGGTGGTGGTCCGGCGCACGGTGTACGACCTCAAGCGTGCGCGCGAACGCGGCCACGTGCTGGAGGGCCTCGCGGTCGCCATGTCGAACATCGACGAGGTGATCGCGCTGATCAAGGCGGCCGCATCGCCGGCCGAGGCACGCGCGGCGCTGATGGGGCGTGCCTGGCGCTCGCCGGTCGTGGAAGAGATGCTCAACCGCGCGATGCAGGGCGCCAGTGGCGGCGCGATCTCGCGCCCCGACGGCCTCGATGCCGCGTTCGGCCTGCAGGCACAGGGCTACCGGCTGTCCGAGGTGCAGGCCCAGGCCATCCTCGACATGCGGCTGCAGCGGCTCACCGCGCTCGAGCAGGACAAGGTCACCGGCGAATACCACGAGGTGATGGCACGCATCGCCGACCTGCTCGACATCCTCGCGCGGCCGGAACGGGTCACCCGGATCATCTCCGACGAGCTCGCCGCGATCCGCGACCAGTTCGGCGACGACCGGCGCAGCGAGATCGTGCAGAACGCCGAAGACGTCAACATGGAAGACCTGATCACCCCGGAAGACGTGGTGGTCACGCTGTCGCACGGCGGCTACATGAAGGCGCAGCCGGTGGCCGACTACCAGGCGCAGCGGCGCGGGGGGCGCGGCCGGCAGGCGACCGGCACCAAGGACGACGACTTCATCGAGAAGATGTTCGTCGCGCATACCCACGACTACATCCTGTGCTTCTCCAGCCGTGGCCGGGTCTACTGGATCAAGGTCTACAACGTGCCGCAGGGCGGCCGCCAGAGCCGCGGCAAGCCGATCGTGAACCTGCTGCCGCTGGCCGACGGCGAGAAGATCAACGCGATCCTCGCGGTCAAGGCGTTCGACGACCACCGCTTCGTGATCATGGCCACCGCCGACGGCACGGTGAAGAAGACGCCGCTGTCCGAGTTCTCGCGGCCGCGGTCCTCGGGGATCATCGCGATCGACCTCGACCCCGACGATTACCTGGTCGGCGTCGCGCTCACCTCCGGCACCCAGGACGTGATGCTGTTCTCCGAGGGCGCGAAGGCGGTGCGCTTCGACGAGCGCGACGTGCGCCCGATGGGCCGCACCGCGCGCGGCGTGCGCGGCATGCGCCTGCCCGAAGGGCAGCGGGTGATCTCGCTGCTGGTGGCCGACGAGGCCAACGGGCAGTCGGTGCTGATCGCCACCGAGAACGGCTTCGGCAAGCGCACGCCGGTGACCGAGTACACCCGCCATGGCCGCGGCACGCAGGGCATGATCTCGATCCAGCCCAGCGAGCGCAACGGCAAGGTGGTCGCGGCCCGGCTGGTCGCGCCGGCCGACCAGATCATCCTGATCACCACCGGCGGGGTGCTGATCCGCACCCGGGTGTCCGAGGTGCGCGAGATGGGCCGGTCGACCCAGGGCGTCACGCTGATCGCGCTCGACGAGGGCGAGAAGCTCGCCGGCCTGGAGACGGTGGTCGACTCCGATGACGACGCCGGCAACGGCGCGGCCGCGCTCGACGCGGCCGACGGCACGCCGGGGGCGGGCGACCCGCCTGCCGGCGACGATGGTGCCGCGGGCGGCGGCGCGCCGTCGGCATGAAGCGGGTGCTGAACTTCAGCGCCGGCCCGGGCGTGATGCCCGAGCCGGTGCTCGAACGCGCCGCAGCCGAGATGTCCAGCTGGGGCGGCCGCGGCCTGTCGGTGATGGAGATGAGCCACCGCAGCGACGAGTTCATCGAGATCGCCGCGCGCGCCGAGGCCGGACTGCGTTCGCTGATGGGCATCCCCGCCGGCCACAAGGTGCTGTTCCTGCAGGGCGGGGCCACGCTGCAGTTCGCGATGGTGCCGGTCAACCTGCGCGGCGAGGGGGCGGGCGCCGACTACCTCGACACCGGCCAGTGGTCGAAGAAGGCGATCGACGAGGCGCGCAAGTCGGGCCCGGTCAACGTGGTGGCCAGCGGCGCGGCGGGGAAGTACACCGGCATCCCGGCGCGCGACACCTGGGCCTGCGACCCGGCCGCGAGCTACCTGCACTACACGTCGAACGAGACCATCGGCGGCGTGCAGTTCCACCACGTGCCCGACGCCGGTGGCGTGCCGCTGGTGTGCGACATGTCCTCGGACATCCTGTCGGGCCCGGTCGACGTGTCGCGCTTCGGCGTGATCTACGCCGGCGCCCAGAAGAACATCGGCCCGGCCGGCCTGACGGTGGTGATCGTGCGCGAGGACCTGCTCGGCCGTGCGCCGAAGTCGACCCCGGCGATGCTCGACTACGCGGTGCAGTCGGCCAGCGACTCCATGTACAACACGCCGCCGACCTGGGCGATCTACATCGCCGGCCTGGTGTTCGACTGGCTGCACGGCCTCGGCGGGCTGGGCGAGATCGCGCGCCGCAACGCGGACAAGGCGAAGCTGCTGTACGACCTGTTCGACACCACCGAGTTCTATCGTTGCCCGGTGGCGGTGGCCGATCGTTCCCTGATGAACGTGCCGTTCACGCTGTGCGATGCGAAGCTCGACGACCGCTTCCTCGCCGAGGCGGAGGCGGCCGGCCTGCAGCAGCTCAAGGGGCACCGTTCGGTCGGCGGCATGCGTGCCTCCCTGTACAACGCGATGCCCAGGACGGGCGTCGAGACGCTGGCCGCGTTCATGCGCGAGTTCGAGCGGCGCCACGGCTGAGTCCCGGGCCGAGGCCCGCGGTGCACCGTTACGGTACGATCTGAAGTCCAGAACAGGATCGAGATTGCGATGAGCACGTCCCGCAGCGAACGCCCTGCACAGCCCGGAGCAGCCGCGACGCCATCGGTGCCGGCGTCGACGGGCGCGGGCGATGTCGCGCCGCCGGCAGTGCCCGCGGCGCTGGCTGCCCTGCGCGGCCGCGTCGATGCCATCGACACGCAACTCCTGGGTCTGCTGAACGAGCGCGCGCGCATCGCCGGCGAGATCGGCCACCTGAAGGGCACCGGGCCGGTGTACCGGCCGGACCGCGAGGCGCAGGTGCTCGACCGGCTGTCGTCCGCCAACGCCGGGCCGCTGCCTTCGTCTTCGCTGCGCCGCATCTTCATCGAGATCATGGGTGCCTGCCGGGCGATCGAGGCGCCGCTGGCGGTCGCCTACCTCGGCCCGGCCGGCACCTACAGCGAAGAGGCGGTGGTGCGCCAGTTCGGCACGCTGGTCGAGCGTCGCGCCTGCGTGACCTTCGACGAGGTGTTCCGCGAGGTCGAGGCGGGCACCGCGCACTACGGGGTGGTCCCGGTGGAGAACTCGACCGAAGGTGCGGTGGGACGCACGCTCGACCTGCTGCTGGCGACGCCGCTGTCGGTGACCGGCGAACTGCTGCTGCCGATCCACCACTGCCTGATGACCGGCCCCGGCATGGCCGAAGGCGATCCGGTGCGCGTCGTCTATTCGCACAGCCAGAGCCTCGGCCAGTGCGCGCGCTGGCTTTCGCGCCACCTGCCCGAGGCGCGGCAGGTGCCGGTGGTCAGCAACGCCGAGGCGGCACGGCAGGCGGCGTCCGAGCCGGGGGCCGCGGCGATCGCTGGCCGCGCCGCGGCGGAACGCTACGGCCTGTCGGTGCGCCACGAGAACATCGAGGACGAGCCGCAGAACACCACCCGCTTCCTGGTGATCGGGCGCGAGCATGTCGCCGCCTCGGGCCGCGACAAGACGTCGCTGGTGCTCGCGGCGAAGAACGAGCCCGGCGCGGTGCACGGGCTGCTCGAGCCGCTCGCGGCCAACGGCGTGAGCATGACCCGCTTCGAGTCGCGCCCGGCCCGCACCGGCCGCTGGGAGTACATGTTCTTCGTGGACATCGAGGGCCATCCGTCACAGCCCCATGTCGCGCGCGCGCTCGCCGAGATCGAGGCGCGCGCCACCTTCGTCAAGCGGCTCGGTGCCTATCCGGCCGCGCGCAGCTGAACCCGGGTTCCCGCAACCCCGTGATGAAACAGGCAACGAAACAGGCAATGAACCGATGAGTGTCGAAGACCGCGCCCCCGCCCATGTGAAGGCCATCGCCCCCTACCAGCCAGGCAAGCCGATTTCCGACCTTGCGCGCGAACTCGGGCTGGACGAGGCGGGCATCGTCAAGCTCGCGTCGAACGAGAACCCGCTGGGCGTGAACGCGGCGGCGCTGGAGGCGATGACCCGGGCGCTGGGCGAGGTCACGCGCTACCCCGACGGCAACGGCTTCGAGGTGAAGGCCGCGATCAGCCGGCGCTTCGGCGTCGATCCGGCCCAGGTGGTGCTCGGCAACGGCTCCAACGACGTGCTCGAACTGGCGGCGCGCGCCTTCCTGCTCCCGGGCACCTCCGCGGTCTATGCGCAGCATGCGTTCGCTGTCTATCCGCTGGTGACCCAGGCCACCGGCGCGCACGGCATCGAGGTGCCGGCCCGCGCGTTCGGGCACGACCTCGACGCGATGCGCGACGCGATCCGGCCCGACACCCGCATCGTGTTCCTGGCCAACCCGAACAATCCCACCGGCACCTTCATCGCCGGCGCGCGCCTCGCGCGCTTCCTCGACGAGGTGCCCCGCGACGTGCTCGTGGTGCTCGACGAGGCCTATACCGACTACCTGCCGAAGGCGCTGCGCTACGACAGCATCGCCTGGCTCGCGGCACACCCGAACCTGATGGTGTCGCGCACGCTGGCCAAGGCGTACGGGCTGGCCGGGCTGCGCGTGGGCTTCGGGCTGGCGTCGCCGGCGGTGATCGACCTGCTCAACCGGGTGCGGCAGCCGTTCAACGTGAACAGCATCGCGCAGGCCGGCGCGGTCGCCGTGCTCGACGACCCGGCCTTCCTCGAGCGCAGCTTCGAGGTCAACGAGGCGGGCATGAAGCAGCTCACCGCCGGCCTCGACGCGCTCGGCTTCGACTACATCCCGTCCTGCGCGAACTTCGTGTCGTTCCGCGTCGGGCCGGCCGCCGAGGTGTTCGAGCGGCTGCTCAGGCAGGGCGTGATCGTGCGCCCGATCGCCGGCTACGGCATGCCCGAGTACCTGCGCGTGTCGATCGGCACCACGCACGAGAACCAGCGCTTCCTCGATGCGCTG
>JAJTHE010000123.1 GCA_021298815.1 Betaproteobacteria bacterium | reverse complement strand
GTCCGGCCGTATGCCGACCTCGGGTTCGATCGGGAAATGCCGCAGCTGCCGGCTCAGCCGTCCGCGGATCGGCGGCGGCAGCGGCGCGCGCGAGGTGAGGGCCTCCGCGAGTTCCTGTTCGATGAAGGTCATCACGTTGCGGTACTCGCGACCCGCGTCCTCGGGGTCGAGCACGGTGAACGAGTCGAGCGCGTACTGGTGGCGCGTCGTGTTGATCTTGGCATCGACGATCGAGAACCCGATGCGCTCGAAGAAGCCGCACATGCGTGCGAACAGCTCCTTCTGCTCCGGCACGTAGACCAGCACCTGCACGCCGCCGCCGCCGGGGGCCGGGCGTGCGCGCACCACCGGCTCCGCCGACGTGACGCGGTTGACCAGCGCGCGCGCATGCCAGGCGATCTCCTGCGGGTCGTGGCGCAGGAAATAGGGCGTCTCGAGCTTGTCCCAGAGGGGGCGCTGCGCGTCCGGGGGCAGTCCATACAATGCGAGCTTGGCGATCGCCTCGCGCTGGCGCAGCTGCAGGCTGTGGTCGGTGTCCACCGCGCCGCCATCGAGGTAGCGGCGCGTGGCGAGGAACAGGTCCTCGAGCAGCTTGGCCTTCCAGGCGTTCCACACCTTGGGGCTGGTGCCGCGGATGTCCGCGACGGTGAGGATGTAAAGCGCGACCAGGCGCCGCACGTCGCCGACGCGTCGCCCGAAGGCGGCCACCACGTCGGGATCGGAGATGTCCTGCTTCTGCGCGGTCGACGACATCGCCAGGTGCGCCTGCACCAGCCACGCCACCAGTTCGGCGTCCTCGCGCGGCACCGAATGGCTGCGGCAGAAGCGGCGCGCGTCCACCATGCCGAGTTCGGAGTGGTCGCCGCCACGGCCCTTGGCGATGTCGTGGAAGATCGCGGCCACGTAGAGCAGTTCGGGCTTGTCGAAATCGGAGATCAGCCGGCTGCACAGCGGATACTCGTGCGCGAACTCGGGCACCGCGAAGCGGCGTACGTTGCGGACCACGCGCAGGATGTGTTCGTCGACCGTGTAGACATGGAACAGGTCGTGCTGCATCTGGCCGAAGATGCGGCCGAAGGCCGGGATGTAACGGCGCAGCACGCCGTACAGGTGCATCCGGCGCACCTCGCGCACCACGCCCAGCGGTTCGCGCAGGATCTGCATGAACTGCGCCCGGTTCACCGGATCGGCGCGGAATCCGCCGTCGATCCGGGTGCGGCTGCGCCACAGCGCGCGCATCGTCTCGGCCTCGATGCCCTTCAGCTCGGGATGCCGCTGCAGGGTGATGAAGGTCGCGAGGATCGCGTGCGGATCGCGGTCGAACAGGTCGCGGCTGCGTGCCTCGAGCAGTTCGTTGCGTGCCTGGAAGCGGTGGTCGAGCGGCACCGGCGGCGAAGGCGGACCCGGCCGCAGCCGGGCGAGCAGGTTTTGCAGCAGGATCGTGTTGGTCAGCGTCACCGACTTGGCGGTGCGGTAGTAGCGCTGCATCAGCTGTTCGCTGGCGCGCTTGGAGGCCGTGTCGACCAGGCCGTACTGCCCGGCGAGCCGGGTCTGCAGGTCGAACAGCAGCCGGTCTTCGCGCCGCCCGGCGATCAGGTGGGTGCGGATGCGCAGGTCGTTGAGGAACCGTTCGTGGCGTGCGATGAAGGTCGCCTCGTCGGCCGTGATCAGTCCGTTGGCGGCGAGTTCTCGCCAGTCGGAGCCGGCGCGGCTGGCGCGGCCGATCCACAGGATGGTCTGCAGGTCGCGCAGTCCACCCGGGCTTTCCTTGATGCTGGGTTCCAGGTTGTGGGCGCTTTCCTGATAGCGCGTGTGGCGCTGCTGCTGCTCGAGCTGCTTGGCCTGGCAGAACAGCACCGGGTCCAGGCGTGCGGCCAGCAGTTCCCGGAAGGAGGTCGCGCGCTGGCGGGCGCCGCAAAGCAGGCGCGACTCGAGCAGGTTGGTCTGCACGGTCACGTCGCGCGCCGAGAGCTCCAGGCACTGTTCGACGGTGCGCACGCTGTGGCCGACCTCCAGCCCGATGTCCCAGAGGGTGCCGATCAGTTCCTCCACCTTCGACTCGATCGCGGGCGTGGGCGGGCCGCCCAGCAGCACCAGCAGGTCGACGTCCGACCAGGGGAAGAGTTCGCCCCGGCCATAACCGCCCACCGCCATCAGGGCGGTTGCGGCCGGCATCTGCAGCTGCCGCCAGACCTCGCGCAGCAGCGCATCGGTCAGCACGGCCTGGCCGCGCAGCATGCGTCGCGCCGGCAGGCCTGCCAGGTAGCGGTCGCGCAGCGCTGCACGGCCGTCGGCCAGCCGCTGCCTCAGCCGCGCGGTCAGCTCGGCTCGGGCGACGGCGGAGGCGGCGGCTGGCGCGGCGGGTCGTGGATGAAGCATGTTCTGGGTCCGGGGCGGCCGCCGGGCAGGTCCGCTGGCGGATCAGCAGCGGCGGTTCGGCGGTGTTGGTTCAGCGGCGGCGGGCCGTCGGTTGCCGGTCAGGCCGGGGGTGGCGGGGAGCCGGCCGACACGGTCAGCACCTCGACTCCGTCGTCGGTGACGAGCACGGTGTGCTCCCACTGGGCGGACAGGCTGTGGTCCTTGGTCACGATCGTCCAGCCGTCTGCCAGTTGCCGGATCGGTGCCTTGCCCGCGTTGATCATCGGTTCGATCGTGAAGGTCATGCCGGCTTCCAGGCGCAGCCCGGTGCCGGGCCGTCCGTAGTGGAGCACCTGCGGCTCTTCATGGAAGCGCCGGCCGATGCCGTGCCCGCAGAACTCGCGCACGACGCTGAAGCCGTTGCCCTCGGCCATCGTCTGGATCGCGTGGCCGATGTCGCCGAGCGTCGCGCCGGCCTTCACCTGGCGGATGCCGGCCCACATGCAGGCGTAGGTGAGTTCGCACAGTCGCCGGGCCTGGATCGAGGGTTCCCCGACATGGAACATGCGGCTGGTGTCGCCGTGGAACCCGTCCTTGATCACCGTGATGTCGAGGTTGACGATGTCGCCAGGGCGCAGCTTCTTGTCCCCCGGGATGCCGTGGCAGACGACATGGTTCACGGACGTGCAGATCGACTTCGGATACGGCGCATACCCCGCAGGGGCGTAGTTGAGCGGTGCCGGGATCGCCTGCTGCACCCCGGTGATGTAGTCGTGGCAGAGCCGGTCGAGCTCGTCGGTGGTAATGCCTGGCTGGACATGCGGGCCGATGAAGTCGAGCACTTCGGAGGCCAGGCGGCCGGCCACCCGCATCGCCGCGATCTCGTCGGCGGTCTTCAGCTGGATGGCGGACTTTCGGGGGGGAGGCTGCAGCATCAGGCGTGTTCCGGAGTTTCGGGGGCGGATTATGAAGCATCCCGGCGCCGCCGGTGCGCGGCGGGGCGGCTCGGCAGGTGCTCCGGCGTCTGGATCGGAAGCGGACCTCTATGATACCCTTGGGGGTTACTCGCCGTTCCGGCGGGTGATCCACGGCCGTGGCGGGCTGCAATGGCGTTCGCGCGCCTCTGTCCGTCCACGGCCGGCGATCCAGTCAGCTTCATCTACCGGCAGCACCATCTCACACACGCACCGATCAAAGGGTGTCCGTCCTTTTCCCGGTGCCGGCGTTCCCGCGCCGGCGGCAAGGACGGAGGCAGTTGCGGAGCGTGGCGGATCAACCCTGAGGAGCTTCACGATGTCAGTCACCATGCGCACCATGCTGGAAGCCGGAGTCCACTTCGGCCACCAGACCCGTTACTGGAACCCCAAGATGGCACCGTACATCTTCGGGCACCGGAACAAGATCCACATCATCAACCTCGAGAAGTCGATCGTCATGTACGACGAGGCGATGAAGTTCGTGCGCAAGCTGGCCGCGAACAAGGGCAACATCCTGTTCGTCGGCACCAAGCGCCAGGCACGCGAGATCGTGCGCGAGGAAGCCACCCGTGCCGGCGCGCCGTTCGTCGACCACCGCTGGCTCGGCGGCATGCTGACCAACTTCAAGACGGTCAAGGGCTCGATCAAGCGTCTGAAGGACCTCGAGGGCATGGTGGCCGAGGGCAATGCCGAGAAGCTGTCCAAGAAGGAAGCCCTGACGTTCCAGCGCGACCTCGAGAAGCTCGAGCGCAGCCTGGGCGGCATCAAGGACATGACCTCGCTGCCTGACGCGATCTTCATCATCGACGTCGGCTACCACAAGATCGCTGTGCAGGAAGCCAAGGTCCTCGGCATCCCGGTTATCGCGATCGTCGACAGCAACAACTCGCCGGAAGGCGTGCACTACGTGATCCCGGGGAACGACGATTCCAGCCGTGCGGTGCGCCTGTACGCACGCGGCGTGGCGGACGCGATCCTCGAGGGCCGCAGCCAGGTGATCCAGGAGATCGTGGGCGACGAGTTCGTCGAGCTCGAGCCGGGCGAGGAAGCCGTCCAGGCCTGATCGCCGGGGCGAGGAAGCAGGTGGGGACGGGGGCCTTGCCCCCGCATGCCCGGCCGGCGGCGCCGCCGCCGCCGGGGGAACCGATCGATTCGATGTCCAGGCAGGCCGTCGCGCCTGCCGTTGAAAGGAAGGGTTAGTCCATGGCCGAGATCACTGCTGGCATGGTGAAGGACCTGCGCGAGAAGACCGACGCGCCCATGATGGAATGCAAGAAGGCGCTGACCGAGGCTGCCGGGGACATGGCGCGCGCGGAAGAGATCCTGCGCGTGAAACTGGGCAACAAGGCG
>JAJTHE010000048.1 GCA_021298815.1 Betaproteobacteria bacterium | reverse complement strand
GGTCTCGATGCTGGCCACGCTCGCCGCGCTGCCGCCGATGATGTCCGCCCCCGCCCCACCCTCGATCGTGTCGTTGCCGTTGTCGCCGAGGATGATGTCCCCGCCGCCACCGCCGTAGATGACGTCGTCGCCCGCGTCGCCGTCGATGGTGTCGGCACCGCCGTCGAGCGCGTTCGCGTCGAGGTCGCCGTACAGCGTGTCGTTGCCACCGGAGGTGCTCACCCCGCCGCGCTCGCCCATCACCACGTCGCTGCCACTGCCGCCGTAGACCAGGTCCCCATCCGCGTCACCGAACAGGATGTCCACTTCCTCGTTGCCGTGCAGCGTGTCGTCCCCGGAGCGGCCGTCGATCGAGTCGTTGCCCGTGCCACCGAGCACCGAGTCGTTGCCGCCCTCGGACACGATGAGGTCGTTGCCCGTGCCACCGAAGACGGTGTCGTTGTCATCGCCGCCGAGGATGACGTCGTTTCCACCCTCGCCAGACAGCGAGTCGTTCCCGGCATCGCCGTAGAGCGTGTCGTCGCCATCCCCGGCGGACACCGTGTCGTTGCCGGCGAGGCCCACGAGGTAGTTCGCAGTGGATGTACCGTTGACCACGTCGTTGCCCGACAGGATCGCCGACAGCACCTGGTCTCCAGAAGCGAAAACGGTCGCGCCGGGGATCGCAAGCCCACTGAACGACATCGATTCGGCCGCGAGCGACAAGGCGCCGGAGGTGAAATCCCCGGAGACCGTGGGCACGAAGACGGGGAACGGATTGAGGACGAAACCGGGCCCGGTCAGGTTGCCCGAAAGGAGAAGGGTTGCCCCGCCACGCTCGTACGACACGCTGGACAGCGTGTAGGGGTTGAACGAGCTGGGCTGGAAGTTCAGCGTGAGCGTCGTCGTTCCGAACCCCGGGGTCGACACCTGCTCGCGCGTGATGCTGCCGGACCCCTGCCCGCCGGGGCTCGACTGCACGATGCTCCCGTTCAGCCTGACCTGCGCGTTGTCCGATCCGAAGGTGTAGTCCAGCTGGTCGATCACGCTCGGGAACGACAGCAGGTTGCTGCCCCTGACCGTGAACAGGTCCCAGACATTCACCACCGCAGTTGCCTGGGTCGACGTGGCCACGGTGTAGGCGGACGGCGGCGCGTTGAGCGCGTTGTTGTAGGCGACCTGGGCCCGGTCGTGGGTGGCGTTGATGCCCAGGGTGCCAACCACCTGGCTCGCGGCCGAGTTGAGCGACGCCAGGGAGGAGAAGCTCGAGGTTATGGTTGCCATTCGAAATGCCGCCCTGTTTCAGGGTTCATGGTTGGTTGCGCAATCGGGTCGTCCCCTGACCAGGCAGAAGCCTGCCCATGCGATGCGAGGGCCGGTTGCGCGATTTTACTATCGAGGCTATTGTATCGCGTCTTCGTCGTCAAATTCTCATAAAGTAGGAGTGGCTCCATTCGGACCATCGACAGGCAGATCACGACCTGCCTGCGGCCCAGGACGTCTTGCTCCGTTCATTCTGACGCAGCCCTCGAACACACCGCCGCCCCGCGCAACGATCAGCAGGACGTGCGCGCGTGCCTGACGCGGAGGGAGCGGGCGGCACCAATGCGAGGAGTCACCCTCCGCCTCCCGCCCGGGTCGGACGCCCTGCGGATCCTGGTCGATCAGATGGTGAACGCGAAGTAGGCGTCCGTGATGTCCACCGCGTTCCGATCGATTAGCGTCACCAGCGTGGTGAACAGCGAGAGCAGATCGATCGTATTGCTGTTTGCCGCGCGGATGTCGAAACCGTAGATCGAATCACCGGCATCGCTCATCGCCCGGTAGATGAAGTAGTCATTGCTGGTAGTCTCCGGGCCGGCGAGGCTCGCTGCACTGCCACCCATGATGTCCGCCCCCGCACCGCCTTCGATGACGTCGAAACCGTTGTCCCCGAGGATCACGTCGTTCCCGGCGTCTCCGTCGATCAGGTCGTCGCCGCCCTCGCCCCGGATCGTGTCGTTGCCGCCGGTCGCGCTCGCGCCGCGGCGCTCGCCCATCAGCACGTTGTTGCCGTTGCCACCCAGGATCGAGTCCGCCCCGAGGTCGCCGAATACGATGTATACCCCGTTCGCGAAGGCGCTGCCGATCATTTCCAGCGCATCCAGCACGTAGAACTGGATGAACTGCGGGTCGGTCAACTGGTCGAGCTGGTTGTCCGTGAGCGGCGGGAAGTCATCCATCCGCACCAGGACCTGTGCGTTGCCCAGTGCAAAGACGATGCCGCCGATCACGCTCGCGTTGCGGTCGAGGGTGGCGTCGGACGGCACGCCGTTGTAGACGAAGCTTCCGGTCAGCGTCAGTGTCAGGCCGGTAGGCCAGACCTGCACGACCTGCGAGCTGGAAAACGAGACGCCGGTCGAATCACCGCCCTGCATCTGCCCGAACAGCAGTTTCTGGAGTTGCGCCGCGCTACTGGAACAGGAACATCCCGTCCCCGATATCCGCTGCCGTGCGATCGATCAGCGTGACCATCGTCGAGAAGCTCGCTCCGCCGATGCTGCCGTTGGCGTCGACCTGCACCAGCGCGTCCGCCCCGGACTGCACCACCTGCAGCCAGCCGTCCACGCGCGGCGTGCTGCCGACGTAGCCCAGTGCATCGAACAGCGGCCGCAGGTCGAGCGTGTCGCTATCGCCGGGGCGCACGTCGAAGCCGTAGATCGAGTCCCCGGCATCGCTCATCGCCCGGTACACGAACGTGTCGCTGCCGGTGGTCTCGATCCCGGCGAGGCTCGCCGCGCTGCCGCCGATGATCTCGACCCCGGCGCCGCCCTCGATCGTGTCGTTGCCGTTGTCCCCGAGGATCACGTCGCTGCCGTTGCCGCCGAAGATCAGGTCATCGCCGGCATCCCCGTCGATCAGGTCGTCGCCGTCCTCGCCCCGGATCGTGTCGTTGCCGCCGGTCGCGCTCGCGCCGCCGCGCTCGCCCATCAGCACGTCGTTGCCGTTGCCGCCCAGGATCGAGTCCGCACCATCATCGCCGAAGAGGATGTCGACTTCTTCCTGCCCGTCGAGCGTATCGTTGCCATCCCGGCCGTCGATCGAATCGTTGCCGGTGCCGCCGAGCACCGAGTCGTTGCCGCCTTCCCCGACGATCAGGTCGTTGCCGGCACCGCCGAGCACCGTGTCGCCGTCGTCACCGCCCAGGATCACGTCGTTGCCGGCGTTGCCGATCAGCGAGTCGGCTCCTTCGTTGCCGAGCAGCGTGTCGTTGTTGTCCGCCCCATCGATCGTGTCGTTGCCGCCGAGCCCGGACAGCGTGTTCGCACCCTTGTTGCCGGTGATCGTGTTCGGTCCTGCGTCGGCGGTGCCGATGATCGGGTCGATGTACAGGAAAAGACCGTCCACGATGTCCACCGGCGCGCGGTCGATCAGCGTCAGCAGCGTCGTGAAGCTCGCGCCGTTGGCCGTGCCGTCGAGGTCGACCTGCACCAGCGCGTCGGCGCCGGAGCCCACAGCCCGCACGTAGCCGTCCGCCCGCGCGGTGTCGCTGAAGTAGCCCACCGACTCCAGCAGCGGGCGCAGGTCGATGATGTCGTTGTCGCCGTTGCGGATGTCGAAGCCGAAGACCAGGTCGCCGGCGTCGGTCAGCGCCCGATAGACGAAGGTGTCGCTGCCGGTGGTCTCCATGCTGGCGAGGCTGGCCGCGCTGCCGCCGATGATGTCCGCTCCGGCTCCGCCCTCGATCGTGTCGTTGCCATGGTCGCCGAGGATGATGTCACCGCCGCCCCCGCCGTGTATGACGTCATCGCCTCCGTCGCCGTCGATCGTGTCCGCGCCGCCGTCCAGTGCGTTCGCGTCGAGGTCTCCGTACAGCGTGTCGTTGCCACCGCTGGCCGACACCCCGCCGCGCTCGCCCATGAGCACGTCGCTGCCGCTGCCGCCGTACACAAGGTCCGACCCGGCATCCCCGAAGATGATGTCGACTTCCTCCGCCCCGTGCAGCGTGTCGTTGCCGGCGCGGCCGTCGATCGAATCGTTGCCCGCGCCACCGAGCACAGAGTCGTTGCCCGCCTCGCCGACGATCAGGTCGTGGCCGGCACCGCCCTGGATCGTGTCGTCGTCCTCGCCCCCGAGGATGACGTCGTTGCCGCCTTCCCCGTACAGCGCGTCGTTGCCGGCATCGCCGTACAGCGTGTCCTGCCCCTCGCCGCCACCGATGGTGTCGTTGCCGCCCTCGCCGCGCAGCGTGTTCGCCTGCGCGTTGCCGACCATCAGGTTGGCGCCCGTATGCCCGGTACCGGAGATCGCGCTGCCGGTGAGCACCAGGGTCTCGATGATCGACGGCAGCACGTAGTCGAGGCCGGCATACGCCAGGTCGATGCCGCTGGCATCGACCAGCGTCACTCCGGCGTTGTTCACGAGGTAGCTGTCGTCGCCCGCGCCGCCGTCGAGCGTGTCCGCGCCACCGCCGCCGTCCAGCGTGTCGTTCCCGTCGAGGCCGGCCAGCAGGTTCGCGCTGGTGTTGCCGGTCAGCAGGTTGGCGAGGGCATTGCCGGTGCCGTCGGTCACGCCCGTCCCGGTCAGCAGGAGGTTCTCGATCTCGATCGACCCGGCGGTCGGCAGCGTGAAGGAGAAGCCCGCCCGGATGGTGTCGGTCCCTTCGCCAGGTGCTTCGACCAGTTGCCGGCCCGCCATCGGCTGCTGCGTGTTCCAGGCGATCGTGCCCGTCCACGGCTGTGGGTTGCCGTCGTTGAACTGGGTATAACGGATGGACAGGCGCGCGACTTGAGGCGAGGGCGTGGCGTTGACCACCAGTTCATCGACCGTGAAGGATCCGGTGACGGTGTTGGCGCCGGACCCGTTCAACGCCACCCACATGCCGGCGGACGCGCCGGACTCGAACGGGTAGCGCATCACGTTGGACCAGGTCGAGCCTTCGGTCATCGGCGCGCCGGTCAGGCGCGTCGAGAAGTAGAACATCCCGAACTCGCCCGGTGACCCGGAGAAGTGGATGGTCACGCCGTCCAGCGCGCCGTCCGCGTTCTCGTCCAGCGAAGTGAGGGTGAAGGTCCCCTGGGAGGCATCGCGCAGCGTCGTCAAGGCGCCGGCCTGCTGCCGGTAGTACGTCGTCGGCGGAGCCACGGCACCGAGATCGTAGACATCCGCGCCGGTCCCGCCGACCATGCGCACATCGAAGCCGCCGAACAGCGTGTCGTCCCCTGCACCGCCGAGCAGTTCGTCGGCACCACCGCTGCCCTGGAGGACATCGTTGCCGGCATTGCCCGACAGCCAGTCGGTACCGCTGCTGCCGATCAGCTGGTCATCGAAGGACGAGCCCGAGACCTCCTCGAAGGCTTCGGCAAGCGTGTCCTCGCCGGACGGCCCGGAAGCACGGCCCGCCTGCTGGTCGACCACGACGCCGGACGGCAGGCCAGTGAAATCGAGGCGATCGACGCCGACCCCACCGGAGAGACGGTCGTTCCCGTCGCCGGCGACAGCCACCAGCGTGTCGTTCCCGGCGTCGCCGGACAGGGAATCGGCGCCGGCCCCACCGTCCAGCAAATCGTTCCCCTCGCCGCCGGACAGCGTGTCCGCGTCCGCTTCGCCGTACAGGCTGTCGTTGCCACCACTACCGTCGAGCGTGTCGTTGCCGCCCTTGCCCAGCAGCCGATCGGCGCCGCCCTGTCCGTAGAGCTGGTCACCCTGTGCATTTCCCTCGAGCGTGTTGTCGAAGTCATTGCCGAAGGTCGTGACCGGCGCGGACTCGACCAGCGCAAGGAAGGCGTCGTCGCTCAGCGCAGCCCACTGGTCGAAGGTCAGCGCCGGCAGCGCGGTGATGGCCACCACCGGCTGCAGGGCCGCGTTCTCCACCCGCAGGCTCGCCAGCGTGCTGGTCGAGCCGATCAGCTCGCCGGTGGTGAAGTCGAAGTTGAAGGTGCCACCGAGGACCAGTCGATAGCCGGTGATCGGATCGCGCAGGACGATGGTCAGCCCGTCGACCTGGACGGCGACCGGGTCGGCCACGAAGGACCCGAACAGCAACTGGGCCAGTGCAGCCGGGTTGCTCTCGTCGACCGCGCCGGCGGCAGCAAAATAGGTGATCGTAGCCATGGCTTCGTTGCGCTAGCGGCAGCCGTCGCGTCGTTGCGAGTAGCATGCCACAGACGGGCGAAGCCGGAACAGGGACGACGCGCGCGCGTGCGCGTCCAGCGGTGCCGGGACAGGCGGGCGTTTCAGCCGCGCAGCAGCGCCAGCTGCGCCGGCAGGCACACCCGCTCGAAGTCGTAGCGCTCGACCACCCGCTCGCGTGCGGCCGCGCGCATCGCGCCGGACGACTCGCGCACCGACAGCGCCTTGGCCAGGTGCGCCGCCAGCGCCGCTGGATCCAGGCATGGCACCCGGAAGCCATCCACCTTGTGGTCGATGATCTCGCGCACCGGCTCGGTGTCGGATCCGGCCACCAGCGCGCCGCAGGCCATCGCCTCCAGCACCGACCACGACAGCACGAACGGATAGGTGAGGTAGGCATGCACGCCGCTCACCTGCATCAGCGTCACGAACTGCGCGAACGGCAGGCGGCCGGTGAAGTGCACGCGCGACAGGTCCAGGCGCGGCCCGACCTCGGCCAGCAGTGTCTCGCGCCAGGTCTTGCCATCGGGCGCCGGGCGACCGTAGCTCACCGCGTCCCCGCCGACGATCACCACGCGCGCCTGCGGCCGCTCGGCCAGCACCTTCGGCAGCGCGCGCATGAACCAGTGGAAGCCGCGATAGGGCTCGAGGTTGCGCGCGACGTAGGTGAGTACCTCGTCGCCGAAGCGAAGCGGCACCGGCACCGCCGGATGCTCGAACACCGCCGAGGCATCAGGCCGGCACAGCGCGGTGTCGATGCCATCGTGCACCACCGCCACCTTCGGCTGGTACGGCGCGGGTATGCGCGAGGCCTGCCAGTGCGTCGGGCAGACGATGCGGTCGGCGACGTCGAGCGACATCACCAGCGTCGTGTTGCGCATGCGCAGGCGCAGGCAGTCGTCCATCGTCACCGGCAGCTCCGGGTCGAAGCCATGGTCGCCTTCGTTCGCGCGGAAGAAGAACTCGAACAGCGCGACATGGCGTGCGGTCGGATACACGTCCTTCAGGAACAGCATCTCGCCCCAGCCGGGGTTGCCGTAGATCACGTCCGGCACGAAGCCCTTCTTCTTCAGGTCCATCGCCGCACGCACCGCCGCCTGGCCGCGTCGCACGTCGCCCTCGAAGCGGCGCAGGTAGTGGTGCGTCTCCTTGCCGCCGCCCCGCGGCTTCGGATAGCCGATCGCGGTGACGCCCGGCACCGGACCGCGCGCCCGCATCAGGTCCGACTCGCCGATCGCCACCACCTGGTTGGACGGATCCGCGACAAGCTTCGCCGCGAGCCGGCCGAACTGCCCGGGGAAGTTCTGGTGGACGAACAGGACCTTCATCGTCCGATCTCGAGCACCACCTTGCCCAGGCTCTCGCGCGCCTGCAGCGCGGCCATCGCCTCGCGGTACCGGTCCATCGGATACGCATGCGACACATGCGGCTCGAGCCGTCCCGCCGCGGTCCACGCGAACAGCTCGTCCATCATCGCCTGCACCTTCGGCGCACGCTCGGCGCGCTCGTCGACGAGTCCCCAGCCGGCATGCGCGCCGAAGTAGAAGCCATGCAGCGCGATGTTCTTGACCAGAAGCAGGTTGGCCGGCACCTGCTGGATCTGTCCCTGCGCGAAGCCGATGATCACCATGCGGCCGTACTGGGCACAGGCGCGCAGGCAGGCATCGAACACCGGCCCGCCCACCGGATCGAACACGACGTCGACGCCGCAGCCACCGGTGAGCTTCTTCACTTCATCCCGGAAGCCGTCGGTGGGCAGCGCGATGTCCGCGCCTTGCGACAGCGCGAATGCGCGCTTCTCCTCGGTCGATGCAACCGCGATCACGCGCGCACCCAGTGCCTTGCCGACCTGCACTGCGGCGATGCCGACCCCACCGGCCGCGCCCGTGACCAGCAGCGTCTCGCCGACCATCAGGCGGGCGCTCCACGCCAGTGCGCCGTAGGCGGTGCCGTAGGACAGCGGCAGGTGCATCGCGGCGCGCGGATCGATGCCGTCGGGCATCGGATAGACGGTGTATTCGGCCACCACCACCTGCTGGGCATAGCCGCCCCAGTCGAGGGTCGCAGCCGCGCGCTGTCCCGGCTTCACGCGGGTCACGGCCGGCCCGACCTCGGTGACGATGCCGATGCACTCGGTACCCGGTACGAACGGCAACGGCGGCCGTCGCTGGTATCTGCCCTCGACCATCAGGCCGGCGGCGAAGCTCACGCTGGCATACTCGGCGGCGATGCGCACCTCGTCGGCGGCCAGCGGGCCGGGCGCTGCAGTCTCTTCCAGCCTGAGGTCGTCCCACGGCCCGAAGGCGTGGCAGACGAGCGCCTTCATCCGGTCTTTCTCCATCGGTTCCCCGCTTCTCGGTGGCGCTCCGGCCGATGCCGGCTCAGCGCAGGGTGCGAGTGTAGAAGATGCCGAAGCCGCTGACTGCCCCCGCCTCCGCGCGAAGCGACACGTAGCGGTGCAGTTCCAGGTCCACGCGCAGCAGGTTGGTCGCAGTGGTGACCGCCTGCTCGTAGGCGATGTAGATGCGGTCCGACAGGCGCTTGCCGACGGTGAGCACCTGTCCGGCCAGCGCGCTGCTGCCGCCGACGCCGATGTCGTCGAGCCCGAAGGCTTCGGCGATCCGGCGCGTGACCGGCACGCCGTCCCCGCCGAGCATCGATCCGGCGATGCCGGCGACCCGCGCGGCATCGGCCTGTGATGCATTCGCGAGGCTGCGGCCGAGCACCAGCCAGGACAGCTGCTCGCCCTGCGACATCTGCGGATTGGACGTGGTGTTCACGCGCAGTGCGCGAACGGTGCCGGTGATCTCGACCCCCACCTCCACCGAGGGCAGCCGGCGCAGCGCCACCACGTCGATGCCCGGATTGTCGATCGGCCCGTTGAACACCAGCTGCCCGCGCGACACCTCGAGCCGCTGGCCAAACGCCGCGAATGTGCCGCGGTCGGTGTTGATCGTGCCGCGCGCGAGCAGCGTGCCGTCTTCGGCGGAAGCGATGCGTACCTTGCCGGAGAGCATCGCGTCGAGGCCGCTACCGACGACGCGGAACGCCTTGCCCAGCTCGATGTCCAGGCGCAGCGCGAGCGGACTGCGCCCGACCGTGCCCGGCGCGGCCGCGGGCTTGCGTCCCCTCACCACCACGTCCTCGCCCAGCACGGTGCGCGTGCCGCGGCCGAACTCGATGTAACCCTCGCGCACCGCCACCTGGCCGGAGAGCAGCAGGCGGTTCTTCTCCGTGGCGAGCGTGCCCGAGCCGTCCACCACCACGCGCCGGTCGGGACGCGACAGCAGCGTCATGCGGTCCGCGCGCCACGCCAGCGTGGCTGCGCTGATGCCTTCGCGCAGCGGCACCCGCCCCTTCGCGCTGAACGTACCCTCGCCGGCGTTAGCCTCGAGCTGAACCACGTCGAGCACGCCGTCGGCAAGCCGTGCGTCGAGCCGGCCATCGCGCAGCGCGACGCCGATCTGCGGTGCGTTGAAGCGCAGGCGTTCGCCTAGCAGGCTGCCCGCGAGCTGCGGCTTCGCTGGCGTGCCTCCACCCTCGATGCGCGCGCGCAGCATGCCGTCGATGTCGGCGAACGCACCCACGTAGCGTTCGAACGGCTTCAGCGTGCGGATCGCCAGCTCGGCACGCAAGGCCATCGGCGAGTCCATCGACAGCGACGGCGACGGTTCCAGCACGAGCGACGCACTGCCCTGCCCCAGCGCGCTGCCCTCGATCGATGCCTTCGCCTGCAGGCGGTCCTCGATGAAGCGCGCTTCGAGTTCGACCCGGCCCAGGCCGAGCGGGAACGGCGGGGTGCCGCGCAGCGAGACATCCCCGCTCTCGCGCCGCAGCGACAACGTCCCGTTCAGGCGCGGCGTGGATGCGAGCGCCCATTCGCCACCGATGCGCAGCGTCGAGTCGTAGCCGGGCGGCGGGGCAGCCGGCGCCGGCGCCCGTGCCTTTGCCGACGCACCGGCCGGCGTCGGCGCGGGCGGCGGAGACAGAAGCAGGTCGACCAGGCCACCCGCGGGGAACGCGGCAAGCGAGCCGCGCGTCGCGATGCGCCCGGGCTCCCAGCGCAACTCGTCGACCTGCACCCGCCCGTCGCCGACCTGCATGCGTGCCGGCGCGAGCATCGCCAGTACCGGCGACAGTTCCAGGGCGGCGGGTGCGGCGAGCAGCACCGGATAGCGGCCGTCGTTGCGTGCCTCGGCCAGGCGGCCGGTCCAGCGCGGGCGCGGCGACCCCGGGGGCGTCGCCAGCCCGCCTTCCAGCCGCAGCTTCGCATCCACGTCGGACCCGCGCAGCGCCAGCGACAGCACGTGTGCGACGGTCGTACCGCCAGCGCGCAAGTCTGCCTGCGACAGCGATACGCCGGCGATCGACAGCGCACGCGCATCGAGCGACACATCGAAGCGCGGCGGGTTGCGCGAGAAGTCGGCGTCGCCGCTGGCGGCGACCTGCGACACGGCCTGACCGGCATGCGAGAGGCGCGTGCCCTTCGCGGTGAACTTCACCAGCGGCGCGCGCAGGTTGCCGGCCACGCTGGCGATGACGTTGAGCTGCCCGGCGAAGCCCGGCAGGAACAGCGACGGTTCGTTCGCATCGAGCAGGATGTGCAGCACGCCGCCCGGCGTACCGCTCGCACCGGTCGCCCGCAACGTGTTGCGGCCGGCCGACAGCAGGATGTCGGCATCGTCCACGCGCTCGGCCGAGAACTGGCCGCGTATCCGTCCGCGCAGCGTGAGCATGCGCGGCGTCGCTGCGGCACCGGGCGATCCGGCGGCAGGCGATCCACCGAGCGCGATGCGGCTGGGTGCCAGCGTCGCGTCGATGCGTGCGGTCCATGCCGGCTGCAGGCGTCCACGCACCGCGAGCGTGGCATTGATCGACGCCGGTGGGATGCCCGCCTTCGCCGCCGCTGCCGCCGCGGGCGCACCGGCGGCGCCGGCCGCTGCGATGAAGCGCGACGGATCGAACGCGCGCAGTTGCAGGTCGGCCTCGAACGGCCGTTCGCCGTCGAGGCGGATGCGGCCGCGGCCGCTCGCTTCGCCGGCACCGCCGGTCGCGGCACCGGTGCCGTCGGGGGCGCCGCCCGCGGCAGCACCACTTGCCGCAGCGCCACTGCGCAGCACGATGCGATCGAGCACGACCTCCGGGCCGGTGCGCTGGCCGGCAGCCTCCAGGCGCAGTGCACCGGCCGTGGCAGCGGCGGCGCTGGCGGACGCTGTGCGGGACGCAGCGGCTGCGGCACCGGCACCGCGACCTGCGCCACGCTGCTCGAGCGCGACATCGAACCGCTGGCGCTCGGGCGTGATCGCCAGCCCCACCTTGCCCGACAGCCGGGTCGGCACCAGGCGCGTATCGATCGCCTTCAGGTCCAGCGCGGCGACGGTCAGTTCCCAGGTGCTGTCGAACGCCGGTCCCTTGCCATCGATCGGCAGGGCCACCGTGCCGCGCCCTTCGACGCCGCCACCGCCGCTCATCGCGATGCGCATCGCGGACAGCAGCGCGCGCCGCGTCGCCGGATCGAATTCGAAGCCGGCATCGACGCCGGTCACCGGCACCCGCCGCGCGCCGATCTCGCCCGGCATCCGGTTCACCGCCTGCACCCGGCCGCGCAGCGGCATGCCTAGGGTGGCCCTGGCATCCACCTGGATGTCGAGTGCGGTCTGCGGCGCGCCCTTCGCGATCGCCGCGGCGTCGATGCCTTCGGCGTCGATGCGGATCGCAGGCAGCAGCGTCGGCGAGAACGGTGCGACGGTGGCGGCAAGCCGTGCCTTCAGCCAGTCGCGCGGCGCGCTGCCGGCCAGGGTGGCCTGCACGTCCAGTTCCGCCAGGCGTCCGCCGAGCGTGAACGCGGCCGCGCCGAGTGCATCGGACGACAGGCGCCCCTTCGCGGCGAGCGCGAACGGTGCGGTCGCATCGATGCGACCGTCGAACGCGACGACGATCGTTCCTGCGTCGGACGGGCCGGCGAGGCCGGGCAGGCGCACGCTGAATGCATCCACTTCATGCCTCGACGGTCCGCCGCGATAGGCGAACGAAAGCGCAGCCGCCTCGATCGCCGTGCCGCCACTGCGCCAGGACAGGCGTCCGACGGTCGCGCGGTCGATGCGTACCTCGATCGGCAGCGCCAGGCCCTGCGGCTCCACCAGCGGCGCGTCCGAGGCAGGCCGCTCGACCACCGCTTCGGCCACGGCGATGCGATCGAACACGAGCTGCCGGTTCCACAACGCCGCGAGCGACGGATCGATCTGCACGCCGGCCAGCGTCGCGCGCGTGCCGTCGGCCTGTGCATAGTCGATGCGCCCGGCACCGATAGCGGTGAACAGCGACCCGGACAGTTCGGTGAACTCGAGCCGGCCACCGGCGTCCGCAACCACCGCGGACAGCCGGGCGGCCGCCCATTGCAGCGCGTGCGTCGATCGGGCGAACAGCACGGCGGCCACCGACAGCACCAGCAGCAACAGCAGCAGGCCGACGGCGATCCGGCGCAGGCGCATGCCGATGCCCATCGCCATGCCCATCAGAAGTTCACCCCGAGCGACAGGTGCAGGCGCACGTCCTTCGAGCGGTCTCCATAGGCGATGTCCACGCGCACCGGACCGAGCGGCGTGCGCACGCGCGCACCGAAGCCCGCGCCCTGGACGACGTCGCGCAGGTCTGCCACGGTGTCGGCGGCGTTGCCGACGTCGTAGAAGGCAGCGATGCCCCAGCGCTCGTTGACCCAGCGCGTCGCCTCGACACTGGCCAGCGCGTACATGCGCCCGCCGGTCACCGCCGCGCCCTTGTTCACGCCGATGCTCTGGTAGGCGTAACCGCGGATGGAAGTGTCGCCGCCGGTGCGGAACAGGAAGCTCTCCGGGATGCCGTCGGTCCGGCTCGATGCGATCGCACCACCCTCGACGCGCAGCAGCACGGTGGCGGTGCGGCCGAGCGGGATCCAGTGCGCGACCTGGGCGACGCCGCGCGCGAAGGTGCGCGTGGACAGGCCGGGCGGCGCCATGCCGGCCTGCACCGACCAGACCGTGCCACGGTTGGGGGACAGCAGGTCATCGGTCGCGCGCCGCGTGTAGCGGTAGGCGCCGAACACCGCATGCACCGTGTCGCTCGGGCTGCCCTCGGGCTGCTGCTGCTGCAGGTGGGCACCGATGCTCCACTGCGGCTGCCGGCGTTCGTCGATCGCGGTGCGGTTGAAGGTCATGCTGCCTTCGCGCTGGAACAGGCCGGAGATGTCGCTCTGGTTGAACTGCAGCAGCCAGGCGTGCTGCCAGCCGTCGGCGCGCGCCGGGAGGGCGATCGACGAGGTCGCACGCGCGGACCGGCTCTCGGCGCGCGCATCGGAGCGCCAGCGCCAGCCGCGGTCGAGGAAGTCATTGTCGGTGTAGCCGAGCTGCGCGCGATAGAGCGTGTCGGTGCTGTAGCCGAGCCCCGCCTCGATCCGGCGCGAGTTCGCCTCGACCACGGACACCCGCACCGGCGCCGCCGCTGCGTTGGCCGGATCGTCGTCCATCGCGACCTGCACTGCCGAGAAGTAGCCGGTGGCGGTCAGCCTGCGCTGGAACAGCTGGAGGTCGTCCTCGTCGAACGGGTCGCCGGCGGAGAAGGTCGCCAGGTTGCGCACGAACGACGCGGGATAGCGCGACAGGCCGCGCACCTGGATCTCGCCGAAGCGGAACGCCGGGCCGCTGTCCAGTTCCAGTTCCAGCGTCGCCTGCTGCGTCTCGGGATCGATGGTCGCCTGGCTGCGCTTCAGGCTGGCGCCGGCGAAGCGATCGGCCGCCAGCGACTCGACCGCCAGGCGCTTGCCGAGGTCCCAGTCGAGCTGCCGGAACCGGGCACCCTGCGGCAGGGGCCACAGCGCCAGGATGCGCTCGCGCTGCCGGAGCACCCGCGCAGGGTCGGCGATGACCGAGCCGAGCAGCTGGATGCGTACCTCGGACACCCGGGTCGGTGGACCGGGGTCGACCTCGAAGCGGACGGTCCACGGGCGCGTGTCGCCGGTGATCGTGCGCACGATCACCGGGGAGAAGTACCCTTCGGTGGCGAGCGTCTGGGTGAGCTGCACCTGCGCTTCGGCGGCAAGCCGCTCCAGCAGGTCGCGGTTCATGCCCTCGTAGGTGCGCCAGCGCAGCAGGTCGAGGTCCTGGCGCAGGACGCTGGCGAGCGCGAAGGGCGCATCGATGTCGACCCGGTAGGCGTCTGCCGCGGCCGGCACCGGTGCATCCTGCGCATGGGCTGCGCGCACCGCGAACGGCCCTCCCGGCAGGCAGGCCATGCTGGTCCAGAAGACTGCCGCCAGCGCCAGTACGCCGGCGCGGAGCCGTCCCTGCGTCATGCGCCGCCCACGGACGCCTGCGGCATGCGCCATCCGATGGCGCGCGCGGGCGCCCGCAGGTAAACTCTGCGGCCTTTTTGTCCTCCCTGACGGAAACCCGGCATGATCACTCACTACGCAGTAGGCATCGCGGTGGCAGTCGTCGCCGTCGTCATGGTCGCGATCATCGTGTTCGGCGCCAAGTCGCCGCATGGGAATGACGATCACCACTGATCGGCGTACCGCTCCACGCCTGCAGGGGTCGCCTCGCGACGGCGAGATCGCGCACCGGCAGGCCGATGTTAGCCGACCGCACGCCGACTTACCGCGGCCGGCACGGATGAACGACACCGGACAGGACCGCGCGATCGCCGACGGTGGCTGAGCCGACGCAACGCGTGCGCCCGGCGTGCCGCATCGACGCCGACGGCCGCGAGCGGATCGACTACCGCGCGGTGATCCTGCTTGCCGCGCCGCTGTTCGCCAACAGCGCCGTGCAGGCCGCGCTCAACCTGACCGACACCTGGTTCGTCGGCCGCGTGTCGACCGACGCGACGGCGGCGATGGGCGCGATCCACTGGCTGATCCTGGGCGCGATCTTCCTGCTCGGTGGCGTCGGCATGGGCGTGCAGACACTGGTCGCCCAGCACCATGGTGCCGGCCGGCTGCACGATGCGGCGCGTTCGCTGTGGACCGGGCTGTGGGTCGCGCTGGCGATCAGTCCGCTGTTCCTGCTGCTGGCCTTCTCCGGCGCGGCTCTGCTGCGGCCGTTCGCGCTGGCGCCGACGATCGAGGCGCTCGCGGTCGAGTACTGGTGGCCGCGGCTGCTGGGCGCGCCGCTGGCCGTCGGCCTGTGGGCGGTGTCCGGCTTCTTCAACGGCATCGGCCGCACCCGCGTGACGCTGGCGCTGATGCTCACCGTCGCGCTGCTCAATGCGCCGCTGAACGAACTGCTGATGTTCCGCCTCGGCTGGGGCATCGCCGGCGCCGCCTGGGCCACCAACATCGCACTGGCCTGCGGGATCGTGCTCGCGCTGCTGCTGTTCCTGTCGAAGCGGGTGCGCGACGAATACGGCTCGCACCGGCACTGGCGACCGGAGCTGCGGCGCATCGGCGTGCTGCTGGCACTCGGGCTGCCGATCGGCCTGGCGATCTCGGTGGACGTGCTCGGCGCCGCGCTGTTCCAGATCATGCAGGTGCAGCTCGGGCCGGTCGATGGCGCGGCGACGCAGATCGTGATGATGCTGACCTCGATCGCGTTCATGCCGGCGGTCGGCATCGGCATCGCCGGCACGACGCTGGTCGGCCAGTCGATCGGCGCCGGCGATCGCGACTGGGCCGCGCGCGTGGGCAATGCGACCATCCGCCTGTCGGTGATCTACATGGGCGTAATCGGCGTGCTGATAGCCGCGTCCGGGCCGTGGCTGATCCCCCTTTTCGTGGCCGAGAGCGACCCGAACTTCGCTGCCACCGTCGCGCTCGCCACCTCGCTGGTGTGGATTGCCGCCATCTACCAGGCCTTCGACGCCCTGCACCTGGGCAGCTCGTTCTGCCTGCGCGGCGCCGGCGACACCCGCTTCGCCGCGATCGCACTGCTGATGCTGTCCTGGGGCCTGTTCGTGCCGCTCGCCCACACCCTGACCTTCGCCCCCGGACAGGGCTGGATCGACGACCTGCCCCAGTACGGCCTCGGCGCCACCGGCGGCTGGATCGCGATCACCGCCTACATCAGCCTGCTCGGCCTCACCCTGCTCCTGCGCTGGCGCTGCGGCGCCTGGCGCCGTATACACCTCTGAAATCCGGGTCAGAGACGAATTGATCCGGGTAATCCGGGTCAGAGACGATTTAGTCCCGGGGGCAGACTCCAACGTCGGATGCTGGTCATTCCCGCGCAATCCGGGCCAGACTCCGATTCGCGGAAATTCGTCTCTGACCCGGATTATTTCAGGCGGCGGCGCAGGGCCATGCCGATGGCGTCGACGACGGTGACGCAGGCGAGGATGCAGATCAGGATGGCGGACACCTGGGGGTAATCCATGATGCGAAGGGACGACAGCAGTTCGGTGCCGATGCCGCCGGCGCCCACGGCGCCGAGCACGACGGAGGCGCGGAAGTGGTACTCCCAGCGGTAGATCACGGTGTCGGCCATCTGCGGCAGCACCTGCGGCAGGATGGCATGCAGGATCACCTGCACCGGCGTCGCGCCGGCCGCGCGCGCCGCCTCGATCGGCTTCGGGTCCACGTGCTCGATCGCCTCGGCGAAGAACTTGCCGACCATGCCGATCGAATGCAGGCCGAGTGCGATCACGCCGGGCAGCACGCCGAAGCCGACCGCCGCCACCAGGATGATGCCCAGGATCAGTTCCGGCAACGAACGGAACAGGTTCAGCAGCATCCGGGTCGCATGGTAGGTACCGCGCCCCGGCGTCGTGTTCGCCGCGGC
Source organism: Betaproteobacteria bacterium (assembly GCA_021298815.1). Classification (GTDB taxonomy): domain Bacteria; phylum Pseudomonadota; class Gammaproteobacteria; order Burkholderiales; family CAIKXV01; genus CAIKXV01. Next base: position 32,863 of record JAJTHE010000048.1, on the reverse strand, counting down.
CAGGAAGGCGAGCGGCAGCGAGAAGATCACCGCGAACGCAGTGCCGGCGATGCTCATCGCCAGCGTGTCGAGCAGCGGCCGCATCCACGCCTGCCAGCGCGCGAAGTCCGGCGGCATCATCTCGGAGCCGATCTGGATGATTGCCGGGATACCTTCGGCCAGCCGCTCCAGGTCGAACAGGCCGGTCAGCCAGAAGGAACCCGCCACCAGCGCGAGCAGCGCGGCCAGCCGCCGCAACGCCTGCCGCTCGCGCGCGCGGTCCCCGTGCAGCCAGGTGTCGAGCCGGTCCCCCGGCGTCGATCCGCTGCGCGCGATGGCGGCCTGGGCGTTCGTCTCCATCGGCCTACTGCTGCTTCGACAGGTCGAGGTTGAGGATCTTCGCCGTCTCGCGCAGCACGTCGTAGGCCTTGTCGTCGGTCGCGGCGAACCCGGTGGCGCGGAAGTTCTTCAGCAGCGCGGTATCCTTCAGGTCGAGGAAGGCCCTGCGGATCTGTTCCTTCAGCTTCGGGTTCAGCCCGCTCTGCATCACCATCGGATAGTTCGGGATCGGCCTCGACTCGGCGAGGATGCGCAGCTTCGCGCCATCGAGCTTGCCCGACTTCACCAGCGATTCGAAGATCGGCCGCGACAGCGCACCCAGCGGCACCTTGCCGGTCTCGACCGCGCGCGCGACGGCATCGTGCGTGCCGAGGTGGATCACCTTGTAGTCGCGCTCGCCGACCAGCCCCTGCTCCTGGATCAGCGCACGCGGCGCGAGGTGGCTCGAGGTCGACGCGGGATCGCCATAGCCGACGTTCATGCCGCGCGCCTGCGCCAGCGTCTTCAGCGGCGAGTCGGCCAGGGTGATGAACACGCTGGTGTAGGTCGGGCTGCCACGCGCATCGAGGCCGACGGCGAACGGCTCGATGTTCGGCGCCCGCGAGCGCGCCAGCACGTAGGAGAACGGCCCGAAGTAGGCGACGTCGATGCGGCCGAAGCGCATCGCCTCGATCATCGACGAGTAGTCGGTGGTCACCACCACGCTGACCTCGCGGCCGAGCAGCTTCTCGAGGTGCAGTTCCAGCGGCCGCGCGTTCTGGATGATGGTCGATGCGTTCTCGTCGGGCAGCAGCGCGAGGCGGATCGTCTTCGGGTCGGGATTTACGGTCTGTGCATGCAGCAGCGACGGCGTGGCCGCAGCCAGGGCAAGCGCAGTGGCGGCGGTGGCATGCCGGACATGGTTCAGGAAGAGGCGGCGGTTCATGCGGCGTGCTCCGGTAGTGGGATCGATACGTGGTGCGTCGAGGATTGTTCGCGCCTGGCCTGCGGCGATGGCGTCCCAGGACCGTAGATCGCGGAGAGCACCGGCTCGCCCATTGCCGCCGGCGGCCCGTCGAACACCACCGACCCCGAGCCGATGCCGACGACCCGGTCGGCGAAGCGGCGCGCGAGGTCGACCTGGTGCAGGCTCACCACGGCGGTGATGCCGTCGGCCTTGCAGATGGAATGGATCAGCCCGAGCACGCGCATCGAGGTCGCAGGATCGAGGCTGGCCACCGGTTCGTCGGCGAGCAGGATGCGCGGCTGCTGCGCGATCGCGCGCGCGATGCCGACCCGCTGCTGCTGGCCGCCGGACAGCTCATCGACGCGGCGCAGCGCGCAGTCGAGCAGTCCGACGCGGTCCAGGCAGTCAAGCGCCAGCCGCTTGTCGGCCAGCGGCAGCGGCCACAGCGAGCGCAGCGTCGAGTGATACGACAGGCGCCCGGTGAGTACGTTCCGCAACGTGGTGAGCCGGCCGATCAGCTGGTGCTGCTGGAACACCATCGCGCAACGCTGGCGGTGTCGCCGCAACGCGCCGCGGGCATGGATGTCGCCGATGCCCGAAACCTCGATCGTGCCGGCGGTCGCCTGCACCAGCCCGTTGAGCGAACGCAGCAGCGTCGACTTGCCCGCGCCAGAGGGGCCGAGAAGCACCACGAACTCGCCCGGCATGAACGACAGGCTGGTCCGGCGCAGGCCGACGGTGCCATCCGGATAGACGACTTCGACGTCGCGGATAGAAAACGCGGGGTCGGTGGCGGCAACTGCGGCGGGCTCGATGACACGAAAAGGGCTGGCGTCCATGCACACAGTTGTAACAACCGTGTGTGATCGTCTGATGACACTTCAACTACCGTTCATGCCCATGTCACAAGACCGCAAGCGCACCGTCGTCGTCGCCAACTGGGTCCACCCGGAAGTGCACGCCTTCCTCGAACCCCATGCGCGGGTCATCGCGAACGATTCGCGCGAACCCTGGACCTCAGCGCAACTGCGCGAGGCCTGCCGCGAGGCCGACGCACTGATCGGCTTCATGACCGAAACGGTGGACGATGCCTTCCTCGATGCCTGCCCGTCACTGAAGATCGTCGCCTGCGCGCTCAAGGGCTTCGACAACTACGATGTCGACGCGTGCACCCGCCGCGGCATCTGGATCACCATCGTCACCGACCTGCTCACCGCGCCCACAGCGGAACTCACGGTCGGGCACCTGATCGCGCTCGGCCGCCACATGCCGGCGGGCGATCGCCTCGTGCGCGCCGGCCGCTTCGAAGGCTGGCGGCCGACGCTGTACGGCACCGGCCTGGACGGCAGCACCATCGGACTCATCGGCGGCGGCGCGGTCGGCAAGGCCGTCGCGCGCCGGCTGGCCGGCTTCCGCGCACAGCTGCTCTACTGGGATCGCACCCCGCTCGTACCCGACCAGGAAGATGCGCTGCGCCTCACGTTCGCCAGCCTGGACGAGCTCGCCGCGCGCAGCGACTTCGTCTGCGTCTGCATCCCGCTCAACCGCGATTCGTTCCACCTGGTCGGTGCCGCGTTCCTTTCGCGGATGCGGCCGGGTGCGCTGCTGGTGAACACCGCGCGCGGCTCGGTCGTGGACGAGGCGGCGGTCGCAGATGCCCTCGAATCCGGCCACCTCGGCGGCTATGCCGCCGATGTCTTCGAGATGGAAGACTGGGCGCTGCCGGAACGGCCGCGTACGGTGAACCCACGCCTGCTGGCGCTGCCGGACCGTACCTTCTTCACGCCGCACATCGGTTCCGCAGTCGACCGCATCCGGCGCGATATCGCTATGCAGGCGGCGATGGACGTGGTCGGGGTGCTGCACGGGCGGCGGCCGCCGCACGCGATCAACGCGCCGGAGCGTTGAAGCAGGGTTGATGCAGGTCAATACGACGCACCCACTGGCACGGCAAGCTGGTCTTCGACCCGTTCGCGATCGAGGAAAACGAAATGAAGCAACGCCTGCCGGCGCTCGTCGCCATCCTGTTCCTGCTCGCGGCAAGCCCGGCCTGGGCGGGCTCGGCACCATCGCCCTACGCCGATGCCGAAGCCGCCGTGCGCACGGCCTATGCCGACTACCGCACCGCGCTGTTCATGACCAACCAGAAGGACGTGAAGGCCAGCGTCGGCGCGATCGCGGCGTTCCGCGACAAGTGGGCGGCGCTCGCGGCCGCCTGGCGCAAGGCACCGCCGCCGCAGTACGCAGCCGACCCGATGCTGGCGAAGACGCTGGCCACGGTGGCTGCGATCAACGACGAAGCCGGACGCATCGCCGCGGCCGGCGACCTGGCGAAGGCACACGAGGTGCTCGAGGCCATCCGAGACGAGATCGGCGCATTGCGCGCCCGCAACGGCGTGACGAGCTTCTCCGATCGGATGAACGCGTACCACGAGCAGATGGAGAAGATCCTGCTCGACGGCTACGACGGCTTCAGCCAGGCAGGCCTGGCGCGGTTGCGCGACGACAGCGCAGTGCTCGCCTACCTCGCCGACGCGCTGGGCAGCGCGAAGTCCAGCCTGCCGCCGGACCCGGCGCTGGACGCAGCGATCGGCAGCATCCTGGCTTCGGTGAAGAACCTGCGCGGCGCGCTGCTGCAGGGCGACCTCGGGCGCATCCGCGAAGCCGTGCCCGCGCTGAAGGGCCCGTACTCGAAGGCGTTCCTGCGCTTCGGCTGATCGCGGACGAAATGCGATAAATCGTCTCTGACCCGGATTACCCGGATTTCTGCCCCGGATTTCCGGGTCAGCCCCAGACGGCGACGGGCATCGGCAGCCCCTGCAGTTCGCGGTCGCGCGCCGGCCACTCGGCCTTGCCGCCGTGCCGCTCGATCACGTCGGCCAGTTGCCGCGCATGCTGCCCGCTGTGCCAGGTCTGTCGCTCGAGGAAGGCGTGCAGCGTGACCCGACCCTGCGGGGTATCGACCTCTCCGGCGCCGGCGCGCTTTGCGCCGTCGGCGTCACGCCACCACTGCCCGAGGCGTCCGATCACGCCCTCGCCATAGTCGCGCGCGATGCTGCCGTCGGGCACGCCGCCTTCCGGGAAGCGCATCGACACGCCCACCCAGTCGCGCTCGCGTCCTTCGACGCATTCGATGAAGCCGTCGCCGATGCCGAACACATGCCAGGCGAGTTCGCCCAGCGTGCCGGGCCGGCCCTCGATCGGCGGCTCGCCGATCGCCTGCAGCGGCAGCTGTTCGCACAGCCGCTGCGTGCTGCGCAGGATCGCCGTCCAGCGCTGAATCAGCACCTCGGGCACCAGCGGTACATGCACCTCGAGCGCGACGCCGACGAAGCGCGCGACGTCGGCGAGCTGCTGTCCGAACACGAACTCGCTGCCGCGTGCGAGCACCGGCAGGTTGCGCACCCCGAACGCATGCAGCGCCGCGAGGTCGGCAGGGTCGCGCCGGATGTCGGCCACCCGGTACGGGATCTGGTGTCGCGAAAGAAACTCCTTCGCCCGGAGACAGCTGCTTCAGCCAGGCTGCACGTACAGCACGTAGCCCGACTCGGCGGACGCGGCGCTCATGCGACCGCCGCGATGACCTGCACTTCGATCTTTGCCGCCGGCTCGGTGAGATGGCTTATCTCGATCATCGTGCTGGTGGGAAGGTTGTCGCGCCAGAACTCCTCGCGCGCGGCGACGATCTCGCGGAACTCGCGCATGTCGGTGGTGAACACGGTGGTCCACACCACGTCGGCCATGGTCGCACCCGCGGCTTCCAGCGCGAGCTGGATGTTGCGCAGGACCTGGCGCGACTGTTCGAGCATGCTGTTGCCGCCGACCATCTGCCCGTCTTCGCCGCGCGCGAGCTGGCCGGAGATGAAGATCATGCTCTTCGGCTGGTCGACCCGCACGAAGTGGTTGTAAACCGTGGCGCGCATGTGCTTCTGGCCCGGCGGGTTGCCGCGGATGATCGGCATGGTTTCGCTCCTGTGTTCGGTTCGCGCGTGACCGGGTGCGCGTTCAGCGCCCGGTCCTGGAATAGATCTCGACCTGCACCGGCGTCGGGTCGTAGCCGCAGGCCGGGTTGTACTTCTGCGGGCAGTTGGAGATCACCGCCAGCACGTCGACGAGCGCCTCGACATCCACGAAGGCGCCGGGCTTGGACGGGCTGTCCGAGATCGCCATGTGCCCGTCGGCGCCGATCGGCACGCTCATGAACCAGTTCACGTTGGCGACCACGTCCGGCTCGCCCATGCGGAACTTGCCCAGCTCGTGCAGGAAGTTCGAGCGGCAGCTGTGGGTGCGCCGGCCGTAGCGCAGCTGGTTGATCTCGACGCTGCAGCAGCCGCCGATCGTGTCGTGGTTCGGGCAGTTGGACGCGACCACCTTCATCAGCGGCGTCGCGTACTCGCCGTAGAGCACGGTACCGGTGTTCAGGTACAGGTTCTCGGCCATCTTCATCGTGTTGGCGGCGTTGTAGCGGTCGCGCGTGTCGCTCGCCTTGTAGCAGAGGAAGTCGACCGCCTGCTGGCCCTCGAGGTCGATGAAGCGCACCACCTGGCCTTTCAGGAGCTTCGCGCCCCAGGAGCCGCCGGCATCGACCAGGGTCGACGACACCTGGCGCAGGCCGCGCGGTGCGGCGATCTTCGGTACCGCGGGCCTGGGGAACGGGGCGGCGCCGGGCGCCTTCTTCACGGTTGCTGCCTTCGCCATCTGGACTGTCCTCTTCGCGTGTCGTGTCTGCAGCGACTACTCGGGCTTGATGCCGGCGGCCTGGATCAGCTTGATCCACTTGCGCTGCTCGGCGAGCACCAGCGCGGCGAACGCGGCCGGCGTGTTGCCGACCGGATCGAAGCCGAGTTCCGCCAGGCGCGCCTTGACGTCGGGCGCGTTGAGCACCTTGATCGTCTCGTCGGCCAGCCGCTTGACCACCGGTGCGGGCGTGCCGGCCGGCGCGAACAGGCCCTGCCAGTTCAGCGCCTCGTAGGCCGGCAGCGACAGCGCCTCGGCCACGGTCGGCACGTCGGGCATCGTCGCGCTGCGCTTCGGGCTGGTGACCGCGAGCGCACGCGCCTTGCCGGTCTTGATGAACGGCAGCGCGCCCTGGGTACCCGACACCATCACCGGCACCCGGCCGGCGAGCAGGTCGACCAGCGCCGGTCCACCGCCCTTGTACGGCACATGGGACAGCTCGATCTTCGCCAGCACGTTCAGCAGTTCGCCGCCGAGGTGCTGCATGCTGCCGATACCGGAGGACGCGTAGTCGATCGTCTTCGGCTTCGCGCGGGCCAGGTCGACCAGTTCGCGCATCGTCTTCGCCTGGAACGACGGCGTCACCAGGATCACGTTCGGCGAGGTGGTGAGCTGGGTGATCGGCGCGAAGTGCTTCACCGGATCGAACGGCGCGTTCTTCGTCACCAGCGGCGCGGTGATCGTGTCGATCGCAGACAGCAGGATCGTGTAGCCGTCGGGCGTAGCCTGGCGCACCAGTTCGGCACCGAGCATGCCGGCGGCGCCCGGGCGGTTGTCGACGACGAAGCTCTGGCCGAAGTTCTCGGACAGCTTCTGCGCGGTGAGGCGGCCGATCGAATCCGAACCGCCGCCGGGCGACTGCGGGATCACCAGACGGATCGGACGGGTCGGGAACGGCGCCTCGGCGGCCTGCAGGGGCAGCGCACCGGCGAGCAGGGCAGCGCCGAGCACGGACGCAGCGGCGCGCATCGTGCGCGGCCGGCGCATGGCGCGCGATGCAGGCCCGGAAACGGAAGCAGGCACGGACTGGGACAAACACTCAGGTGCACACTCAGACGCACACTCACAGGCGGATGCAGGCACGGGCATCGGGGCTCCATCGGGTTCGGGACGACTCGGGATGCGCTGGACTATACCGCTTCATGCCGAGCGGTTCATCGCCTCGCCCTCGCCCACCAGCGCACCGATGTGATCACGGAACGCGAAGAAGCCGCGCGCTGCATGCGGCCAGGCAACCGCGTCCCACCGCCGCTGCCATTGCACCAGCGCGATGCCATGTGCATCGAGGGCCGGGCCGATCGAGCCGAGCAGCGCACGCGTCGTGCCGACTCGGCCATGGGACACGACCACCTGCCGCAGCGACCGTGCGCGCGCCCAGTCGACGACGGATGCGGCATCGACCCTCGCCACCGCGTCCTGCGTCAGCGCCGACTGGCGCAGGGCGGCATCTTCCAGCGCCGCGGCGCGGAACCCGGCCGCCACCGCGCCGGCGGGCAGCGGCGAAGCGACCTCCGACGCGTCCAGCACGGCGCAACTCGCCCAGGCCTCCGACGGCGACGACCGCGATGATGGCGATGCGCACGCCGACTCCGGATGCAGGTCGTCCAGCGTGACCAGCAGGCCGCTGCGCACCTGCTGCAACGGCCGGGCCGGCGCGAGCAGCGCTTCGCGCACGAACGGTGCGTCGGCCGGCAGCGGTGCGGCCTGCTCGACCAGCTCGCCACGCGGATCGAAGCGTCCGCCGGTGTACTCGGCGATATTGGCGGCCCGCGCGAGGTAATGCTTGCCGCGCGTCTGCAGGCCGCCGACCCAGCGCCACGACAGCGTGTTCGAGGCAGGATCGCCATCGGCCAGGTGGCGCAGGAACCAGTCGGCACCCAGTTCCCACGGCAGGCCGAGCGTGAAGATCCAGATGCTGGCCGTCCACATCCGCGCATGGTTGTGCAGGTAGCCGGTCTCGACCAGCGCGGCGGCCCATGCGTCGAAGCAGGCGATGCCGGTGCGGCCCTCGACCGCCGCGCGGTACCGCTCGGCGAGCGCGGCGTCGCGGTCCAGCCGCTCGAGCAGCCGGTCGAGGCCCTCGCGATAGCGCGCCCATGCGCCCGGATGCTGTTCGAGCCAGCCGATCCAGTAGGTACGCCAGCACACCTCCTGCACGAACTTCGCGCAGGCCGCGGGCGAGTGCCGCGCGAGGACCGCCGCGGCGACCTCCGGCTCGGTGACCAGCCGGTGCCGGATCCAGGGCGACAGCATCGACACGCTGTCCCGGCCCTGCGCGCCGTCCGCATGGTTGCGGCCGGATGCATAGTCGCGGCCGGCGCGTGGCAGGAACGCCTGCAGCCGGGCGAGGCCCGCCGCGCGCGTCGCGGGCCCGGGGATCGACAGGGGTGTCGCGCCGGTGCTCAGTTCGTGCCGAACAGCGTCGCCGGCCGGAAGTTCATCAGGATGCCCAGAGAGATGCCGGTCAGCACCATCAGCACCGTGCTGTTGCCGCTGAACATGTAGAAGCCGATGCCGACATACATCGGCAGGCTGCTCACCATCGCGCCGGTGGTCATCCAGACCTGTGCGGACTGCAGGTCGTTGTCGCTTTCCGGGTCCGGCCGCGGCGTGCGATAGCGGAACTGGTTCCACTTCTGGTAGACGAAGATCGTGGGCAGCGCCAGTGCGCCCCCGGCGACCAGCGCCATCGTGGCGAAACGCTGGTAGGACTCGTCCAGGTTGGTCGGCCCGATCCAGATCACGAGCATGGCGGTGATCACGTTGCCGAGCAGCATCAGCAGCCACATCCACTCGACCTTGTTCACGTTGCGCTGCGCTTCTTCACTCATGAATTGCCCCTGATGGCTCGCGTGCGCCCGCCGGGTCCGAGGGACCCGCCGCGGTGGCGCCTTCACTGCGTCTTCGGTGTGCTGCATCCTCCCCGTTCGAACGGGGTTGCCAGCTTTGTAGCTGGTCACGGGGGGGATTGTAGCCACGCCCCCGGCCCAGGTCCGCGCACTATTGCGCCTGCCGGGCGGTAAATCACGCGGCTGGCGGCGTGCTGCGGTGCGCACGCGCCCATGTCAGCGCCGCAACACGCTTGTTACACTGCCACACCGCGCGCGGAGCGCCAGGAGCAGTGATCCATGTCGAAAGAATCAGTCCCGCCGAAGACGTCCCTGCAGGCCGGCGCGCTGACCGTGCTGATCTGCGGCGCGATCGTCATCACCCTCGGCATGGGCATCCGGCAGTCTTTCGGGATCTTCCTGAAGCCGGTCACCGCCGACCTGGAGGTCGGGCGGCAGGTGTTCGGACTGGCAATCGCGCTGCAGACACTGCTGACCGGCCTGCTCGGCCCGGTCGCCGGCATGATGTCCGACCGGTTCGGCCCGAACCGGGTGATCGCAGCCGGCACCCTCATCTATGGACTGGGACTGGTGCTGGCCGGTTTCGCACAGGGCCCCGACAGCCTGGTGCTGACGCTCGGCGTGGTGGTCGGCCTGGGCATGAGCCTGCTCACCCTGCCGGTCGTGCTGGGCGCGGTCGGGCGCGTGGTGACGCCGGCGCAGCGCGGCACGGCGTTCGGACTGGTCACCGCCGGTGGCTCGTTCGGCCAGTTCGCGATGGTGCCCGGCGCGCAGGCCCTGGTCTCCACCTTCGACTGGCAGTGGGCGTTCATCCTGCTGTCGATCTTCATGGCGATCGCCTTCGCAGTGTCGTTCGGCCTCGCCCACAAGGCCAATGCGGGCGGGACGGTACCTGCCGCGGGCGAGGACAGCAGCGCCTGGGCGGCCCTGGCCCGTGCGGGCAGGCATCCGGGCTACTGGCTGCTGACCCTGTCGTTCTTCGTCTGCGGCTTCCATGTGTCGTTCGTGGCGACCCACCTGCCGGCCTACCTGGCCGATCGCGGCATCTCGGCGGCGGTGGCGGCCAACTCGCTGGCGCTGATCGGCCTGTGCAACATCTTCGGTTCCTACCTGTTCGGCGCCGCCTGCTCTCGATATGCTAAGAAGCACTTGCTATCAGCCATATACGCTGGCCGCTCAGTCCTCTTCGTGCTGGTCCTGGTGCTGCCGATGACGCCGACGCTGGCGCTGGCGTTCGGGGCGATCATCGGATTCCTCTGGCTGGGCACCGTTCCGCCCACCTCCGGGCTGGTGGCCCAGCTGTTCGGCACGCGCTACCTGGCGACCCTGTTCGGGGTGGTGTTCATGAGCCACCAGATCGGCGGCTTCCTCGGCGCCTGGTTCGCCGGCTACCTGTTCGACACCACCGGTTCCTACAACATCGCCTGGATGATCTCGATCGGGTTGGGGGTGTTCGGCGCGCTGGTGCTGCTGCCGGTGTCGGAGACCTCCCCCGCCCGGCTGCGCAACGCGCCCGCCACCTAGAAGCGCCGCACGACCGCGCTATACTCGCTGCCATGGACAGGGTCGCCGATTCCGCCATGGCTCCGCTCGTGCCGCACCGCACGGCCCTGTTCGTGCTCGCGCTCGGCGGGCTGGGCGCATTCGCCGCCTGGCAGGTCACCGGAGTCGCGCTTTTCCTGGACGCGCTGGGCGGCTTCTGCCTCTAGCCGTCGCCGGTCGCGCATCGGGCTGCGGCCCGGCCAGGGTACAGGTACGGCCCGCGACTGGTCCGCGCCGGACGATCCCGCCATGGGTTTCGCCCTGTGTACTTCCATATTGACACGGAGATGTGTTAACTTCTCCTGACACGTCGCCGAACCATCCAGCCTGCATCGCCTACCGGGTTCCCGATTCATGCAACTCTACGCAGTCGGCATCAACCACCAGAGCGCCCCGGTCAAGGTGCGCGAACGGGTCGCCTTCAACGGCGAGACGATGTCCGAGGCATTGCGCGACCTGGTGCAGACCGGCCCGGTGACCGAGGCGGCGATCCTGTCCACCTGCAACCGGACCGAGATCTACTGCAGCACGAACGACCCGCAGTACGCGACCGGCTGGCTGGCCGACTACCACAAGCTCGAGCGCGATTCGCTCAAGCCGTACGTCTACACGCTGCCGTCCGAGGACGCCGCGCGCCATGCGTTCCGCGTCGCCGCCGGCCTCGATTCGATGGTGCTGGGCGAGCCGCAGATCCTCGGCCAGCTGAAGCAGGCGGTGCGCTCGGCGGAAAACGCCGGCACGCTCGGATCGCTGCTGCACAAGCTGTTCCAGCGTACCTTCTCGATCGCCAAGCGGGTGCGCTCCGAGACCGAGATCGGCGGCAGTTCGGTGTCGATGGCCGCGGCGGCCGTCGCGCTGGCCGAACGGCTGTTCCCGTCGATCGCCGAGCAGCGCGTGCTGTTCATCGGCGCCGGCGAGATGATCGAACTCTGCGCCGCGCACTTCTGCGCGCGCAGGCCGCGCATGGTGAGCTTCGCCAACCGCACCCAGGCGCGCGGCCAGCTGCTGGCCGAACGCCATGGCGGCAACGCGATGGGGCTGGCCGACCTGCCCGACCGCCTGCCCGAATACGACATCATCATCACCTGCACCGCGAGCCAGCTGCCGATCATCGGCAAGGGCCTGCTCGAACGCACGCTGAAGGCGCGGCGGCGCAAGCCGGTGTTCATCGTCGACCTGGCCGTGCCGCGCGACGTGGAAGCCGAAGCCGCGCGCATGGACGACGTGTTCCTGTACACGGTCGACGACCTCGGCGAGATCGTCAAGCTGGGTCGCGAGTCGCGCGCCGGCGCGGTGCACGATGCCGAGGCGATCATCTCGCTCGGCGTGTCCGACTTCATGCACTGGGTGTCGACCCGCGAGCTGGTGCCGACCATCCGCGCGCTACGCGACGAGGCCGAGCGCTCGCGCCAGCGCGAGGTCGAGCAGGCCATCCGCCGGCTGACCCAGGGCGACGACCCGAAGCTGGTGATCGACCGCCTGTCGCGTTCGCTGACCAACAAGCTGCTGCATGCGCCGTCGCATGCGCTGAACCATCTCGGCGAAGGCAGCCGGGACGAACTCGCCCAACTGCTGTCGGGACGCGCACGCGCCGGCGACCGCTCGTAGCGGCCCGTCCATGAACCCGAGCATCGCTGCCAAGCTCGCGCAGCTCGCCGAGCGGCTGGACGAAGTCAACGCCATCCTCGGCCGCGCGGATGCCACGGACAACCTCGACCAGTACCGTCGGCTGACCCGCGAGCGCGCCGAACTCGAGACGGTGGTCGAGCTGTACCGCCGGCACGGCGCGGTCGAGCAGTCGCTGCGCGAGGCCGACGCGCTGCTGTCCGACCCGGACATGCGCGAACTGGCCGAGATCGAGCTGCGCGAAGGGCGCGAACGCCTGGCCTTGCTCGAGGTCGAGCTGCAGCAGGCGCTGCTGCCGAAGGATCCGAACGACGAGCGCAACCTGTTCCTCGAAGTGCGCGCCGGCACCGGCGGCGACGAGTCGGCGCTGTTCGCCGGCGACCTGTTCCGCATGTATGCCCGCTACGCCGAGCGCAACGGCTGGAAGGTCGAGGTCATCTCGCAGAACGCGGCGGAACTCGGCGGCTACAAGGAAGTGATCGCCAAGGTGGTCGGCCACGGCGCCTATTCGAAGCTGAAGTTCGAGTCGGGTGGCCATCGCGTGCAGCGCGTGCCGGCGACCGAGACCCAGGGCCGCATCCACACCTCGGCCTGTACCGTGGCCGTGCTGCCCGAGGCCGACGAGGTGAGCGACGTCGTGCTCAACCCGGCGGAGCTGCGCATCGACACCTACCGCGCGTCGGGCGCCGGCGGGCAGCACATCAACAAGACCGATTCCGCAGTGCGCATCACCCACCTGCCCACCGGCATCGTGGTGGAATGCCAGGACGACCGCTCGCAGCATCGCAACAAGGCGCAGGCGATGTCGGTGCTCGCCGCGCGCCTCAAGGACGTGCAGGTGCGCTCGCAGCAGGCGAAGCAGGCGGCCGAGCGCAAGTCGCTGGTCGGCAGCGGCGACCGCTCCGAACGGATTCGCACGTACAATTTCCCGCAGGGTCGGGTCACCGACCACCGGATCAACCTGACCCTCTACAAGATCGACCAGATCATGGACGGCGACATCGCCCCGCTGGTCTCCGCGCTGGTCGCCGAGCACCAGGCCGAGCAGCTCGCAACCCTGTCGGAAGCCGCCTGAACGATGTCTGCCTCCCCCGCCTCTTCCTCGTTTCCCGTGCTCACCTACACCGACGCGCTGACCCTCGCCTCGCGCGGCCATTCGCTGGCCGCGGTCGACGCGCGCCTGCTGCTGCAGCATGTCACCGGCGCCACCGTCGCGCAGATCGTGTCCTACCCCGGGCGGCAGCTCGGCCCGGTCGACCGCATGCGCTTCGAATCGCTGGTCGCGCGCCGCGCTTCGGGCGAGCCGATCGCCTACCTGCTGGGGACGCGCGAGTTCTACAGCCGCGGGTTCGCGGTAACCCCCGGCGTGCTGATCCCGCGCCCCGAGACCGAAGGCCTGGTCGACGCGGCACTGGCCCGGTTGCCGGTCGAAGGCAACCCGGAAGTGGTCGACCTCGGCACCGGCAGCGGCTGCGTCGGCATCACGATCGCGCTGGAACGGCCGGACACGCGGGTGCTGGCGATCGATGCCTCGGCCGATGCGATCATGGTCGCGCGGCGCAATGCCGCCGCGCTCGAGTGCCCGAACATCGATTTCGTGATCGGCGACTGGCTGAAGGGCATCGACGGCCACCGGCTGTCGATGGTGGTCGCCAATCCGCCCTACATCGCCGCGGCCGATTTCCACCTGGGCCAGGGCGACCTGCGCTTCGAGCCGCGCTCGGCGCTGACGCCGGGCGACGATGCGCTGGCGGCGATCCGCCTGATCGTGCTGCAGGCGCCGGCGGCACTGGCCGCCGGCGGATGGCTGCTGCTGGAGCACGGCCATGACCAGGGCCCGGCCGTGCGCAGGCTGCTCGGGGACCGGGGCCTGGTCGACGTGTTCACCGACCGGGACCTGGCCGGTCACGACCGGATCACCGGGGCGCGAATGCCGGACTGATCCGCCGCGCGGGATGCGGCAGGCAGCCCGCGACGAGATGCGTGCGACGCGCACGGCAGCGGGCCCATCGGGGGAGGAAGGCATGGCAAGGACGCGGGCTGCGGGCAAGGCGGCGCCGGGGAAGGCAGCCTTGAAGAAGGCCGCGGCGAAAAAGGCCGCGGCGAAGAAGACCGCTGCGAGGAAGGCTGCGCCGAAGGCGAACGCCGCACCCCTGGCCTTCCCGTTGCCCCAGGCCGCACCGCTCGGTTATGCCGACCTGATCTCGATGGTCGAACTGATCGAGCGTGCCAGCGCGTTCAGCGAGTTCCGGCTGAAGGTCGGCGCGATCGAGATCGAGTTCAGGCGCAGGAGCGATGGCGCAGGCAGCGCGCCGCGGACGGCGCCATCGGACGCATCGCCGGCGGCGGCACCGGCGGCAGCACCCGCAGCGGCACCCGCAACGCCGGCGGTCGCGCCCGCCACGGCTGCCGGCGATGCGGCCGTGCAACGACCGGCCGCGGCACCGCTGCCCCAGGGCACCCTCGCGATCACCGCGCCGATGGTCGGCACGTTCTATCGCGCGCCAGCCCCGGGCGCCACGCCGTTCGTCGAAGTCGGCCAGCGCGTCGAGGCCGGCGCCACGCTGTGCATCATCGAGGTGATGAAGCTGATGAACACGGTCGATGCGGCGAGCGCCGGCACCGTGGTAGAGATCCGCGCACGGGATGCGACGCCGGTCGCGCACGACGAGGTGCTGATCGTGTTCCGGCCGGAGGCCTGACATGGCGCGCCCGTCGAAATCACGTCCGGTGAAGTCGAACCCGGTGGAATTCGTCGATGTCACGCTGCGCGATGCGCACCAGTGCCTGTGGTCGACCCGGATGACCACGGCGATGATGACGCCGATCCTGCCCGCGATCGACCGTGCGGGATACGCCTTCATCAACATCCTCGGCGGTGCGGTGTTCGATGTCTGCGTGCGCTTCCTGCGCGAGAGTCCCTGGGAGCGGATGTCGGCACTCACCGCGCGCCTCGACACGCCCTGCGACGCGCTGACCCGCGGCCAGAGCCTCTATACGTTCGAACTGTTTCCCGACGACATCGTCGCGCTGAACATGCAGCGCCTCGCGGCCCACGGCATCCGCCGGGCCACGGTCTACGATGCCCTGAACGACAACCGCAACCTGGAGTCGTCGATCCGCTCCGCGCACGCCTGCGGCATGTCGGTGAACGCGATGGTCGTCTACGCGGTCAGCCCGGTCCATGACGATGCCTACTTCGCCGCGCGCGTGAAGGAGCTGGTCGCGCTCGGCGCGGACACCATATCGCTGAAGGATCCGAGCGGGCTGCTGCTGCCCGCGCGCGCGGCGACCCTGCTGCCGGCGTTCCGCAAGGCGGCCGGGCGGGTGCCGGTCGAACTGCACTCGCACTGCCAGTCGGGCCGCACGGTCGACGTGTATGCGCATGCGATCGCGGCCGGCTTCGACTACCTGCAGACCGCGGCCACGCCGCTCGCCAACGGTGCATCGCTGCCCTCGGTCGACGATGTGTCCGGCCGCGTCGCGGCGCTGGGCCGGTCGCACCGGCTCGATGCCGGCGCGCTGGGCGAGGCGCGCGAATGGTTCCACTGGCTGTGCCTGCGCGAAGGCAAGCCGATGGGCAAGGTGGCGACCTTCGACCCGGCGCAGTGGGAGCACCAGATCCCCGGCGGCATGGTCAGCAACCTGCATTCGCAGCTCGCGCAGATGGGGCTGTCGGACAAGCTGCCGCAGATCCTCGAGGAGACCGCGGTGGTGCGCGAGGACCTCGGCTATCCGATCCTGGTCAGCCCGTTCGCGCAGTACATCGTCACCCAGGCCGTGCTCAACGTGGTGCAGGGCGAACGCTACCGGACGATCCCGGACGAGGTGAAGAAGTATGCGAGCGGCGCATACGGCCGGCTGGCGGCGCGGCCGTCCGACCGCTTCCTGGCGCGCGCCAACCTCGACCCCGGTGCCCTCGCGCGCGAGCGCGCGGGTTCGCGCATCGAGCCCTGGCTGCCGCGGCTGCGCCGTGCGCATGGCCCGCATGTCGACGACGACACGCTGCTGCTGCACGCGTTCTACCCGCCCGACCTGGTGGCGGCGATCCGGCCGCTGCCCTCGCCGCTGCCGGTACGCACCTCGCCGCTGCATGAACTCGTCGCCTGGCTCGCCACGCGCAAGGACGTGGGATACGGCCGCATCCGCTTCGCCGATGTCGAGATGACGTTCGGCAACTAGCCGGGTCGGCCTTCCGTGGCTGCGAGGCGATCGGCCTGCGCAGGCTCGAACGCCGGTCCGTGCGCGATGCGCTGCCAGTACGAGCGGTGCGCATCGCTGCCCGCCGGCCAGTCCTCGCGGAAGCGCTGCATCCATGCATCCACGGGCCAGTGCAGGTCGACCGCATGCACATGCACGCCCGCGTCCGCTGCGTCCACCGCGCCCCCCTCGGGCGCAGCACAGGGCATCCGCGTGCCATGGCGCACCGCGAACGGCGGCGGCAGCACCGAGATGCGGGTGAGCAGCCCGCCGGATTCCCCGCGGAAGTTCGGCATGCCCGCGGCACCGTTGTTGATCGCCAGCACCGGCGCGCCGGACGCCGGATGCAGCCACTGCGCGACCGGCAGGCAGGTATGGGTGCTCGCGATGATGTCGATCGCGGCCGCGCGCGCGCTGTCTGCCACCGCGCGGCAGTTCGACGGATCGCGCAGGCTTTCCTCGGACAGCGACCAGCCGGACAGCGACTGCAGGTCGCCATGCACCACCGCGATGCGCCGCCCGCAGACCTCGGCCACCGCGTAGCGCGGCAGGCTGGCGAGCCGTTCGCGTACCTGCGGGAACCCGAGTGCAGTACCGCGCAAGCGGTGCAGGATCCGGTTCGACCGTTCTACGTCCCCGGCATCGACCGAATCCGGGTAGGCACAGCCGCAGCCGGCGCCTTCGTCGTCGCCGGACAGCTCCGTCTCGACATTGCCGCGCAGCGCGCGATGGCCTGCCACCCGCCGGTCGATCGCCGCGAAGGTCGCCGGGTCCGTGTCGAACCAGTGGAAGTCGCCGTTGAACAGCAGCACCGGCGCCTCCGCCTCGGCGGCCGCAAGTGCCTCGACCGCATCGAGTGCATACGGGTTGCCGTACAGGCCGCCGACCACGTACAGCACCCGCGCGCGGATACTCGCGGGCTGCGCAAGGACCGCCGGCAGATACCGATAGGCGATCGGACAACTTCGCCCGGGCACCGTCGCCGCGGCGAGGCCGGTGGGGTCGGTGGGGTCGGTGGCGTTCGCCGCTGCGGCTGTGTCGTCCATGGCCCGGGCATCCTACCGGATGCATCCGGCAGCCGGGGTCGCACGTATCATGACGTACGGACCCCACGAACCCTTGCCGAAGATGATCTGTGCCCCCGGCGGTCGCCGCCGCTTCCTGAATATCCTCGCCGCCGTCGGTGCCGGCGCGGTCGCCGCGTCGCCGGACCGTGCGTCCGCCCAGCCGCGGCGGCGCCTGCGCTTCGGGGTCGGGCCGTTCCTGCCGACGCCGGACGACTCGCGCCGCGCGTTCACCCCGCTGTTCGCGCACCTGGCAAAGCAGCTCGGCGCCGCGGAGCACAGCCTGGACGTCACGACCGACTGGGCCGGCCTCGCCGTGGCGATGGCCACCGGCAACCTGGATGCGGCATGGATGGGTCCGTGGGGCTACGTGCTGGCGCACCATGCGTCCGGTTGCCAGGCGATCGCCACCGTGCGCTACGACGAGCGTCCGGTCTACAACGCGATCGTCGTCGCACGGCCCGGCCTGCCGATCGCCACCTTCCCCGACGATACGCGCGGAATGTCGATGTCGTTCGCGGACTCGGGCTCGACCTCCGGCTGGCTGGTGCCGACCTTCTTCGCACGCGAAGTCTGGAAGATCGACCCGAAGACGTTCTGGAAGTACAACGAAGGCGCATCCCACCCCGGCAACCAGATCGCCGTCGCCTCGGGACAGGTCGACCTCGCCACCGACTTCGACCGCAACCGCAACGCGATGATCGCCTCGGGCCGCATCCGGCCCGAGCAGACGCGCATCGTCTGGACCTCGCCCGACCTGCCGAACGACGCGATCGCGGTATCGAAGGCGATGCCGGCGGCCGACGTCGAGCGCATCCGGGCGGTGCTGGCGGCGATCGGTCCGGCTGAGGCGAAGGCGCTGCTGCCGGCCCGCTACACCGGCTTCAGTCCGGCCACCCATGCGAGCTACGCCACCATCGAACGCGCAGGCATCGCCGTCGGCCGCCTGAAGAAGCTCGCGGCCTGAGGCAGACATGCCACCGGCTTCCCCCGCGCCCCGGACTGTACGCGTCGTCCCGCCCCACGTGGCTGCAGCCTGCGATGCGCTGGAGGCAGGCGGGCGCGGACGCTGGCACTGGCTGAAGATCGGCCTGGTCGCGGCCGCGGTGATCGGCTTCTATGCCGCCTGCGCATGGCTCGCCCGGGTCGACCTGCCACGGCTGGTCGAAGGACTGCCCAAGCTCGCGTTCTGGATCGGCCAGGCCTGGCCGCCGGCGATCGGCGAACTGCCGGTGATCCTGCTGCGCACCGCCGAGACGATCGCGATCGCGGTGCTGGGCACCACCCTCGCAGTGCTGCTGGCGCTGCCCACCGCGGTGTTCGCCAGCCGCAACATCACGCCGCTGCGCTGGGCCTACCACCCGGTGCGCTGGTTCCTGAATTCGCTGCGTGGCATCGACGCGTTCGTGTTCGCGCTGATCCTGGTCGCGGCGGTCGGGCTCGGTCCGTTCGCCGGCATGCTCGGCGTCGCCCTGCATACCTGGGGCAGCGCGGCCAAGCTGTTCGCCGACCAGGTGGAGAGCGCATCGCTCGACACCGTCGATGCGATGCGCACCACCGGTGCGACGCGCTCGACCGCGCTGGCCTACGCCCTGGTACCGCAGCTCGCGCCGGTCACCGCCTCGACCGCGCTCTACCTGTTCGAGTTCAACGTGCGCGCATCGATGGTGCTGGGCGTGGTCGGTGCCGGCGGCATCGGCCAGGAACTGAAGAACAGCATGGACCTGCTCGACTTCGCGCGGCTGGCCACCATCCTGGCGGTGATGCTGCTGGTGGTGACGGTGATCGACCAGGCGAGCGGCGCGTTGCGGGCGCGGCTGAAGTGAAGGCGCCACCGGACCCTCGCCGATGAACGATCGCTTCCTCGCCCCGGCCCTCGCCTTCGACCGCATCGGCCACCGCTATGGCGACCATGTCGCGCTCGACGACGTGAGCTTCGCCTGCGCGCCGGGCGAGTTCATCGCGCTGCTGGGCGCCAGCGGATCGGGCAAGACCACGCTGCTGCGCGGCGCGGCCGGCCTGCTGGCCTTCGAGCGGGGCGAGGTGCGCTCCTGCGGCAGCGGCGACCGGCGCACGATCGCGATGGTGTTCCAGTCGCATGTGCTGATCGACCGCCTGTCGGCGCTGGACAACGTGCTGGCTGGCCGCCTCGGCTACAACCCGCGCTGGCGCGGCTGGCTGCGCCGCTTCACGCGCGAGGACCGGCTGCTGGCGATCGACTGCCTGGACCGGGTCGGACTCCTGGCGCATGCCGCGCGCCGCGTCGACGCGATGTCCGGCGGCGAGCGCCAGCGGATCGCCCTGGCGCGCGCGCTTGCCCAGCAGCCAGCGGTGCTGCTGGCCGACGAGCCGGTGGCCAGCCTGGACCCCGAGGCGGGCGCGACGGTGCTGCGCCTGCTGCGCGACTGCTGCCGCGAGCGGCAGGCCGCGGTGGTGTGCAGCCTGCACCAGCCGGCGCTCGCGCTCGAGCATGCCGACCGGGTGGTCGCCCTGCGTGGTGGACGCGTGGTGCTCGACGCGCCGTCTTCGGCGCTGGATGCCGCGACGCTGGCCGCGGTCTACCGCTGATCAGATCCGGTTACGTGCCGCGGCCAGTGCCGCACGCACCGCCGAGGGCGCGGTGCCGCCGGCATGGCTGCGGCTGGCCATCGAGCCTTCCACGGTGAGCACCGCGTAGACGTCGTCGCCGATCGCCGGCGAGAACGCCCGCAGGTCGGCCAGCGGCAGGTCGGGCAGGTCGCAGCCGGCTTGCTCCGCATGGCGCACCGCGCGTGCGACCGCCTCGTGCGCGTCGCGGAACGGCACCCCCTTGCGCACCAGGTAATCGGCGAGGTCGGTGGCGGTGGCGAACCCCTGCTTGAGCGCATCGCGCATCGCATCGGCCTTGACCCGGATGCCGCCGACCATGTCGGCATAGATGGTGAGCGTCACCAGCAGCGTGTCGACGGTGTCGAACAGCGGTTCCTTGTCTTCCTGGTTGTCCTTGTTGTACGCGAGCGGCTGGCCCTTCATCAGGGTGAGCAGCCCGACCAGGTGGCCGTTGACCCGGCCGACCTTGCCGCGCACCAGTTCGGGCACGTCCGGGTTCTTCTTCTGCGGCATGATCGATGAGCCGGTGCAGAAGCGGTCGGCGAGGTCGATGAAGCCGAAGCGCGGGCTCATCCAGAGGATCAGTTCCTCGGAGAAGCGCGACAGGTGGGTCATGGTCAGCGAGGCCGCGGCACAGAACTCGATCGCGAAGTCGCGGTCGGACACCGCGTCGAGCGAGTTCGCGCAGATCGCGTCGAAGCCCAGTTCGCGCGCGACCCGCTCGCGGTCGATCGGGAAGCTGGTGCCGGCCAGTGCCGCGGCACCGAGCGGCAGCCGGTTGACCCGCCTGCGGCAGTCGGCGAAGCGCTCGCGGTCGCGCACCAGCATCTCGAAATAGGCCATCAGGTGGTGCGCGAACGACACCGGCTGCGCCACCTGCAGGTGGGTGAAGCCGGGCATCGCGGTTTCGACATGCTGTTCCGCGAGCTTGAGCAACGCCTCCTGCATCGTGCGCAGCGCAGTATCGATGCCGTCGATGGAGGCGCGCAGCCACAGGCGCACGTCGGTCGCGACCTGGTCGTTGCGCGAACGGCCGGTATGCAGCCGCTTGCCGGCGTCGCCGACCAGGTCGGTCAGCCGGCGCTCGATGTTCAGGTGCACGTCCTCGAGGTCAAGCCGCCAGGTGAACGCGCCGGACTGCACTTCCTGCAGGACCTGGCCCATCCCGCGTTCGATGTCGGCGAGGTCCTGCGCGGACAGGATGCCGCAGGCGTACAGCATGCGCGCATGGGCGAGTGAGCCCTGGATGTCGTAGGGTGCCAGCCGCTTGTCGAAGTCGACCGAAGCCGTGTAGCGCTTGACCAGCTCGGACACCGGCTCGTCGAAGCGGCCGGACCAGGCGCTGCCGCCGCTGATGCCGCCAGTCGCGCCGGGGGTCTGTGTCTTCGGATTTTCGGGTTGCATCAGGCGCAGTCTGGCGTCGACAATGGGGGATGAACGGCGGCCAGAGTATAGGCGAAAACCCCGCGGCCTCCGCCCGGACGGCGGCGGCACGCGACGCACAGGCGGGCTCGCTGCGCAGCGCCGCGCGGCTGCCCGATTTCCGTAACCTCGGCGTGCTTCTGCGCATCCTGCTCGCGGTGAACGCGGCGTCGCTCGTCGCCGCGGTGCTCAAGACCGTGTCGCTGCGCGCGATCGGCGAGACGCTGATCGAGATCTCCGCGCTGGTGCAGCCGGTGATGTTCCTCACGCTGCTGCTGCTCGCGGCCGCGCGGCCGCTGCTCGACCGCATGCGCTACGAAGTGGGCGTCGCGGCGGTGCTGCTCACCGCGATGGCGGTCACCGCCGCGTTCGACCTGCTGGCCGGCGATGCGACGGGCGCCACCGGCGACGCGCTGCCCAGGCACCTGTTCTTCACGATCATCATGTCGGGCATCCTGCTGGTCTGGTTCGACCTGCGCAGCCGCGCACTGTCGCCGGCCCTGGTCGAGGCGCGGCTGCAGGCGCTGCAGGCACGCATCCGGCCGCACTTCCTGTTCAACAGCCTGAACGCGGTGCTGTCGCTGATCCGCGCCGACCCGAAGCGGGCGGAGCACGTTCTGGAAGACCTGGCCGACCTGTTCCGCGCGCTGATGGCCGACAGCCGCGCGCTGTCGACCTTCGCCAGCGAGGTCGAGCTCGCCCGGCAGTACCTGGCGATCGAGGCGGTGCGCCTCGGCGACCGGCTGCAGGTGGAGTGGGACATCGAACAGATGCCGGGCGAGGCGCGCATACCCGCGCTGATCCTGCAGCCCCTTCTCGAGAACGCGGTCTACCATGGCATCGAGCCGTCGATGGCGCCGGGCACCGTGGTGATCCGGATCTTCCGGGTCGGCAGCGAGGTGCATGCGCTGCTGTCCAACCCGGTGCCGGTGGGTGGCGAACGGCGGCAGGGGAACCGGATCGCGGTCGACAACATCCGGGAGCGGCTGCAGCTGTTCTTCGACGCCGAGGCGCGCATGCGCACCCGCGAGCACGAGGGCCGCTACGAGGTCACCATCCGCGTGCCCTACACCGACACCGACCGCAGGGCCTGGGGTGGCGGCGAGTCCCGGTAGAGTACCGGCAGATTCCCGGTACAGTCCCCGTAAACCTTCCCGTGCAACGAGGATGCCGATGAGCCCGCCTGCCGAACCCCTGCTGCGTGTCGTGATCGTCGATGACGAGGCACCGGCACGCAGCCGCCTGCGCGACCTGCTGGTCGACTGCGCGGCGAAGGTACCGCTGGAGGTGGTCGGCGAAGCCGCCACCGGACGCGAAGCGCTCGAGCTGCTGCAGGGACAGGACGCCGACCTCGTGCTGCTCGACATCCGCATGCCCGAAATGGACGGCGTCGAACTCGCCGACCACCTGCTCAAGCTGCCCGACCCGCCGGCGGTGATCTTCATCACCGCGTACGACGAGTATGCGGTGAAGGCCTTCGAACTGAACGCGATCGACTACCTGCTCAAGCCGATCCGCGCGTCCCGGCTGTCCGAGGCGCTGGCCAGGGCGCGCGCCATCGCGCCGCTGCGCGCCGACCTGCTGCGCGGACTGTCCGATGCGCCGCGCCACCACCTGTCGGTGACCGAGGGCGGCAAGGTCTACCTGGTGCCGATCGCCGACATCCTGTACTTCAAGGCCGAGCTGAAGTACGTGACCATCCGCACCGCCCAGCGCGAGTACCTGATCGAGGAGTCGCTGACCCGGCTCGAGCAGGAGCATGCGAAGCGCTTCGTGCGCATCCACCGCAACTGCCTCGTGTCGCGCGATGCCATCGTCGGCTTCGAACGGCTGTCGAGCGCGGAAGCCGATGCGCACTGGGTGGTGCTGCTGCGCGGGCTCGCCGAGAAGCTGGCGATCTCGCGCCGGCAGCAGCACATCGTGCGCGACCTGGCGCGTTGAACGGCCGCGCCTAGTACGACAGCTGCACCGCCGCGGGCAGCGTACGGTAGTAGCGCGCGATGTCGCGCGGCAGCGTCCACCACACGCCTTCGCTGTTGGCTCGCATGTGCTCGAGCGCGCGGCGCAGGTGCACGATGCGGAACGGCTGGCCGACGATGAAGGTATGCAGGGACATGCCAAACACCAGGGGCGCCTTGCGCGACCGGCGCTTCATCTCGTCGAACTGGTCTACCAGCATGTCGGCGTACTGTTCGGCCGTGTGCCGGCGCCCGACGATGGCCGGCTGGTCGTTCAGCTCGATCGGGTAGGGCATGGACAGCAGGCGTCCCTGGCGGCCGTCGCTGCCGCCCTTCATCCAGAACGGCTGTTCGTCGCAGGTGCCCCAGTCGAGCACGTAGGAATAGCCGTTGTCGACCAGGTAGTCCGGCGTCTGCAGGCTGGGCGTCAGGTAGGGCGACAGCCAGCCTTCGGGCCGCACGCCGTCCGCCCGGGTCATCAGGTCGGTGACTTCGCGCGTCATGCGCGCCTCGGTCTCGGGCGACATGTCGATCGGGCGCTCGGTGCCGTTCGAGACGCCGTGCCCGATCATCTCGTCGCCGCGGTCGCGGTAGCGGGCCACCAGCTCCGGGCTGTGCGAGTAGTTCTCCGAATTTACGATCACGCCGACGTTGATGCCCAGTTCGTCGAACAGCTCGGCCAGGCGCCAGCCGCCGACCCGGTTGCCGTATTCGCGCCACATCCAGCTGCGCTGGCTCCACGGCTTCGTCTCGCGATCGAGGTCGATACCACCGCCCGCGCCGAACGGGAAGTGCTCGACGTTCACCCCGATGTAGACGGCGAGGCGCTTGCCGTCCGGCCAGTCATAGGCCAGGCGGGTGTCGATGCCGGAGTAGGGATAACGGTCGTGCGAGGGCAGCATGGCGGTGGATCCTAGCCGGTCCGGGGCATGCGCCAGGGCAGCATCAGCTGCACCGCCGTGGACATGAGGCGCGGCACGTTGAGCGTCTCGTGCATGGACACCACGGTCTCGCCGAGCAGGCCGGAGGACAGCACCGAGCGCACGTAGAACGGCGTGTCCTCCAGCGTCTGCGTGACCGTCGCCGGAGTGCCGGCATCGGTGCGCATCGTGCGGCCGATGCGCCATGCGGTGCGCGGCAGCGGCTGGCGCGCCGGCGGGGCGAAGGGCTCCATCCGCGCCGACTTGTCGAAGCGCAACGCGAGCACCCGGTCGTCGCCGGCCTTCTGCCGCACGTCGTAGATCACGGCGGTGCTGCCGTCGCGCAGGCTGGCGCGCGACCAGTCCCATTCGCGGAACGGGCGCTCGATCGGCTCGTCGCCTTCGTTGCTGTCGAAGTAGCCATGGCCGGACCAGTCCATCCCGGGCCGGTCGAAGCGGGCCTCCACCGTCGCCGCGGGCGCGATCGGCCCCCAGCGATGGCGCCCGCCGTCGTCGAGCGCGGTGAAGAACGGCGACAGCGCATGCGGATGGACCTTGACCTGTCCGCGCACCCGGTGCGGCAGCGGCACGCCGATCTCGTCGATGTCGATGGTCAGGCAGTTGCCGTCCCACTCGAGGCTGCTCGGGCCGACGCGGAACGAATGCCGGCTGCGCTGCATCGAAGCCCGGCGCCGCTCGGTCATCGTCCAGCGCTTGCCGGCATCGCCATAGAGGGCCACGTTGATCGAGCAGAAGTTCTCCGGGTCGGCCGGGCCCTTGGACAGCGCGCGTCGGTAGTACGGCGAGAACACGCTGCCGACGAAGGCGATGATGGTCAGGCCGTGGCGGCCGTCGTCACTGAGCGCGTCGACATACCACCAGAGATAACCACCCGGGACGACCGGCTGGTCGAAGCGAGGTGCCCCAGCAGCGTCGCGGCCGCCAGCTGCCCCGACATCGCCGCCATCGGCACCCCCGGCCCCGGGTGCACGCTGCCCCCCGCGAGGTAGAGCCCCGGCAGCCGGCTGCTCGACGACGACCGCTTGAACAGGGCCATCCACCCCTGCGTCGCCCTTCCATAGAGCGAGCCCCCGGTCGCCGGGAACAGGCGCTCGAAATCCTCGGGACTGGTCCGCACCGTGGCGGCCGGGTCGATCTGCATCTCCAGGCCACAGTGCGAAAGCAGTGCCTGCATCCGTCGTTCGCATGCTTCGATCTCCAAGGGTTGCAGGGGGCGGCTGTCGCCGCTGGCCGGTGCATTCACCAGGCACAGCAGGCGCTCGCGGCCGCCGTCGCCCGCGGTCGGCGCGGCCGTGGAAGGTCCGCCGCCGCCCGTGCCGAGCACTTCCGCGACGCGGTCCTGCGCGCATACATACACGGTCGGCTTCGAAGGCAGCCGGCCGGCACCGAAGATGTCACTGAACTCCGACGCATAGTCGTCATCGAAGAACACGTTGTGGTTTTCCAGCGGGAAGCCCCGGGTGCGCGAATGCATCGACCAGGTGACCGCGGACAGCGAACGCGCGGCATGGGGCACGCGGTCCACCGACATCACCGCCGCGTTGCCGAGGCAGCCGCTGGCCAGCGCATTGGCATCGCCGTTGAACACGACGCTGTCCGCCTCGATCCGCTCGCCATCGGCCAGCAGCACGCCGCAGGCCCGGCCGCCGCGGACCAGTATCTCGTCGACCGCCGTGCCGTAGCGGAACGTGGCGCCGCGCTCGGCCGCCAGCGTCGCGATCGCACGGGCGAGGCCATGCATGCCGCCATCGACCGTCCACACGCCATCCATCTCGACCTGCGCGACCAGCAGCAGGGTGGCAGGCGCAGTCCATGGCGAACTGCCGCAGTAGGTCGCGTAGCGGCCGAACAGCTGGCGCAGCCGAGGATCGGCGAACTGGCGCACCAGGTTCGACGCCAGCGAGGTGAACGGACCGAGCTTCACCAGTTCCTTCATGCCGCGCATGCCGAGCGAAGTACCCATGCCGACCAGGCTGGGGCGCGACGATCGGATGTACGGCCCTTCGAGTGTATCGTAGACGTCGCGGGCCTGGCCGCAGAAGGCGCGGAACCGCTTCGCCTCGGCGGCCCCGGCGAAGTCGCCGATCGCATCGACCGACCGTTCATGGTCGGCGAACAGGTCGAGCCGGCTGCCGTCCCGCCAGGCGTGGCGCGCGAGCACCGGCAGCGGCGCGAGGCGCAGCCGCTCGTCGAGCGAGGCACCGGCGCCCGCGAAGATCTGTTCGAACACCCAGCGCATCGTGAACACGGTGGGCCCGGAGTCGATCGACGCACCGCCGGCCTCGACCCGCCGCATCTTGCCGCCGGGCGCCGACGCGCGCTCGACCACGGTCACCCGCACGCCGGCACAGGCGAGTTGCAGCGCGGTGACCAGCCCACCGACGCCGGCACCGACGACCACCGTGCGATGGTCCTTCATGGCACGGCCGTGCCTGATGCCGCCAGGACCGGAGGGCGCAGCGCCATCAGGCATAGGTGCGTCCCTTCCAGGTGCCGTGCAGGCCTTCGGGGGCGAAGCGCACGAACATCGATTCGGAGAAGTAGTTGCCCTCGCGCGAGGCACGGATCGCTTCCATGTGCGCGCCGGTGCGTGCATAGCCGTCCATCGACGCGATGCTGTCCCAGACCGTGAAGGTAGCCTGGCGCAGCAGCGGCGCTTCGCCCAGCCCGACCGCGAGCAGGCAGCCCCGGGCATCGGCGAGCGAACGTTCCGCCGGCGGCGCCTTGCTCCAGAACTCGCGTGCATGGCGCGGACGGATCGACGCGCGCGTGAGTCCGGCGACCGGCCCGTCCTGCGGTGGCGATGCCACCGGCTCGAAGCGGATGCCGTCCCAGCTGCCGCGGCACGAGAACGGACGCAGCCGCACCTCCAGGTATTCGCGTGCATGGTCCCGGTAGGCCTGCACCAGCGCCGAGCGCTCCAGGAAGTCGCGCGCATCGGCGCCATGGTCGAACAGGCAGAGCAACCCCTGCCTCGATGCGCTCGGCTTCAGGCCGAAGCCGCCCTCGAAGCCGCTGCCCAGCACCTTGGCGAAGCGCACGCCGGGCTGGCGGCGCACCGCGCCGCGGCCGAACACGAAGCGGCCGTATCCCCAGAGCCGCGACGCGGGCCCGATGTCCGCCAGCACGACCACGACGGCGGGGTCTGCCGGCTGCATGGGGTCCATGCGCTCGCCGGTCAGGACCGGCGTATCCCCGGGGACGGCACCGGCTCCCCGCACCGCTGGACCGGCCGCCGCCGAGGGCAGCGACCGGTGCAGCGAGCCCGGGTTCACCTTGCGGCGACCAGGTCCACGCGCCGCGAGTTGGCGTCGGCACCGCCGATAACGAACTCGGGCTTGCGCATGTCGATGCGCGCCACCGGCACGCCCGCTGCGGTCAGTGCATCGCGTACCGCCACGGCACGGTTGCGCGCCAGCTCGAGGTTGGCCTGCGGGTTGCCCGTGCGGTCGGTGAAGCCCGACAGCGCGATCTTCACCGAGGCATCGGCCATGGCTGCCTTCGCTGCCTTCTCGATCTCGGCCCTCGCGGCCGCCGAAAGCTCGGACCTGCCGGTGTCGAACAGCACGCGGCCGAGCACGCCCGGCGGCGGAGCCGCGGCCCGGCCGGTGGCGCCGGTTGCACCCGTGACCCTGCCCAGCTGCGGGTAGTCACGAAGCATGCTCACCCCGTACAGCGGCTTGTAGGCTCCCTGGTGGCAGGTCGCGCAGTTCACCTTGGCGACGTCGCCGGTCGGCCCGAGCCGCGCGGCCGGGAACACCGGCGTCAGCGGTTCGATGTAGGTCACGTTGATGTCGCGCGCCATCCGGATGCCGTGCCACGCGGTCACGCGCTGCGGCGGCCCACCTTCCCACTGCGCGAAGTTCTGCGTGTTGTGGCAGTAGGTGCAGTTCACGCCCAGCCCGTCCGACATGTGCATCATCAGCGAGTAGGTGAACTCGGCCTGCTTGATCGACGCGCGGTTGCCGGTAGGCAGCGCGGTCGCCCCGTTGTTGCGGATTTCCTGGGGATTGGTCGACAGGTACTCGCGCAGTGCGTCGTACGGAAGCGATGCGAGGCCGACGTTCGCCGCCGCCTTGTTCTGGCCGGCGTCGTTGCCGAGCCCGCGCGTGGCCTGCGGGTGCTGCGGCGCGCGATACCAGACCTCTGCGGGGTTGTGGTTGCCGCGGTGGCAGGTGTAGCAGGTGACGCCGGTCTGGGCGACATGCGACGTCCAGCGGCTGTTGATCGCCTGCGTCATCTGGATCATGCGGCGCGCGACCACCTTGGTGTACATCGAGTCGGACGAGAAGTCCTCGCCCGGCGCATGGCAGTAGCTGCACTGCTCGTTGGGCGCGACCCACTGGCTGATCGCGACCATCAGGCGGGTGAACTCCGCCACCGAGAGGTCGCCCAGCACCTGGACGTTCTTGTACGCGTCCTTCGCCTTCGGACCGTCGGACGGCACCGCCGGCAGCGGGTCGGGCACGACGTTCTTGTAGGTCTCGGGCACCAGGATGCGCGGGTTGTACACCTGCACCATGCCGGTACCGCGGAAGCCGTGTTGCACGCTGTCGATCGGCGGCCGCTCGCAGCCGGTCAGCAGCGTGCCGGCGGCGAGCGCCGCGGTGGCCAGGGAAACAATCCGGAAGAAACCGCTGTTGGACCTCATCATTTCACCCCCTGGATCAGCGTGGCCGGGTCGACGACCGCCGGGAACACCGCCGGATACATCGGTGCCACGCCATGCTTCACCGCCCACAGGTACCAGTTGTCCACCACCGTGCCGGTGAGCAGGATGCCGATGCCGCCGGTGAGCGGGCACAGCACCGCGAACCACCACGCCCAGCGATGGATCGACTCCATCGTGGCGTTGAAGCCCATCGTCCATCTCCAGAACAGCGCGGCGCGCTCCGAGGCCGTGCCGCGGTCGACGATCTGTTCGATCTCGCGCTCGCCCCCGAACCGGGTGACCGCGAGGATGGTGGCGCCGTGCATCGCGAACAGCAGCGCCGAGCCGTAGAGGAAGGCGATCGACAGCGCATGGAACGGGTTGTAGAACAGGTTGCCGTAGCGCAGCGAGAACGCCGCCGTCCAGTCGAGGTGCGGGAAGATGCCGAACGGCACCGCCTCGCCCCAGCTGCCCATCAGCACCGGCCGGATGAAGCCCAGCACCAGGTAGAGCCAGATTGCCGCGGCGAAGGCCCAGGCCACGTGCGTCCCCAGGCCCAGTGCGCGGGCGCGGGTGTACATACGCACCCACCAGAGCAGCATCGACGCGGTGAGGAAGAAGCCGGCCATCAGCCACCAGCCGCCGTCGTTCAGCGGCGGCAGGCTGAGCCCGTAGCTCGGCGACGGCGGTTCCAGCGCGAGCCAGAACAGCTGGCGGACGAACTGGATCGGGTCCCAGTTCACCGAGGCGAGCATGTTGAAGCCGATGATCCAGAACGCCAGCAGGCCGCAGATCAGCGAGGCGATGCCCAGCCCGCCGAGGTAGATCGGTCCGATCTGCGCATGGCCGATGCGGCCGAGCAGGTGGATGATCAGCGGCTCGTCACCCGTGCGCGGGCTGTTGCCCTTGCCCAGCGGCACGCCGTGGGAGGCGGGCCCGGTCGGCTGGACCTGCGTGAAGATGTTCTGATAGTAAGCCATGTATATTCCCTCGATTCTCGTTGTCGCCTACGACCAGATGGGTAGGTTGAGCCACCAGCCCCACCACTCGGGCCACCCGCGCGTCCAGAACGGGCCGCTGATCACGATGCACACCGCGCTCCAGAACACGGCCGACAGCGCGAGGAACAGGCCGAGCCGGTGGATGCCGAGGGTGCCGATCGAGTAGCCGATCGTGTCGCGGAAGAACGTGTCCTCGTGCTCGGGCGTCTTCACCGCCTGGCCCTTCGGTGGGTTGGTCGCCGACAGCACCAGGCCACCGTGCAGCGACAGCGCGAAGGTGCATGTGAAGAAGAACGTGATCGCGATCATGTGCGCGGGGTTGTAGTGGAAGTGCAGGTACTGGTAGCCGACGTTCGAGACCCAGTCGAGGTGGCTGAAGATGCCGTAGGGGAAGCCATGTCCCCAGGCGCCCAGCAGGACCGGCCGCACCACCACCAGCGTCACGTAAGCGCCGATCGCGAAGGCGAAACCGAACGGCACGTGGTATCCCATGCCGAGCTTGCGGCAGATCTCCACCTCGCGCAGCGCCCATGAACAGAAGGCACCGATCGCGCAGACCGTTATCAGCTGCCACAGCCCGCCCTCGAGGAGCGGCGCGAGGCCGAGTCCGTACTTGAGGTCCGGTGGCGCGATGTTGATCTGCCAGATGTTCCACGTCGGGCCCATCGCGGCGCCCCACAGGATCAGCGCGGTGCCCACGATGCTGAAGAACAGCGTCGTCACGCCGAAAAACCCGACCCAGAACGGCCCGATCCAGAAATCGAAGAGGTCGCCCCCGACGAGCGTGCCGCCACGGACACGGTACTTTCGTTCGAAACTCAGCATTGCCATCTTGGGTCCTCCCGCCGTGCGGCGCCTCGCTGCGCCATCGCGGTCGAAATCGAAATCGGGGTCAGGTACGAATCAGTTCGAGGTTGCGCCGGTGCTGCAGGGCCGGCGGCCCTTCGTTCGCCCAGGTCGGCGGACGAGGCCCGGCAAGCTGCGCCGGTGCCTCGCCCCCCTGGGGTACGACGTGCTTCTGCTGCGTGCTACTTGGGCGTTGCCGCCGGCATCGGCGCGTTCTGCGTGGCTGCCGGGCCTGCCTTCGGACCATCCAGCCAGTTGAACTTGTTCGTGCTCAGCAGGATGAGGTGAATCATCGCTGCGAGGGCGAACAGGAACACGCCCTGTGCAACCATGGCCCGCAAGGGGTCGAACAAACGCCAGATTCTCCACATGAGTCTTTCTCCTAAAGTAGATGCGACATGAAGTTGTAGACCGCTACCTTCACGCCGTCGTTCAACGACTCGACGCCTTCTGCCCCCGGAAGCCAGGAACGCCAGTGCCAGCCCAACTTCTGCGCGACGAGGGCGATCGCGAGAATGATCGCGAAGCTCACCGCATAGATGACCCCGAAGGACTTCGATTCGCCCTTCATGAACGTCTGCACGGAACTTGCGGTCAGGTCTGTCATCACGTGTTCCTTTCAGGGTCTAGAGCCAGGGACGCCAGGCCCAGACCAGGACGTGGGCGACCACGGCGATCGCCGTGAAGCCGATGAAACCCTGGACATAGAACCTGTGGAACTCTTCTGCCTCGCTGTCCGTGAGGCCGGATATCGAGCTTCGCTCAGCCATTTGGTGATACCTCCTGATTAACGGCTGTTGCCGCATGCCTTGGGGACATGCAGAGGGACCGCCGCGACGACTTCATCGCGGCGAACGCTTCCGTCCGGTGCGGCTGGACAGAACCGGTGGCGACGCGCGCCGCGCGATGCGCGCGGTGTGCGTCGAAAGATGCTTGCTGCATGCATGGCCGGACGGGCGCGCGCTCATGCGGGCTGCTCCAGTTCGGGTTGCGTCGCGGGCTTCGCTGATGGGGGTGCGTCGGCTTGCGTCGAAGGGGCCGGCGCCTGCGCTGCCATGGCCGGCTTCGCCCCGGCGCCGGGTATCCGGGCGAGCGTCACGCGCGCCTCGCCCGCGTTGCGCGCGGTGCGCTCGACCTCGTCGCGCAGCTGCTTGGCGGCCGAGATGCGCACCAGCACCGGATAGGCCTCGACCTGCGCGTCGAACGCAGCCTTGGCATCCTCGTCCCAGTCCAGTTCCGCATGCAGCCGCGCCGGCGTCGCCTCGACGCGGTCGAGGTCGGTGCCCAGCGGGATCATGTGGAACAGCGCGTCGAACAGCGCGTTGCAGACTTCCTGCACCAGGTAGGTCGCCCCGCCGTAGCCCATGAACGGCGTGCCGGTATGGCGGCGGATGATCGCGCCGGGGAACGAGGCCGGGATGTAGGACGCCTTCGCGCCCATCTCGGCGAGGTACATGCGTTCGTTGAAGCTGCCGAACATCACCAGCGGCGTCTTCTCGCGCACCATCTGGCGCACCGCCTCGTTGTCGGTCTTGGCACCGGCCTTGCGGGCGACCGCGAAGGTGCATGGCAGCCCGAGCTCGTCTTCGAGGAAGTGCCGGATGCCGCGCGAGTAGGTCTCGTTGGCTACGACCGCGAAGCTGGCGGTGCCGAAGAAGTCCTGGGTCACCGAGCGCCAGAGGTCCCAGATCGGCTTGATGGTGGTGTGCTTCTCGCGCTCGATGAAGGGCTCCGGATCGAGCCCGAGCAGTTCGCCCAGCGAGCGCAGGAACTTCGTGGTGCTGTGCAGCCCGATCGGCGCCTGCAGGTAGGGCCGGTCGAGCGCCTCGCACAGCAGGCGCCCGAACTCGCGATACATGCAGATGTTCACGTCGGCGTCGACCAGGCGGCGCACGTCGGCGAGGTGGCTGCCGAGCGGGAACACCATGTTCACCTCGGCGCCGATGCCCTCGACCAGGCGGCGGATCTCGGCGACGTCGCTCGGCGAATTGAACATGCCGTAGCTCGGGCCGATGATGTTCACCCGCGGCTTGTCGCCTTCCTTCACTGGGCGGCGCTCGGGCATCGTGCCGCGCTTGGATGCGTACTCGGTCCACAGCCAGTACATCGCGCGGTTCGCGCTCTGCCACTGGTCTTCGTCGATGGTCCGCGGCAGGAAGCGGGCGATGCCGGT
>JAJTHE010000145.1 GCA_021298815.1 Betaproteobacteria bacterium | reverse complement strand
TTCGCCGCGCTCTGGCCCGACATCGAACCCTTCGCCGCGGAGGGCTTCGTCGCGATGAGCTGCGTGACCTCGCGCGCCCGTGTCACCGGCTGGGGCGGCGCGAAGGCGGTGTTCGGCACCAACGCCTCGGCGTTCGCGTGTCCACGCGCGGAAGGCCCGCCGATCGTCTGGGACCAGGCCGCAAGCGTGATGTCGCAGGGCGACGTGCTGCGCGCGGCGCGCGAAGGGCATCCGCTGCACGAGGGCGTCGGCGTGGATGCCGACGGCAAGCCGACGACGGATGCATCGCGGGTGCTCGACGGCGGTGCTTTGGTCGCCTTCGGCGGCGTGAAGGGCGCGTCCATCGCGTTCATGGTGGAGATCCTCGCCGCGGCGCTGAGCGGCAGCCCGTTCGGCATCGAGGCACCGGTGCCGGGCATCATGCCATCGAAGTGCGGGCAGTTCCTGATGCTGATCGATCCGCGCTGCGCCGGCACCGACGTGGCCGCGCGGGTCGAGCCGCTGGTGGCCGCGGTGCACGACGCCGGCACCGCGCTGCTGCCCGGCTCGCGCCGCTACGCCCGTCGCCGGCAGGCCGCCGAACACGGCATCGAACTCGACCCGCATTCGCTCGACATCCTGGAACGCTTCGCCCGTTGACCCCTGGAGAACACGGACCATGCCTCGCACACCGCTGCTGTCTGTACCGAAGTCACTTGCCCTCGCCGTCCCCCTCGCCCTCGCCACCGCCGGCACCGTCTTCAGTGTGCCCGCCTTCGCCCAGGCCTGGCCGGCCAAGCCGATCCGCTTCATCGTGCCGTTCGCGGCCGGCGGCGTGGCGGACGTGGTCACCCGGGCGGTGACGCCGCGGCTGTCCGAGGCGCTCGGCCAGCCGATCATCATCGACAACCGCGGCGGCGCCGGCGGCACGCTGGGCACGTCGATCGGCGCCAAGGCGGCGCCGGACGGCTACACCTTCGTCACCCCGGCAGGCAGCCATGTGACCACGCCGAGCCTGTACACGAAGCTCGACTTCGACCCGGTGAATTCCTTCGCCCCGGTGACCAAGATAGCCGACGTGCCCTACCTGCTGGTGGTACCGGCCTCGAGCCCGTTGAAGTCGTTCGCCGACTTCATCGCCTTCGCCAAGGCCAACCCGGGCAAGCTCGCCTACGGCTCGGCCGGCAACGGCAGCTCGAACCACCTGGCCGGCGAGCTGCTGGCCGGGCGCATCGGCGCAAGCCTGCTGCACGTGCCCTACAAGGGCAGCGCCCCGGCGCTGGTGGACGTGCTGAGCGGACAGATCTCGTTCATGTTCGACACGGTCAACACCTCGACCCGCTACATCCCCGCCCGGCTGCGCGCGATCGGCATCGGCACCGCGAAGCGCTCGACGCTGATCCCCGACGTGCCACCGATCGCCGACACCCTGCCCGGCTTCGAGGCGGTCACCTGGGTCGGCCTGCTCGCACCGGCCGGCACGCCGGGCGCGATCGTCTCGCGCATGCACGCCGAGATCGCCAAGGTCGTCGCCGCGCCGGACGTGCGCGAGCGCTTCTCCACCTCGGGCGCCGAGCCGGTGGCGAGCACGCCGGCGCACTTCGCCGCGTACCTGGCGGCCGAGGTGAAGCAGTGGGCGGGGGTGGTGAAGCAGGCGAAGATCCCGCCGGTGGAGTGACCAGAAGAACGAGCAATCACCGATGAGCATCCAGCATGACGTAGTCATCATCGGCGGCGGCGCAATCGGCTGCGCCACCGCCGTGTTCCTGCGCGCGGCAGGCGTGCCTCGGGTATGCGTGATCGAGCCGGACCCGACCTACGCCAAGGCGGCGACGCCGATGGCCACCGGCGGCTGCCGCCGGCTGTTCGCGCTTCCCGAGAACATCCGGATGTCGCAGTTCAGCATCGAGTACTACAAGAACTTCGCGCAGCATGTGGCGGTGGACGGCTACGCACCCGACGTGCAGTGGAAGCAGCACGGCTACCTGTTCATCGGCGGGCCGCAGCATGCGCAGGTGCTGGAGCAGAACGCCCGCGTGCAGGAAGCCGAAGGCGTGAAGATCGAACTGCTCGACCGCGCCGCGATCGCCGCGCGCTATCCATGGATGCGCAACGACGACCTCGCGCTGGGAGTGCTGTCACCGGAAGACGGCTGGCTCGACCCGAACAGCGTGCTGCAGGGCTTCCGCCGCAAGGCGCAGGCGACGGGCGTGACCTTCCTGCGCGACCGCGCCGTCGACCTGTACGTGCGCGGCCGCCGGATCGTCGAGATCGAACTCGCGTCGGGCGCGCGCGTGCGCGGCGACCATGTGGTGAACGCGGCCGGCTGCTGGTCGGCATCGATCGCCAAGCTGGTCGGCGTGGACCTGCCGGTGAACCCGATGCGCCGGTTCGAACACTACGTCGAGCTCGCGCACGAACTGCCCGCCGACATGCCGCTGATCAAGGACCCGGACCGCCTGATCATCCGCCCCGAGGGCAAGGGCTATGCGGTGGGGCTGGTGAAGTCGGACGAACCGCGCGGGTTCAGCTTCGAGGTGGAGCCGTCATGGTTCCAGGACGTGGTGTGGCCGGCGTGTGCGGCGCGCGTCAAGGAATTCGAGGAACTGAAGCTGGTGCGGGAGTGGGCCGGGCTCTATGACGAGTGCGAGCTGGATGGGAACATGATCCTGGGGCACTGCGAGGGCGGG
>JAJTHE010000105.1 GCA_021298815.1 Betaproteobacteria bacterium | reverse complement strand
CAGGCGGTCGCGTATGCCGGCGACCGCCTGCGCCGCGAAACCCGGCCGCTCGGCGCGCACGGCCAGCGGCTTGCGTTCGACGAAGCAGAGATACGCTGGCTGGCCCCGGTACCCAAGCCGCACATGATCCGCGACGGCATCCTGCTGCTCGACCACTACAAGGTCGGGATGGAGCGGCTGTTCAAGATCACCGGCAAGGACCAGGTCCCGGAAGCGGCGCGCACCATGCCGATCTTCTGGAAGCCGAGCCGCTCGGCAGTGGGTGCACACCGGCAGCCGATCCACTGGCCGAAGTACAGCAACAAGCTCGACTACGAATTCGAGCTCGGGGTCTACATCGGCCGGCGCGGCAAGGACATCCCGGAATCCGAGGCCTCGTCCTACATCGCCGGCTACACGATCTTCAACGACCTCGGGCTGCGCGACGTGCAGCCGGCCGAGCTCACGCTGCGCATGGGCCCGGCGAAGGCCAAGGATTTCGCCGGCTCCAAGATCATGGGACCCTGCCTGGTCACGCCGGACGAAATGGGCAGCGTGGAGAACCTGTCGCTGCGGGTACGGGTGAACGGCGAGACCTGGTTCGACGGGCGCCTGGGCAACTGGGCCTTCACCTTCGAGCAGTTCATCGCCTATGTGTCGCGCGACGAATTCCTCGAAGTCGGCGATTTCTTCGGCTCGGGCCCGCCGGCCTACAGCGTGGGCTTCGAGATGGACCGCTGGATCAAGCCGGGCGACCTGCTCGAATGCGAGATCGAAGGGCTGGGCGTGCTGAGCAACACGATCGTGCGCGAGCGATGAGCGGGCCGGCCGGGGTACCGACGCTCGATGCGTACTGCGTCGAGGACCTGCGCGAGACCGCGCGCCGGCGCCTGCCGAAGGGGCTGTTCGAGTTCATCGACCGCGGCAACGACGACGAGATCGCGATGCGCGAGAACCTCGCCGCACTGGCCCGGATCAAGCTGCGTCCGCGGGTGCTGGCGGACGTCACCGAGCGCGACCAGTCGATCGAACTGTTCGGCCGGCGCCAGCAGATGCCGGTGATCATCGGCCCGACCGGTTCCGCAGGGCTGGCGTGGTACCAGGGCGAGATCGAACTGGCGAAGGCGGCCGCCGCGCAGGGCATCCCGTACACGATGGCCACCGGTTCGATGACCGCGATGGAGCGCGTGGCCGAGGAGGCCGGCGGCACGCTCTGGTTCCAGCTCTACCTGTGGCCGGAACGCGAGCTGTCGTTCAAGCTGGTCGAGCGCGCGCGCGACGCCGGCTTCGAGGCGCTGGTGTTCACGGTGGACACGCCGGTCGCGCCCGGGCGCGAGTACAACCTGCGCAACGGCTTCGTCATCCCGTTCCGCTTCACCCATCGCAACGTGGTCGACGTCGCGATGCATCCGCGCTGGCTGTTCGGCGTGATCTGTCGCTACCTCCTGTCCGGCGGCCTGCCCCGCTACGAGAACTTCCCGGCGCACATGCAGACGCGGATCACCGCGCTGCCGATGGGACGGTCGATGGCGACCAATCCGTCGATGTGCTGGGACGATGTGCGCGCGCTGCGCCGGATCTGGCCACGCAAGCTGATCGTCAAGGGCATCCAGCATGCGGACGATGCGCGCATGGCGGTCGACTGCGGCGCCGACGGCGTGGTGGTCTCGAACCATGGCGGCCGTGTGCTCGACAGCGCGCCGGCAACGATCGAGACGCTGCCCTCGGTGGTCGAGGCGGTCGGCAGGCGTGCCACGGTGCTGGTCGACAGCGGCTTTCGCCGCGGTGCCGATGTCGTGAAGGCGCTTGCGATGGGCGCGCACGCAGTGATGCTCGGGCGCGCCCCGCTCTACGGCACTGCCACCGCCGGACAGGCCGGTGCGATGCGCGCGATCCAGCTCTATCGCGACGAGATCGACCGGGTGCTCGGCCTGATCGGCTGCCACGGCGTGTCGGAGCTCGGCCCGCAGCACCTGGCGATGCCCTGGGACGACAAGGCTCCGGCCACCGTGCCGCCCACGGCTGCCGCGCACGGCACCCCCGCCGCGGCCACCTCCGGCGCCTGAGCGCGCAGGAGATGGAACACGCCTTCGACCATGTGGTGATCGGCGCCGGTGCCGCCGGATGCGTGCTGGCGAGCCGGCTGAGCGAGGATCCGGCCTGCCGGGTGCTGCTGGTCGAGGCGGGCGCCGACGTCGCGCCGGACGCCGTGCCTGCCGACATCCGCGACACCTACCCGTCCTCGTACTTCAACCGGCGCTATCTCTGGCCCGGGCTGAAGGCGCACTGGACCAGCGCCGCCGACGGGCCGGCGACCGGGTTTCCCCAGGCACGCATCATGGGGGGTGGCGGATCGGTGATGGGCATGGTCGCGCTGCGCGGTACTCCGCACGACTATGCGCAGTGGGCCGAGGTGGCCGGCCCGGACTGGGACTGGCAGGGCGTGCTGCCCGCCTTCCTCAGGCTGGAGAACGACCTCGACTTCCGCGGCGACCTGCATTCAGGCAGCGGGCCGGTACCGGTGCGCCGGGTGCCGCGCAGCGAATGGCCACCGATGGCAACGGCCATCGCCGGCTGGGCCGGCGAACAGGGCCTGGCGACGATCGACGACATGAACGGCGACTTCAGGGATGGCTACGGCGCGGTGCCGATCACCTGCACCGACGATGCCCGTGCCTCGAGCGCTGCCTGCTACCTCGGCACGGCAGTGCGTAGCCGGCGAAACCTCACCATCGCCACCGGTACGCAGGCCACGCGCATCCTGTTCGACGGCCACCGGGCGACCGGTATCGAGGCCCGCGCGTCGGGCACGCAGCGCCGCTTCGAGTCCCGGTCGATCGTCCTGTGCGCCGGCGCGATCTTCTCGCCGACGCTTCTGATGCGCTCGGGCATCGGCCCCGGCGCCGCGCTGCGCGAGGCGGGCATCGACGTGCGCTGCGACCGGCCCGGCGTCGGTGCCAACCTGCAGAACCACCCGGTGGTCTACCTGGGCGCACACCTGCGGCGCGAACACCGGCAACCGGCGCGGCTGCGGCCGACCGCAGCGAGCTGCTGCCGGCTGTCCTCCGGCCTGCCGGGCGCGCCACCGTCGGACCTGTACATCAACCTGCAGAGCAGGACCTCGTGGAATGCGCTCGGCGCCCAGATCGCCAACATCTCGTGCGTGCTGCTGCGCCCGGCCTCGCGGGGTCGTGTACGGCTGGCCGGGCCAGGCCAGGACGACTATCCAGAGGTCGAGTTCCGCTTCCTGTCCGAGGACACCGATCGTGAGCGGCTGGCGATCGGCTTGCGCACGGCAATATCGATCGCGAACTGGTGTGCCGCCCGGCAGCTCTGCGGGCGGCCGTTCGCGGTCCGCTTCGGCGATCGCCTGCGCCAGCTGAACGAATACAACCGCGGCAACGCACTGAAGACCGCGCTGCTTGCGCGATTGCTCGATGCCGCCCCCGGCCTTGCCGACCCGGTGATGTCCCGGCTCACCGGCCGGCATGTCGACCTTGCCGCGCTCGCAGGCGATCCCGCTGCCATCGACGCGCACCTGCGCGCGAACGTGGCCGGGCTGTTCCACCCGGCAGGCACCTGCCGCCTAGGCAGGCCCGGCGACCCGATGGCCGTGGTCGACGGTGGCGGCCGGGTGTTCGGTGTCGAAGGCGTGCACGTTGCCGACACCTCGCTGATGCCGAACCTGCCTGCCGGCAACACCAACCTGCCGACGCTGATGGTCGCCGAGAAGATCGCCGCCGCGATCGCCGGCCCGGGCGCCCGGTACTGAAGGGATGCGACGATGGAAAGCCTGATCATCACCACCTGTGCCGCCGACACGTCGATGTACCCGGCGCTGCCGCCGCGGCTGGAACGCTCCGACCGGCTGGCCGACGAGGTCGAGGCGGCATTCGAGGCCGGCGCGACGATCGCGCACATCCATGCCCCGCCGGCAGACCAGGCCGCCTGGACCTCCCACACCGCGGCCATCCGCGAGCGCTGCGGCATCCTGGTGCAGTACGGCATATCGATCCAGTCGGTCGAGCAGCGGCGCCAGGTGGTGAAGAACCGGCCGGACATGATCTCGGTCGCGCTCGGCGCGCACAACCTGTCCTTCGTCGGGCGCGACCTGATGATGCTGCATCCGCGCGAGGAACTTGCCGAGCTGATGCGCATCTGCCGCGACGCCGGCGTGAAGCCGGAGTTCGAGGTCTGCGCAGCCGGCGACCTCTGGCTGCTCGACGACCTGCTGCACAAGGGCCTGGTGCAGCCGCCGCTGCTGCTCACGCTGTTCTTCGGGCGCCCCGGCGGCAGCTGGTCGCCGGCGACCATGGACGAATTCCTGCACCGGACGAAGCTGCTGCCGACCGGCTCGGTATACAGCGCGAGCGTAACCGGTCCGACGCACCTCTCACTGGAAGCGCTGTCGGTGCTCGCGGGCGGCCATGTCCGCGTAGGCACCGAGGACGAGCCCTGGCTGCGCCCCGGGGTCGCCGGCACGAATGCAGACCATGTCTCGCGCATCGCCTCGGTGGCACGGGCGGTCGGGCGCGAGGTGGCGACCGTCGCCGATGCACGGCGGTTGCTCGGCATGGCGGCCCGGTAGCATCATCGCGCCTCGCGACGATCACGAAACGGATGAACGGGGACACGATGGACGAGCGCAAGGTCGGTGTGGTGGGTCTGGGCAACATGGGCAGCGGCATCGCCCGCAACTTCCAGCGTGCCGGCGTGCCGCTGGCGGTCTGGGACATCGCGCCGGCTGCCCGCGAGGCGTTCGCCGCCCTCCCGGGCGTCGAGGTCGCGACGCCCGGCCGCATGGCCGCAACCTGCAGCGCGATCTTCTTCATCGTGCCGGCAACGCCGGAGATCGCCGCCTGCTTCGACGGCCCCGACGGCGTGCTCGCCTCTGCCGCGCCCGGCCTGGTGGTGTACGACTTCACCACCTCCGATCCGGTCGAGACGCGTGCCATCGCCGAACGGGCGGCACGCAGCGGCATCGCCTACCTCGATGCCGGGATGAGCGGCGGTGCCGCCGGTGCCGATGCCGGCACGCTCACGCTGATGGTCGGCGGCGACAGGGATGCGTTCGAGCGCACCCGCGACCTGCTGGCCTGCATCTCCAAGCGCCTCTACCACCTGGGTGGCAGCGGCGCCGGCCACACGATGAAGCTGATCCACAACATGGTCTGCCACACCATCTTCCTCGCCACCTGCGAAGGCGGACGCATGGCGGAGGCGGCGGGCATCGACGTCGCCGACATGATCGGCGTGTTCAACGTGTCCAATGCGCGCAGCTATGCGAGCGAAGTGCGCTTCCCGGCCCATATCCTGTCCGGCAAGTGGGACGCCCGGTCGCGCGTGTACAACCTGCGCAAGGACGTTTCGATGGCCGTGTCGCTCGCGGAATCGATCGGCGCGCAGGTTCCGCTGGGCACGCTCACCCGCGACTTCCTCGAATCGGCCATCGCGCAGGGCATGACCGACACCGATTTCGCGCACCTCTATCCGCGCTTCGACGAGATCGTGAAGGGCGTCGATCGCTGAGGGCGGTGCGGCAGGTCAGTCACCCGCGGTCCGCGTCGCCTGGGCCTTGCGCGCCTCCGCCGCCCTGCATGCCTGGACCACCAGCAGCGCGAGGCGACGGGGCTCGAACGGCTTGGGCAACACGGTGAAGCCGTCGGCCATCGCGATGTCCAGTTCCGCGGTGAAGCCGGTCATCAGCACGATGCCCAGTGCCGGGCGGGTACGGCGAAGCTGCTGCGCGAGGCCCAGTCCGTTCAGCGCGCCGGGCATCGCGACATCGCTCAGCACGACATCGAAACGGCCAGGCCCTGAGTCGTCGAGGTGGCGCAGGGCATCGGCGGCGCTGGCGACCCGCTCGACGCGCGCGCCCATCGAGGACAGCAGCGCCGCGGTGGTGGCTCCGACCTGCATGTCGTCCTCGACCAGCAGCACCGAGCACGACAGCGCCGGATCCTCCTGCGCGAACGCCTCCGGCATCGAGGGCGCATCCATCGCGGGCAGCACCAGCCGTATCGTCGTGCCCAGGCCCGGCGTGCTGTCCACCGATACCGAGCCCCCGGCCTGTTCGCAGGCCGTGCGCACCTGGTAGAGCCCGAGGCCGGTGCCGTTGGTCTCGTCCTTCGTGGTGAAGAAGGGCTCGAAGATCCGGTCGCGGATCGGGTCGGGGATGCCGGTGCCGTCGTCGGCGACGCTGACCTCGACCCATTGCCGCGGCGCCGGGGGACCGGGCTCCCCGGGCGCCTCCGACGGCGTGCCGCCCTGCCCTTCCCCGGACGGCACGTTGCCGGCCGATACCTTGACGGTGCCGCCCTCCGGCATGGCGTCGCGCGCATTCAGCACCAGGTTGAGCAGGGCCAGCTCGAGGTCGGCCGGGTCGATGCACACCGGATCGGTGCCGGCGGCGATCGCCAGTTCCACCCGTACCCGCCCGCTGACGCTCGTGCGCAGCAGCTCCGCGGTGCGCGGCAGCGTCTCGGCGAGGTCCACCTGTTCCGGTCGCAGCGCCTGTCGCCGCGAGAACGCCAGCAGTTGCCGGGTCAGGTGCACGCCGTTGCGCACCGCGCGCTCGATCGCCGCGGCCTGCGGCTTCGGGTCGGCGTCCGGTGGCCGGCGCATGATCAGGTGCGCGCTGTTGCTCACCACCGCCAGCAGGTTGTTGAAGTCGTGCGCGACCGACCCGGTGATCTGCCCGAGCGCCTGCAGCTTCTGGGTCCTGAGCAGCGCGCTCTCCGCCTTCAGGCGCTGCTCGACCTCGCTGCGGACCCGCAGCAGCGCATCGTGCTCGCGCCGGGCGCGGCGCAGCCCGATCCATGCCGAGATCACCAGCGCAGTCGAGATCGGGAACAGCAGGCCGGCGACCAGCATCATCTCGCGGCGCCACACCCCGGCCAGGTAGGCGGTCTCGATGCCGGCGGTGACGTAGACCGGGTAGCGGTCGACGGCGCGGAATGCGAACAGCCGCTCCACCCCGTCGAAGGTCGATTCCGCGACGGTGACGCCGCCGCCCTCGCCGGCCCGGAACCGCAGCGCCAGCCCGCTCTCCGGCGGCAGGCGGGACACACCGTCGCCCAGGGGCGGATGCCGGGCGAGCAGCAGGCCGTCGCTGCGCAGCAGCGCGATCGACAGCGTCGGCTCGTCCACCGCGAGGCCGGCATAGCAGCGGGCGAAATAGGCCGGGTCGAGCGACGCATGGACGATGCCGGCGAACGCCCCGTCGACTTCCCTGCGCCGGCTGGTGTTGAAGAACCGGTGCTTCGTGATCCGGCCGATGCCCGGTTCGCTGATGAACAGGCCGCTCCGGCCTTCCTTGTGCCAGATGAAGTCGTCCCGGTCCGACAGGTCGAGGCCACGGGTGGGTGCCGCGGAGAGGCGGTCAGTGACCAGCGGCCGGCCGGCCGAGTCGGTCAGCCAGATCGACAGCGTCTGCGGCACGCCCCCGGTGATGTTCTGCATCCGCCGATGCAGGCCGGGCTCCATCCTGCGGATCACGTCGTCGGGCAGGCCCTCCACCAGGTCGAGCACCCGGCCGAGCATCATCTCGTTCGTGTCCAGCACCTTCGCCGCGTGCTCTTCGGTGGCGAGCACCACGCGCTCCAGCCGCTTCAGCGCCTCGTCATGGTTGGACTGGTGCAGGTAGGCCCCGAGCGCCGTGTACAGGACCAGCGGCAGGATCGCCGCCAGGCCGAGCAGCCAGCGCAGCCAGCGTTCGCTGGACGAGACGTCGGGAGCGCCCAGGGTCAGGCGCAGCGGCGCGCATCCGCGCGCCCACGTCGAACGAGCGCCCAGCCACCGGCTGCCCGGGTCCTCACTGGTCCTGCGATCGTCCATCGCCAGCCTGTCGCGCGCCTCGAGGCGCTGTCATGGATTGGCAGACTGGTGCCGGCATTCGTTGCAGACCGGTGACGCAAGACGCATGCCCC
The DNA here is from genome assembly GCA_021298815.1 of Betaproteobacteria bacterium. Taxonomy (GTDB): domain Bacteria; phylum Pseudomonadota; class Gammaproteobacteria; order Burkholderiales; family CAIKXV01; genus CAIKXV01. Next base: position 17,390 of record JAJTHE010000105.1, on the reverse strand, counting down.
CTCGCCCGCCGCTGCATCGGGCAGCCGCCCACTGTGTATGCTTGGGGCCGTACGGCGCATCGACCGCCGCGAAAACACGGAGGAGGCACCATGCCCAGGGTGACGATCGGCGACGGCGAGATCGCCTACGAGGAAAGCGGCAGCGGCGAACCGCTGCTGTTCGTGAGCGGCCTGAACGGCACCGGCCGTTCCTGGGCACCGCAGGTGCCCTTCTTCAGCCGGCACTTCAGGGTGATCACCTACGACCAGCGCGGCACCGGTTCCAGCGACCGCTCGCAGCGCTCGTTCTCGGTCGACGGCATGGCCGCCGATGTCATCGCGCTGCTCGACGCCCTCGGGCTGGAACGGGTGCACCTGGTCGGGCAATCCACCGGTGGCGCGATCGGCCAGACGCTCGGGGTGCTGCATCCCGGGCGGCTGTCGCGGATGGCGATCTACGCCACCTGGACCTGGTGCGATCCCTGGTTCCGGCGGCTGTTCGAGGCCCGGCGCCAGATGTACCAGCAGGCAGGACCCGAACTGCACGGACGGTTCCATCCGCTGTGGCTCTATCCGCCCGACTACGTGAACGCGCATGATGCCGAGATCGAGGAGGAACTTCGCCGCGCGGCCGTCAATCCGCCCCCGGCGGAGGTCTCGATCGGCCGCATCGACGCCATCATGGCCTTCGACCGCCGCGCGGACCTGGCGCGCATCGCGACGCCCACGCTGGTGATGGCCGCGCGCGACGACTACATCACGCCGTCCTACCATGCCGAGGCGCTGGCACGCGCGATCCCGGGCGCCCGGCTGGAACTGATGGACAGCGGCGGGCATTCGTTGTCGAAGACCCGTCCGGAGGCGTTCAACGCCCGCGTGCTGCACTTCCTGCAGCAGGGTGAGTGAGCGCGAGAGGCGCGCGGTTGGCGCCGCTGGTGCCGGATACAGGATTCGAACCCGTGACCTTCGGTTTACAAAACCGCTGCTCTACCAGCTGAGCTAATCCGGCACTACCGCGGATTATAGGCGCCAGCGCACCGGCACGACGCGTCCTGCCCGCCCGCGCCCCTGCCTACGTCACCGCTGCCTACTTCACCACTGCCTACTTCACCACCTGCAGGCGTGGACGCGAGGGCCGCGTCGGCGTGTCCGGGCCCGGCTCGTCGCCATTGCCGCTGCGGGGGGCACCCGGGGGGGCGTCCGCGGACGGCGAGGCCGGCGCATCGGTCGCCTCGCCTGCCGCGCCGGCAGCGACCTCGGTCGGGAAGAACAGCCCCTGTCCGTTCTCCTTCGCGAAGATCGCCGCGACCGCGCCGATCGGCACGCTGATCTCGCGCGACACGCCGTTGAACCGGGCAGAGAACTGCACGACATCACGACCGAGCGTGATGTTGCGCGTCGCGTCCTGGCTGATGTTGAGCACGATCTCGCCGTTCTTCACGTACTCGAGCGGCACCCGGGTCGATGCATCCACCTTCACCGAGATGTACGGGGTGTAGCCCGAGTCGCTGCACCATTCATAGATGGCGCGCACGAGGTAGGGCTTGGTGGTCGGATCGGTCATGTCGGCTGCGCCTACTTGCGCATCACCTTCTCGGACGGCGTCATCGCGTCGATGAACGCCGGGCGGCTGAACAGCCGTTCGGCGTACTTCGCCAGCGGGGCCGACTGCCGGGGCAGTTCGATGCCGTAGTGCTCGAGGCGCCAGAGCAGCGGCGCGATCGCGACGTCGAGCATCGAGAACTCTTCGCCCAGCATGTACTTCTGCTTGGCGAACACCGGGGCGATCACGGTCAGGTTGTCGCGGATGATCTGGCGTGCCTTGTCGACAGTCTTGGCATTGCCCTTCTCGAGCGTGTCGACATGGCAGAACAGCTCGTTCTCGAAGCGGTAGAGGAACAGCCGCGCGCGCGCGCGCATCACCGGATCGGCCGGCATCAGCTGCGGATGCGGGAAGCGGTCGTCGATGTACTCGTTGATGATGTTCGACTCGTAGAGCACGAGGTCGCGCTCGACCAGCACCGGCACCCGGTTGTACGGGTTCATCACCGCGAGGTCTTCCGGCTTGTTGAACAGGTCGACGTCGGTGATCTGGAAATCCATGCCCTTTTCGTAAAGGACAATCCGGCAGCGCTGCGAGAACGGACAGGTCGTTCCCGAATACAAGGTCATCATTTTATGGGTTCTCCTCCGCCGGTCTCGAGCCGGCGTGAGTGGGTTCCGGGGTGCTGGAAAGCACCTTCAGGTGCGGCTCAGTGCTTGATGTCCCGCCAGAACTCGAACTTCAGCAGATAGACGAACACGAGGAGGATCGCGAGGAAGAACATGACGATGATGCCGATGCGGGTGCTCTGCACCTTCCACGGCTCGCCCATGTAGACCAGGTAGTTCACCAGGTCGCCCACGGCACGATCGTATTCGACCGCGGTCATCATCCCGCGCTCGCCCGCGACGATGCTCTTCACCTGCACGGCATGGCCGTGCGACTGCTTCTCCTCGACCTTGAGCTCGGGCGCGCCCTGGAGCTGCCACAGCGGGTGCGGCATGCCGATGTTCGGGTAGGCGAGGTTGTTCCATCCGAGCGCGCGCGACTCGTCGACGTAGTACGACTTGAGCAGCGTGTAGATGTAGTCGGGACGCTTCGAACGGGCGATGACGGTCATGTCGGGCGGCGCCTTGCCCATCCACTCGGCTGCATCCGCCGGGCGCATCGCGATGGTCATCGGCGAACCCACCTTGTCGGTCGCGAACAGCAGGTATTCCTTGATCTGCTCTTCGGTCAGCCCGAGGTCGGTCAGCCGGTTGAACCGCATGTAGTTCGCGCTGTGGCAACCCATGCAGTAGTTCACGAACAGGTGTGCGCCACGCTGCAACGACACCGCATCCTGCAGGTTCACCGGTGCGCGCTGCAGCGGGAAGTTGCTGCCGGCCGCGACGGCGGGCGCCGGAGCAACCGCGGTGAACACCGTGAACAATGCGCCCAGGCCGGCAAGGGCGGCGACGGCCCGGTTTCTGATCATGGCCATCTTCATCATGTCAACCGCTCGGGTTCGGGTTTGCATTTGTCGATGCGGCTGTACCACGGCATCGCCAGGAAGAATGCGAAGTACGCGACGGTGAGGATCCGCGACACGATCGTCGCGACCTCGACGCCACCGATGATCGGCAGCACTTCAGGCATCTTGCCCCAGACGTCGGTGGTCGCCACGCCGAGGTAGCCCAGGATGAGGAAGCTGACCACGAAGATCGTGAGTGCCGTGCGGAAGATCGGTCCCTTGTAGCGGATCGACTTCACCGGGCTCTTGTCGAGCCAGGGCAGGAAGAACAGGATGATCACGCCCGCACCCATCACCGCGACGCCGGCGAACTGCGAGCCGAACATCGCAGGCACCGCGCGCAGCATCGCGTAGAACGGCGTGAAGTACCAGACCGGGGCGATGTGCGCCGGGGTCTGCAGCGGGTCGGCCGGCAGGAAGTTGTTGTACTCGAGGAAGTAGCCGCCCATCTCCGGACCGAAGAAGAGGATCGCGAAGAAGACGATGAAGAACACGACGATGCCGATCAGGTCCTTCACGATGTAGTACGGGAAGAACGGGATGCCGTCGACCGGCTTGCCGGTGACCGGATCCTTGTTCTTCTTGATCTCGATGCCGTCGGGGTTGTTCGACCCGACCTCGTGCAGCGCGACCAGGTGCAGGAACACCAGCCCGACCAGCACCAGCGGCAGTGCGATCACGTGCAGCGCGAAGAAGCGGTTCAGCGTCGCGTCCGACACCAGGAAGTCGCCGCGGATCCACACCGACAGTTCCGGGCCGACGACCGGCACGGTGGCGAACAGGTTCACGATCACCTGCGCACCCCAGTAGGACATCTGGCCCCAGGGCAGCAGGTAGCCCATGAACGCCTCGGCCATCAGCGCGAGGTAGATCATGCAGCCGAAGATCCACAGCAGTTCGCGCGGCTTGCGGTACGAGCCGTACAGCAGCGCGCGCATCATGTGCAGGTAGACCACGACGAAGAACATCGAGGCGCCGGTCGAGTGCATGTAGCGGATGAACCAGCCACCCGACACGTCGCGCATGATGTATTCGACCGAGCCGAACGCGGCGAGCGCGTCGGGCTTGTAGTTCATCGTGAGGAAGATGCCGGTGACGATCTGCAGCACCAGCACGATCATCGCCAGCGAGCCGAAGTAGTACCAGAAGTTGAAGTTCTTCGGAGCGTAGTACTCCGACATGTGGTACTTCCAGGTCGAGACCAGCGGGAACCGCTCGTCGACCCAGTCCACCAGCCCTTGTCCGGCTGCAATGATTCGACTCATTTCCCTCATGCCCCCTTGCTGTCTTCGCCGATGCGAAGGCGAGTGTCGTTCAAGTACATGTACGGCGGCACCACCAGGTTGGTCGGTGCGGGCATCCCGGCGAATACGCGGCCGGCCAGGTCGAACACGGAGCCATGGCACGGGCAGTAGAAACCGCCGGCCCAGCCCTCGGTCGGCTGCAGGCGGTCGGTCGGCGAGCAGCCCAGGTGGGTGCAGATGCCGACCAGCACCAGCATCTCGGGCTTGATCGAGCGGGTGGCATTGGCGGCGTAGTCAGGCTGCTGCGCCGCCTTCGAATCGGGATCGGCCAGGCGCGGCTTGACCGTGTCGAGGGTGGCGAGCATCTCGGGGGTGCGCCGCACCACCCAGACCGGCTGGCCGCGCCATTCGGCGCGCAGCAGCATCCCGGGCTCGATCGCCGCGATGTCGATGTCCACCGGCGCACCGGCGGCCTTCGCCCGCTCGCTCGGGAACCAGCTGGCGACGAACGGGGCCGCGACCGCGGCCGCGCCGACCGCGCCGATCGCGGAAGTGGCGGCCAGCAACAGCTTGCGCCGCTGGGGCATTTCGGCGCCAGGCGTGCCTGGCGTGAAGGAAGCGCCGCCTGCTTTGCCGACCGCGGGCGCGGTCATCGAGGGTGAATTGCTCATGCCATTCTAGCCTTTGCCGGAACCATAACCACGGGATTGTACCGAATCGCATGCAAGACCAGAAGTCCTGTGCGTCGGGTCTCGGATGCGTTCACCGGGTGGTCGCAGCGCGTTCCCCGCGCTTTTCGACAGCCCGGATGTTGACCGAAACCGGCCCCGCCGGCAGGTCAGGCGGGATTGTCGATGTCCACGAAGCGGTGTTCCAGACCGAGTTCCCGGGCCAGGTGCTCGCCGACCGCCTGCACCCCGTAGCGCTCGGTGGCGTGGTGTCCGGCGCACACCAGGCCGATGCCGCATTCGCGCGCCACGTGCACCGTCTGCTCGGAGACCTCGCCGGTGATGAACACGTCGGCGAACGGCCATGCCTCCTCGATGTAGCGCTGGCCGCCGCCGGTGCACCAGGCGGCGCGGCGCAGCGGCCGCTCCGGGTCGCCGACCACCAGCGGTTCCCGGTCGAGTGCCCGGGCGACCTGCCGTGCGAACGCGGCCAGGGTGGTCGGGCCCGCCGGCCCCTGCGGCACGTCCCCGACCGCGAGCAGTCCGGCGCGATCGAGCGAACCGGTGCGCTGCAGCCCCAGGCGCAGGCCGAGCCGGGCGTTGTTGCCCAGTTCGGGGTGCACGTCGAGCGGCAGGTGGAAAGCGAACAGGCTGATGTCGGCACGGATCAGCCGCGCCACCCGCGCGCGGCGATACCCGGTCAGCCGCCCGCTGTCGCCCTTCCAGAACAGCCCGTGGTGCACCAGCAGGGCATCGGCGCCGCCCTCGACAGCGGCATCGATCAGCGCCTGCGAAGCGGTGACGCCGGTGACGATGCGCCGGACCTCGGCGCCGCCCTCCACCTGCAGGCCGTTCGGGCAATAGTCCTCGACTGCCGCGGGCGGCAGCAGCCGTTCCAGGTAGTCGCACAGGGCCTGTCGGTCCATCGGGGGCCTTTCGTTGCGCAGGCGGGACCGGACGGGCAGGCCCGGATCGCGCATTGCAGGGTCCGATGGTAGCCTCGCCGGTGACATGGCGGGGACCTTGGCGGGTTGGCGGCGCCTTGCATCGACGCACCCGAACCTCCATGTACCGCTCCACCTGCCATCGATACGGGGAATGCACGGATGCAAAGGATGTGGCTGCTGTTCGCGCAGGCCGTGACGGTCACGCTCGGGGTGTGGTTCGTCGCGGCGCTGCTGCGCCCGGACCTCCTGCCGGCTGCGCTTCAGCCGTGGCGCGCGGCGCCCGGCGCATCCGCGACGCCGGCCACCGGCGGCGCTTCCGCCCCGGCCGTGCCCGCCCCTGCGGCCGGCATGCTCCCTGCGCTGCCCGCCACCGGTTCCTATGCGGAGGCGGCCGGCCGCGCGATGCCCTCGGTGGTGAACATCTACACCACCGCCCGGGTCTCGCCGCGCGAACGCAATCCGATGCTCGAGGACCCCTTCTTCCAGTTCTTCTTCGGCGACCGCGCGCCGGGCGGGCGCGGTCGCGGCGAAGGGGAAGGACGGCAGCGACCGGCCAGCCTGGGCTCGGGCGTGATCGTCAATGCCGGCGGCTTCATCGTCACCAATGCGCATGTCGTCGATTCCGCCGCGCAGATCGAGATCGCGCTGTCCGACGGACGCCGCGCCCCGGCCACCGTGGTCGGGTCCGACCCCGATACCGACCTGGCGGTGATCAAGGCCGACCTCGGCAACCTGCCGGCGATCGGCATCGGCGACACCTCGAAGGTGCGCGTGGGCGATGTCGTGCTCGCCATCGGCAATCCGTTCGGCGTCGGGCAGACGGTGACCATGGGCATCGTCAGCGCGCTCGGGCGCAACCAGCTCGGCGTCAGTGCGTTCGAGAACTTCGTGCAGACCGACGCGGCGATCAACCCCGGCAACTCGGGCGGCGCGCTGATCGACACCCAGGGCAACCTGATCGGCATCAACACGCTGATCTTCTCGCGCAGCGGCGGCTCGCAGGGCATCGGCTTCGCGATCCCCGCCGAGACGGTGCGCCAGGTGATGGAGCAGCTGATCGCCTCCGGGCAGGTGGTGCGCGGCTGGCTCGGCGTCGAGACCCAGGACCTGACCCGCACGCTCGCAGAATCGTTCGGCATCGGCGCCACCGGCGGCGCGCTGGTGGCCGGCGTGGTGCGCGGCGGCCCGGCCGAGGGCGGCGGCATGCGCCCGGGCGACGTGGTGGTCGCGATCGAGGGCAAGCCGGTGGGCGACGCGAGCGCGCTGCTGAACACGGTCGCCGCCCTGAAGCCGGGCAGCAACGCCGCGATCACGCTGGTGCGCGAGCGCAAGGAACTGAAGGTGACGGTGAAGGTCGGCACCCGCCCGGTGCGCCGGCGCAGCTGACGCCGCGGTCAATCGACCGACGCCACCCCGCACAGGTTGAGGATGGTCGCGGCATAGACCTTGGTCGCGGCGACCAGGTCGTCGATCTTCATCGCCCGGTCGCGTGCGCCGCTGAACGGCTCCATCTGCCGCGGCGGCCCGTAGCAGACCGAGGGGATGCCGACCTCGTTGAACACGTTCACGTCGCGCCACATGCTGGTCTCGGCCGCGGGCGGGGTCGGCGTCGGCGTGCCGAACAGGTGCCGGTGCGCCGCCTCGATCGCCGCCACCAGGGGCTCGGCATGCTTCGCCACGTGGCCGCGGGAGTACTGGTAGACCGAGACCTTCGCCTCGACGCCGAGGGCCGCCGCGACCTGCGCGACCTCGCGCCGCACATGCTCCGGGTTCTTGCCGGGCACGATGCGCACGTCGACATGGATGTCGCACCAGCCCAGCGCCTCGGAGCCGCTGACCTTCACCACCTGCGCGCGCGGCACGAACTGCCCGCCCGGGAACGGCTGGGTCTCGCGCTGCGTGTAGGCGATCGCCCATTCCTCGATGGCGATCACCAGGTGGGCAGCCTTCACGAACGCATTGGACGCCGGGCCGAGGGCGGCGGTGCGCTCGTGGCGCGGGGTGTAGACCCGCTTGCCCGGCACATGCACCTTGATCGACGCCTCGCCGCATTCGGCCTTGATGATGCCGAAGCCGGAGGTCTCGCCGACCAGCGCGAAGTCGGCGGTGATGCCCCGGTCGACCAGCCAGCGCGAACCGAAGCCCTCGCCCGGATAGTCGATGCCCTGCAGGTCGCCCACCGACGGCCGGCCGGTCTCGAACGCGACGCCGGCGAGGTAGCAGTCGCCGCGCAGCCGGATGCCCATGCGGCGGATCGCGCGCAGCGCGATCATGAACGCGCACAGCTGGCCCTTGTCGTTGATCACGCCCTTGCCGATGATCAGGTCGCCGTCGACCCAGGCTCCCTCTATGCGGCGGTCGGCCTCGGTCGCATCGGCGGACAGCGCGGGCCCGGTATCCAGGTGCGCATCGACGATCAGGCTGGTGCCCTCGCCGCTGCCCGGCAGGTGCCCGACCACGTTGGCGCTGCGCTCGGTGATCGGCTGCAGCCAGGCATCGATGCCGTGCGTGGACAGCCACTCGCGCACGTACTCGGCGCCCGGCCGTTCCTGGGCATGCGGGGTCGCCATGTTGCCCAGCGCGAGGCAGAGCCCGACCAGGTCTTCACGGTCGCTGTCGATCGAAGCCAGCAGCTTGCGCTGGATTTCGGTGCTGTCGCCGTCGCCGACGGCCGTTCTGTCTTTGCCAGCCATGCTGGACTCCTCCCCGGTACCCGCGCGCAGGCGCGGCGCGGTGTGCCTATTCTGCCTTGATGCCGGCTGCGCGGATCACCTTCTCCCAGCGTGCGACCTCCGCATCCAGGTAGGCCGCGAACTCCTTCGGCGAACTGCCCACCGCCTCGAAGCCGCCGGTGGCCATGCGCTGCTTCATGTCGGCCTGCGCATAGATCTTCTGCAGGTCGGCGTAGAACCTGTCGATGATCGGCTGCGGCGTGCCCGCGGGCATCAGCAGGCCGGCCCAGGTCGATGCCTCGAAGCCGCGCACGCCGGCCTCGTCCATCGTCGGCAGGTCCGGCATGGTCGGCGAGCGCTTCATCGAGGCGATCGCCAGCACGTTGATCCGGCCCGACTTCACATGGGGCAGCACCGCCGGCAGGTTGCCGAAGATCATCGAGATCTGGCCGCCGAGCAGGTCGGTGACCGCCGGCCCGCCGCCCTTGTACGGGATGTGGACGACATCCACCTTGGCCAGCAGCTTGAACAGTTCCGCCGCCAGGTGCGTCGACCCGCCGACGCCACCGGACCCGTAGTTGATCTGGCCCGGCCGCGAGCGCAGCAGCGCGATCAGTTCCTTCACGTTCTTCGCCGGCACGCTCGGATGCACCGCGAGCACGTTCGGCGACTCGGCCACGTTCGAGATCGGTGCGAAGTCGGCGAGCTTGTACGGCACCTTGCGGAACAGGCTGAAGTTGGCCGGGAAGGCGGAGGTCGCCATCAGCATCGTGTAGCCATCCGGCGCCGAGCGCGCGACCACCTCGGCGCCGATCATGGTCGAACCGCCCGGCCGGTTCTCGACCAGCACGGCATGGCCCCAGGCTTCGCCCAGCTTGGTGCCGACCAGGCGTGCGATCGCATCGGTGGAGCCGCCGCCGGCGATCGGCACGATCATGCGCACCGGCTTCGCGGGCCAGGCCTGCGCGAAGGCGGCACCGGTGGCACTGGCGCAGGCCGCTGCAAGCAGCAGGGCCGCGGAGAGCGGTCCGGAGGTTCGGGCAATGCGGTTCATGTGGGCTCCATGCAGGAAATCGTACCGGGTCGGAAAGCAATCGGCAGGCCATCTGCGCACCGGGCAGCCGTGGTCCCGGGGCATCCGGAGGACGCCAGATTGCCCGATCGTAGCCGCGATCGCACCGGGATTGATCCTTTCGGACTAATCCGGCGCGCCGCGGTGCTTGTGCGCACGTCGGTCCCGAGACTACCTTCGGGAGACACGCATCGTCATTTCCGCGACTTTCCGTCGCACCCTCCAGGAGAACAAGATGAACCGATCGTTCCAATCGCTGGCCGGCGCCCTCGCGCTCGCCTCCGGCCTCGGCCTCGCCCAGTCCTCGGTCGCCGCGACCATCAACTTCGACGGCTTCGCCGACTTCCAGAACATCAACGGCGTCGACCTCGGCGGGGTCACCGTCACCAACCCGAGCGGCGTGGTCGAGATCTACGCCAACGGCCGCTTCGGCGTCAGCAACAGCTCGCCGGGCAATGCGATCGGCAGCTTCACCGGCGGCGCGACCAGCATCAACCCGATGATCTTCACGTTCAGCGCGCCGACCAGCTTCGTCACGCTGTTCGGCGGCGACGAAGGCGGCGACATCGACTCCTGGTCGCTCACCGTGTACGACGCCCAGGTCGGCGGCAACGTGCTCGGAACGACCGCCAGCGGCGACTTCATCGGCTCGCCGTACATCGGCCTCACCCTGGCCGCCGCGTCGATCCTGCGCGCCGAGGCAGTCTGGACCGGAACCAGCGCAGGCATCGGCTTCGACGACCTGAGCTTCGACCAGGTGACCCAGATCCCGCTGCCGGCACCCGCGCTGCTGCTCGGCGCAGGCCTGGCCGGCCTGATCGGCATGGCACGCCGCCGCAAGGCAGGCTGAGCCCCCGGCGACCGGTCGCATGCGTCCGGTCGCACGCGGCGCGGGCGTGGCCGCGCCGGACGTCGCATCGAAGGCCCCGCCACGGCGGGGCCTTTTTCATCCGCCCGGCTGGACCTTCACACCCCGCGCATCGCGGATCGCCTGCAGCGCCGGCGGCAGCGGCGTCAACGGGCCTTCGGTGGCCCATCGGCGTTCGGCCGCCAGCAGTTCCATCCGGTACAGCCGGTCGTCGGTGGCCGGATGCGTGCGCATGAACACCGGCACCGATTCGGCCGCCCTGCCCGCTTCGGACGCGCGGCGCTGCATCTCCTGGAAGAAGGTGCCGGCCCCGGCGACATGCCCGTAGCGCTGCGCCACCGCCGCCAGTGCATCCGCATCGGCCCTCGCTTCCTGCGTGCGGCTGAAGCGGAGCACGGTCAGTTTGCCGGCGCTGCCGAGCAGCCAGTCGGCCGCCGCGGAACCGGCCCCTGCCGACACGGCGGACATCACCACCGCCAGCGCCATGCCGCGCCCCAGGCTGCGCACCGGGTCGCGGTGGCGGATATGCGCGATCTCGTGGGCGAGCACCATCGCCAGCGCGTTCTCGCTGTCGATCGCCTCCACCAGTCCGCGGTAGATCGTGATGTTGCCGCCGACGGTAGCCGAGGCATTGGCCACCGGCAGCGCGCTGTAGTGCACCTGCAGCCTCATGCCGGCGGGCAGACCCTGCGGGCCGACCAGCGACTCGGCCAGCTTCTGCAGCGTCGCCTCCGGCTCGGCCGCAGGGTCCGGCGCCTTGAAGAAGCGCGCCGCGACCGCCTGTTCGGCCGAGAAAGGAAGCCAGGCGGCGATCGCCTGCGCGAACAGCATCAGCAACAGCGCGCAGGCCAGGATCAGCGCCCCCAGGCCGGCGACCATCACGAAGAACGACAGCAGCGGCCGCGACTCGCCGACGTTGATCTCTTCCTGGGGCAACCGCGGGTTGCTCCAGTCGCTCATCCGATCCTGCTCACGCGACCGGGCGCAGCGCCGTCCCGTAGGCGATCAGTTCCACGGCACCGACGCCTCGACCGGGCACCTGCGAGGTCTGGAACTTCACGTTGACGATCATCGACGCACCCTTGCGCATCGCCGCGTGCTTCATGCGCAGCACCGATTCGCGCCGGGCGCGGTCGAGCAGGCTCTCGTACGAACGCACCCGTCCACCGAAGATGCTGTACAGGCCGGCGGCCACCGCCTTGAAGTAGTCCTGGGAGACCACCACGCTGCCGCAGACCAGCGTCGCCTGGAACGGCTGCGACACCGTCGGCGGGAAGCGGCTGCTGAACACGGTCACCCGCTCGAACAGCTTCTCGCGCTTGCGGATCGAGGCGTAGTGCACCTTCTCGGCGATGCGGCCGGCGATATAGCCGACCAGTAGCAGGACCGCGAAGACGATCAGGTCTGCGAATGCGAGGAATGTTTGCACCCCGGCCGCCTACTCGACGACCACGGCGGTGCCGTAGGCGAACAGCTCGGCAGCGCCCTGGGTGATCGACGAAGTGGAGAAGCGCACGTTCAAGATCGCATTGGCCCCCGCAACCTGGGCCTGGCGCACCATGCGCTCGGTGGCTTCCTCGCGCGCCTCGTTCAGCAGTTCGGTGTAACCCTTCAGCTCGCCACCGACGATGTTCTTCAGGCTGGCCATGATGTCGCGCCCGACGTTCTTCGCGCGCACCGTGCTTCCCTGCACCAGCCCGAGGTGGCGCACCACTCGCTTGCCGGGGATGACTTCGATGTTGGTCAGGATCATCTGCGCTCCGCGTTCACCCGGGACGAATGCCCGGCCACAGGTCGCTCAACGGCGCCGGATCAGGAATCTTTAGCCGCCTGTGCATCGGCCTCGGCGCGCGACGGCGACAGGCCGGTGAAGCGCGCCACCTGCAGGCCGACCTCGTACAGCAGGCACAGCGGGATCGCCAGCAGCAGTTGCGACACGACGTCCGGCGGCGTGGCGATCGCCGCGACGACGAACGCACCGACGATCACGTACGGACGCGCCTGCTTCAGCTGCTCGATGGTCGCCACCCCGAAGCGTACCAGAAGCACCACCACCACCGGCACCTCGAAGGTGAGGCCGAAGGCAAGGAACATGCCCATCACGAAGGACAGGTAGTTCTCGATGTCCGGCGCCACCGCCACCGATTCCGGCGCGAACCCCGCGATGAAGCGGAACACGAAGCCGAACACGACGAAATAGCAGTAGGCCATGCCGAGGAAGAACATGCCGACGCTGGTCGACAGCACCGGCAGCGCGAGGCGCTTCTCGTGCTGGTATAGGCCGGGGGCGACGAATGCCCAAGCCTGGTAGAGGACGTACGGCAGCGCGATCAGGAAGGCGACGAACAGGGTGACCTTCAGCGGCACCACGAACGGCGAGATCACGCCAGTGGCCAGCAGCCTGGTGCCATCGGGCAACGCCGACATCAGCGGCATGGAAACCATGTCGAAGATGTACTTCATGAACGGCGACAGCACCAGGAACACCACCAGCACCGCGCCAGCGGCGCGAACTACCCGCTGGCGCAGTTCCACCAGGTGCGACATGAAACTGTCGGCTGACGGGCCGTCCTGCGCAGCGTCCTGCGTCTTTTCGTGCACCGTGCCGCGGGTGTCTTCCCCCTGCGGATCGCCGCCGTTGCCAGGCATGGTCGACATCGCTCAGGCCTCGCGGGCGCGCACGGCGGCATCGACCGGCACCGGCATGCCGACCACCGACGGCGGGGGCATCGCGGGCACGTCCGTCGCCGGCACCGGTGCCGCCGCGGGCAGTTCCGGCCAGCGCTGCGCACCCGACAGCGGCGCCGCGGCGCTGCCCATCGCGAGCGATGCGGTGGCGGTGTAGCGTGCGCTGCAGGCGAGGCTGGACATGGCGCCGGCGACGGTCGGCTCGACCCATGCATCGGCGGGGGCCGGCGCGCGCTCGAACGATTGCGATTCCGGCAGCGGCACCGGGCTCACCTCGTCGCCGGGCAGCGGCATCCCCGTCTGCGCCGAAGCGCCCGGGACCGGATCGCCGCGCGCCTCGCCGCGCGCCATCGCCTCCAGGTCGCCGGCCGTCGAGCGCGCATCGGTCTCGAACGCGTTGAACGACGACTGCATGGAACTGGCCGTGTCCTCGACCGTCTGCCGGAACTTGCGCAGTTCCTCGAGCTCCATCTCGCGCGTGATGTCCGACTTCACGTCGGCGACATAACGCTGCATCCGGCCCACCAGGTGGCCGACGGTCCTGGCGACCTTGGGCAGCCGCTCGGGGCCGAGCACCACGAGCGCGACCACCGCGATCAGCATCATTTCCGAAAAACCGAGGTCGAGCATGTCCTGGCCCGCCTAGGCGGCGGTCGGGGCGTGGCGCAGCGGCTGCGCGGACGTGGCGCCGGTCAAACCTTGCTTTCGGTCTTGCTCTTCACTTCGCCCTCGATCGTCTGGCCGGAGATCTGCTGCGACGGCGTGCCGGGAGCGGTGCCGGTGGCGGGCTTGCCGTCGTCCTCGGTCTTCATGCCTTCCTTGAAGCCCTTGATCGCGCTGCCCATGTCCTTGCCGAGGTTGCCGAGCTTCTTGGTGCCGAACACCAGCACGACCACGAGCAGGACGATCAACCAGTGCCAGATGCTGAACGAACCCATGATGAAGCTCCTTGTCGGTCGCGCGGCCGGGAAGCCGCCGGCGACGCAATCCGTGGTGGTAAGAGGTCGGGGTGGGGGTGCTGGAATGCCGGGGTGTTCCGGATGCTGCGTGAAGGCCGGTGGGTGGGACCGGCGGCCGGCACCTATCCGCCGAACCGCGACCGCTTCTCGTCGTGGCCCGACACGCCTTCGCGCCGGGCCAGTTCGTCGAGTACGTCGCCGGGCCTCAGCCCGTGGAACGCGAGCAGTACCATGCCGTGAAACCAGAGATCGGCCATCTCCTTGACGATATGGAGTTTATCACCGTCCTTCGAGGCCATTAGCGTCTCGGCGGACTCCTCCGCCAGCTTCTTCAGGATCGCGTCCTCGCCCTTGTGGAAAAGGCTGGCCACGTACGAACTGCCGGGATCGGCCTGCCGGCGCGATTCGAGGGTATCGGCAAGCCTTTCGAGGATCGGTTGTCTTTCCATGGTCTCGGTTGCCGCGCTGCGCGTCAGCTCAGTCGGCCTTTCCGCCGTAGATTTCGCCCGGCGCCTTGAGCACCGGGTCCGTCGTGACCCAGCCACCCGCTTCCAGGCGCCGGAAGAAGCAGCTTGCACGACCTGTGTGACAGGCGATGCCGCCCTCCTGCTCGATCATCAGCAGGATGACATCCTCGTCGCAATCGAGCCGGATCTCGGAGACCTTCTGCAGATGCCCCGACTCCTCGCCCTTGCGCCAGAGTTTGCCACGCGAACGTGACCAGTAATGTGCGAAACCGGTCTGACGGGTGAGCGCCAGCGCCTCTCGGTTCATCCAGGCGAACATCAGGATGCGCCCGTCGGCCGCATCCTGGGCGATCGCCGGGATCAACCCGGACGCGTCGAAGGCGACCTCGTCCAGCCAGCGGCCGTCGTCGACGGGCGCCATGTCAGAGCCGCACTTCCACGCCGGCGGCCGCCATCGCCCGCTTCACCTCGCCGACCGTGTGCTGGCCGTAGTGGAAGATGCTCGCCGCGAGCACCGCGTCGGCATGTCCCAGCGTCACCCCTTCGACCATGTCGCCGATCGAACCGACGCCGCCACTGGCGATGATCGGGATCGACAGCGCGTCGGAGAAGGCACGGGTCAGCGCGAGGTCGAAACCGACCCGCGTGCC
The DNA here is from genome assembly GCA_021298815.1 of Betaproteobacteria bacterium. Classification (GTDB taxonomy): domain Bacteria; phylum Pseudomonadota; class Gammaproteobacteria; order Burkholderiales; family CAIKXV01; genus CAIKXV01. The sequence goes on along the minus strand of JAJTHE010000105.1, from coordinate 2,120 downwards.
GTCGCGGTCCATGCTGGTGAGCAGGATCTCGCCGGCGCCGTACGACTGCATCCGGCTGCCCCATTCGAGCGCGTCCAGCCCGGTCGCGCGCCGGCCGCCATGCGTGTACACCTCCCAGCGCGGCGCGTCGTCGGACGTGCCCGGCACCCGCTTCGCATCGACGGCGACCACGATGCACTGCGAACCGTAGCGCCCGGCCGCCTCCTGCACGAACCCGGGCGACTGCACCGCAGCGGTGTTGATGCTCACCTTGTCCGCGCCGGCGTTCAGCAGCGAGCGCACGTCGGTCACGGTGCGCACGCCGCCCCCGACGGTGAGCGGGATGAACACCTGCGCCGCGACCGACTCGACCATCGACAGCAGGGTGCCGCGCGCGTCGCTGCTGGCGGTGATGTCGAGGAAGGTGAGCTCGTCCGCGCCCTGCTCGTCGTAGCGGCGCGCGACCTCGACCGGGTCGCCGGCATCGCGCAGGTCGACGAAGTTGACGCCCTTGACCACCCTGCCGCCGGCCACGTCGAGGCAGGGAATGATGCGCCTGGCGAGCATCGGTCAGGCGTCCGCCGAGGCGGGGGGCGACAGCGAGTCGGCCAGCCGCTGCGCCTCTGCGAAATCGATCGTGCCTTCGTAGATGGCACGCCCGGTGATGGCGGCCTGGATGCCTTCGCCTTCCACTTCGCACAGCCGGCGCACGTCGTCGAGGTTGGTCAGGCCGCCGCTGGCGATCACCGGGATGGTCAGCCGTTGCGCCAGGCGCACCGTGGCCTCGATGTTGATGCCGTTGAGCATGCCGTCGCGGCCGATGTCGGTGTAGATCACCGCCTCGACGCCGTAGTCCTCGAACTTCTTCGCGAGGTCGCCCACTTCATGGCCGGTCATCTTCGACCAGCCATCGACCGCGACCTTGCCGTCCTTGGCGTCCAGGCCGACGATGATGTGGCCGGGGAAGGCGCCGCAGGCGTCGTGCAGGAAGCCCGGGGTCTTCACCGCCGCGGTGCCGATGATCACGTAGGACACGCCGTCGTCGAGGTAGCGCTCGATCGTGTCGAGGTCGCGGATGCCACCGCCGAGCTGGATCGGGATGCGGTCGCCGATCGCCTTCACGATGTCCTTGATCGCCGGCTCGTTCTTCGGCTTGCCGGCCACCGCGCCATTGAGGTCGACGATGTGCAGCCGGCGCGCGCCCTGGTCGAGCCACTGCCTCGCCATCACGCCCGGCTGCTCGGAGTACACGGTGGCACCAGCCATGTCGCCCTGGCGCAGGCGCACGCAGCCACCGTCCTTGAGGTCGATCGCGGGGATCAGGAGCATGTCGCGCGTTCCTTGATGGTTCCCGCCTGGATATCCCAGTTGACGAAATTCGCAAGCAACTGAAGACCCGCCCGGTGGCTCTTCTCAGGGTGGAACTGTACGGCAAACAGATTGCCGCGGGCAACCGCGCAGCAGAACGGGAACGGATAGTGGCTGTAGCCGGCGACCAGTTCCGGTAGCGCCGGCTGCGGGAAATAGCTGTGCACGAAATAGAACCGCGTCCCGTCGGGGATGCCGGTCCACATCGGATGGGCTTCGGACTGATGCACTTCGTTCCACCCCATGTGCGGGACCTTCAGGCGCGCGCCCGCGGCATCGACCATGGCCTCGGCCGGAAAGCGGATCACTTCCCCCGGCAGCACGGCCAGGCCCGGCGTGTCGGCTTCCTCGGATTTCTCGAACAGCATCTGCAGGCCGATGCAGATGCCGAGGAATGGCCGGCTCGATGCGGCCTCGATCACCGCCGCACGCAGGCCGCGCGCCTGCAGTTCGCGCATGCAGTCGCGCATCGCACCCTGGCCAGGGAAGACGACGCGCTCGGCGGCGGCGATCGCGCCCGGGTCGTCGGTGACCACCACGGGTACGCCGTCGGCGACATGCTCCAGGGCCTTGGCCACCGAACGCAGGTTGCCCATGCCGTAATCGACTACAGCGATCGTCATCGCAGCCGCCTCAGAGCGTGCCCTTGGTGGAAGGGACGGCGTCGACCGCGCGCGGGTCGAGTTCCACCGCCATCCGCAGCGCACGGCCGAACGCCTTGAAGATCGTCTCGGCCTGGTGGTGCGCGTTGCGGCCCTTCAGGTTGTCGATGT
>JAJTHE010000152.1 GCA_021298815.1 Betaproteobacteria bacterium | reverse complement strand
TCACGCAGCAGCATCGGCACCTCCCTCGGTCCTCGAATCGTCGTTCGGCCGCTTGAGCGACTGCACCTCGCGAGGCGACAGCCACCGGCACAGATGCCGCTTCAGCCGCACGTCCTCGGCGTCGCGCCGCGCGCGGGCGTGCTGCAACACCGGGCGTGCAGGCTCAGCGTCGAGCCCGGAAGCGTTCGATGCCTGCACGTACTGCAACGCCAGGCTGTCCTCGCCCACTGCCACGACGCGCCCGAGCCGGCCGGCAGGCGTCATGCAGAAGTCGCCTTCTTTCCAGCCGCCGGTCGGCTGGCGCGCCCATTCGAGGCGACGCTGCCACTCCGTCGCAGGCCGCGGGCGCTTTTGCAAGGTGCCGGGCGGCGGCGCACCGGGGATCAAGACCCGACCCCCACCTGCTTGAGCAGCGCGATCAACCCCGGCAGCTGCTTCGCCAGCTCGGCCTGGGCGCGACGCTGGCGCGCCTCATCGTCGATGGCGAACTTCTCGATCAGCCAGTAGATCGGCGACAGATCGCCGGTGGCGTCGATCAGGCGCACCAGGTCGTCGACCGACAGTCGGCGCGGGTCGCCCTCAGCCGGTGCGAGCTTGCGCCCAAGGTCGGAGCTGCTCATGTCCATGTCGGCGGCCAGCGCCTTCATCGGACGATCGCAGCGCACCGCCGATTCGTGACAGCAGGCCAGCAGGGTAGGATGACGCTCAGTCAGCCCAGGTGCGAACTCGAGCGGCATCTGCACGTACCGGGATGATTGATCCCGCTTAATCCCGGTACCAGCACGCGATGATGCGGACATGTTTTCCCCTTACCTCGGAGGTTCAGATGACGCAGTGGATACTGATCGTGGTGATGAGCAGCTTTTCGATGACCGCCGGCATGCACACCACCCGCATGCCAGCCGCGCTCACCGCGACATTCGCAGACCGAGCAGCCTGCGAAGAAGCGGGCAAGGCCAGCGTTCGCGTCGCCGAACAGGCGCGACTGGAACGGTCCAGCGTGGCCTTCGCGTGCATGCCGGCCTCAAGCGAACCGAGCAAGTGATTCGCCCCAGGTCGCGCAACAGCCGCGACCTGTCTCATGGAATGCCGAAAAAGCCGGCCACTGGTCATTGGCCGGACGATTCCAAGGTGCTACACGGGAGAGTTTGGTTAGGCGCGCCCATTGCGTACGCCTTTTCATTCCCTGTGACCATGTCAGCGGTTGCTCTTGCTATCGGTCCGACAGGCTTCCCGTCGCAGAAGACGTCGGGCCTGACCGCACGGAGATACATCAGCCGCGCGGGGGGAATTCCCGTACGTCGCCACCCGGAAACGGAAGGGGCCCGGACCTCACAGAGCCTCGCCACCTCGGCCGTTCCACCCAAGAGATCAATGATGTCGTTTGCGTCCATACCGCCAATAGTAGGCGCACCTAATGATCATTTGCAAGCGGTCCCTAATCCGGACCTGCTTAGGCTCACCTACATGAGCACTCTTGCAGAACGTATGGCGCTTGCTATGCAGCGCTCCGGCATCACTCAAGCCCAGCTGGCACGCGCGGCTGGCGTAAAGCCGCCCTCGGTAAACAATTGGCTGTCGGGCGCAACTAAGGAACTGAAAGGCAACAGCGCAGTCCGCGCCGCTCAAGCGATGAGCGTGTCGTCGCATTGGCTGACGACTGGCCGCGGTCCGATGGACCATGTGGAAGACCTGGAGTCGACCGAGATCCCGGACGACTACGAAGCGGTACGGCGCGTGGAATTCAAACTGTCAGCAGGCGTGAGCGGCTTCGAGGTTGAGTATCTGAACGGCGACTCGCCCCCGCTCTTTTTTCGCAAGGACTGGCTGAAAAAACGGTTGTTCCGTGCCGACGCCTTGTTTGCCGTCGCGGTATCAGGCGCAAGCATGGAACCAGGCCTGTACGACGCCGACATCGTCGTCGTAAACACCGCCGACAATCGCGAGCAGGATGGCGAAGTTTTCGCGGTGAACTTTGAAGGCGAGCTGGTCATCAAGCGTCTGATTCGAGACGAGGGCCACTGGTGGCTCGCATCGGACAACATCGACCAGCGACGCTACCCCCGAAAACGTTGCGACGACCGAGTCGCCCTAGTAGGGCGCATTGTGCACAAACAAAGCGAGCGAATCTGATGAACTTCGGCCGCACAGCGGGCGCTGCCCGAAACGACATGGCGCGTTGCCTGGGCGCTTTGATGGGGATCGCTCAAGGCATGCTTTGCGATGGGCGGCTTTCTGACGACGAGATCCGCTTCCTGCAGCAGTGGCTGCATCAGAATGGAGCAGCCTCGCGCGAGTGGCCTGGCAACATTCTTTCCGCTCGAGTCCAGGCTGCGATGGCTGACGGAATCATCACCGAGCCTGAGCGGGCACATCTGGTCGAAACCCTGCAGCAGATGCTCGGCGGTCGTTCCGATACCCTGGCCGAGGCCACCCGCGCGACGAACCTCGGCCTCGATCACGACACTCCTGTCGTGTTTCAAGATGCTGCGTTCTGCCTTACCGGCGATTTCGTGTTTGCTCCGCGACCGCACTGTCATGAGCAGATTCTCAAGCGTGGCGGCTTGGTCAAGACGGCAGTGAGCCGCAAGCTCTCATACCTTGTAATCGGAAGCCTCGGAAGTGCCGAGTGGTCCTACGGCAGCTTCGGACAAAAGGTCGAGAAAGCCATGCAGCTAAAGGCTCAGGGCACGCGAATCGCCGTCATCAGCGAGGACCACTGGGCCGCCGCGCTGTGACCTCTTAGGCGCACCTATTGACATGGAGTAGTAGGCAAGCCTAATCTTCCCTCCGCGCGCCATTCCGGCGCTACGGAGGAAGCGATGAGCGAAGCGGCAGCACTCGAACCGAGCGCCATCACGCAGTCGGTGATGGCGCTCGAGCCCGGCGAATCGCGCGTTATTCACAGCGCGTGCATCGCCGAGATCCGACGCACCTGCGAGGGTGCGCGGCAGAAGCTCGTGGGATCGAGCTTTCTGATCCGCCACGACGGTAACGGCATCCGCGTGTGGCGGTACACATGACGGCCCGCATCTACGCTCACCCGCAGATGTCCGCCCGCGACCTGCACCAGCTGCACGCGACGCATGGACTGCAGGCGCGGCCGTTCCAGGGGCGCACGCCCCGACACCGCTGGTACCTGCTCATCGAGCTGGTGCGCGAGGGCGGCACGCCGCTCCGGAGGGCCGGCTGATGAACCTGCGCCAGCGATACCACCTGCAGCGCGGCCTGCGCGCGAACCTCGACGCGCCCGTGCAGACGTCTGGATTGCGCGACCCGCTCGCGTGGGCAGCCGCGGTCGCCGTCTGTGCCGCGTTCCTGCTGCTCATGGCCGCGATCGACTACCGAGACCAGCTCAAGGAGGCACGCGAATGCGCCACGGCGACACGCTGAAGCTCGACCTGGCCGAGCCCGAGTTCACCGAGCAGCAGCTCCGGGAGGCGCACGCGCACCTGCGCATCAAGCGCCCCTTCGAGGACTGCATGCAGACGCTCTGGATGCCGCCCCTGCTGCGCTGCTGCGCGCGTGACATGGCGCGGCGCGCGGCGCGGAGGCACTGGTGAGCCTGATGGACCTGTTCACCCCGCCGAAGGTGCGCATACCTGCGCGCGCGCGGCGCGTCACGCTCGTTGGTGTCGAGACGAGCGAGGAAGCGATTTATCTGCGGCAGGTGGAGTCGCTGAAGAAAGCGCGCGCGTCAATCAAGGCGCGGCGCGGCCCGAAGCCGCCGGCCGACCGAACCGCCGCCGAGAAGCTTCGGCGCGAGAAAGAGGCGAAGTACCAGCGCGACTGGTACGCGCGCCACCAGGAGAAGGCGCGCGCGGCAGCCCGGGAGCGCATGCGCCGGCAGCGTGAGGCTGACCCCGAGAAGTACCGGCAGCGCAATGCTGAGGGCTACCTGCGCCACGCCGAAGCCCGCAAGGCCGCGATGCGCGCCCGATATGCGGCCATGACACCCGAGCAGCGGCGGCTGCGAAGCCGCCGCGCGAACCGGCAGCGCAGTGCTGCCCAGACCCACGATGGAGCCCCCGAATGAACGCCCCCGAACCCCTGCAGGAGAGCCTGGTGGACTATTTCCCGATCGACAAGCTGCACCCCAGCCCGACGAACCCGCGCGAGGCGATCGGCGACGTGAGCGAGCTGGCCACGTCCATCGCGCGCATGGGCGTGTTGCAGC
>JAJTHE010000094.1 GCA_021298815.1 Betaproteobacteria bacterium | reverse complement strand
TGCGCAGAAAGCACCTGTCAAGGAACGCATCACAATCCGGCTATCGCCCGATGTCGTGCAGCGCTTCCGCGCTACCGGTGATGGTTGGCAAACCAGAGTCGACGCTGCGCTTCAGGACTGGCTGAAGACCCACAAGCCAGCAAAAGTGGGGCGGTGAACGTGCGGCCTGACCTGGCGTTCGAAAGGACCTGCGCCATCGGCGCCCCGCGAGCCGAGCTCCGCCATTCTTCGTCTCGCGGGGCGCCGATGGCTCCGGCCTTTCGGCTACAACGTTAGGCATCACACTCACGCATCACTCTGCCGACATGTCCTTCAGCCGAATCCTCACGAACATCTGCGCCGACGATCTCGCCGCTTCCCGTGACTTCTACGTTCGGCTGCTCGGCTTCGAAGTTAAGTACGACAGCGATTGGTACGTACAGTTGGGCTCCCCGGCACCCCTGGAACTCGAGTTCGGGATCATCAAGCGTACGCATGACCTCGTCCCCACAGTCTTTCAGACCGCGCCATCCGGGATGTATGTGACCTTTGTCGTTCCGAATGTCGACGAGGTCTACAAGACGGCACTGGCGATGGGCGCGCAACTTGTCCAGGAGCCACGAAACGAGTTCTATGGTCAACGTCGGTTCTTGGTGCTTGACCCAGCAGGTTGCCTCATCGATGTGTGTTCGCCGTGGGGCGAGCAGGACAAGTGAGTCGCGGTGATGCCTCACCTCTCGCTCAAGCTGACAGCGCACGCCTCCGCGGGCAGCTTGGCTCAGACGTTGAACAGCATTGCATGATCTCCACTGACTTCGACGAGAAGGGATACGAATTCGTGCCAGATGTGTTCGCGGAGTCAGAGAGCGCTTCACTCGCAAGCGAACTCGAGACTGCTGCGACCAAGTCGGGTGGAACCCGTACGCTGCTGCGCGAACGCTGGTGCCGGGTTTTGGCTTGCACGCTGCGCGACCGCCTTTCCCTGATTCCTTCTACTCACGTCGCGGTCCAGTGCACCTACTTTGAGAAGTCTGCGTTTCGCAATTGGCTCGTCCCAATCCATCAAGACCTCAGCATCCCCGTAGCTGAGCGGGTCGGAGACGAGAGCCTGAGCGGCTGGTCTGAGAAAGAAGGGGCCATATTCGTGCAGCCGCCGGTCTCAGTGCTTGAAGCGCTGGTTGCTGTGCGCGTCCATGTCGACGCTTGCGCTGCCGAAGATGGTCCGATACGGGTGGTTCCAGGTTCACACCGCTTTGGGAGAATTGGCGCGCAGCAGGCGCCCGAGATCCGCCGGGTACGGGGCGAGGTCGTGTGTGAAGCGACAGTCGGTAGCGTGCTTGCGATGCGTCCGCTTCTCCTGCACTCTTCGATGAAGACTTCCGGAGCGAGCATGCGTCGAGTCTTGCATTTTGTGTTTGGGCCTGCAGCGCTTCCCTGCGGGCTAGAGTGGCGCGATGCTGTTTAACCCTACGTTCGACCGGACCACCGCCAACGGCGCCCCGCGAGCCGGCGCTCGTCTAGTCTACTGGGCGACGAGATCCACCGCCTGTTCACCCAGGTGCTGCTCACGTGCGATCGCATGGGACTGATCGGCCGGGAGATGTTCGCGATCGACGGGGTCAAGCTGCCGGCCAACGCGAGCAAGGAGCGTCTTTGCCGACTCGGAACTTGAAGTACTCGACGTGGACAAGTCCTGGGACGGTCTGCGGCACTGCATCAAGCTGTGCGCGCCGCAGTCGCCAGACTTTTTCGAGGGCCAGGGTCGGATTGGCTCTTTTGAGGTCGGCTACGGTCCCGCACTGTTTACCGATAGCAAGACCATCGCGCAGTTCTCTCGGGATTTGGCAGAAGTCCACGAGGATGCTTTGCTCGAGAGGCTGAAGACCGCAGACTTCAAGGGCGTTTACCTCGACCACTTCTGGAAACGGCAAGACGAAGAAGCGAAGTCATGCCTGCTGGAGAAAAATGTCCACGTCGATTCCTGCAACTCCGAGTCAAGCCACCCGCCTGCTGCAGGCGGGCGTCCTGCTGCTGGAGGCCGAGGCGTGGGACCTGGCCCTGGCGGCGCTGGATCGTGCGACATCTCCCGACGCGCCATTGCCCCATCTCGAATACGCGCGCGCAACCGCGCTGGCCAGGCTGGGCCGCCCGGCCGAGGCTGCCGATGCGCTGCTCAAGGAGATTCGCGCCGGTCAGGCGCATGCGGACTCGTTTCGCTTCTTCCTTGCCATGGCTGCCGCGATTCCCGTATTTGCGCAGCTTCCACCAGAGGCTCTGACCCGTCGGGTTCTCGCTGCGCTCGACAGCGCTGTCGGCGAATCCGGGGCGATGGACCCTGTCCATCTGGCTCGGCTCGCCGAGCTGGTCGTCTTCCTGTTGAACGACCACGGCCGTCTCGAGAATGCCTTTGCCGCACTGGCGGACGACGAAGCCCGCGCTTCCCTGCTGTTGATCGTCGACACGCATGCGCGCCATCCCGAACAGTCATGTGCTTTTTCGCTCACCATGGCGCCCGGACAGGAGCACGAAGCTGCACGATCTCTCGCCGCGTTCCTCGACGTCCTGGGGCTCGCAAGTCGTCCCACCATGACCGGGCTGCGGTCCCTTCCCGTCGCGCCCGGTCCGGTGCCCGGCTCGTTCGTCGACGCACTCGCGCGGGAAATTGCGCACGACCAGACGGTGTGGCTGGAAGACAATTTCGACGAACTGCACCTCGGAGCCTATGTTGCCGACAGGCATCGCGAAGATCTGGTGGGGCCCCGGCCCACCGACCAGCACGCCCTGCCCATCGACCTTGCCCTTCGCTACGACGACCTCGAGGATTTCTACGCGCGTCTTGCCGATGAGCCGTCACGGCAATGGCTGGTCAAGCTGTTCGCGTATCGCGCATTGGGGTTTCGCCGGGTCCGCCTGCCGCGCAATACGCCGGCCTACGCACAGGGCATTGCCCTGGCGTCCTCGTGGGCCCAGCCTGGAACCGCGCTACCGATCCGGTTCGAGGGCCTCAGCCTTCCGCTGATGGATCTCGCGCCCGCCGGCATTCCCATGCGGCTTCATGCGTCGGGAGCGGGGCTCGCCTGTGTCGTGGTGCAACGGCAATACGAATACAACCAGGATGGCGTGCATGTCGCCGCCGCCGAGGGTGACGTCGTCATCGACGCTGGCGCATGCTGGGGCGATACGACGCTCTATTTCGCCGATCGAGTGGGTTCCCGGGGCCGCGTGCTGGCGGCGGAGTTCATCCCGAGCAATCTCGAGATCCTGCGAAAGAACGTCGCCCTGAACCGTCCCGCGACGGACATGATCGACATCATCGAGCACCCCCTCTGGCGCACGTCCGGCAAGCGCCTCTGGTACGTCGACTGGGGACCGGGAAGCCGCGTCGCCGATGATCCGGCACGCTTCAGGGCCGACGGCGAATGCACCACGCTTTCCATCGACGACCTGGTGCGTGAACGCGGCGTTGCGAAGGTCGACTTCATCAAGATGGATATCGAGGGTGCGGAATGCGACGCACTGGCTGGCGCCAGGGAGGTCCTGCAACGCTACCGGCCGAAGCTCGCCATCAGCCTCTACCATCGACCCAGCGATTTCGTGACGATTCCGCGGTACCTGGATAGCCTGGGGATGAACTACCGGTTCTACCTCGACCACCACACCCTGTATCTCAACGAATCGGTTCTCTTCGCCGTGCCCGAGGGCCGCTGAGGCAAGCGTGGACAAGTTCGGCCAGGAACCGTAGCGATGCAACTCGACGGGGAGGCAAGCTCGCAATGACAGATCCGAACAATCGGCCAACCGTTCCCTATCGACCCTGGGCCTTCTGGCTCCTGAGGCTGCTGCTCGTTCCGATCGGTGGCGCAGCAGCTGGAATGGTCTACGGCCTCTACCTTCAAATGTCCACAGGTCGGCTCGTTTCGGTCGGTCGGAACTTCGGGCCCGCCAGCGGCACGACGACCTTCGCGGACAGTCCGGTCTGGTTTTCGGTTCTTCTCGTCCTGAACGCCGCGATGGCGCTGGCCCTGGTCGTCGGGACGCTGGCATTGGCCCGGCTCGCGTTCAGGCGACGGCCGGATCGGTGAACGAAGCGGTCGTTGTCCGCAAACAGCGTCTGCTGCCTTGAACGTCAAGCCTCGCAATCTGCATAGTTTCGCGCCCGCCTTCAGAAACCTCTTTGCCCGATCCGTTCCCCGATGTACTCCCCTGCCGTTGACGGCTTCTCGTTTCGTGGCTCAGCCGTGAGGTACACCGAGTCTCCGCCACCAGAGGGCATTCTCGAGGTGGTGCACTGCTTCTGGGAACTCCGGACACTTGCGGAGCTGCCTGATGACTTTCACTATCACGCGCTGCCCGATGCGTGCGTGAACCTGTTGTTCAATCTCCTCGACACCGATGTTGCTGGGGTCACGGCACTACATACTGAAGCGACAACACTCAATCTCGGCAGGTCATTCCACTACGCCGGAGTCCAGTTCTACCCAGGCGCATGGCAAGGAGATCGAGCCGAAATAGTGAACAGGTATGTCGGAACTCCGTATAGCGGCATCTTGCCGCTGGTGGAAACGAGCCGCCGACTCAAGGGCCTCGAGTTTACGGATATGGCGCCCGTGCTATTCGATCTGGTGCAGTGGTGCATTGCACACGGTCATGCGAAAGCGAATCCAGTTACAGCGAGAATTCTTTCGAATCTTGACGCCATCCGATCCGTCTCCGACATGGCCAAACTGGTTCAGATCTCCACTCGCCAGTTGCAGCGTACGCTCCAGAAACTCACAGGCTTCGCGCCGCATGACCTGATGAAAGTGCTGCGGATACAGCAGTCCTTCCGAAAGCACTACCTCGACTTGTATGCAGATCAAGCCCATTTCACGCATGCCTTTCGGAAAGCCACGGGCTACACCCCAGTCGAGTACCGCAAACGCTTCCGTGTCTGATTCATACAAGACAGCTCCGAACGACGCCACTAACCTGAGGACTCCACTTTTTCTGAAGGAGCTTCTGATGGATAGGCCCAACGCAGTTGGCTGGTTCGACTTGTATGTGGAGGACATGGATCGCGCTGCAGCCTTCTACGAATCCGTGCTTTGCCACCACCTGGAGTCAATTGACGACCCCACGGGGGAGACGAGCATGCGAGCATTTGCTGCGAACATGAGTGCTTACGGAGCTGCAGGCGCGCTCGTCAAGTCTCCCCATGGTCGCCCCGGTGCTGGTGGCACCATGGTCTACTTCACCGTGAACGACTGCGCTGTGGAACAGGCGCGGGTCGTTTCCGCTGGCGGCCAGGTTTTGCGGCCCAAGTTCGCCATCGGCCAGTTCGGGTGGGTGGCCCTGTGCATGGATACCGAGGGCAACATGTTCGGACTGAACTCGATGCAGTAGGCGCAACTCAGCGGGCGAGGCCTAGCCCCTCGCTCGAGCTGACCCGGCTTGGCTCGAACTTCCGTGGCTGTCGGTCAAGCGGAAGTCGCTCGACCGCCTACTCCCGCTCCACCCCAGCCGCCTCCACCACACCCGCCCAGCGCTTCATCTCGCCCCGTACCATCGCGGTGAACGCCTTCGAGGTCGAGCCGGTGAGCTCGGCGCCCTGCAGCCGCTCCTTCACGAACGGCGCGGCGACCGCACGGGCGACTTCCGTCTGCATGCGGTCGACGACCGTGGCGGGCATCCTGGCCGGCCCCAGGAATCCGAACCAGGTGTGGATCACCATGCCGCCGACGCCCGCATCCGCCAGCGACGGCACGTCGGGCAGCGCGGCGAAGCGTTTCCCAGCCTCGGTCGTCACGCCGAGCGCGCGCAGCTTGCCCGCCTTCACCTGCGGCACGACGGTGGGCGCGGCGGCGATCACCATGTCGCTCTCGCCGGTTAGCACGCCGGTGGTGGCGGCGCCCGCGCCCTTGTACGGCACGTGGATCAGCTTCACCTTTGCCGAGAGGTTGAACAGTTCCGCGGACAGGTGGTTGATGCCGCCGCTGCCGCCCGACGCAAAGGTCATCCGCCCCGCACCTGCCTGCGCGAGCGCGATGAACTCCTTCACCGTCGAGGCCTTCAGCGCGGGGCGCACGACCAGCGCGCGGGGCACGGACATCACCTCGGTGATGAAGGTGAAGTCGCGCAGCGGATCGTAGGGCATCTCCTTCTTGACCGACGGGATGATCGAGAAGCCGTCGTCGACGGTGGCGATCGTGTGGCCGTCCGGCACCGACTTCGCGACCAGCCCGTGGCCGATGAAGCCGCTGGCACCGGGCCGGTTGTCGACCAGGAATGCCTGCCCGAGCTGCTCGGAGAGCTGCTGCGAGACCACCCGGGCCATGATGTCGGAGGTACCGCCGGGCGCGAACGGCACGACTACGCGCACCGGACGCGACGGCCACGCGTCTGCGGCAATCGCGGAGGACATGGCGCAAGGCAGCAGCGCCGCGAGCAAGGTGCACGCGCGCCTAAGCACGACGCGCCTCGTAGCGGGCGAAGACCCAATGCAGGCTGTCCTTCAGGTGCGGGCCGATGCGCGCGGTCCACGGCGTCTCGAGCGCGGCCTGCCACTGCGGCGACGCGGCCACGGCGGGGCTCTGCAGGTGGTAGAGCGCGACATAGGCGGGCGAGCCCTCGCGCGTCCGGAAGCGGCGCGCACTCAGCACGCCGGGTACCTGCGCCAGCAGCGGTATGTGTTCCTGGTCGTACCAGGCGTTGAAGTCGGCCTCGGCCTCGGGCGCGACGTTGGTGGCGAACATCAGCAGGCCGCCGGCGCCTTCCGGACTCACCGCTTCACCCGGAAGCACCTGCTCGGCCGCGAGCCGAAGGATCAGCGTGGTCTTGCGCGCGATCCGGCGCGACCACGGCGTACGCCCGTCACCCTTGCGTACCGTGTAGGCCGGATGCTTCAGCACGTCCAGGTTCGCGAGGTCGTAGGTGGCGAGTGCGGTGCGCGAGCCGTCGGTGGCCACCCAGCGCTGCGCGTTGAGGAAGCCGGGCACGCCCATGCGCTCGGGGATGTGCTCGGTGTCGTACCACTCGTCGAACTCGTCGGCCGCGATGTCCGGGTAGTGGAAGCCGGCGACGAGCAAACCGTATCGGGACACGCTGTTCCTCCTGCATGCGGACCACTGGAGCCGCAAGGTATGATGGTCGACAGGGTGGCGTTTGTCCACACGCAGCGATGAGGAGAGTGTCATGCCCGCAAGGCCCCTCGCAGTGGAACTCGGCGAGTTCGTGCACGGCCTGTCATTCGAGGCGCTGCCGGCCGCCGTCGTCGACAAGTCCAAGGCGCTCATCAACCATGCGATGACGGTGGCGATGGCCTGCCATGGCGCACCGCGGCCGATCGCCGCGCGCGAGGCGGTGATCGCGCAGGAGCGCCTCGGCGACACCCGCGTCGGTGCCGGACAGGGCGCGACGCTCTGGGTCACCGGCACGCGCGTCACCCGTGCCGGCGCGGCGTTCGCCAACGGCGTCGCGGTGGCGGTGAACAACCAGTGCGACTCGTACCACATGCTCACCCACCCGGGCGTGCTGATCATCCCCGCCGCGCTCGCCACCGCCGAGGGCGAAGGCCGCAGCGGCCGCGAGCTGATCACCGCGATCGCGGCCGGCTACGAGGTGCAGTGCCGCTGCGCGCGCGACTTCCTGCCGTCGACCAACGCCCGCGGGTTCCGATCGAGCCCCACCTACGGCATCCTCGGCTGCGCCGCGACGGTGGCGAAGCTGATGGGGCTGGATGCGCACCAGACGATCCATGCGATCACGCTTGCCGCGAGCTTCGCCGGCAGCCTGATCGAAGGCCAGCGCGTGGGCGCGATGGACGCCGACTTCGCCGAGGCCCAGGCCTCGCGCAACGCCATCTGGGCCGCCACGCTGGCCGCGCATTCGTTCGCCGGCGCCGAGACCGCGCTCGAAGGCGCCGGCGGCTTCTACAACGCGTTCACCGGCAACAACCGTGGCGAGCTGTCGTACGCCTTCCATGGCCCGCTGCAGGCGGACCTGCAGGACATCGTCGCCGACCTCGGCACGCGCTGGGAAGTGCTGGACGTGAAGTTCAAGGTGTACCCGACGCCCGGCTTCAACCAGCCGGTGATCCGCCTCGCGAAGGAGATGGTGGCGCGACACCGCATCGACGCGAACCGCATCGCGCGGATCACGCTGCAGATGAACCACCTCGAGACGCTGTACCCGTCACCGCGCTTCCCGCGTGGCATCGGCAAGGACGGGCATCCGTTCGGGCGCACCGCCTTCCTGCTGGCGACGACGCTGGTCGATGGCGACTATCCGGTGCTGCAGTTCTACGACCCGCATGCGGCGCCGGTGGCGGCCGATGCCGAGCGCGCAGCGCGGGTGGCCGAGTTGGTGAAGCGAACCGACATCGTCGGCGAGGTGAACCGCGACATCTTCTGCCCGAGGATCACCTGCGAGATGGCGGACGGGGCGCGGGTGGTCGGGGAGTACGACGGGCGTGAGCTGATGTGGGACTTCGAGCTGGGGGCGAAGGAGCTGCAGGGGTTCGTGCCGGGGTTGCCGGTGGATGAGGCGCAGTACGGGCGGTTCGTAGGGCGGCTGCGCGGGCTCGAGGAGGCGGGGCGGGTGGACGACCTTGTTGCGTGGACGCTGCCTGGTGGGCGGTAGCGGGGCAGCGAACGTAAACGGCGGAATCGTCTCCCTACATCACGTCAGGGAAAGCCATAATCATCGGGGCGGGCTATTGGCGCAAAGGAAAAGCGATCCATGGGCGCGAAGGTAAAGTACACGGATGAGCCACTAGGCAAGACGGAAGTGGTGTCTGACTTCCTGCCATCGCCGGCGGAACTCGCGTTCCGGGAAGAGGGCATCAAGGTCACGCTGGCGCTGAGCAAGAAGAGTCTCGACTTCTTCAAGACGGAGGCAGCAAAGCACCAGACGCAGTACCAGCGAATGATTCGCCGGCTCCTGGATGCGTATGTTGACGCTCAAGCCCTGACTGGTCGTTCAAGCGGACGTGCCGGCAAGCGGCACGCGCCTTGATTCAGACGTTGAGCAGGCAGTGCGAGTGGCGCTGTAGCCTGGGAACCACTTCTTGGACGAGACTTCGCGATTCAACAGCTTGATGTTTCAGGACCGCCTTCGGCCCGCCACATGAGTCGCGCCGTGTCGCGAGCTGGCAGAGGCTGATGTTTCGAACGCTCGGTATTGAGGATCGTGCTGGCAGGCAGGTAGAGTGACGGCGGGGGAACGATGACCGAAGGTAGCCAACGAGGGCGCGTGCCTGAGCCGAAGAGCGCTTTCAGGACTCCGAATGCCGCAACTCATGCTCTGCGATTGACTTGTATCGTCCTGGTCGGCTGCCTCTTCATGCCGCTCCAGGCTGCGCCCGTACTGGCCGTAACGACATCGCCTCCAGCGCAACCTGCTCCAGGCGCGAAAGCGACCACCCCCTCGTCCGCCATCGACATGCAGCGGATCGAGCAGGCGATGAGCGTCATCCAGACGAACTACCATCAGCAGATCTCCCGGAGTGCGCTGGAGCAGGGCTGCCTGTCTGCGCTGAAGGAGCCCCATCCCGGAGAAGCTGATCCGGAGGCCGGCAGACGGGCGATCGCCGCCGCGCTGGCGCGCGCACGCGCCCTGCGCACGGAGGGGGATTTGAGCATCGGTTCCGAGCAATGCATCAGGGGCATGGTGGGCACGCTCAACCGGGAATCGTCGTATCTGGATGTACGCCAGGTCCGGGGAATGCGCGCGAGCAGTTCCGGGATCGCCGGAATCGGCGTGGAACTCGCAGAGGCGGAGCACGAGGCGCGCGTGGTGGCGCCGATCGAGGGGACGCCTGCGGCGCGCGCAGGCCTCAAGAACGGCGATGTCCTGACGCACATCGACGATGTCGACCTTGCGGGGGTGCCCCTCAGTGAGGTCGTTCACCTGTTGCGCGGAGTACCCGGATCCAGCGTCCACATCACGCTTCGCGACGGCGCAACCTCAGGGCTGCGCTCGATCGTACTGACTCGGGAGGTCATCAAGCGAGACACGTTCAGCACACGGTTGATCGAGCCCGGTCTCGCGCTGGTTCGCATCGCAGAGTTCGATATCGATGCAATGCGGAAGCTCAGCAATGGGCTGGCGGAACTGGCACTGGCCTCGGGCGGTCCGCTCAGGAGTATCGTTCTCGACCTGCGTGCCAGTACCGGCGGCATGCTCCCCGTCATCGTCGGAATCGCAGCTGCGTTCCTGCCCGAGAAGGCCCTTGTCCTGCAAACGAAGGGTCGAGCTGCGGATAGCTCGCTGACGCTCCTTGCGTTGCCGATGTTCTACGTGTTCCCGGGACAGAAGACTCCCTACGCGAGATTGCCCGCGGAGACGAAGACTGCCCGCATGGTCGTACTGGTCAGCGAAACCACGGCGTCGGGCGCGGAAGCGCTCGCCGGAGCACTCCAGGACCACAAGCGTGCAACGGTCATGGGGTCGAATACCGCGGGTGTCGGCTTGATCAGGACGATCTTCACACTGAAGGGCGGCGATGGACTCATCGTGGCCAACGCAGGCATGTATCGCCCGAGTGGCAAGGCGATCGATGGCTCGGGCGTCACGCCCGACGTGGTCATCACGGAACGGTCGGCCCCATCGACCGAATTGCCCGACAAGGGCGGGCCCGATTTCGCGATGGAAACGGCAATCAGGATGCTGCAAATGCAGTGAGCGCGAGCGCGCAGCCAGGCGGGAGACTGCCGCATGCGCTGCGACGGGGGCCGCTTGACAGCGGCGAGTCGATTACCTTCTTCGAAGCCCTTGGTCGAGCACATGAGAACACTCTGTCTTTTCCTGCTTTTGGTTCTTGCGTCTTCCGGGTCGCTCGCGCAGATCCAGTTCAGGTCCGGAGGCGTCGAGATCAAGCAGCGGGCGCTGCGCCCAGGTGACGTCCGCATGTTCCTGGATCGAAAGGACTTCAAGAACGCGAGAGACATCGCCCTGCAATGCCTGCGGGACACGGGAGACGGATGGTGCGAGTTCTATGCCGGCATGCTCACCTATGGAGCGCCTGGCCTCGAGCCGAACGAGCCGGAGGGATTGAAGTTGATCCGCAGCGCTGCGGAGAAGGAAGTCTCGTCAGCGCAGGTCTTCATCGGAAACCTGCATTTCAACGGCACTGGCGTCCCGCGGAACCCGGCAGAAGCCGTGCGCTGGTGGACACGCGCGGCCAACAATTGCAACGCCTGGGCCCAGAACGCGCTCGCCAGGTCCTACTTCGACGGCGAGCATGTACGACAGGACTACGTCGAGGCCTATTACTGGGTCAGCCTGGCCGCGTACTACCGCTTCCCGAATGCGGCCACAGGCCAGGAGGTGATAGGCCGCGAACTGTCGGACGAGCAGAGGAAGGGCGCCACCGAGCGCTGGCAGCGGTTTGCCCGGGATAGCGGCTGCGGGTCGACTGCTGCCAGGCCGGTAGTCCACGAGAACTAGTCCGTACACTCCAGTCAGTGCCTGGTACCCCGTTGCGCTTCCTCTCGTACGGACCGGCTGGCGAGGTGCGGCTTCGCCTGCCGAGGCACGCTATTCCCGTGAAAGCAGGCCGTGGATCCGCGGATGCGGCGCACGCGCCGCCGCCTCGCCCCGCCGCTCCGGCCGGTCCCCAGTGAACTGCAACCGATGCATGATCCGCCGCGCCTCCGGATCGAACCCGTTCCGCCGATGCATCACGCACCGGTTATCCCAGATCAGCACGTCGCCCAGTTGCCAGCGATGGCACCAGGTGAACCGCTCGCCGGTCGCGTGCGCCCACAGCGCATCGATGAGCGCCTCTGATTCCTCGATGGCCAGCCCGCGCGCATACGCGTTCGGACGCCGCCCGAGGTACAGCGCATCATGCCCCGTCTCCGGATGCGTGCGCACGACCGGATGCCACGGCCCGGGCGCGGTCACCGGGTCAGTGACATGGCTGAAGCCCCGGCGCAGCACGCCGGCGCTGTTGTAGGTCATGTCGTGCTTGATCTCCAGGCCGTCCACGCGCGCCTTCAGGTCTGCCGGCAGCGTCGCCCAGGCGAGGTACATGCTGGCGAAGCAGGTCTCCCCGCCCGAGGGTGGGAGTTCCACCGCGTACAGCAGGCTGTAGCTGAGCGGG
This sequence comes from Betaproteobacteria bacterium, assembly GCA_021298815.1. Classification (GTDB taxonomy): domain Bacteria; phylum Pseudomonadota; class Gammaproteobacteria; order Burkholderiales; family CAIKXV01; genus CAIKXV01. Next base: position 49,436 of record JAJTHE010000094.1, on the reverse strand, counting down.
GTCTCGCGGTACGAGTTGTCCGAATGCCAGACCACTTCGGCGTCGCCGAGCACGCCGATCGGCTGCCCGTCGCGCTTCACATTGGAGACGATCAGCACCTCCGGGTGCTCGCGCTCGCGCTGCCCGTCGACATAGGCGAGCGGGGAGACGTCCAGGTCGCCGATGCGCCTGCCGAAGGCGATCAGCTGCGGATCGGTGAGCGTCTGTCCGGGGATCAGCAGCACCGAGTGGTCCAGCAGCGCGCGCCGGATCGTGGCGATGCCCGCGTCGTCGATCGCGTCGAGGCGCAGGCCGTCGATGCGCGCGCCCAGCGCCGGCGCGAGCGGCGTGATCGTGCAAGGGTCGGCGGACGGGATGTTGGCAGTGGTGGACACGATTGCCTCCGGATGTGATGGGCGCGCGCGAGTGCTCAGAGACCTAGCCGCTTCTTCAGGGCATCGATCTCCTGCCGGTCCTGCGCGATCTGGGCGCGGAATGCCTCCGGGCCCTGGAACCCGTCGAGCTGGGACTCCTGGCGCAGGTAGGCACGCCACTCCGGTCCCTGCTGCACGCGCTGGACCGCTGCCGCGAGCCGCTCGATGATCGGCGCCGGCGTGCCGGCCCGCGCGATCAGGCCGCGCCACTGGTAGCGCACGACATCCCAGCCGCGCTCGCGATAGGTCGGCACGCCGGGGAAGTCCTCGAGCCGCTGCTGCGACGACACGGCGAGCACGCGCACCTTGCCGGCGGCGACGAAGGCCTTCACGTTGCCGGGGTTGGTCGCCACCGCCTCGACCTGGCCGCCGGCGATGGCGGTGAGCGCCGGCCCGCCGCCGGGGTACGGAATCCAGGTGGTTCGGATCTTCGCGGTCTCGGAGAACAGTTCCCAGGCCACGCGGTGCGAGCTCATGGCGAATGGCCCGCCAACCGAGAGGTACTCGGGCTTCTTCCGGCCGAAGGCGACGAACTCGTCGAGGTTGCGGAATGGCGTCGAGCTGTGCACGACCAGCGCGTAGGGGTCGAGCTGCGAGCGCGCGATCGGCGCAAGGTCTTCAGGCTTGAAGCTGGCGGCGGGCTCGCCGAACAGCGTCGCCAGCGTGGTGGTCGCTGCGGCGATCGTGTAGCCGTTCGGCGCCGCCTTCACCAGCGTGTTCATCATGATCAGCCCGCTCGCGCCGACGCGGTTCTCGACGACGAACGGCTGGCCCAGTTCTGCGGCGAGCAGCTTCGCCATCACGCGCGCGTAGACGTCGACCGGCGACCCGGGCGCCGACCAGCACAGCAGCGTGACCGGGCGGCTGGGCCAGGACTGCTGGGCGATCGCTGCGGGCGCGATCGAGCCGGCGGCGAGTGCGCCGAGCAGCCTGCGGCGCGTTCGCACACGGGGCGCGGTGGCGGTTTCACACCCGGGGTGATCGTCGAGACGGATCATCGTTCTCCTCCCTGCGCGGCTGTCGGTGCAGCGCGTCGTCGGCCATCCTGGCGTGGCCTGTGTCGGTGATCGATAATCGCACGGGGACAGGAAACACGAAATCCTTTTCTGCCACCCGGCTAGCGTATCCCCGGCCGGCACGGCCGGAGCGGGCCAGCCGCTCCAGCAGGCGCGCGTCGATCTGCGTTACGATCATTCCGCGCCAGAGGGCCGGGCACGAAAAACACAGAGGGCCGGTCCAAAGAACCATGGTCCCGAGGGGAGGATGGATGTCGCTCGATCGATCGCTTTTTTGCGTGCTCACGGGTGCGGGCACCCTCGCACTTGTCGCCGTCGCCGCCCACGCACAGGACAAGCCGTCCTTCCCTGCCAAGCCGATCCGTTTCATCGTCCCGCTCACGGCGGGCGGTCCCACCGACATGATCGGCCGCATCATCGCCAGTCCCCTCTCCGCCGCGCTGAACCAGCCTGTGGTGATCGACAACCGGCCGGGTGCGGCAGGAAACATCGCTGCGGAGATGGTCGCCAAGGCACCGCCCGACGGCTACACGCTTTTCCTCGCCGGCCCGGGGAACCTGGCGATCAATCCCAGCCTGTTCAGCAAGCTGCCCTACGATCCGGTGCGGGATTTCGCGCCGATCATCCTGATGGGCACCGCCCCTTACGTGGTCGTGGTGCACCCCTCGGTGCCGGCGAAGACGCTGCAGGAACTCATCCGCCTCGCGCGGGCCCGCCCGGGCGAACTCGACTATGGCGCGGTCACCGGCAACGCCGCGCACCTGGCCACCGAACTCTTCCGTCACATGGCGAAGATCAACATCGTCCACATCCCCTACAAGGGCGCGGCGGTGGCCACCACCGACCTGCTCGCGGGCCAGATCCAGCTGAGCTTCGCCTCGGCGCCGGGTTCGATGCCGCATGTCCAGAGCGGCAAGCTGCGAGCGCTGGCCGTGACCAGTGCCACCCGCATGAGTACCCTGCCCAACATCCCCACCGTGGACGAGTCGGGGATCAAGGGCTTCGAGGCCGCGGTCTGGTACGGACTGGTGGCACCCGCCCGCACGCCGCGAAGCGTGATCGACCTGCTCAACTCGGAGATCGTGAAGATCATCCGCAACCCGGGTCACCGCGAGAAGCTGATCGCCAACAACTTCGAACCTGCGACCAGTACGCCCGAGCAGTTCCAGGCCTTCATCAAGTCGGAGATCGACAAGTGGGGCAGGGCAGTGAAACTCTCGGGCGCGACCGCGGAATAGCGGCGGGAAGCCTCAGCGCAGGCTTCTCACCGCATCTCCGCAGGCGCTGAGGTTGTCGAGGAACATCTCCGAGTACTTGCGCGAGATCACCACGCCACGTGCGCCGCCGCGGAAGGCGGCCTTGACCGCATCGCCCACGTCATCGGGCGTTGAGCGCTTGTTCTCCGGGGCCGGCGGCCGGCCCGGCGGGATGTCCACGTCGATCCCGGGATAGATGGGGATCTCGTCGTTTACCGCCGCGACGCTGCGTTTCGTCTCTCGGTAGACGTAGTCGGCGCTGAACCCGGTCTTGTGCAGTTCCTCGAGCGGCGCCTCTTCATAGCCGAGGAAGTCGTAGTACATGCGGTAGACCTTGTCCGGGGTGGAATCCCCGAACACGCCGCCGCACAGGTCACGCACGTAGTTCTGGAACCGCACCCCCGCGCAGTTGTGGTACAGCACCGGCTTCAGCCAGTCGGCGTAGCGCTTGAGCTCGGAGAAGTCGATGATCGCGCGGTACAGCGGGCTGAACGAATGCACGTGCACAATGTGGAAGCCAGCCTCCTTCTTCGGGTCGATGGCCTTCACCGTGCCGTAGATGTCCTTGTACAGCTGCAGCTGGCCGTCGGTCCACAGCTTCTCCCACGAAAGGATCTCCGGGTAATTGAGCAGGATCCGCCAGAACTCCACGAAATAGCCGTCGACCGGGCGTTCCTTCTTGGCCGCCTTGGCGATGAACTCGGACAGCGCCACGTAGCCTGCCTTCGCACGATCGACGTTAATGCCACGCTCGCGCGCGATCGCGCGGCAGTACTGGCAGAAACAGGTCGGATGCATGCCGTTGCGGCTGTTGTGGGCCAGGTTGAGCACGTTGCCCAGCGGGCCGCGTCGCTCGGAGATCAGCGCCACGCCGGCGAGGTCGTAATGCTTGACGTGCTCCTCGACCACGCCGAGGTGCAGCCCCTTGAAGTCGGGGTTGTTGAAGCAGCCCGGCCAGGCCTTCCGGCCCCACATGTCCTCTTCCAGGCAGTGGATGTAGCCGGGCACATGCTTCGACACCAGGTCGAACGGGCTCTCGTTGATCCACGCATACACCTTCATGCCCCGGGACGTCGCCTTCGGCACCACCTCGTCCATGATGTCGATGCCGCCGCTGTCGCGATCGGGCGCGCGGAAGTCACGGATCGACGTCTTCGCGTAGTACTGAGGACGGTTGTGGATGAACGAGCCGCCCTGCATGTGGTCGGGCTCCTGCGCCCCGTGGTCCGGGAAGCGGTACTGCGCCCTGCCGGCGGTGCCGTAGCAGAACGAGTGGCTCGCCAGCAGCAGGGCGTTGACCGCGCCACGCTCCTGCAGGATGTCGAGCACGTTGTCGGTGCCCTCCTCCAGGAAGCTGTTCGGCCCGATCTGGATCGCAACGAATGGGTTCGCGCTCATTACCTTTTCCTTTGCCGGCCACGGCGGGAGTCGCAAGGTTATAGCCTTGGGCCGACAAGTGGTCAATCAGGCGCTCGTCGGTTGCCTCGCGAACTTCAACGCGGATCCCCGCCAGGACTTCGCAGAACAGGGACGTGCTCGCGGCTACGTAGAGCCCGTGCAGTCCACCGACCGCAGCCCCAGGTGCCTTTCGAACGCATCGAAGTCGCCATCTGCATGCAGCAGGCCAAACCCGCTGGACACGCAGCGCGTGGCAATCAGCAGGTCCACGATACCCCGCACCGTCACGCCGAGCCCGCGCAGCTTCCGGTAGTTGCGCGCAACCTCGATCGCGATGTCCTGCCCCGCGATGTCGGTCTGCCCGAGGCGGCCGAGCAGGCGCCTCGCTTCCTCGAACCCCCGGTCTTCGCGGAAGCCCTGCAGCACTTCGGCGAGGACCAGGTCTCCGACGTGGAGCGGCTCCAGGCCGAGATTGCGATCGAGCCATTCGACCTGCGGGGTGGATCGATCACGGAAGAAGTCGACCCACACGCTCGAGTCGACGAAGATCATCGATCGCGTCTCATCCCGTCGATGTCCCCTACCCACTCGTGCTTGCCGCGCAGCTTCCGCAGTCCCACCTGCTGCTTCAGCCTGAGCAAGGTACGAAGCCCTTCTTCGACCGCTTCCCGCTTGGTCTTCAGCCCGGTGGCCTTGAGCGTTGCCCGCATGAGTTCGTCGTCGATGACGATGTTCGTCCTCATGTGTATGCTCTTCAGAATCGATGCACATCATATCGGTCGGTGCGCCGCCGGGGCAAGCGGCAGAATGGCGTCTTGTCGTGCGCAACTTCCGCGATAATCCGCCCATGACGCCCGATGAAGCCGCGCACCCGACGCCCGATCAGGACGCCCCGTCCGACGTCACCGCCTTCACCAACCGCCTGCGCAAGAACCTCGCGCACTGGCGCAAGTGGGCGCGACGCCGCGGCATCACCTGCTTCCGCATCTACGGACGCGACGTGCCGCAGTTTCCGTTCGCCATCGACTGGTTCGAGACGGTTTCGCCCCGCGCCGAGACGCACCTCCACGTACAGGAGATCGACACCGGCTGGAAGCGCAGCGACGCGGACTACACCGCCTGGCTGATCGCCGTGTGCGACAGCATCTGCGAGGTGTGCGGGGTGCCGCCGGAGCAGCTGCACCTGAAGCGCCGCGAGCGCCAGCGGGGTACGTCGCAGTACGAGAAGCTCGATGACGAGGAGGCCGGAGTCTTCGTCGTGGAGGAGGCCGGCCTGCGGTTCGAGGTCAACTTCGACGCCTACCTGGATACCGGGCTGTTCCTCGACCACCGGCCCATGCGCGCCATGGTGGCCGAAAGCATCGCCGCGCGGGCGAAGCGTGGCGCGGGCACGCGCTTCCTCAACCTGTTCGCCTATACCGGCAGCTTCACCGTGCATGCCGCGCGGGCGGGCTCCGACGAGTCGACCACGGTGGACCTGTCCAACACCTACCAGGCATGGACCGCGCGCAACCTGGCCCTGAACGGCATGAATGCACGCCGGCATCGGCTGGTGAGCGCCGATGCGCTGGCGTGGCTGGACACGGCGGTGGCCGCGCGCGAGCGCTACGAGGTGATCGTGCTCGATCCGCCATCGTTCTCGAATTCGAAGAAGATGACCGGCGTGCTGGACGTGCAGCGCGACCATGTGCGGCTGGTGAGCCAGTGCCATGCGTTGCTGGCCGACGGCGGCGAACTGTTCTTCTCGACCAACCTGCGTTCGTTCCGGATCGACGAGCAGCTCGTGGCGCAATGCGCGCTGCGCGAGATCACCCACCAGAGCGTGCCGGAGGATTTCCGCCGCCCGACGGGCGCGGGGCCGCATCGGGCGTGGAAGACGGAGCAGCGGGGATGACCAGGCAGGCGACGCGGCCAAAGCCGGACCACGCCCGCTGGCGCGCGACGATGTTCGTGACGCTCCTCTTCGCCTCGTCGCATGCCGATGCCGCTTCGGGCGCCTCGTTCGAACGGGTTCTGCTGATCTTCCTGGCTGTGGGCGTCGGATTCTGGCTCGCGTTCGCCACCATCCCCCGGTTTCGAAGAGGCCTGCAGAACATCCCGGGAGAGCCAGGCCGTCTCGGTCTGTTGCTCATGGGAGCGATCGTTCTCGCGTTCGCTGCGGGCTCGGCGATGCTCGGCAAGACCTGGATGGATGGGGGTGTCATCATCGAAGCGCACTATCCGCTCCGGTTCTGGAGCGTCGTCAAGTTCCACCTTGGCGTCGGCTGTGTTCTCGTCCTCTTCGGATTCTTGAGTGGCGGAAGATCCAGGTAGGTCAGGGCGATGAGGGTTGCCGATCACGCCGGACCTGCTCGCCATGTTCGATATCGAGCTTGCCAGGGTGCCCTGCCATGAACATGCTGAAGTTGTTCCGATCATTGCTGTCAACGCCGTCTGGCGATCGGCCCGAACCGGCGGCAGGGCACTCCCGATCCGAGCCCCCGACCAGCATTTCGGCCCCTGGCGCAGAGCCCTTGGCACTGCCGGCGCTGCTCCTGCACACCAACGAACTTCCCGTCCTCGACTGGGATGCGGTGTCGCAATGGCTGCAGACGATTCCCGGGCCCGACGATCAGGCAAGGGCCTGGGGTGCATGCAAAGTCGCCTGGCTGCAGCATCTTCGGACGGCACTTGGCCCGACCTACGCGCTTGCCGAGCGCGATGACGCGCTTCTCCTGTCCTCCCTGGATGACAACCTCGTCCAGGTCACACTGGACTTCATGTCCAGGACCCAGCGCCGGATCCTGGGCCTTCTCGATGGGGTGGCCCAGGTGCCGGAGTGGGGAAAGGATATCCTGGTCGTCTTCGAGGACGACGAGACCTACTACAGGTACGTGTCGCGGTACTACCCCGAGGACGGCGAGTTCGCGGGCAGCAGCGGCATGCACATCAATGCAGGGTGCAGCCACTTCGTGACGATGAAGGCCGACCTGCGGGCGATCGAGCCGGTCATTGCGCACGAGATGACCCACGGCTGCCTGAGCCACCTGCCGATTCCGGCCTGGTTGAACGAGGGCATCGCCGTGAATACCGAGCAACGGCTCTACCCGCCTCCGCCGCCGCTCTTCACGCCCCATGAAATGCACGAGAAGCACCTGCAGTTCTGGGGCGAGGCGGAAGTGCAGCAGTTCTGGTCGGGGAAGTCGTTCCTTCGCAGCGACGATGGCAACATGCTTTCCTATGATCTCGCCCGCATCCTGGTCAACCAGTTCTCTTCCGAGTGGGATTCCTTCCGCTCGTTCGTGCTCGGCGCGGACCTGTCGGATGCAGGAGCGGCGGCTGCGCGTGAACATCTGGGGCTGGATCTCGGTGCGGCAGTGGCTGCGATCCTTGAAGCGGACGGTGGCCAGCGGTGGGGGCCTGGTCCTGGAACATGGGACACCGCTCCCGAGACGGGGGCGTTCCGGGCAAATGCGGGCTGATCGACTCGTCCTGTCCCTCGCCATGACACCGACCCGTCCCTCTAGCCGGCGCGCTGCGGCGCCGATGCCCCGCCCTTGGAACTGATCCTCGTCCTCGCCGCCGGCATCCTGGCAGGCACGGTCAGCGGCATCGTCGGCACCGGCGCGTCGCTGATCCTGATGCCGATACTGGTGGTTGCATTCGGGCCACAGCAGGCGGTGCCGATCATGGCGATCGCCGCAGTGTTCGGCAACGTCGGCAAGGTGCTCGCCTGGTGGCGCGTGGTCGACTGGCGTACCTGCGGCGCCTACAGCGCGACGGCAGTCCCGTGCGCGGTGCTCGGCGTGAAGACGCTGCTGGCGGTGCCGCCGCAGGCGGTCGAGGTCGCGCTGGGTGCGTTCTTCATCGCGATGGTGCCGGCGCGGCGCTGGTTCCATCGGCAGCGGCTGCACCTGTCGCATCGCGATCTCGCGCTGGTCGGCGCACCGGTGGGCTTCCTCACCGGCATCGTGGTGTCGACCGGGCCGATCCAGGTGCCGATCTTCATCGGTGCCGGGCTGGAAAAGGGCGCGTTCATCGCGACCGAGGCGGCCGCCTCCTTCATCATCTATCTCGCGAAGGTGCTGACCTTCAGCGCCGCGAATGCGCTGCCCGCCGATACCCTGCTGAAGGGGCTGGCGGTTGGCGGCTCGATGATGGCCGGTGCGTTCGTGTCGAGACGCATCCTGCAGCGGATCTCGTCGCAGGACTTCAGGCACCTGATCGATGCGCTGATGATCGCTTCCGGGCTGTCCATGTTCTGGGTGGCGTTCCGGTGAGGGGCGCCGGCCGCGGATGGACAGCGCCGCGCGGGCACGCCTAGAATGCGCTGGCAACCGGCAAGCATCGGCCGCCGATACCTTCGCGGGGAGTCCATCCAATGCAGGTCGTACCGATCGAGACGCGGGAACTCACCACCAGCGCCACGCAACTTCGCCAGGGTGTCATCAAGGCATACCGGCTGATCGAGGGCGAGCCGGGCCTCGGCAACTTCGCGCTGCGCCTGGTCAACATCGCCGGCGACTTCCTCTCGCCGCGCCACCGGCACAACTTCGACCAGTTCCGGATGCAGCTCGAGGGCACCTACGACTACGGTCCGGACGGCAAGTTCACGCCGGGCTCGGTGGGCTACTTCCCGGAGGGCGTCTACTACGGGCCGCAGACTTCCAGCGGCGACACCTGGAACCTGCTGCTGCAGTTCGCGGGCGCGAGCCGCTCGGGCTATACCTCGGAAGCGGAGGGCAACCGCGCGGCCGACGAGCTGAAGACCCGCGGCACGTTCGAGAAGGGCGTCTACACCACCTACCGTGAAGACGGCAAGAAGGTGAACAAGGACGCCTACGAGGCGGTCTGGGAGCATGTGCACGGCCGCAAGCTCGAGTATCCGAAGCCGCGCTACGAGAAGCCGGTGTTCCTGCGCGCGGACCATTTCGACTGGCAACCGGCGCCAGGCCTGTCCGGCGTCGCGCACAAGCCGCTCGGCTCGTTCACCGAATGCGAGGCCTCTGCCGCGCTGTACCGCGTCGACGCGGGTGCCTCGCTGCCGCTGTCGGGTCGCGCGCTGTACTTCGTGCTGCGCGGCAACGGTTCGATCGGCGACAGTCCGGTCGCGCGCCACACGTCCCTCTACCTGCTCGCCGGCGAGGCCGCCACGCTGGCGGTGTCCGGGGAACTCGAGCTGGTGCGGCTCGGGCTGCCGAAGATCGAAGGCGCGTGATGCGCGCCGGTCGCCGCGACGCGGTCGCCCGTCTGGCGCTGGCGGCAGGCAGCCTGGCCGGCCTGCCGTTGTCGGCGCACGCGCAGGCGCAGGGCGCGGCGTACCCGTCGCGGCCGATACGTCTGGTGTCCTCGGGCGTGGTGGGCGGGTTGACCGACGGCGTCGCGCGCATCGCGGCGGAGCGGATGGCGAGCAGCCCGGGCATGCGCGGGCAGCCGGTGATCGTCGACAACCGGCCGGGCGCCGGCGGCATCATCAGCATGATGGTGGTGGCGAAGAGCACGCCGGACGGCTACTCGATCAAGATCGCGGACATCGGATCCACCTCGATCATCCCGGCGCTGCATCGCAAGCCGCCTTACGTCACGCTGCGCGACTTCGAGCCGGTGACGCTGATCGGCACCACGCCGCTTTTCCTGGCGGTCAGCGCATCGCTCGGCGTGTCGACCTTCGCCGAGCTGGTGGCGCTGGCGAAGGCGAAGCCCGGCGCGCTGTCCTATGGCTCGTCCGGCGTGGGCAGCATCCACCACCTGGTCACCGAGACGATGAAGCAGCTGCTCGGGATCGACCTGGTGCATGTCGCCTACAAGGGCAGCAGCCAGTCGACGCCGGCGCTGCTCAACGGCGAGATACAGGTGCTGTTCAGCACCATCGCGCAGGTGGCGGGGCATGTCAGCGCGGGCAAGGTCCGGCTGGTCGCGGTGGCCAGCCCTGAGCGCTCGCCGCAGGCGCGTTCGGTGCCGACGCTGGCCGAGCTCGGCCACAGGGACCTCACGTTCGTGCCGTCGGTCGGCGCGCTCGCGCCAGCGGGCACGCCCGCGCCGATCGTGCGCGCGCTGGCCGACGAGATGCGCAAGGCGCTCACGCATCCGGATTCGCTGCAGCGCTACGAGCGGATCGGCATCGACGTGGTGGCATCGACGCCGGAGGCCTATGCCGCGATCCTGAAGGCGGACGTGGTCGCCTATTCACGAGCCGTGAAGGCCTCGGGTGCCTCGGTCGATTGACGCGGCGCACCCCTGCCCGCCAGCCGCCTCGCCATCGCCGTCTGTGCCCTGCTGCTGCTGGGAGGCGTCGCGGGCGTCGTCCTCGCCTGGGGCGCATACCTGCAGGACGCACGGCTGCAGGCCTCGGGCACGCGCGCCGAGGGGCAGCTGGTCCGCAAGGAGTTCCCGCGCTCGGCGGACGGGGACTTCGATTACATCCTGCAATATCGATTCACCCTGCCCTCGGGCGGGCCGCTGGTCGCGCAACGCAGCGTCCCTCGGAAGCCGTGGGAATCGCTGGGTGAAGGCGCACGGATCGTGGTCGTCTACTCGCCGGCGAACCCGCGCCGCAGCTTCATGGAAGGCAGTGGCGTCACCTCGCTGTGGCAGCCGGTGCTGGCGTCGCTGCTGTTCGGAGCGCTGGCGGCGCTGGGCGGGACGCTGCTGTTCAGCCTGTTCTTCCGGCCGCCGCAGGCCGACTGACGGACAGCAGGGTGGCGATTGGCGGCGTGGCACAGCAATCGCTTTCCAGGTCCATGCGAGGGTTGCACCGATGGAAATGACATGCTGGATTCATATGCTGAACGGCCGTGAGATGTCCACCGACGATGAGGACCATTCCCTCATGTACCGGCTCTCCGACGAACTGGACGCGGCCTGCGATGCGCTGAAGGTTCCCAAGCTGTCTTGCTTCGTCGATTCCACCGACCTCGAATTCAACATGGCGGACGACGACGAGGACGATGAGGTCGCCCTGGATCCGGAGACCGGTTACGGATACGGCATCGACGACATGCAGTGGTTCGACCTTGCGGCCGGCACCGACTGCCTGCAGAAGCTGCGCGACCATGTCCAGGCCGGGTGGAACCCCGACCTCGACCCGGAAGCCCGGGGCGAGCTCGTCGAGGAACTGGACGACTGTCTCTCCAAGATGCGGTCCGCGCCGGCAGGGACGACGAAGTTCCACCTGGCCGTCATCATGTGACGCGGCGTACGGCACCTGAACCTGATCAAGGAGCCCATCATGGGACTGTTCGACCTGTTCAAGATGGGCAAGGTGATCGCCGGGACGATGAAGGCGGTACGAAGCCAGCGCAACCTCGGCAAGGAACTCGCGGCGTTGCCGATGGACAGCTTCGTGCCGACCTGCCGCACCCACCTGAACGAATCAGCGGACAACTGGCAGGAACGGGCGAGGGAACCCATCGATTCTGCGGAGGCGATCGCGCGCACGAAGCAACTGCCCGACGAGCTGGTCGAGTTCTATCGAATCTGCGACGGCTTCGAGGGCGTCCATGGCGATTTTCCCGCCCTGATCCATCCGCTGCAGCAGCTGCAGATCGGTGCCGCGCATACCTCGCCGCTGTCTGCGCTGCTCGCGGACTCCGGCACCCACCTGCCGCGCGGCACCGTGATCGAGGTGGAGGGTGGCTCAGCTACCCGCTATCAGGGGTTCAAGGCATGGCTGGCGACGCGCGCATCGCTGTTCGCGTCGATCGCGATCCAGGGCAGCCAGGATGCGGTGCCAGGCCGATGAACCTGCGCCGGACCCTCCTCCTCTGTTCATCCCACGCCGCCGTCGGTGCCGCGGGTTTCGTCGCCGGCATCTATGCGCTGCCGATCCTGATCGCACCCGCCGCGCCCTCGGCGGAGGAAATCAGGGCTGCGGCCGCCCAGGCCCGGTTCACCGGCCAGTTCCGTCGGGACCTGAAGGACAGCGACCTGCTGCACTGGGGCGAAGGCACCGTCTCGATCGCACCCACGGCGATCTCGCTGGAAGGCAGGCTCGCGCCCGGTCCGGACTACAAGCTCTACCTGTCGCCCGAGTTCTTGGAGACCGAAGCGGACTTCAACCGCCTGAAGCCGACGATGGTGCGGATCGGCGATGTCAGGACGTTCGAGAACTTCGTGGTGCCGGTCCCGCCCGGCATCGATCCTGCGAAGTACGTGGCCGTGATCGTGTGGTGCGAGAGCTTCGGCCAGTTCATCACGGCTGCGAAGTACCGGTAGCGCTGCACGGCACGCGATGGTGCCGGCGGCATCCGTTCGCAAAGGAGCATGACCATGAAACTCTCCGGCGGTTGCCACTGCGGCGCCATTCGCTACGAGGTCGATGGCGATCCGCTCACCCACGCCTTGTGCCACTGCTCGGACTGTCGTCGCCATTCCGGCGCCCCGATGGTCGGATGGACGATGTACCCCGAAGCGGCGCTGAGCGTCACGAAGGGCACGCCCAGGGTCTACGAATCGTCGACGGATGGACGACGGGCGTTCTGCGCGAATTGCGGCACCGGGCTGTTCTACCGGAACGCCGCGATGCTCCCGGGGATCGTCGACATCCAGAGCGCGACGTACGACGATCCGGATGCCGTGCCCGCCCGCATCCATATCCAGGTGGCGGAGCGGATTGGCTGGATGGAACAGGCGCACACGTTGCCCCAGTACGAGCGGTTCCCGCCGCACGAATAGGCGTATGGCAAGCATCGGGATGACCGGAAGGGCAGCGGAATTCTTCATCGGCTAGACTCCGCGGGCAGCGACAGACCGGCGAAGATCGGTCCGGGAAGATGCGCGGCGAACGGGAGAGGTCGCATGGGGGAAGGGTGCATCATCGAGCCATCGGTGCAGGCGACCGCCGGGCCTGCAGTCCGGGCCGGCGACTGGCTGGCTTCCGTCGCTTTCGATGGACTGCCTTCGTCCGCGGTGGATGCCGTCCGGTCGTCGCTGATCGACTGGTTCGCCTGTGCCATCGCCGGCCTCGACGAGGCGGTCACCCGGACGGTCGCGCAACGAATGCTGCGATATGCCGCGCCAGGTCCGGCCGCGCTGATGATGGGCGGATCGACAGCGGCGCCGATGGCCGCGATGATCCATGCGACCGCTGCGCATGCGCTCGACTACGACGACACGCATATCTGGACCGATGCACATTTCGGGGGACCCACCTGGGCGGCCCTGCTGGCCTCGGGCGGCCTGGTGCGCGACGAGGATCTGTGCGTCTCTTACGCGGCAGCGGTGCAGGTGGCGGCGAGGCTGGCGGGGCGCCGCCTCGGCCATGCGATGGTGCAGCGGGGGTTCCAGGCCACCGGGCTGCTGGGCCGGCTGTCTGCAGCGGCGGGCTGTTCCGTGCTGATGAAGCTCGATGCGCGTCGAACCGCGACGGCGCTGAGCCTTGCCGCCACGCAGACCGCCGGGCTGACGGGGACATTCGGCACGATGGCCAAGCCGTTCCAGGCAGGACGCACCGCGTTCGATGGCGTGCTGGCGGCGGACCTGGCGGCCGACGGCTTCGCGATGAGTCCGGCGCTGTTCGACGCAGGCGGCGGCCTCGCCCGCGCGCTGGTGCAGGATGGTTTCGCGCAGATCGCCGATCCTGACCTCGGCGGCGAATGGGAGGTGTCGCGCATCTCCACCAAGCCGTACGCCTGCCTGCACGGGATCCACCCCTCGATCGATGCTGCGCGTGAGCTGCACGCAGGGATCGCCGGCCGGCCGATCCGCTCGGTGCGCGCGTTCGTGGCACCGGGCGTGCCGAAGATCGGCCACTTCCGCGTTCCGGCGGATCCCCACGAGGCCCGGTTCAGCGTGCCCTTCTGCGTGGCGCTGGGATTGACCGGGCGGGGTACCCGCCTGGTGGATTTCGGTGCCGCGGCCGTGTCGAACGTGCAGTTGCGCGGCCTCGCGGAACGGGTCGAAGTGGTCCCGGTCGAGGGACGCAGGATGTACGACGCAGCGATCGAGGTCGTGCTCGAGGACGGGACCGTGCTGGCGTCCGACGTCCCGATGGCGCGCGGCCATCCGGCGCGTCCCCTGTCCGCCGAGGAACTCGAAGCGAAGTTCCTGGACTGCGCGCAGGGCGTACCTTCGGCCACTGCCGGCGCGATCCTGGACGCGCTGCGCACGTTCCCCGCGGACGGAGCTGCGGCGCGTGCGCTGGCGATCATGAATGGACAGGCGAGCGGTCGGACGAATCCGCATCGAGCAGCAACACATGGCCCGGGAGGAAACCCTTGAAAGTCGCAATCCGCATGGCGCTGCTCGCAGCAGCAGGCTTCGCCGGTCCGTCATCGGCTGCCGAGTATCCGGTCAAGCCCGTCCGCATCGTGGTCCCGTTCGCGCCCGGTGGCGCCGCCGACCTGCTGATCAGGCCGATGAACGAGAAGCTGTCCGAAGTGCTCGGGCAGCCGGTGCTCATCGACAACCGCGGCGGTGCCGGCGGCAACATCGGCGCAGCGATGGTGGCGCAGGCCTCGCCCGATGGCTATACGCTGCTGGTCACCACGGCCGGGGTGGTCGTGGCCAACCGCAGCCTGTACCGCAAGCTGACCGTGGACCCTGCGGTGGCGCTCGACCCGGTCAGCATCATCGCCTCGCTGCCGAACATGCTGGTGGTCAGCCCGAAGCTCGGCCTCGCAAGCGTCGGCGACGTGATCGCCCGCGCCAAGGCCAAGCCCGGCACCGTGTCCTTCGCGTCCGGCGGCATCGGAACGTCGAACCATCTCGCCGGTGAGCTGCTCAAGCACCTGACCGGCACGGACATGACGCATGTCCCGTACAAGGGTGGCGGCCCGGCCGTGGTGGCGACGATCGCCGGGGAAGTGACCATGCTGTTCGCGACGCTGCCCTCGGCCGTGCAGCAGGTGAAGGCGGGACGCCTGACCGCACTGGCGGTCACCAGCCGGTCGCGGTCGACGGCGGCGCCGGGCGTACCGACCATGACCGAGGCCGGCGTGCAGGGCTTCGAGGTGTCGGAGAACTGGGTGGGCGCGCTTGCACCCAGGGGCACGCCGGCACCCGTGGTGAACCGGGTGCAGAAGGCAATCGTCCAGGCCGTGGAGGACGCCGACGTGCGCAGCCGCCTCGCCGCGGCGGGATACGAAGTGGTCGCAAGTACCCCTGCGGCCATGGGACAGTCGATCAAGCGGCAGTCGCAGAGCTGGGAACAGATCATCAAGGCGGCCGGCATAGAGCCGCAGTAGCCCGCACCACGCAACCGAGCGACGGACAAGGAGTCAGGGATGAGTTTCTTCTGGAAGGGACGCCTGGGCGAGGCACCGAGCGACCTGCTCAAGCACTACTACGCCGAGACGATGCGCGAGCCGGGCTTCCTCGAAGCCCTGCACCAGTGGGACAAGGCGCAGGTGGTCGTGCTGGGCGAACAGAAGTTCGCGCCGCCGGAGGCCATCGCCGCCCTGCTGAAGGCGATCGTGGCGATGGAGGCCGAGGGCGTGGTCGAGGCACGCACGCGCCTGTGGAACGTGATCCACGGCGGCGAGGAGTTCGTGCGCGAGCACTGCGAGGAGGAGCAGTCCGGCTGGCTGCATCTCGGCCGTTCCAGCCCGAGCCTGCGCGTGGTCGCTTCGCGCATCGCCTTCCGCGGGCTGCTGATCCAGATCATGGCGAGCCAGCTCGACCTGCGCGAGCGCATCCTGGAGGTGGCAGCCGAGCACACCGAGACGCTGATGCCGGGCTACAGCTACGTGCAGCATATCGAGCCCGGCACCTTCGCCTTCTACCTGATGTCGTTCATCGAGCCGCTGGAGCGCGACTTCCAGCGCTTCCTCTCGGCCTACCGCAACACCAACATCAGCTCGGTGGGTACCGGCGCGGCCTACGGCGTCGAGTTTCCCCTGGACCTCGAACGGTTCGACGAGCTGATGGGCTTCGATGCCGCGCCGTGGAACGCGCGGGACTCGATCCGTAACTACGACTACATGCTCGAGACCTACATGGCCCTCGCGCTGATGCACAACACGCTCGGCCGGGTGGCGATGGACTTCCTGATCTGGCACAGCGTCGAATTCGGGTTCATCACGCTGCCGGACCGGCTCAGCATCACGTCGAGCATCTCGCCGCAGATGCGCATCCCCTACGTGCTGGAGTTCATCCACGGCACCAGCGGCATGATCACCGGCCGCCTGATGGGCGCGCTGGCGGTCACCAAGACCGCCTCCGACCAGCTCGAGATGGCGACGATGCTGCCGGCCGAGTTCTGGAAGTGCGCGGACGAGTCGCGGCGCGCCATCTCGGCGCTGGTGGATGCACTCGGGGACATGAAGGTCGACCGCGAACGGATGGCGAAATGCGCCAACGAGCACTGGTCGCAGGCGAGCACGATCGTCGGCTACCTGGTGAAGGAACACGGCATGTCCTACCGGACGGGCCACCAGATCCTGGCGTTGATGATGCAGACCGTCGCCGACCAGCGCATCCCGCCGGCCCAGGTGAAGGCGTCGGTGCTGGAAGCGGCGATACGCCAGTACACCGGCAAGGTGATCGAAGTCCCGCAGGCCACGCTGGATCGGCTGTTCGATGCCATGCAGTGCGTGCGGGAGCGGAAGTACCGTGGCGGCGCGGCACCGGAGCGCGTGAACGAGCATATCGAGGCGGCACGGGCGAACGTGGCTCGGGACCGGCAGGCCACGATCGCCGTCGCCGACCGGTTGACGGCTGCAGGGCATCGGCTCGACCACGCGTTCGCGGAACTCTGCCGCGAGCACCAGGTCGCGTTCTGATCGTTCCGGCGCCGGACCGGTGCAGGTGAACCCTGCTCACTGGTCCAGCCGGATCCCCGCGTTCGTGATCACCGCGCCCCACTTCCGGATCTCGGCGCGGTAGAACGCGCCGAACTCGGCCGGCGTGTTGCCTCCGGGCTCGGCACCCTGTCCGGTCAGCGCCCTGTTCACCTCGGGACTGCGCAGCGCAGTGCGCGACTCGCGGAGCAGGCGCTCGACGATCGGCTCGGGCGTGCCTGCCGGAACCATCATGCCGAACCAGGAACTCGCCTCGAAGCCGGGCCAGGTCTCGGCGAGGGTGGCCATGTCCGGCAGGGCAGCCACCCGCTTCGCGCTGGTCAGCCCGAGTCCGCGCAGCTTGCCGCTGTTCACATGCGGCAGCGACGACACGGAGCTGCTGAACAGTACCTGGATGTGGCCACCGATCAGGTCGATGAACGCCGGGCCGCTGCCCTTGTACGGCACATGCCGGATGTCGATCTTCGCGGCCATCTTGAACAGTTCGGACGCGAGGTGGATGGAGCTGCCGTTGCCGGAGGATCCGTAGTTGAGCTGTCCCGGCCGGCTGCGCGCGAGCTTCACGAGTTCCGCGACCGACCGCGCCGGCAGGGACGGGTGGACCACCAGCATGAACGGCGTGTCGGCCAGCATCGTGACCGGCTGCAGGTCCTTGAGCGGATCGTAGGGCAGCTTCCTGAACAGGCTGGGGTTCACGGCATGGGTGGTCGAGATCAGCAGCAGCGTATGGCCATCCGCCGGCGACTTCACCGCCAGTTCGGTGCCGATGATGGTCGAGGCACCGCTGCGGTTGTCGACGACCACGGTCTGCCCGAGGCCTTCGCCCAGCTTCTGCCCGATCATGCGGCCGATCGCATCGCCCGGGCCGCCGGCGCCGAACGGGACGATGAAGCGGATCGGCTTCGACGGGTAGCTGTCGGCGCCTTGCGCGTGCCCGGCCTTCGGCAGGGGCAGCGACAGTGCGATTGCGACAAGGGCCACCGCGGTCGACGTCGTGCGCACCGCCATCAGATGACTCCGTCGGCGGAAAGCTCCTGGAGCGCCTCGGTGGTGAGACCGAGCACCTCCCGCAGCACTTCGTGCGTATGTTCGCCCAGCATGGGCGCCACGCGGTCGTAGCTCGGCGGGGTCGCGGACAGCCGCGCCGGGTTCGCAAGGATGGAAACCGACTCGCCGCGCGGATGCGGGCGTTCCACGCGCACGCCGCGTGCCTTGATGTGGGCGTCCTCGAACACCTGCGGGATGTCGTACAACGGCCCGCAGGGCACGCCGGCGGACGTGAGCTTGCCGACCCAGGCCTCCATCGTGTCTCGCTCGAACGCGGTCGCGAGCACCGGCACCAGTGCGTCGCGATGCTCGACGCGCAGCGGATTGGTGAGGAAGCGCGGATCGGCGGACAGCTCCGGGATGCCGAGCAGCGCGCACAGCTTCGCGAACTGGCCGTTGTTGCCCACCGCGACCACGATCGGCCCGTCGGCAGCCTGGAACATCTGGTAGGGCACGATGCTGGGATGGCCGGTACCCATGCGCTTCGGGACGATGCCGCCGACCAGGTAGTTCATGTTGATGTGCGAGATGGTGGCGATCGTCGTGTCGAGCAGCGACATGTCGATATGCTGGCCTTCGCCGGTCCGGTCGCGATGCGCGAGCGCGGTCATCACCGCAAAGCTCGAGTAGATGCCGGTGATCACGTCGCAGATGGCCAGTCCCACCTTGGCGGGCCCGCCCCCTTCCAGGTGGTCCGGGCCGCCGGTGATGCTCATCAGCCCGCTCATCGCCTGGAAGATGTAGTCGTAGCCGGGACGGTTCCGATACGGCCCGGTCTGGCCGAAGCCGGTGATCGAGCAGTAGACGATGCCCGGGTTCACCTTGCGGATCTCGTCGTAGTCGAGCCCGTAGCGCTTCAGGTCTCCGACCTTGTAGTTCTCGATCAGCACGTCGGACTTCGCGGCGAGCTCGCGGATCAGGGCCTGGCCGCGCGGGGTCGCGATGTCGATGGTGACCGAGCGCTTTCCCCGGTTGATCGCCATGAAGTAGGCGGAGTCTTCCGTCTGCCCGCCGTCGACGTCCTTCAGGTAGGGCGGGAAGGTGCGGGTCTCGTCGCCGTGGTGCGGGCGTTCCACCTTGATCACGTCCGCCCCGAAGTCGGCGAGGTTCTGGCCGAGGAACGGTCCCGCCAGGACGCGGCTCATGTCCAGCACCCGCAGGTGCGACAGCGCTTTCTTCATGGTGTCGTCCTCGCCCTAGCGGCCGGTGAAGCGCGGCTTGCGCTTCTCCTGGAAGGCGGTCACCGCCTCCTGGTGGTCGCGGCCGATGTTGGTCAGCGCCTCGTATGCGAGCGACGCGTCCATCATCGAATGGGCCAGTTGCCGCAGCGGCAGGTTCATGCTGGTCTTGGTCCACTTGATCGCCTTGGAGGCGCCATTGGCGAGCTTGTCCGCGAAAGCGTCGACCTTCGCATCGAGCTGGTCGCGCGGCACCGCGTAGTTGATCAGCCCGATGCGCTCCGCCTCCTTCGCGTCGAGCATGTCCCCGGTCAGCAGGTATTCCTTGGCCTTGGCGAAGCCGATCAGCTGCGGCCAGATGACCGCGCCCCCGTCGCCGGCCACGTATCCCATCTTCACGTGCGGGTCGCAGAAGCGGGCGTCGTCGACCGCGATCATGATGTCGCACAGCAGCGCGAGCGTCGCCCCCAGCCCTATGCAGTCGCCGTTGATGCGCGCGATGACCGGCTTCTCGAGCTCGATCAGCCCGAAGATCATCTGCTTCATCTCGAGGTTCTTCAGGTTGAACAGCTCGGGATCGTCGATGCGCTTCTGCATCATCGGGATGTCGCCGCCGGCCGAGAACACGTCGCCGGCGCCGGTGAAGACGACGACGTCGCATTCCTGGTCGACCTGCACCTGGTACCAGAGCCTGGAGAGCTCGGTGTGCAGCTCGTAGTGGATCGGGTTCATCGGCGGCCGGTTCAGCGTGATCGTGAGGATCCGCCCGCGCCGCGAGAAGGTCATGTGCCGGTATGCCGAGTAGTCCATGCGTCCTTCGTGCGTGCTCGAAAGACGAGGACTCTACGGGGCGCACCGGCCTCGATAAATGAATATGATTGCATGGACCATAACCGCCAGACATGGACCATGAACCTGCGCCAGCTGCAGTACATCGTCGAGATCTCGCGCCGGGGCCTGAGCATCTCGAAGGCAGCCGCCGCGCTGCACACGTCGCAGCCCGGCATCAGCCGGCAGATCGCGCTGCTCGAGGACGAACTCGGCTTCCCGGTCTTCGTGCGCGCACGCAGCCGCCTGGTCGGGCGCACGGCAGAGGGCGCCCGGGTGATCTCGTTCGCCGAGCAGGCGCTGGAGCAGGTTGCCGGGATCCGGCGCACCAGCGAGGCGTACAAGCGTCCCGATGCGCAGGTGATCAGCATCGCGACCTCGCACACGCAGGCGCGCTATGTGCTGTCGCCCGTGATGAAGGCCTTCGCCGCGCGCTTCCCGGGCGTCCAGTTCAGGCTGCGCCTGGGCGATCCCGCGCAGATCGCAGCCATGGTCCTGTCGGGCGAGACCGACATCGGCATCACCACCGATCCGGCCGACCGCATGAAGGAGCTGCTGTCGCTTCCGTACCGCTCGTTCGAGCGGGTCGTGCTCGTGCCGCGCGGCCATGAGCTGCTGGCGGCACGGCGCATCACGCTGAAGCGCCTGGCGAAGTACCCGCTGATCGCCTACGAGCCCCAGTTCACCGGATGGCAGGACGTGGTCGAAGCGTTCCGCAAGGAGGGCCTGCTGCCCCAGGTGCTGGTGAGCGCGATCGACGCCGACGTGATCAAGACCTGCGTGGAACAGGGCATGGGCGTCGCGGTTCTGTCGGAAGTGACGTTCGACCCGGCACGCGACGTGTCGCTGCGCGCGATACGCACCGGCAGGATGTTCGCGCCTGCGACGAGCAACGTCCTGCTCCACCGCAAGCGCTTCCTGCCGAAGCATGCGCACGACTTCATCGAGACCTGCGTGCCTTCCTGGACCCGGGCGCACCTGGAACGGGTGCAGCAGACACGAAAGGCGACCGGGACCGCAGCAGGGCTGACCCGGAATGGGGAGCACGGGTACGAGGCCCTGGACGAGCGAAAGCGGTCGTCGTGACAGCCAGGCTCGACAATGCCCTGCGGCGCGACGAGCTGCCTGCCTGGGGCTGGTGCTGGCAGTCGCGCTCGCCGGCGTGGCATACCTGGCATGGCGATGGTTCCAGGGCAGGATGCCGGCCGCGAAAGTGGCGTTCGCGCTGTTCCTGCTGCTTTTCGTGGTCGTGCTTCTGCGACCGTCCATGTGGCGCCCGCCGATCGTCATGGCACCCGACCGGCAGGGGCTCATCTTCGTCGGCAGCCCGGAGGGCGTGCGCGTGCCGTGGTCGGAGACCGGGCCGATCACGATCGAACGCGCACGGGTGATGGAAGGCGTGAGTCGGACCGTCATCGTCGCGGTCTCGACGCAGTCGGCCTTCTGGGACAGGGCGAGACAGTCGCCCCTGCGCGGCCTTCTGCTGGGTGACGAGAAGCCGCCGGGGTTCCTGCGGTTCCCGCTGGGCACGCAGGGGATCGACCGGAGCTCACGAAGGCAAGCCGGGAGGCGCTGCGCAACCTGTCCGGCCATCGCGATACGATTCCTGCAGTCGACCGCTGAACGAGTGGAACCCGTGCATCTGCAGCGAGTCGCGGATGTGCAGTCGCGACGGACGCAGGCAACGAAGATGCCTTGGACGGTGCAGGCTGGCATGATACGGACCCGCCGACGGCCCCCCTGTCGAGCCCGGCGATCACGGAGATTGTTGCAATGAACACACGGAGCTTCCTTGCCCTTGCAATGGCCGCATGCATGGCGTGCGCCGGCATCGTCGAACCGGCAAGGGCATGCACCGGCATCTCGCTGAGAAGCCAGGACGGTGCGGTGGTGGTTTCCCGGACCGTCGAATGGGCACTGAGCGATGCGCAGCACAACCGGCTCGCCATCTTCCCGCGTGGCAAGTCGTATGTCGCATCGACGCCGGCCGGTTCGAACGGGAAGCGCTGGAAGGGGCGCTACGGGTTCGTCTCGATGACCGCCTACGGGCAGCCCTATGGGCCGGACGGGATGAACGAACGCGGCCTCTACGTGGGCATGTACTACCTGCCCGGATACGCCAGCTACAGCGTCTACGTCCCGGCACTGGCCGACCGCTCGATGAGCGTGGGCGACTTCATGCAGTGGATGCTGTCTTCGTTCGAGACGGTCGAGGAAGTGCGCAAGCATCTCGCTACCGTGACGGTCGTCAATGTCGACGATCCCCGCTTCGGCGGCGCGCAGCTGCCGTTCCACTGGAAGGTGGCCGATCCGGGCGGCGCGAGCATCGTCATCGAGATCGTCGACGGCGGGCAGGTGAGGGTGTACGACGCCTTCCTCGGCGTGATCACCAACTCGCCCACCTACGACTGGCATCTGACGAACCTGCGCAACTTCATCCGCTTGACCCCGAAGGCCAACGAGCCGTTGACCCTCGGCAACCTGCAGCTGGGTCCGCTGGGCGCGGGCTCAGGCATGATCGGCCTGCCCGGCGACTTCACGCCGCCGTCGCGTTTCATCCGCGCAGCGGCGCTGACCGCATCGGTGCGGCCGCTGGCGACCGCCGCCGATGCCGTGTTCGAGTCGTTCCGGATACTCGACAGCTTCAACATCCCGCTGGGCGCGGTGGCGCCGCGCGACCAGGTCGCGAAGGACATCGAGAGCGCGACACAGATCACGTCCGCATCGGACCTGACCAACCGGCGCTACTACTTCCACACGATGCGCAATCGCCAGGTGCGGATGATCGACCTGAACAGGATCGATTTCGCGCGGGTGAAGGAGCAGGTACTGGATGACGATCAGGGCCGGACACACGCCGTCCGGGAAGTCATGATCGAGGGACCAGGCCAGAAGCGCTGACAAGTACGCCAGGACGCTGCATCCGCGTGTGCAGTGCCTGTGTCATGTTTCATGGTCGAGCTCCGACGCCTCCACTGAAGAACGCACATGTCCGAGAAATCGCTCCCCAGGGTCGCCATCCTCGCCACCGGCGGCACCATCGCCGGCCGGGCCGGGTCCAGCCTGTCCCATGAATACAAGGCGGGCTCTGCCACCGGGGCCGAACTCGTCGATGCGGTCCCCGAGCTCGCCCGCGTCGCGGACGTGCAGGTCGAGCAGGTGTGCAACATCGCGAGCTCGAACATGGGGTTCGCGGTGTGGCGTTCGCTGGTGGCGCGCATCGATGCATTGTTCACCGACGATCCCGGCCTCGCCGGCATCGTCGTCACGCACGGCACCAACACGCTGGAAGAGACGGCCTACTTCCTGAACCTCACGGTGCGCCACGATCGACCGGTGGTGCTGGTCGGGTCGCAACGGCCGGCGACGGCACTGAGCCCGGACGGGCCGCTGAACCTGGTCAATGCGGTACGCGTGGCCGCCAGTCCCGACTCCAGGGGCCGCGGCGTGCTGGTGATGCTCAACGACGAGATCAATGCCGCGCGCGACGTCACCAAGACGAACACCTATCGCGTCGAGACCTTCAGGTCGGGCGACCTCGGCTTCCTCGGCTATGCCGATGCGGACACGGTCGCCTACTACCGCTGGCCGGAGAAGCGGCACACGATCCATTCGGAGTTCGCGACCGGCTCGGTCGGCGACCTGCCGAAGGTGGAGATCGTGTTCGGCTATGTCGAGTCGGACGCGCAGGTGGTGATCGACGCGCTGCAGGCGGCCGGCACGCGCGGCTTCGTCTTCACCGGCACGGGCGCCGGCATGCTTTCGGACGTGGAGAAGGCGATCGTGCAGGCTTCGCGCGATCGCGGCAGCGACCTCGCATTCGTGCGCTCGAACCGGCTCGGCAACGGCCGCGTGCTGCCGCACAAAGAGCACGACGACCTCGGCATCGTGGCGGCGGACAACCTCAACCCGCAGAAGGCACGCATCCTGCTGATGCTGGCGCTGGCGCACGCGGCCGACCTGCCGGCGCTGCGCCGGATCTTCGCGCAGTACTGAGGCGCTTCGCGACGGCGCGGCGGCTTCTTGTGCCCACTGCTGCCTTCGGCGATGATCCCGCACGGCAACCGGTTCCCCATTCCATGTTTCCAGGACACGACGCGGTGGCCGATCCCTCGCTGATCGACATCCTGCGCGCGACGCTGCTGCCGCGCGGCTTCACCGCCACGAAGACCCGCAGGCGCTTCGTGCGCACCGTGGGCGGCATGCGGCAGGTGGTCGGCCTGCGCAAGAGCCACGGCGGCGACGAGCGTGCGCTCTGGTTCCTCGTCGAGGATGGTCCGCCCGGCGCCCGGGGGCCGCATGAGCTGTCGCCGGTCGCGCCGTTCAAGAACACCTGGTGGTGGCCATCGCAGCTCGCGTCGCACGATGCCGAGACGCTCGTGGTGTCGAGTTCGCCTTCGTCTACGTGGCGAACTGGCATGCCGCGCTGGGCGATGGGTTCGATGCCGCCGAGCCCGACTCGGTGGCCTGGATCGCATCGACCACGCTGGGCAAAGGACGACTCGACGGCGTGCCGAACGCCACGCTGTTCCACCTGGGTGCCGACGCCGAGGACGGCTACGCCGTGCCCTCGGCACAGCTTGCGCACACGGCCCCGCAGGCGTTCGAGGGCGTGCTGACCGTGGACGATGTGCACGCCCGCATACGGCCGGAGAACCGGCAACTCCATCCGTCATGACCCCTGCATCGCTGATTCCCTTCGCCTGGCTGCTGGCAGGCCTGCTGCTCGCCGTGCTCTGCCTCGCGACCGTGGTGTCGGTGCGTTTCCTGCGCGCGGTCAGGCGCGACCTGCCGGAGCTGCATGCGGAACTGGGCCGGCCCGGCCCGTTCTATTTCCTCGCCGGGGGCTGGCTCACACCATCCAGGTTCGGCATGTGGCTGCTAGGGCGTCCGGATTCGATGCAGGCGTTGCCGGCACCGATGCAGCGCGATGCGGGTCTGCTGCGCCTGCTGCTTCTGCTGGCCTTCGGGCTCTGGGGCACAGGCGTCGTGCTGGTCATCACGAGCTGGTTCCTCTGATCCCGCATGGAACAGCCGATACGCATCAGGATCCGGTTCATCACGGTGCTGGCCGTGTTCATGATCTTCACCTCCGGTAGCGGCATCCTGCTGTGGGGTGCGCAGAACGTGCTGTTCCATTTCGTGCTCGATGCGGACCAGTTGCCCTTCACCCGGCCCGAGGTGGCGGCCAAGCTGCCGCCGTCGATCGGCTTCCTGCTCGGCCACCTGCACCTGTTCCTGGGCGCGATGCTCGGGCTGTCGGTGTTCGCGTTCCTGACCGGGCTGGGCCTGCTGATGCGGATCAACCTGGCGCGCCTGGCGTTCATCCTGCTGCTGATCGTCGGCATCGGCTGGAACATGGGCATGCTCTACCTGCAGCACCTGTCGACGTCGCAGATGGTCGGCATCGCGCTCGGCGCGGGCGTATCGGTGCTGCTCAGCCTGCTCTACCTGTAGCTGATCGGATGGCTGATGTCCGCGCGGGTGAAGGCGGAGTTCGGCGTCTACCGCTGACCCTACTGCCCGACCAGTCCCGCCTCGCGCACCAGCCGCCCCCAGGTCTCGATCTCGCGCGCAAGGTGGCGGGCGAGCAGGTCCGGCGGTCCGGCCAGCGGATCCATCCCCTGCCCGACCAGCCGCTCGCGGATGGCAGGCTCGTTCATCAGCGTGTTGATCTCGCCGTTGAGCCGCGCCACGGCCGTCTGCGGCGTGGCGACCGGCGCGAACACGCCGAACCAGCCCGCAGCCTGGAAGCCGGGCACGCCCGCCTCGGCGATCGTCGGCAGTTCCGGCATCACCGCGGAGCGGGTCGCACCGGTCACCGCGAGCGCACGCAGCGCGCCGCTGCGTACGTAGGGCGCGAGGATCAGCACGTTGTCGAACGCGGCATGCAGGCGGCCGGCGAGCAGGTCGGGGACCACCTGGCCGGTGCCCTTGTACGGCACGTAGAGGAGGTCGATGCCGGCCATCCGGTTCAGGTGTTCACCGGCCAGGCGCTGCAGCGAGCCGGGCGTCGAGCCTGCGAAGTTGAGCTTGCCCGGGTTGGCCCTGGCATGGGCGACGAGGTCGGTCACCGACTTCACCGGCAGGCCCGGCTGCACCACCAGCACATAGGGCGAGGTGCCGACCATGGCGACCGGAGCGAGATCCTTCTGCACGTTCACCGGCGCCTTCGGCATCATCGCGTTGAGCGTGCCGAGCGAGCCGGCACCCATCAGCAGCGTGTGGCCGTCGGGCTGCGAGCGCACGACCATCTCGACGCCGATCACGCTGCTGCCGCCGGGCCGGTTGTCGACCACCACCGGCTGGCCGATGCGCTCGCCGAGCCGGGTGCCGACGATGCGCGCGATCACGTCGGTGCTGCCGCCGGGTGCCACCGCGACCACCATGCGGATCGGCCGGTTCGGCCAGGACTGCGCCTGTGCCTGGCCGACAGGCAGGGCAAGGACGGACATCAGCGCGGCGATGCCGCGCAGGCTGCGGGATGGCATGGGACGCTCCTCCGGGGATCGCGGCGGCCGACCTTGTGGTCTGCGTGGTGCTTCTAGCCTGGCTGGCTCGCCCATGGCATTATCGGACCCGGGATCGTTGCACATCAAGAGGACAGGACGGCACCACCGGAAACGCCGTACGATGCCTGGATGAAGCGGCCACCCGCCCTGGTTCCATCCCTTGCCGCGTGCCTGCTGTCGCCGTGCCTGCTTGCCCTGGTGCTGGGCGGCCTGGCGAATGCGGCAACGCTGGTCGAGCGCGCGGCGCGGGACGAGGCGGTATCGGTGCCTGCCGACGACGCGGCGATGCGCAAGGCGTTCGACGCCGCGCGATCGAAGCTGGACGAGTTCCTCGGGAAGCTCAGGGCGCCGCCGGCCGGCATCGGCGGTTTCGCGGTGAAGGTCGGCGTGCGCGCCGGCAGCGACCTCGAGTACCTCCGGGTGGGCAAGCTGTCGATCGACGGCGACCGCCTGAGCGGGCGCATCGACAACGAGCCGCGGACCGTGAAGACGCTCAGGGCCGGCGACACGTTCGCGTTCGCCAGGGGCGACATCGTCGACTGGCTGTACATCGACCGTCCCCGGCGCAGGATGCATGGCAACTTCACCGCCTGCGCGCTGATGGCGCGCGAGCCGCCGAAGGAAGCGGCGGCGCTGCGCAAGCGGCTCGGGCTGTCCTGCAAGGCCTGATCCGGCGCAGGTCCGGACCGGCCCGGCATTGCGCCGGTGGTGCCTACCTAGCCGGCCTGGCCGAGCAGTCCGTCCGCCACCCGCGGCACCAGGCTACCCGTGGCCAGCGATGCCATCGCCGGCAACCCGCTCTCCCGTGCGCGTGCACGCAGCGCCAGGAACACCTGCGCCGCGGCGGTCTCCAGCCAGAACCACGACTGGATCGAGGCCGCGGCATGCAGGCCGGGCTGCACCGCCTTCGCCTCGTAGTAGAACGCCTTCAGTTCGTCGGCGGCGAGCTTGATCGCCTGCGCATCGGGGATGTCGGAACGATACGACGGCTGCGGCTGCTCGCCGAGCCAGGACAGCAGGTACGCGGCGAGCGCATCCGGCTGCAGTCCGGTCAGCCCGACCGTCGAGCGTCCGCGATGGCTGCGCGCGACCTCGTGCCAGGCCTGCAGTTGCGCGACCTCGTCGAGGAAGCGCGACTCGAGCGAGCCTTCGTCCGCTGCACGCGGGAAGCTCACCGGGCAACTGAGCCCCTCCGCAGGCGCACCGATGTCCTCGTGCGGCGCATCGTCCGGGAAGTCTTCCAGCACCGGGCCGGACTCGCGTTCGAGCAGGGCAAGCGCGGCCACCAGCACGCGGCGCTGGAACGCGGGGTCGTCCGGCACGCCGAACGGACGCCCGAGCATGAACGGCACCCACAGCGCGCGCGGCGGCGCGAGGGCCTCGGTGTGCTCGCGCACGAGGCTGACCTGGGTGGTCGCGATGCCTTCGTCCTCGAGGTAGTGCGAGAGTGCGCCCACGGCGCACGTGCAGTTGGGTCAGACCGGCGAGAGCACCACCGCGTCCACCCTGTCCTTGCGCAGCATGCCGGCCAGCTCGCGCGCCTTCGCCTCGTACTTCGTCACTGGCGAGATCGCACCCATGAACGAATAGTGGAAGGCGGCGACCGACCCGATGACCTTGTCGCGCGCGAGTTCCTTCAGCCGGTCGAGCGGGAAGGCGACGTTCCAGTCCGCCTGCAGGCCGGTGCGATCGAAGTTCACCGATACGTGGCTCAGCGAGAGATCGCCCGCGTCGATGTCCCCGGGCACGACGCGGTAGTCCATGCCCCCCGCGCCGGCGGCGAACGGCCGGTCGCTGCGGCGATGCAGCCCGGCGGTGGTGACGAGCGCGACCCGGCGCTGTCCGAGGGGCGATCCCTTGACGAAGGGACGGTTCGGGAACGACGGCAGCGTCGGCACCTTGGCGAGGAAATGCGCGCGCTCATGGTCGGGAAGATCGGCGAGACGGACCATCGGGTGCTCCTGGGCGATGCGTCGACAGACCTGCAGAAAGACAGGGAATTCCATCCGGCAGCGGGGTCCGGGTTCGATCCATCCTCGCACCCCGCGGATGAGACTGCAACTTGCGCGGATCCTTGCGCAAGCACAGAATCGATCCCGATTGGAGAGGGCACCGACGTTCGATCGTTCCAACTTACCGCGGAGGAGTCGATGAAGCGCCAGTTTCTTCAGCCTGAAGACATGTGGGCCAGGGTCGAGAACGGGAACCTGCTCTATGTCCCTGTGGTGACCGTCCATGGAACCGACCATGCGCACGTGTATCTCGCGGGCCAGATGGCGAGGGAGACCGCCGGCCCGATCGTCGGCATCGGCGACATGCGCGCGCAGATCCGGAAGACCTGCGAGAACATCGCGAAAGGGCTCGAGTACGCTGGCGCCACCTTCGACGACGTGGTGCGCGCGACGACCTATGTCACGGACATCGAGGAGTACTACCGCGTCTCCGACGAACGATTCAAGTTCTTCGTGAACAAGCGACCGGCCAGCGTGCTGATCCAGGTTTCCCGGCTCGGTCACAAGGACGCGATGGTCGAGATCGAGGTCGAAGCCATCATCGAACCGTCGCGGCTGAAGAACTACTGATCTCGGCAGGCACCGCAGTCATGCTCCGTGAGCGACCCGTCGTCCCTGGCGGCGCCTCAGTCCTCCGGACTCAGGCCGATCTGTTTCACGATCCGGGCGAACTTCGCCTGCTCGGCCAGCACGTAGCGCCGTGCCTCCTCGGGCGTGCTCGGGCTCGGCTCGGCTGCCTGCATCTTCAGCCGCTCGCGCACCTCCGCGGATGCCAGCGCGTTGCCGATCTCCTGGTTCATCCGGCGCACGATCGCCGCAGGCGCGGCACGCGGCATCGCCAGCACGTGGAACTCCTGCACCTCGAAGCCCTTCGCACCGGACTCGTCCATCGTCGGTACGTTGGGAAGATAGGTCGACCGCTTGAGGCCAGTCACGGCGAGTACGCGCAGCTTTCCGGACTGGATGTGCGGAAGCGCGTTGAGCAGGTTGAGCATGTTCAACTGCACTTCGCCACCGAGCTGGGCGTTGAGCGCCAGGGCGCCGGACTTGTAGGGAACATGGGAGATATCCGCACCGGTCATCGCGCGGAACAGTTCCCCGCCCAGGTGCGTGATACCGCCGGTACCCCCGGAACCATAGCGCACGCTGCCGGGCTTGCCCTTGCTCCACGCCACGAACTCGGCCACGGTCGTCGCAGGCACGGCCGGATTGACGACGAAAGTGTTGGTGATGGTCGCGACCATCGACACGTATTCGAGGTCCTTGGCCAGATCGTACGGCACGACCTTGTGCACGCTGGGCACGATGACCTGCGAGTTCCCCACCACGATCAGCGTGTGGCCGTCGGGCGGCGCCTTCACGCCGATCTCCATGCCCAGGCGCCCTGCCGCACCCGGTCGGTTGTCGACCAGCACCGGCTGCCCGAGTTGTTCGCCGAGCCGGGCGGACATCAGCCGCGCAATCACGTCGTAGGACCCGCCGGCACCGTACGGTGCGATCACCCGGATGGGGCGCGACGGATAGGCGTCCGCTGCCAGTGCGACGGATCCGCACGCCACGGACAGTGCAAGGATGGCGGCCGCTTTCCGCGCAACGCCTGCGCCGGGTGAAGCGGCCCGATCGCCTGTCGCAGCAATACCCGTCGCAGCAGTGCCGGACAACCCACTCCCGAAGTGCAGAACCATGTGTGGCCCCTTTCGTTACGTGCGCTGCATCATTCTTGAGGAGAATGCCTGAAATGAGCAAGCCCTTTTTCAAGTTGCTGGCCAAGTGGCCGACGGGCGTGGCAGCCGGACCTTTCCTCTTCTACAGTGGGCAGATGGGGCTCGGCGCCGGCGGAAGACCCGTGCGCAGCTTCGCGGAAGTCGAAGGCGCGGGGCCCGGCCCGGGCAACGAGCATGGCTGGGTCAGGTCGATGGAAGGTCCGGTGGGCGGACAGGCCATCGCGCTGTACGAACGCTACCGCACGCTGCTGGGCGCCCAGGGCCTGTCGCTTGCCAACATCGTCCGGTATCACATCTTCCAGCGGGACAAGCGTTCGTTCCCCGTCTTCGACCGCGTCCGCCGCAGCTATGAAAAGGCGCCGCCGGCCAGCACCGCGGTGGGCCTGGGACGCTTCGAACCCACCGATGCAGTGCGCCTGAACGTCGACTCGATCGTCTACCGCGGGACCGGGGCCAGGCCGGAAGGCCGCGCGGTGCTCGCCGGATCCGGCAAGCATGCGGCGGCGGCACATTTCTCGCATGTCATCGGCGCCGGTCCCTGGCTGTTCCTTGCGGGCCAGATACCGATCGACACGTCCCGGAGCGAGGCGCCGTTGATCCGGGGCTATGCGGACATCCCGAAGGCCGGACGATTCCTGTCGGTCGGGCGCAGCCATGAAGACGCACGCAACGGCCCGATCGCCGCGCAGACATGGTTCACGTACGACCTCATCCGCAAGCATCTCGAGGGCGCGGGCTCGTCGATGGACCAGGTGATGAACCTGGTCGTCTACCTGCAGGACATGCGCGACTTTCCGACGTTCCATCGGGTGCATGAACACTTCTTCGGCGCGCGCGCGCCCGCCCTCACGGTGATCGAGGCCGGCGAGGTCGGCCACAAGGGCACCCTGATCGAGATCGAACCCACGGCCATCGTGCCCGGCAAGGGCGTGAAGCTCGAGGCGCTGGCGCCGGATGCCGCGACCTGTGGCGGCCGGATGAGCGCTGCCGTGCAGGCCGGCGGGCTCGCGTTCCTGTCGGGGATCCCGGGCGTCGGCCCGGACGGCGCGCCCGCGCAGTCGCTCGCCGATCTTCCGGCCGCATGGCGCAAACGGGCGCCCGCGGGTCCGGCGCGCGGACCTGCCGCCACGATGCTCGCCCAGGCCCTGGCGGTGGCCGCGCATCTCGAAGCAAGGATGAAGGCGCTCGGGCATCCCCTGTCGCGCATCGTCCACCTGACGATCTTCCTCGACGACATCGACGCCTTTGCGGCCATCGCCCCGGTGTTCACGAAGCTGTTCGGCAGGCATCGGCCCGCACTGTACGTGATCGAACTCGCACGGCCGGCGCCGATCGACGGCGCCCGGCTGTCCGCGACGGCGATCGCCTGGACGGGCGACGGCGACCCTGCGCCGATCGATGGCTGAGCCGCGGGCGGAGGTCACCCGCGACCTCGCCCGCCTGATCAGCCGGTCTACCCCTTCGGACATCCCGCCGGAAGCCTTCCACCAGGCACGTCGCTCGGTGCTGAACTGGCTCGGTGCGGCACTGGGCGGTTGCCGGGATGCATCGGTGGCGCATGCGCTGGCCATGGCCGGGGAGTTCTCGGGGCCGCCGCAGGCGACGGTGATCGGCCATGCGGCGCGCATGGACAGCCTGACTGCGGCGATGGTCAACGGCATCAGCGGCAACATCCTCGACTTCGACGACACGCACGCGCACATCGTGCTGCACCCGTCGGCCTCGATCACCTGCGCGCTGTTCGCCCTGTCCGAGATCCGGCCGATGCACGGCCGCACGCTGCTGCATGCGCTGGTGCTCGGCATCGAGCTCGAGTCGCGCCTGCTCGATCCGCGCACCGCGTCCTACCGCTTCGCCTGGTCGCCGACCACGTCGGTGGCCTCGCTCGGCGCGGCGGCGGCGTGCGCATTCGCCCTCGGGCTGGACGAACGGCAGGTCGCCTGGGCGCTGGGCATCGCGGCGACGCAGGCCGGCGGGCTGCGCGAGACCGGCGGCTCGATGAGCAAGGCGTTCAACGCCGGCAATGCCGCGCGCAGCGGACTGGCCGCCGCCCTGCTGGCCGCGCGCGGCTTCACCGGCGCGACCACGGCCATCGAAGGGCCGAAGGGCTTCATCGCGGCCTTCGGCGAGGCCCGCGATCCGTCGTCCATGGTCGAGGCCTGGGGCCGGCAGTGGCAGGTGCTGATGAACACCTTCAAGCCCTTCCCCTGCGGCATCGTCACCCATGCGGTGATCGACGGCTGCCTGCAACTGCACGCCGAGGGCGTAGACCCGGCGCGCATCCGCTCGGTGCGGCTCGCCGTGCATCCGATGGCGATGCGGCTGACCGGCCGCGAAGCGCCGTCGAATCCGCTGGAAGCCAAGCTCAGCATCTTCCACGTGGCGGCCGCGGCCCTGCTGCGCGGCCGGGTCGGCGTGAAGGAGTTCCATCCCGGGTGCATCGCGGACCCGTCGATCCTGCAACTGCGTTCACGGGTCGGTGCGAAGGTCGACGAAGGCTTCGCGACCGACGAGGCCGAAGTGTCGGTGGTGGTCGACGACGGCCGGACGCTGGTGCGCCATGTCGACCATGCCGTCGGCAGCCTGGTGCGGCCGATGGCCGATGCCACGCTCGAGGCGAAGTTCATCGACCTCTGCGACGGCGTGCTGCCGCGGCCTGCGGCCGATGCGCTGGCGGCGCAGGTCTGGGCGATCGATCGACTGCCGGACGCCTCCGCGGTGATCCGCGCCAGCGCGGGCTTTACCGGCCCGGGGCCGCTGCAGTAGCGGCGGCTCCGCGCACGGGCGCGGAGGACGGTTCAGTCCGGGCGGATCCCCGCGTCGCGCACGATCCTCGCGTAGCGTGCGATGTCTTCGCGCACCACGGCTGCGAACTGCTCCGGCGTGCTGCCGACGCCTTCGTTGCCCTCGGCTGCGTAGAGCCTGCGGATGTCGTCGCGCTCGACCACGCTGCGCACCGCCGACTGCATCTGCCCGACGATGGCCGCCGGGGTGCCTGCCGGCATGAACATGCCGTACCACGCGGTGAACTCGTATCCGGGGACGCCCGACTCGGCGATCGTCGGCAGTTCGGGCGCGGCGGCGGCGCGCGCCGAGCCGGTGACCGCGAGCGCCCGCAGCTTGCCGCTGCGCGCCTGCGGCAGCGAGGCCGGCATGCTGCCCAGGTACATCGACACATGGCCGCCGAGCAGGTCGGCGAGCGCGGCGCTGCTGCCCTTGTACGGGACATGCACCAGCTTCATGCCGGAACGCGACACCAGCAGCTCGGTCGCGAGGTGGGTCGAGCTGCCGGTGCCCACCGATGCATAGGTGAGTTCGCCCGGGCGTGACCGCGCGAGCGCGACCAGTTCCTTCACGCTGCGCGCCGGCAGCGACGGATGCACCACCATCACGTAGGGCGTGCGCGCGACCAGGGTCACCGGCGCGAAGTCCTTCACCGGGTCGTAGGGCAGCTTCGACTGCAGGCTCGGGTTGATCGAGAACGTGGAGGTCACCAGCAGCACGGTATGGCCGTCCGGCTTCGACTTCGCCACGATGTCGGTGCCGATGATCGTGCTCGCACCCGGCCGGTTGTCGAGCACCAGCGGCTGGCCGAGCGCGCCCTTCATCGCATCGGCGATGATGCGGATGGTGGCGTCGGTGCCACCGCCCGGTGCGAACGGGATCACCACGCGCACCGGACGCTCGGGCCATGCCCGGGCATCCGGCATCGCTGCCGTAGCCAGGACCAGCACGAGCGACTGACATGCTGCTGCGCGCGGCATGCGCATGGCCGCGCCCTCAGTCGGCGGTCACGTTGGCGATGCGCACGATCTCGCCCCAGCGCTTGTTGTAGTTCTGGATGAAGGCGACGTACTCCTTCGGCCCGATCGGCAGCGGGATGCCGCCGACCGTCTGGAAGCGCTCGACGACGTCCGGGCTGGTGATCGTGCGCGCGGTGAGCTTCGCCAGGATGTCGACGATCGGCGCAGGGACGCCGGCCGGGGCGGACATGCCGTACCAGACGCCGTCCTCCAGGCCGGGGAAGCCGGCTTCGGCGATCGTCGGCACGTCGGGGAACACCGAGAAGCGCTTGTCGGCCAACGCGGCAAGCGGGCGCAGGCGGCCGCTCTTGATCTGGTTGATCAGCGACGGCAGCCCGTCCATCATCATGTGCACCTGGCCGGTCGCGAGGTCGACCACCGCCGGGCCGCTGCCCTTGTAGGGCACATGGGTGAGGTTGGCGCCGGTCCTGATCTTGAACGCCTCGCCGAACAGCTGCGGCGCACTGCCGTTGCCCGACGAACTGAACATGTACTTGCCCGGGGCAGCGCGCGTGACCGCGATGAACTCCTTCACCGTCTTCGCCGGCACGTCGGCATTGATCGCCATCATCGCCGGCAGCAGCGACACGCCCGAGATGTGGGTGAAGCTCCTGATCGCGTCGTACGGCAGCTTCTTGTAGAGCACCGGCGCGGCGCCATGGGTGGTGCTCGAACTGAGCATCAGCGTGTGGCCGTCGGGCGTGGCCTTGGTCACGAACTCGGAGGCGACGATGCCGCCGGCACCGGGACGGCTCTCGACCACCACGCTCTGGCCGGCGAGCTCACCCATCTTGGCGGCGACGACGCGGCCGGTGAAGTCGGCGGCACCGCCGGGCGGCACCGACAGGATCAGCCGCATCGTGCGCTGGGGGAACGAGCCAGCAGCCGGGGCCTGGGCCTGCGCGAGCGTGGGCAGCGTGGCGAACAAAGCGGCAACGGCCGCAGCGAGTGTCTTCATGCTTGCGTCTCCCGGGGATACTGCTTGCGAAGTTCTTCGACCGAGGCGTGCACGGTATACACATCGAGTATCTCGGTTTCCTCGCCGAGGATCTCGAACATGTGCACCGCGTTGCCGGGGATGTGCACGATCGACCCGGCCATCGCCACCTGCTCGCGGCCATGCATGTATACCTTGACGCCGCCGCGCAGGATCATCGACACCTGCTCGGACGGATGGAAATGCGGCTTGCCCTTCGAGTTGGGCTTGACCACCACGCGGGTCATCATCACCTTGTCGCCGACCCAGGTCTGGCGCACGGTGCCGGAATGGGTGGTGAGGTTGGGATCGGACACGTCCTCGGCGGGTATGTCCTTCCAGTCGATCACCGAAGGCGCCTTGCCCAGCTGCCCCGCGACCCAGTCGTAGTAGTCCATCGCTTCGTCCTCCCTGCGGTTCAGTCGAGTGCCTTCACCCGCGATACGTCCACCAGATGATGCGCCGGCTCGTCGAAACGCGCGCGCATCCGCGGCAGCCGGCGCACCATCGCCTCGAACGCGGGGTAGGACACGCACAGCTCTTCCATCAACGCCGGCGGCAGGTCGAGGCCGGCCTGCTTCGCCATCTGCACGATGTCCTCGCGCGAGGACGGCGGCAACGGTTCCAGCGTCTTCGCGCCGGGCTCGGGCAACACGAACGAGCGGGTCACTGGATCATTCCTTCGGTCGGGTACTTCTGGTGCCAGTCGGTGAGCTGCTGGAAGGCATGGCCGACGCGGAACATCATCGGCTCGTCGAAATGGTCGGCGGCGATCTGCAGGCTCAGCGGCAGTCCGTCGGCGCTGAAGCCGCACGGGATGTTCATCGCCGGGCCGCCGCCGATGTTGAACGGCGTGGTGATGTTCGGCGGGCGCAGGAACTTGTCCAGCTTGTCCGGATGCGCCTTGTCCGCCGGCGTCATCCAGCCGGCGGTGGCGATGACATCGTACTCGCGGAAGGCGCGCGCGAGTTCGCGCGCGAGCCACAGGCGCTGGCGCAGCGCCTGGAAGTAGTCCTCGGCACGGATCAGCGAGCCCGACAGCACCTTGTTGCGGAACATCAGGCCGAAGTCCTGCGGCCGGGTGCGGAACTCGTGCTCCCAGGCGCTGAACATCTCGGTGATCGAGATCGTGGTCTTGCAGTCCTGGTACACGAGCAGGTCGGACAGCCGGATCTCCTCGACGATGGCGCCGGCATCGGCCAGCACCTTCATCGCGCGCTCGACCGCCGGCGCGACATCCGGGTGGCAGTTGGCATCGCCGTCGTACCAGTGGCGTACCCAGCCGATGCGCACGCCACGCACGCCCAGCGACAGGTCGGCGAGGTAGTCCCGCGGCGCGCGGTCGGCGCTGGCCACGTCCTCGTCGTCGTAGCCGGCGATCGCACGCAGCATCAGCGCGGCATCCTCGACCGTGCGCGCCATCGGTCCGCAGGTGTCGAAGGTGAAGGTGTTGGGCAGCACGCCCTGGCGGCTGACCAGCCCGTAGGTGGGCTTCACGCCGACGATGCCGCACACCGCCGCCGGCATGCGGATGGAACCGCCGGTATCGGTGCCGATCGCGGCCGGCAGCAGCCCGGCGGCGATCGCGGCCCCGGCGCCGCTGCTGGTGCTGCCCGGCAGGTAGCCAGGCTTCCACGGGTTCATCGCCGGCGGCCAGGGCAGGTCCCAGGACGGGCCGCCATGGGCGAACTCGTAGGTGGTGAGCTTTCCCATCAGCACCGCGCCGCCCAGCTTCATCCTCGCCTCGACCGCGGCGTCCTTCATCGGGACGTTGTGCTGCAGGATCTTCGACTGCCCGGTGGTCAGGATGCCGGCGGTGGAGATCACGTCCTTCAGGCCGTACGGGACGCCGGCGAGCAGCGGCGCGAGCGCAAGCGCGTCGCTGCGCATCCAGAGCCGTTCCGCCTCGCGCGCACGCTCCAGCGCGCCCTCGGGCGTCTGCGTGACGAAGCAGTGCAGGCTCGGCTCGTGGCGCGCGATGCGCTCGAAGTGGTGCCGTACCACCTCGACAGGCGACACTTCCCGCCGGCGGTACAGCGCCAGCAGCCCGGCCACCGTCACGTGGTCGAGCGCGTGCGCGGCCGGAGCGGCCGCGGAACCGGGCGCTTCCGCCGTCACTTCTTCACTCCGTCGAACACCAGCTTGCGATGCGCGAACTTCCATTCGCCGTCGACTCGCTTGATGATGTCGGTGTAGACGCCGGCATGGGTCACATGCGGCAGCGTCCCGGGCTCGCCGTTGTAGCCGAACAGGTAGCAACGTCCCTTGATCGTGTCTTCATCGATCTGCTCGAGGTGGATGCTGCCGTTCCAGTGGCGCCGGTACAGGTGGGTGCGGGTGGCATAGTCCTTCTTCTTGTACTCGACGAGGTTGGCGCGGCCGACGATGTCGTAGGTGCCGTGCTGTTCGCCGTCTTCCGTGAAGCAACTCGCGTACCACTCCGCATCGCCGGAGTCGCTGGACAGGTTGTAGGCGGAATACAGGTTTAGGATCTCGACATACGCCTCGGGACTGACGCTGGACTTCTTCATGCTTTCTCCATGTCTTCCGAAGTGGCCTTGCGCCCGGCGGCGGCACCTTCGTCGACGCCGGGGAAGATCGATGACGGGCCCACCTCCATCACCACGCCGTCCGGGCCGCGGAACTTGATCGGCAGCACGCCGGGCGCGCTCAGGATGGTGAAGCCACCGGCGACCAGCCGGCGATGCACGGCCTCCGTGTCGTCGACGGCGATGCCGAAGTGGTGGATGCAGGGGCCTTCGCCTGCCCAGTTCGCCTCGATCGTGTCGACCGCGTCGTACTGGATCAACGCGAGGTCGAAGCGACCATCGGTCATGTGGCAGGACACATGGCCGCGCTTGCGCGTGGTCCCGGAACGCCGGAAGCCGAACACCGATTCGTAGAATGCGGCGGCACGTTCGATGTCGGTAACCTTGACTGCAAGATGCACGATGCTGGCCATCGATCCTCCTCCTGGGTTTCTTGTGGGTGCTGCCTCTCGAGCCTGTCCTTCGTTCAGGCCTTGAACACGTTCGCCGGGTCTGCCAGCGACTTGAATTCCACGCCGTTGCCCGACGGATCGAGCGCGAACATGGTCATCTGCTCGCGCACGGTACCTGCATGGCGCACCTCGGGCGGGATCACCCAGGGTGCGCCGGCCGCCTGCAGGCGCGCGGCCAGCCGTTCGAATTCCTCCTTCGTCACCAGCACGCCGAAGTGGCGCAGCGGATACTGCTCCTTGCCGACGCCGGCACTGCGATGCGCGGATTCTTCCGCCGACACCTGGGCGACGATATGGTGGCCGAAGAAATCGTAGTCGATGCGGTCGGCTTCGGTGCGCCCGGCCTTGCAGCCGAGCACCTCGCCGTAGAAGGCGCGGGTCGACTCGAGGTCGCGCACCGGGAAGGAACAATGGAACACCCTGGCCATGCTGATGCCTCCTTGCAGTTCGGGAAACCCCTGGACCGGCGTCCTAGCGGCCCGCGACGTTCGCGGCCTTGAGCACGCGGCCCCATTTCTCGAATTCGGAACGGATGAACTTGCCGAAGGCTTCCGGCGTGGTCGGGGCAGGTTCGAGGCCCTGCTTCAGGAAGACCTGTGCGACGTCGGCGCTCTTCAGCACGGCCACGATGTCGCGGTTCAGCCGCGCGATGATGGCAGGTGGCGTACCCGCCGGCGCCGCCATCCCGTACCAGTTGTTCACGTCGAAGCCCGGCACCCCCGACTCGCTGATCGTGGGCAGCTCCGGCACCAGTGCGGATCGCTTCGCCGTGGTCACCGCGAGCGCACGAACCTTGCCGGCCTTCACCTGCTGCATCGCGGTGGAAGGCGAGGCGAAGATCATCGTGATGCGCCCGCCCAGCAGGTCGATCATCGCCGGGCCGCCACCCTTGTAGGGCACGTGCACCAGGTCCGACTTCGTCATCGCCGAGAACAACTCGCCCGCCAGGTGGCCTGCGTTGCCGGTGCCGGAAGATCCGTAGGTCAGGCCCTTCTCGCGCGCGGCCAGTTGCAGCAGTTCCTTCACGCTGGTCGCTGCGATCCCGGTATGCACCACCAGCACGTTGGTCGCATCGGCGATGCCGGACACCGGCGCGAGGTCCTTCAGCGGGTGGTAGCCGATGTCCTTGTAGACGAAATAGTTCACCGCGAAGTTGCCAATCGCCCCGAGGCAGATCGTATGGCCGTCCGCCGGTGCCTTGCTCAGCATCTGGCCCGCGAGGCTGCCGGCGGCACCCGGCCGGTTGTCCACCACGACTGGCTGGTTGAACGCGGTCGCCAGCGGCTCCGAGATCGCGCGGGCCGAGGTGTCGAGACCGCCGCCGGGCGCTGAACCGACCAGGATGCGGATCGGCCGGGCCGGAAAGTTCGTCTGTGCCTGCACCTCGGCGGCGATACCGCCGGCGATACCGATCGTCGAGCACAGCAGGCTGACGCCCGCGACCCGATGCCTGTACTGATCCATGGTCCTCCTCCTTGTCTGCATTGCCGTGCACGCAGGCAGGTCAGCCCGCAGGCTGCAGCAGCCTGCGCAGCGAGCGCACGTCGGCCACCTCGTCCAGCGTCCAGATCCGGTCGAGCAGGGTGCGTGCGCGCCGGCGGCCGAGCACCGGCGCCATCAGCGGCAGGCACTTGTCGTCGACCTCGCCGCGGTCGATCGGGTTCTGCCAGGCGCCGCGCACCACCTCGGTATGGTGCTTCAGCCTGCGTCCGTCGGTGGTCTCGACCTCGAGGATCGCCTGCCGTCCGCCCGCCTTGCTCAGCGCGGCGCTGCCTTCGTAGACGATGCACTTGCGCACCGCGAGCACCGCCGGGTCGTGCATGCGTTCGTCGTCGTGCGAACTGTCGAAGGTGAGGCCGCCGTCGATCAGCATCACCGCCAGCAGGTGCTGCATGCAGATGTCGGGCATGTCGCGGTTGTTGACGATCTCGGACTCGGTGTCCTGCACCTGCACATGGATGCGCTTCACGTTTGCGGGCGTGAGTCCGTGCGCACGGATCAGCGCGATCAGCGAATCGAGCGCCGCCTGGATCGGGGAGCCGACCGACCAGTTCTTGATGTTCGACCGCATGATCTCCCAGGTGCGGCCGAGGTCGCGCGCGACATGCGAGGTGTCGGCGTGCTTGTCGTAGGCGAGGAAGAAGCTGCGCGCATCGCTGAAAGAATCGTCGACGCCGTTGAAGCCGGCATCGACCATGGTCGCCGCGGACATCGCGTTGCGCGTGGGCATGCCGGCGAAGTCGAAGGCCTTCTCGACATGGTCCGGGTCGCGGATCCAGCACGACAGGCCCGAGGCCTGCTGCGCGCTGTAGGAGAGCAGCCAGCGCATGCGCTGCGCATCGAAGCGCGCCAGCGAGCCGGCGGCGGCCGAGGCGCCGAAGATCGCGCCGAACGCGTGCGAGGAATGCGCGGAGAGCAGGAACTTGATGCCGCCCAGCGCCATCGCGAAGCGTGCGCCGACGTCATAGCCGAGCGCCACCGCGCGCAGCAGGTCGGTGCCCGACGAGCGCTTGAGTTCGCCCATCGCCCAGGCCGCCGGCACCACCGCGCAGCCGGGATGGAACAGCCCGCCCTGGTGCGAGTCGTCGGTCTCGTCGGCATGCGCGGACATCGCGTTGGCGAAGGCCGCCAGGGTGACCGTGGTCGACAGCGTCGTCCCCATCACGGTGGCCTGCGCGACGCCACCCTGGGTGCCCACGTATTCGATGCCGCGGCGCCCGGGCAGCAGGCGCGAGCCGGAGACGATCGCGGCGATGGAGTCGGCGATATGGTGCTTCGTCTTCTCCGCCACCTTCGCCGGCAATGGCCGGTCGGCCGCCTTCGCCATGTAGGCCGACAGCGAACGGATCATCGGCGACACCGGGACCTTCCGTCCGGCCCCGCTCACCGCGACGACCCCGAACCGCCGTCGACGCTGATCATGGTGCCGCTCACGTAGGACGCACGGTCCGATGCGAGGAACACCGCCATGTCGGCGACTTCATCGACGCGCGCGAGGCGTCCCAGCGGGAAGTTGGTAGTCAGTTCCCGCCAGCGGTTTTCGTCGCCGAAGGCCGCCTGCGCGCGCGCCTTCCAGCGCACCACCTGGCGTTCGGTTTCGGTCGCACCCGGGTTGATGGCGACCACGCGCACGCCGTCGTCCAGGCTGCCGGTGCCGAGGCAGGCGCTGAACGCCATCAGTGCGGCATTGCCGGCGGCGCCGGCGATGTTCTTGTTGGTCGGGTGGAACGGCGACACGCCGATGATGTTCACAATCGCGCCCGACCTGCGCGCGGCCATGCCGGCATACACCTCGCGGCTGAGGTTGATGTAGCCGAAGATCTTCAGGTCCCATGCGGTGCGCCAGCGCGCTTCGTCGATCTGGTCGATCGAGCCCTGCGGCACGGCACCGGCGTTGTTGACCAGCACGTCGACCACGCCGGCTGCCGCCGACAGGGCCGCCGCTGCACCCGGCGCTGCGAGGTCGCTCGCGTGCACGGTGACCGAAGCGGCACCGAGCGTGCGCAGTTCAGGGGCTGCGGCCTGCATCGCCGCGCCGTTGCGTGCGGCGAGGACCAGGTGGCAACCCTCGGCCGCGAAGCCGCGGGCGACGCCGAGGCCGATGCCCTGGGATGCGCCGGTGATCAGTACACGCTTACCGGAAAGTCTGAGGTCCATCGATGTGTCTCCAGGGAAAGGCGGGGGTCAGGTCTTGAGTCTTGCCTCGGTTCTTGTTCAGGCCGCCGGCGCCTTCAGCACGCCGGCCTCCACCAGCGCGGCGACCCGTGCGGCATCCCATTGCAGCACGTCGGCGAGCACGCGTGCATTGTCTTCGCCCAGGGTCGGCGGATAGCGGTCGGGCGGCGGCGTCTCGCCGGTGAACTTGATCGGATTGCCCGCCACCTCGATGCGGTGGCCGCGGCCATCGTCAAGCGGCAGCACCATCTGGCGATGCCGTACCTGCGGGTCGCGCAGCGCGCGGTCGAGCGTGTTCACGCTGCCGACCGGGATCCCCTTCGCGCGGAAGCGCCCGACCCAGTGCTCGGCCGGCTGCGCCAGGAACGCCTGGTCGAGTGCCGGCAGCAGGGTGTCGCGATTCGCATGGCGATCGCCATTGGACTTGTAGCGCGGATCCTCGAGCAGGGCGGCGACGCCGAGTTCGCGTGCCATGTCCTCCCACATGCGGTCGGTGTTCGCGCAGACCACCACGTTCACCCCGTCGCCGGCGATGAAGGTGCGGTAGGTGGCGAACGAATCGTGCGCCCGGCCCTGGGTGCCCGGGACCACGCCGGCGATCAGGTGATAGGCCGCCTGGTAGGTGAGCATCGAGACCTGGCAGTCGAGCATCGAGATGTCGATCTGCTTGCCGCGCCCGGTGCGGGTGCGTTCCAGCAGCGCGGCCTGGATCGAGATCACCGCGAACATGCCGGCGGCGAGGTCGCCGAGCGGGATGCCGGAGCGCACCGGCAGGCCGCCGCTCTCGCCGGTGAGGCTCATGCCGCCGGACAGCGCCTGCACGATCATGTCGTAGGCCGGGAGTTCACGGTACGGGCCATCCTGCCCGAAGCCCGAGATGCTGCACCAGACCAGGCCCGGATGCGCGGCCGACAGCGCCGCCGGGTCGAGCCCGAGCTTCGCCGCGACGCCGGGCCGGAAGTTCTCGATCAGCACGTCGCTCTTCAGCGCGAGTTCGCGCACCAGCGCCTTGCCGTCGGCGTGCTTCATGTCCACCGCGACGCTCTGCTTGTTGCGGTTCACGCTCAGGTAGTACGCGCTTTCGCGGTCGACGAAGTACGGCGGGATGTGGCGCGACGAATCGCCGCCATGCGGCTCGACCTTGATCACCTCGGCACCGAGGTCGGCGAGGATCTGCGTCGCGTACGGACCGGACAGGAACTGGGTCAGGTCGAGGATGCGCAGGCCCTTCAGCGGCTGCGCGCCGTCCGGGGCTCCGGCGGAAGCAACGGCAGCGCCGGAGGTCGGGTCGGGCACGGGTTTGGCCACGGGGTCGGACACGGATTCAGGCATCGGGGGGTGCTCCTCAGGCGCTCTGGCGGGCGCGGTAACCCAGGCCGGCGGAGAGCTCGGCGGCGAGGCGGCAGGCCTCGTGCGCGAAGGCCGCCTCGCGGGCCGGGTCGAATCGTTGTTCCGGAATGGTGAAGCCGAGCGAACCGGTGACGCGGCCGCCCGCGCCGAACACCGGCGCGAAGATGCCGACCGCCCCGGCGATGCGCTGGCCGAACGACACGGCATGGCCCCGCGCGCGGACCAGGGCGAGGTCCTGCGCCAGGTCGAGGCGGCCGGCGAGGCCCTCGCGCGCAAGCACCGCGTTCACTTCGTCCGGCGGCAGGAAGGCGAGGATCGAGCGGCCGGAGGCGCCGGTAAGCAGGGTCTGCGGCTCGTGGCTGCGCACGCGGTAGCCGAGCGGATGCGTCGACTCGACATGGGCGGCGAAGGTGAGCCGGTGTTCGCGCGGCAGGTACAGGCACAGGTAGGCGGTCTCGTTCATCGAGGCCACCGCCTGCTCAAGCAGCGGCACAGCGATCGCCTGCAACGGATGCCGGCTCGCCACGATCGAAGACAGTCTAAGGAATTCGCGGCCTGTACGGTAAGTGGGCGCTTCCTCGTCACGCTCCACCATGCCCTCTCGCATCAGCAGGTCGAGCAGCCGGTGCACGGTCGAGGCAGGCAGGCCGAGGTCGGCGCTGATGCGCTTGATCTGCGTGCCGTCGCCGGACTCGGCCACCGCGCGCAGCACCGCGACGGTACGCGCGACCGTGCCGGAGTCTGCCGGCTGGCGCCGGGGTCCGGCGGCTGGCTCGGAGCCGGCTGTCGAACCGGCTGCGGACGCGACTTCAGACACCGAAGAGATGGATCGCGCAGGCACCGTGGTCGAAGCCGGAGGTGCCGCCGCCGGTGACATGGGTCAGCCCGACCTTCGCACCCTCGACCTGCCGGCTGCCGCAGCGGCCCTGCAGCTGGCGCACGATCTCGACGATCTGCGCGGCGCCGCTGGCACCGACCGGATGCCCCTTGGACAGCAGGCCACCGCTCGGATTGACCGGCACGCGGCCGCCGAGCGAGGTCGTGCCGTCGCGCAGCAGCCGCACCGCCTCGCCGCGCGGACAGAGTCCGAGCGCTTCGTAGTAGAGCAGCTCGGCGATGGTGAATGCATCATGGCACTCGAGCACGTCGATGTCCTCGGGGCCGAGGCCGGTCTCCTCGTACAGCTCGCTGGAGCAGCGGCTGGTGATTTCCGGCGTGGTCATGTCGCGGAAGCCCGGGATGTACCTGCCCGAGGCCAGGTGCGAACCGAGCACCTTCACCGGCCGGTCGGCGTGTGCCGCCGCACGTTCGGTCGGGCAGATCACCACCGCCGCGGCACCGTCGCCGGTCGGGCAGCACTGCAGCAGGGTGAGCGGATCGGCGATGCGGCGCGAGGCGAGCACTTCCTCGACGGTGGTCTCGGTGCGGAACTGCGCGTCGGGATTCAGCGCGCCATGGCGGCGCGCCTTCACCGCGACCTGCGCCAGGTCGTTTTCGGTCGCACCGTAGTCGTGCAGGTAGCGCTGCGCACGCATCGCGTACAGCGCCGGCATCACCATGCCGTTGGACACCTCGATGTCGTCCTGGTCGAGCGGCAGCGTGCCGCCGCCGAGCTTGGTGAGCTGTTCGACGCCGAACACCAGCACGTAGTCGTACAGGCCGGCGGCGACCGC
Source organism: Betaproteobacteria bacterium (assembly GCA_021298815.1). GTDB lineage: Bacteria > Pseudomonadota > Gammaproteobacteria > Burkholderiales > CAIKXV01 > CAIKXV01. The sequence goes on along the minus strand of JAJTHE010000094.1, from coordinate 4,858 downwards.
GACCCAGGCTTCACGGAAGGCGGTGGCGCTGCTGGAGCAGGCGTTCTCGCAGTTCACCACCGGCACGCCGCTCATGCCGGTGTCGCGCGCGACACGCTGGCCGGGCATCCAGCCGGAGGTCGCGGTGCCGGCGTAGATCGCCTCGATCTGCTTCGGCTCCAGCTTCGCCTCGCGCAGCGCATCGCGCACGGCGGGCTGGGCGAGGGCGGGCACCGTGAGGTCACGGTGCTTCCCGAACTTGATCATGCCGGTGCCGATCACCGACACGGGACGCAGGTTGGCGTGCATCAGCTTTCCTCCAGGCCGGCCGCCGGTCAGGCGGGCGCGAACCAGTAGTGGTAGGTCGGCGCGGCCGGGCTGGCGTCCGCCGGGTTGGCGTCCGATACGGCCGCTTCCTCGACATGCACGCGCACCGTGATGTCGGGTGCGAGGCCCGCGGCGGCGCCATCGGTGCCGGCGATCTTGCCGAACACGCGCACGCCTTCCGGCAGATCGACATAGCCGATCACGTACGGCACCTGCCAGGCGGCGGGGGCGACATGCACGGTCGAGCAGGCGTACAGCGTGCCGCTGCTGCCCAGCGACAGGGGCTTCATCCGTTCGCCATTGCAGGACGGGCAGACCGGCGCGCCGGGAAAGATGCGGGTGCCGCAGTCGCTGCACTCGGCGCCGGACAGGTGCAGTTCGCCATCTTCGGCGCGGGTGACGTCGGCCGCTCGCAACGCGCGCCCGATGTGGGGTGCATTGCGGACGGATGCAGGTGCCATGGCGGGCATGTGTCCTCCGGATGGAGCAATTGTTCCGTTGAGCGGAATCTCATTACGGTCACAGGAATGCTAGCGATCAGCCGGTGAGGATGCAAGGTCCGGTCCGCGTCGCGGCCGGGCACCACGGGCAGGCAGGCGGCCCGTGCGATTCGCCCGCAAAGAAGCCAGCCGATTGATTCAGAAGGACAAAAAGCGGGATTATTGCGCGCCGATGCAGGGCGAGGGAGCATCCGCCACTTCTTTCCTTCGCCTGCCGTCGATGAAGATTCCGCGGATGCTCGCAACGCTCCTGGTGTCCCTCACGCTCCTGGCCGCGATCGTGATGGCAACGGGCTACCTGCTGCCCCCCGACCGCACCGGCCATGCAGCGCGCTCGATCGATGCCCCGCCGGCAAGGGTGCGGGCGGTGATCCTCGCCGTCGAACGCCAGCCGCTATGGCGTTCCGGGCTGGCGCTCGTCGAGCGTGGCCCTGACGGGACATGGACAGAAGTCCGGATCGACGGGGAACGGATCGCCTTCCGGATGACTGAAGAGACCGACGACCGCCTCGCGCTGCGGTTCGACAGCAGCCGCGGCTACAGTGGCAGCTGGCAGGCCGGGCTGCATGCCGATGCGACTGGCGGAACCGCCATGCACGTTTCGGAGCAGTCGACGATCGCTTCGCCGATCGGACGGATCCTTTCGCGCCTGTTCTTCGCGCCAGACGCGTTCGCGGCCCGCTACCTCGACGAACTTGCGGCGGAGGTTTCCCGCCAGGCTGGCAAGGGGGATTGATCGATGGCAACTGCACGCTCCCGCGGCACCGACTGGCGTCGTCGTTTCGACAAGGCAGGGCCGCCGAAGACGGTGGTGCTGGAATCCGACTTCGCCGGCATCCGGGCAGGATCCACCCTCTACATCGGCTCGCCGGGCGTCATCGCGAACTACATCGCACGCATCCCCGCCGGCGAGACCCGTACCGTGGAGCGCCTGCGCAACGAGCTGGCGCGACGCAACGGCGCGCAGGCCACCTGCCCGGTCACCACCGCGATCTACCTGAAGGTGGTCGCCGAGGTCGCGATCGCCGAGCTGCAGGAAGGCAGGCTGCGCACCGACGTGGTTCCGTTCTGGCGGGTGATCGAACCGGGGAGCCGGATCGCCGCGCGGCTCAGTTGCGACTCGGCGATGATCGCCACGTACCGCGAGCTGGAGCGCTCCACGGAGGCGTGAAGCGCGGCAGCCGGTTGTGCCGCTGCGCTCGCCGCCCCGGTCCACGCGTCATGAAACCGTCACGACCGGCGACTACCTTTCGAGTAATGTCGAAGGGTCGATCGGAGGCAAGGCGATGCGGACGGGAATCAACGGCATGGGGCGGATCGGCCGCCTGGCGCTGCGCGCGGCCCTGGGTGCCGCAGAACGGCAGTCGGACGATCCACGCGCCGGCAACCGGCTGGACGTGGTCCACCTGAACGAGATCAAGGGCGGCGCCTCGGCCACCGCGCACCTGCTCGCCTTCGATACCGTGCAGGGCCGGTGGCGCGAATCGATCGCAGCCGAGGGCGATGCATCGATCCGGATCGGGTCGCGTTCGCTCGGCTTCTCGTCGCATCCGGCGGCCGCCGACATCCCGTGGGGCGACCTCGGCGTGGACCTGGTGCTCGAGTGCACGGGGAAGTTCCTCACACCCGAGACGCTGCAGGGCCATCTCGACCGTGGCGCGAAGCGGGTGATCGTCGCCGCACCCGTGAAGGTCGGCGACGTGCTGAACATCGTGGTCGGGGTGAACGAAGGCCTGTACGACCCGGCACGCAACCGCATCGTCACCGCGGCCTCCTGCACCACCAACTGCCTCGCACCGGTGGTGAAGGTGGTGCACGAGGCGATCGGCATCCGCCACGGCCAGATCACCACCATCCACGATCCGACCAACACCAACGTGGTGGTGGATGCCCCGCACAGGGACCTGCGCCGCGCGCGCAGCGCGATGCAGAGCCTGGCCCCGACCACCACCGGCAGCGCGACCGCGATCGCGCTGATCTATCCTGAGCTCAAGGGCAAGCTGAACGGCCATGCAGTGCGCGCACCGGTGCTGAACGCCTCGCTGACCGACTGCGTGTTCGAGATGCAGCGCGAGACGACGGTCGCCGAGGTGAACGGCCTGTTCGCCGACGCGGCACGCGGACCGCTGGCCGGCATCCTCGGCTACGAGGAACGGCCGCTGGTCAGCGCCGACTATGCGCGCGACACGCGCAGCTCGATCGTCGACGCGCCGTCGACGATGGTGACCGACGGCACGCTGCTCAAGGTCTACGCCTGGTACGACAACGAGATGGGCTATGCCTGCCGGATGGTCGACCTCGCCTGCCACATGCAGGCACGCGGCATCTGACGAGCGACCGATGAACGGCAGCCGCAACTACGCGATCGTCACCGCGGCGTACTGGGGGTTCACCCTCACCGACGGCGCGCTGCGCATGCTGGTGCTGCTGCACTTCTACAAGCTCGGCTATTCGCCGTTCACGCTCGCCTTCCTGTTCCTGCTCTACGAGGCGGCCGGCGTGCTGGCCAACCTGGTCGGCGGCTGGCTCGCGACGCGCCACGGCATCTCGCGCATGCTGGCGGTCGGCCTGTCGCTGCAGATCACCGGCTTCCTGCTGCTGTCGCTGCTGTCGCCGGCCTGGACCGCCGCGATGTCGGTGGCCTGGGTGGTGCTGGCACAGGGCATCTGCGGCGTCGCCAAGGACCTGACCAAGACCGCCAGCAAGTCGGCGATCAAGCTCACCGCGGGGGATGCGTCCGGCCGCCTGTTCCGCTGGGTCGCCTGGTTCACCGGCAGCAAGAACGCGATGAAGGGCTTCGGCTTCTTCCTCGGCGGCCTGCTGCTCGAGGCCCTCGGCTTCCGCGGCGCGCTGTGGGCGATGGCTGCGCTGCTCGGCTGCGTGCTCGCCGGCGTGCTGGCGTTCGTGCCACCGCTGATGGGACGCGCGAAGGCATCGAGGTCGCTGCGCGAACTGTTCGCGAAGAACCGCGGGGTGAACCTGCTCGCGGCCGCGCGGGTCGTGCTGTTCGGTGCGCGCGATGTCTGGTTCGTGGTCGGCGTGCCGGTGTTCCTCTACTCCGCCGGCTGGACGTTCACCATGGTCGGCGCCTTCCTCGCGCTGTGGACCATCGGCTACGGCCTCGTTCAGGCGATCGCGCCGTCGCTGGTCCGGCGCAGCGACGACGGCCTGTCGACCGAGGTGCCGGCGGCGCGCCTGTGGTCGGCCCTGCTGGCACTGACCACGTTCGGGCTGGTCGCTGCCGTCGCGCTCGACGTGCCCGCGCTCGAATGGGTGGTGGTCGCCGGCCTCGGCGTGTTCGGCTTCGCCTTCGCGGTGAACTCGTCGATCCACTCCTACCTCGTGCTGGCCTATGCCGGCTCGGAGAAGGCGGCCGAGGACGTCGGCTTCTACTACGCCGCCAACGCACTCGGCCGCTTCGGCGGCACGCTGCTGTCGGGCCTGCTCTACCAGTGGGGCGGCCTGCTCTGGACGCTGTGCGGCGCGGCGGCGATGCTGTCTGCCTGCTGGGCAGTGACGCTGCTGCTGCCGTTGGGCAGCGGCCGCGCGGACACCGGGGCGGCGATCGGCGCCGCGGGACAGGGGGGCTGACCATGGCGTCCAGGCCGGACACGCCGGTGCGTCGATCGATCCCGGTCGCGACGGCGACGACCCCGCGGGACACCTGCGCGCCAGGCTGCAGCGATGCCTTCGCAGGCATCGATGAAGCGGCCGCGGTGGCTTCGCTCGCCGCGCTCGCGCAGCCGATGCGGCTGCGCGTGTTCCGCGCGCTGGTCGGTGCCGGTCCCGCCGGGCTGACGCCCGGGGTGCTGTCGGCGATGCTCGACGTCGCGCCGTCGACACTGTCGTTCCACCTGAAGGGACTCGCGCACGCCGGACTGGTGGTGCAGGCACGCGAGGGGCGTTACCTGCGCTACCGGCCGGCACTGGCGCGCATGAGCGCGCTGCTCGGCTACCTCACCGACCACTGCTGCCAGGCGGGGGATGCGCAGGACTGCGAACTCCCGCCGCGGACAGCCGCCCCAGCCGCCCCCTGCACGGGCTGATACGGG
>JAJTHE010000139.1 GCA_021298815.1 Betaproteobacteria bacterium | reverse complement strand
TTGCATCACGTGGCGGATCGCGGTGGGTCCGTGCGCGGGGCAGAAGGTGTTCACGCTGTAGACGGTGGCCGCGCAGGACGAGGGGGAAGGGCGCAGCGCTGCGGCGCAGGCGGGCGGGTTCTCGCTGCACGCGGGCGTGTCGATCAGGCCCGGCCAGCGCGCGAAGCGCGAGCGGCTGTGCCGGTACGTGAGCCGCTCGCCGCTGGCGCAGGATCGGCTGACGCTGAGCGCATCGGGATCGGGCATCGGGCAGCGCGCAGCCAGGGCGCGCGCTGCATGCGGCTCGCGCACCGCCAGGTCAGTCAGCGGCGTGATTTTGCCCAGCGACGCTGCCTGGAGGGTATCGGCAGAACGAGCGCACACCGCGCATCGGCGCTACAGGTGCAGGGCGGGGCGTGTTGCGCTCGAGGATCGGGGCGCAGGTGATGAGGAGCGACGCAGGCGTCATCGAGCGCTGTCGGCCCGGGTTGGCCAGCCGATCCAGGGCCGATGGTGGCCTGCGACGCATCGGTGCGAGGCTGGCCGGCTGCAGGCAGCAGCGCGTGGGGGCTGGCAGGGGCGTTTGAAGGGACTATTCGCGGATAGCCCTTCGGCCCGCACCAGATCATCGAGTAGTAGGCATCGGCGTAACGGTCGATCTGGTGGCTGGCCATGGCGGACCCTCGATGAACGCGCGCACAGACACCGACGGCAGCACCCCGAACCGGGGTGTCCTGCTCGACATGGTACGCCACGCCTCGCGCGCCCCGTCGAGCCACAACACCCAGCCCTGGCTGTTCCGCCTGCAGGACGATGCGATCGACCTGGTCGCCGATCGCACGCGTGCGCTGCCGGCGAACGACCCGGACGACCGCGAGCTCACGCTGAGCTGCGGCTGCGCATTGCTGCACCTGCGCGTCGCCGCCGCGCACGCCGGCTTCCAATCGATCGTGCAGCACGCGCCGGAACCGGCCGACGAGGACTGGCTCGCGACCGTGCACCTTGCGAAGGGCCGCGCGGACCTGCACGACGCGCGCCTGTTCGACGCGATCGGCCTGCGCCGTACCTGGCGGCAGCGTTTCGTGCCGCGGCCGCTCGCGCCCGAATACCTGCAGCAGTTCGCGGAACTGGCCGCCGAGGAAGGTGCCTGGCTGCACGTGCTGCATCCGGAACCGTTCCGCAGTGCAGCGGCCGACCTCGTCGCCGAAGGTGACGCCTGCCTGTGGTCGGATCCGCGCTGGCGGCGTGAACTCGCCGCCTGGATGCATCCGCGCCGCCGTGGCGACGGCCTGCAGGTGCCCGCGCTGGCGCGGCCGCTGGCGCAGGCGGTGGTGCGTACCTTCGACATGGGACAGGGCATCGCCGCGAAGGACCGCCAGCTCGCCGAGGCTTCGCCGGTACTGGCGGTGATCGGCACCTCCGGGGACGCGCCCGAGGACTGGCTGCGCGCGGGACAGGCCCTGGGCCGGATCCTGCTGTCTGCCTGCCTGAACGGCATTCAGGCCTCCTACCTGAACCAGCCGGTGCAGGTGCCCGCACTGCGCCTGAAGCTTCAGCACCTCATCGGACGGCCGGGCTTCGTGCAGCTGCTGCTGCGCCTCGGTTACGCCGACGGTGACTGCGCCGCCTCGCCCCGACGCCCGGTCGAGGACCTGCTGGACGCGGCCGGTTGAACGGCTGGCAGGACATGCCGTGGCTGGGCATCGCCGTCGCAGGCGGCGCCGGCCTGCTGGTCGGGCTCGAGCGGGAGCAGCGCAAGCGGCAGCCGGGGCATGTCGCCTTCGCCGGCGTGCGTACCTTCACGCTGGCGGCGCTGGCCGGTGCGCTCGCACAGGCGCTGGGCCAGCCCTGGATGGTGGTCGCCGGCGCCGTGCTGCTCGGCGCGCTGATCACCGTCGCCTACATCCGCTCGTCGAAGGTCGACAATGGTGCCACCACCGAACTCGCGCTGTTCGTCACCTACCTGATCGGCGTCGCCGCGATCGCACAACCGATGCTGGCCGCCGGCGTGTCGGTGGCGGTCACCGCCCTGCTCGCCTCGCGCACCCGCCTGCATGCGTTCGCCAACGAGGTGCTCAGCCCGGACGAGCTGCGCGACGGGCTGATCCTCGCAGCGTCCGCGTTGATCGTGCTCCCGCTCGCGCCGTCGACGCCGATCGACTGGCTGGACGGGCTCGATCTGCGCCAGGCATGGAGCGTCGTCGTGCTGCTGCTGGCGATCCAGGCCGGCGGGCATGTCGCACTGCGCGTGCTCGGCCCGCGGCATGGACTGGCGGTGTCGGGATTCGCCTCCGGCTTCATCACCAGTACCGGCACCATCGCGGCCTTCGGGCTGCGCGCACGGCAGTCGCCGGCACAGCTCGACGCCTGTGCGGCCGGGGCGCTGCTGTCCTGTCTGTCGACCTTCATCCAGCTCGGCGTGCTGATCGTCGCGCTGCATCCGCCGGCGCTGGCCGCGAGCCTGCCGATGCTGGGCGCGGGACTGCTGGCCGTGATCGTGGCGAGCCTGCCGGGCATGCTGCACGGGTCGCCGGCGGATGCAGGGCCGGTGCCGCGGCGC
>JAJTHE010000149.1 GCA_021298815.1 Betaproteobacteria bacterium | reverse complement strand
GTGGTCGAGATGTCCGCATGGCCGAGCAGGAGCTGCACCACGCGCAGGTCGGCGCCGTGGTTCACCAGGTGGGTCGCGAACGCATGGCGCAGCACGTGGGGCGAGATCGCCTGCGCGATGCCGGCGTGGCGGCCATGCAGCTTTATCCGGTACCAGAAGGCCTGGCGGGTCATCGCCTCGCCGCGCGCGGTGACGAACAGCGCGGTGCTCTGGCGCGCACCGAGGATCGCGCCGCGTCCCTGCGCGAGGTAGCGCGCCAGCCAGGCCAGCGCTTCCTCGCCCAGCGGCACCAGACGCTCCTTGGAACCCTTGCCCACCACGCGCACCACGCCCATCTCGCGGCTGACCTGCGGCAGGGTGAGCGAGACCAGTTCGGTCACCCGCAGGCCGGTGGCATAGAGGGTCTCGAGCATCGCCCGGTCGCGCAGGCCGACCGGATCGTCGGTGTCGGGCGCATCGAGCAGCGCCTCGACCTGCGCCTCGGACAGGCTGTGCGGCAGCGCGCGCGCATGCCGGGGGGCGTCGATCTCCAGCGTCGGGTCGACCGGGATGCGACCGCGTGCCAGCATGAAGCGGTAGAAGCGCTTCATCGCGGAGAGCAGCCTGCCGCTGCTCGACGCGCGGGCGCCGATGCGCATCCGGTGCGCGAGGTAGTCGAGCAGGTCCGCCCGTCCCGCGGCGAGCAGCGCGGTCGAACGTGGCGGCTGGCCAAGCCAGTCGGCCAGTTGCGCGAGGTCGCGACGGTAGCTTTCGATCGAATTGCGTGCCAGCCCGTCCTCGAGCCAGATCGCGTCGCAGAATTCGTCGAGTTCGGCGCCGCCGGGTGCTGCACTGGCCGCGGCTGCCCGGGCGGTCGCCCGGGCCACGGCACCTCGGAGCGGGCTGCCCATCAGTCGCCCATCGCTCAGGCGCTGTCCAGTCGAGCCGCAGCATCCGGCCCGCCCGGCGTCGCGCCCGGCCGCCGTCGCCGCATCAGCTGGCTCGCCACCGCCGCGGCGATGAGCACGCCACCGAGCACGTTGGTGACGGCCGACAGGAAGACGAGCAGCACGCCGGCGACGATCAGCAGCCAGCGCTCGACACGGTTGGTCTGCATCAACAGCCAGCCCTGGGCACCGGCGGCCAGCGCACAGATGCCCACCGTGGCCGACAGCGCGACGGTGGCGATGTCCGTCCAGTCGCCGCCCGGCGGCTCCTTCAGCAGCAGGCCCACGCCCGAGGGGTCGAGCACGAACATGAACGGCACGACGAAGGCCGGCAGCACGTACTTCCAGGTCTGCAGCGTGGTGCGGTACGGGTCGCCGCCGGTGATGGCCGCCGCGGCGAACGGAGACAGCGCGGTCGGGGGCGACACCTCGGACAGCACGGCATAGTAGAAGATGAACATGTGGGCGGCGAAGTCCGGCACGCCGAGCTTGATCAGGGCCGGCGCCGCGACCACCGCACAGATGATGTACGACGCAGTGACTGGAACCGCGAGGCCGACGGTCCAGACGATCAGCGCAGTGAAGATCGTGGTGAACAGCAGCCGTGTGCTGGCGAACATCGCCTCGCTTGCCTCGATCCCGACCAGCGCGAACGCGCCGACGAAACCGCTGGCAATGACCTCTGCATAGCCGACGACGATCGAACTGAACTTCAGGCCCAGGCCGGTGAGCGTGACGATGCCGACGATGATGCCCGCCGCCGCGCAGGTGACACCCACGTTGAGCATGCCGACGCTGCCGTCGCGCAGCGCGCTGACCAGCCGCGAGTCGCGGATGTTGGCCCAGACCGGACCGCGCAGCCGGAACAGGTCGTACGGCAGCAATGCGCAATCGCGATGCAGGAAGCTCACCGCGAAGGCGGTGACGATCGCCCAGAACACGGCGGCCGTCGGCGTGTAGCCGAGCATCATGTACAGGATGATCGCGACCAGCGACAGGAAATGGAACCAGAACGTCTTCGCGAGCTGCCATGCGGACAGCGGGTTGTCGACGGTCGCATCGTCCTTGCCGTACTTGCGCGCATCGAGCTCGACCATCAGGAACAGGCTCAGGTAATAGAGGATGGTCGGCACGATCGCCATCCGGATCACCTCGAGGTACGACACGCGCAGGAACTCGGCGATGATGAACGCCGCCGCACCGAGCACCGGCGGCGAGATGATCGCGCCCAGCCCCCCGGCGGCGAGCAGGCCGCCCGCCGGGTTGCGCGGATAACCCGCCTTCTTCAGCATCGGGTAGGCGACCGAGCCGATGGTGACCGTGGTCGCCACGCCGGACCCTGACGGCCCGCCAAGCAGGAACGAGGCGAGCACCACGGTGCGCCCGGCGTTGGTGGGCTTCGAACCCATCACCGCGAAAGAGAAATCGAGAAAGAACTTGCCGGCGCCGGAGAACTGCAGGAAGGCGCCGTAGATGCAGAACAGTATGATCAGCGAGGACGACACGTCGACCGCCGTGCCGTAGATGCCGTCGACGGTCATGTACAGCGTGGCCGCCAGCCGGGCCAGGTCGTAGCCGCGATGGGTCCACGGCTGCGGCAGCCACGGCCCGACGAAGGCGTACAGCAGGAACACGCAGATCACGACCACCATCACCATGCCGGTGGTACGCCGTGTTGCCTCGAGCAGCAGCAGGATGAGCATCCAGCCCATCACCACGTCGAGCGTCGTCGGATCGATGTTGCGGTAGACGAAGTCCCAGCCCTCGACCAGCACGTAGACCAGCGTGGACAGGCTCGCGAGCGCGAACAGCCAGTCCCACCACATCATCCGGTTGCGGTAGCGGCGCGCGACCGGGAACAGCAGGAAGGCCAGGAACAGGATCAGCGCGACATGCGCGGTGCGGAAGAACTGCGCCGGCACCACCTCGACCGCCCCGTACAGGTGGAACAGGGAGATGCCGATCGCGACCATCGTGATGAAGGCACCGAGCCAGCCCTTGAAGCGGTGGGTCGCCCCCTCCTCCGCCTCGATCAGCTCGGTGACCTTGCGTTCGGTGTCCGCAGTCAGGACCAGCGGCTCGCCGGCCCGTGCCGGTGGCACGGGCCCGCCCGGCCCTGCTTCTGCTGCCATGCGGGCTGCGCGCCGGCTACTTGAGCTTCACGCCCTGCTCGGCCCAGAACTTCATCGCCCCCGGATGGAAGGGAATCACCGCGGCGCCATTGAGCTGCCACTTCGTGTCGAGGTTGCGCCCCTCGGGATGCACGAGGGCAAGGTCGGCGCGATTCTGGTACGTCGCGCGCGTGATATTGTAGGCCACGTCCACCGGCATGTCGTCGCGCACGGCCAGGATGTTCCACACCGCGACCGCCTGCGACGGGGTGTCCTGCCCGGGGTACGACTTGGCCGGAATGGTGATCGGCACGTAGATCGGCCCGGTGACCTTCACCATGCCGGCCAGCGCCTCCTTCTGGTAATCGATCAGCTTGAACTTGATGCCGGGGCTGGCGGCGAGGTCGGTGATCGCCGGCGTCGGCACGCCACCGACGAAGAAGTAGGCATCGAGCTGCCGGTCACGGATGGCGCGTGTCGATTCCGCCGGCGACAGCCGTGCGCGCTTGATGTCCTTGTCGGCATCGATGCCGACCGCCTGCAACGCGCGTACCGCCATGATCTCGGTCGCGCTGTTCGCCGGGCCAGTGGACACGCGCTTGCCGCGCAGGTCGGCGATGGTGTTGATGCCGGTGCCATCGATCGTGACCAGGTGCATGGTGTTCGGGTAGAGCACCATCAGCGCACGCACGCCGACCTTGTTGCCGCTGAACTTGTCCAGCCCGTTGTAGGCGTCCCAGGCGGCATCGGTCTGGCTGAACGCGATATCGGCCTGTCCGCGCGCGATGCGGAACATGTTCTCGGCCGAACCGGCGGTGGCCTCGACGTTGGCGTTGATGCCGGCATGCTTGGTGAGGATCTGGGCGAGGCCGCCGCCGAGCGGGAAGTAGACGCCGCCGGTGGTGCCGGTGACGATCGAGAACGCCTTCTGCTGCGCGAACACGGATGCCGACGCTGCGACCATGACGGCCACGACAATCGCGATCAGACGCTTCATGGGTGAATTCTCCGGGGTTGTGAAGAGCCCCGCGCCGTCGCGCGGAGGAGGTTTGACCGCAGCGAGGTCTCTTGCCCCGGCTCATGTCAATGGGAAGAGTATAGGGAGCCCCGGCTGACCTGCACGCAACAATCGGTGGTGCAGCGCATCAAATAGGCTGTCACCTGCCTGACTCGACCCGGATCACTTCCTGAACAGGTAACCGATGTCCTTGAACGCCTTGAACTCGAGCGCGTTGCCCGAGGGATCGAGGAAGAACATCGAATGCTGTTCGCCGATCTCGCCGACGAAGCGTACCTGCGGTTCGATGATGAACTTCACGCCGGCGGCCTGCAGCCGGTCGCGCAGCGCCTCCCAGTCGGCCAGCGGCAGCACCGCACCGAAATGGCGGATCGGCACGTTGTCGCCATCCACCGGCGAGGTATCGCTGACCGCACACAGGTGGGGCGCCTCGTAGGCGACGATCTGGTGGCCGTAGAAGTTGAAGTCGCACCATTCGTCGGACGAACGGCCTTCGCTGCAGCCGATCAGGCCGCCGTAGTAAGCACGTGCTTCGGCGAGGTCGCGCACGGGGAATGCGAGATGGAACAGCGGCTGGAACGAGGGGGTTGCACTCATGGCAGTCTCCGGTCGATGATCGACAATGAATACCACGGAAGGAATCGCGATGACCCATGACCTGCCCTTTGCGGACATCCGCGTGGTCGAGTTCGTCCACATGGTGATGGGCCCGACCTGCGGCCTGGTGCTGGGCGACCTCGGTGCCGAGGTGATCAAGGTCGAACCGCTGGACGGCGACCATACGCGCAAGCTGACGGCGTCCGGCGCCGGCTTCTTCCCGGCCTACAACCGGAACAAGAAGAGCCTGGCGGTCGACCTCAAGTCCGCCGCCGGCAAGGAGATCGTGCACCGGCTCATCGCGAAGTCGGACGTGGTCACCGAGAACTTCCGGCCCGGCGCGATGGAAGCGCTCGGCTTCGGCTACGAGGCCTTGTCGAAGGAGAATCCCGGCCTGGTCTACTGCTCGCACAAGGGCTTCCTGAGCGGGCCGTATGCGCACCGCACCGCGCTCGACGAGATGGCGCAGATGATGGGCGGGCTCGCCTACATGACCGGTCCGAAGGGCCGCCCGCTGCGCGCGGGCGCCTCGGTGAACGACGTGATGGGCGGGGTGTTCGGCGCGGTCGCCGTGATGAGCGCGCTCTACCAGCGCAAGTCCACCGGCCGCGGGCAGTATGTCGAGAGCGCGCTGTACGAGAACAACGTGTTCCTGATGGCGCAGCACATGATGGAGTCGCTCGCCACCGGCCGGCCCGCGGTGCCGATGCCCGACCGGGTGCGCGCCTGGGCCGTGTACGACACCTTCACCACCGTCGAGGGCGAGCAGGTGTTCGTCGGCGTGGTCACCGACACGCAGTGGAAGGTGTTCTGCGAAGCCTTCGACCTGCCGCAATTCCTGGGCGACCCCGACCTCGCCACCAATCCGCAGCGGGTCGAGCAGCGCGGCAGGACGATCCCGGTGATCACCGACCTCTTCTCGCGCATGACCAAGGCCGACCTGATGGCGCGCTTCGAGGCGCTCGGCCTGCCGTTCGCGCCGATCGCGCGACCGGAAGACCTGTTCGACGACCCGCACCTGAATGCCTCGGGCGGGCTTGCGCCGATCACCATGCCCGACGGCACGGCGACGAAGGTACCGATCCTGCCGATCGAGATGGATGGCCATCGACTCGGCGTACGTCTCGACCTGCCGAAGGTCGGCGAACACACCCGCGGGATCCTCGCCTCGGTCGGCTATGCCGAGGGCCAGATCGACGAACTGGCTGCGGCGAAGGTCATCCGTACCGGCTGAACCGCATCCGCCGGGCGCCACGGGGCGGGAGCCATCGCCGGCGATCCGGTCCGATGCATGCCCGCGCGCAGCCCGCGCTCAGCTGGCACCGTGCAGCCGGCGCGCCCAGCGCCGGTAGACGCCCTGTGTCAGCGGCTGCAGCAGCGATCGGCTCCCCGCATGTGCCTCGCGGTAGGCCGGCAGGTCCTTGGCCGGGAACGGCCGTGCGATCCAGTAGCCCTGCACCTGGTCGCAGCCGCGCTGGCGCAGTGCCTCGAGTTGCGCCGGGGTCTCCACCCCCTCGGCGATGGTGGACATGCCCAGGCCTTTCGCCAGCTGGATGATCGCGCTGACGATCGCCTGGTCGGCGGCGCTGTCGGTGACGCTGGCGACGAAGGAACGGTCGATCTTCAGCTTGCCGACCTTGAAGCGCTTCAGGTAGCTCAGCGACGAGTAGCCGGTGCCGAAATCGTCGATCGACAGCCCGATGCCGTGGGCGTGCAGCGCGTCCATCACCGCCATCGCCCCGGCAGGGTCGTCGGAGGCGACGCTCTCGGTCAGTTCCAGCTCGAGCCGGCCGGGCGGCACCCCGTGCTCGTCCAGCAGGCGGCGCACATGGTCGGGGAACCCGGGCTGGCGGAACTGCACGACCGACAGGTTCACCGCGACCCGCGGCGGCGCGATGCCTTCGTCGAGCCACCGGCGCATCTGCGCGAGCGCGGTGCGCAGCGCCCAGTCGCCGATCGGGATGATCAGGCCGCTGTTCTCGGCGATCGGGATGAACTCGGCGGGCGAGACCGGGCCCAGCTCGCCGCTGGTCCAGCGCAGCAGGGCCTCGACGCCGACCAGGCCGCCATCCTTCAGCGAGCACTGCGGCTGGAACTGCAGGGCGAGCTCGCCCCGCTCGATCGCGCGCCGCAGCAGGTTGTCCAGCATCAGGGCGCGGGTGCATTGCGCCTGCATCTCGGCGGTGAAGAAGCAGGACGTGCCGCGGCCCATTTCCTTGGCGCGGTACATGGCCACGTCCGCGCGGGTGGCGAGCGCGTCGAAGTCGGCGCCGTCGAACGGGAACATCGCGATCCCCACCGAAGGCGTGATCATCAGCTCGTGCCGCTCGACCTGGAAGGGCCTGGAGGCCAGTTCGTGCAGGCGGCGCGCCACCTGGGCGGCGTCGCGCGCACTGGCGCCCGGCAGCAGGATCACGAACTCGTCGCCGCCGACCCTGCCCAGGATGTCCTGTTCGCGCAGCGCCGGGCGGAATCGCCTCGCCACCTCCACCAGCAGCTGGTCGCCGACGGCATGTCCCAGCGAATCGTTCACGTTCTTGAAATGGTCGAGATCGAGGGACAGGAAGGCGGAGGGATCCCCGCCGTGCCGCGACTGCTCGAGCGCCTGCGCGGCCTGCTCGCGCAGGAAGGCCCGGTTCGGCAGCCCGGTCAGCGGGTCGTAGTTCGCCAGCCGCCAGATGCGCTCCTCGGCCGCCTTGCGCTCGGTGAGGTCGCTGAACGACGCGACGAAATGCGTGGCCTGCCCGTCGCTGCCGACCACCCTGCGCAGGGCGAGGTGCTGCGGATACACCGAACCGTCCTTGCGGCGGTTCCAGACCTCGCCCTGCCAGTATCCGCTGGCGTCGATCACCCGCCACATCTCGCGGTAGAAGGACGCGTCATGCCGGCCGGAACTCAGGATGTTCGGCCTGTGCCCGATCACCTCGGCCTCCGAATAGCCGCTGATGGCGGTGAAGGCCGGATTGACCTTGACGATGCGCTGGCTCGCGTCGGTGATCATCATGCCGTCGCTGCCCTCGTCGAAAACGCGGGCGGCGAGCAGCAGTTGGTCCTTCGCGACGTGACGGGCGGACACATCGCGCTGGGTGGCGACGAACTGCACCAGCACGCCGGCTGCGTCGAACACCGGCAGCACGGTCACCTCGTTCCAGAACGCGGTTCCGTCCTTGCGGTAGTTGAGCAGTTCGCCCTTGAACGGCCGGCCCGCCGCGATCGCTTCGCGCATCTGCCGCTGCACTGCGGGGCAGGTATCCGGCCCCTGCAGGAATCCGCAGGCGCGTCCGACGATCTCTTCGGCGGCGTAACCGGTCAGCGTCTCGAACGCCGGGTTCACGTAGACCACGTGGCGACGCGTGTCCGAGACCATCATCGGCTCGGGCGCCAGCCGCATGGCGTCGTCGCGGTTCGGCACCGCTGGCTTGGCCACCTGCGGCCGGATGGAGGCCAGCCGGAGCCTGCGCGCCGGCATGGACGGGGAAGCCGACGACACCTTCGGATCGCGTAGTCGCATCGGTTCTCGGACGCACGCGTCGAGCGGCCGGTGCGTTGCCGCTGGACCGGCCAGCCGTTGCAGTGCGTTCTTCAGGTTGCGTGACCCGGCAGCGGGGTTAAGTCTGCCCGGGCATCTTCCTTGCTTTCTTGTGACCTCGGTGTGGAGGTTTCGTGTCCACTTATCGGCAGCTCGCCGCCGAACTTGCGCCGGCGCCGGCGCCGGCGCTGTGCTGCAACCGCGCCATTTCGCCGGGCAGCCTGCCGCTTACCTTTCGTTTCAGGCTGGCCCCCCGACGGCGGGCTACCGGGTTTCGCTTTCGCTTAGACTCGCCGCTTTCGCGCCGCAGCAGGCGTGTTCCGATGGACGGGAGACAGGCATGGCACAGACAGTGGCGATGATCGGGCTCGGCATCATGGGCTCGGCGATCTCGGCGAACCTGGTGAAGAACGGCTTCACCGTGCTGGGCTTCGACGTATCCGACGCGGCAAGGTCCGCGGCGAAGGCGAAAGGGGTCGTGCTGGTCGCCTCGCCGAAGGAAGCCGCGGCCAGGGCCGACGTGCTGCTGCTTTCGCTGCCGAGCATCGCCGCGCTCGATGCGGTGGTCGCCGGCGCCGACGGCATCCTCGATGCGGCGCGTGGCGGCATCGTGGTCGCCGAACTGTCGACGCTGCCGATCGAGGACAAGCAGCGCAGCCACGACGCGCTCGCCGCCGCCGGCATCACGATGCTCGACTGCCCGCTGTCGGGCACCGGGGGCCAGGCCGTCAGTGGCGACCTGTCGGTCTACATGAGCGGCGATGCCGCGGCTGCCGAGAAGATCCGCCCGGTGTTCGCCGGCTTCTCGCGCCAGCAGGACCATGTCGGCCCGTTCGGCAACGGCATGAAGATGAAGGCGGTCGCCAACATGCTGGTGGCGATCCACAACGTCGCCGCGGCCGAGGCGTTCGTGTTCGGCATGAAGATGGGGCTGGACCCGGCTGCGATCCTGAAGGTCGCCGGCAACGGTGCCGGCGGTTCGCGCATGTTCGAGGTGCGCGGCCCGATGATGGTGAAGGACGAGTACCCGGCGACGATGAAGGTCGCCGTCTGGCAGAAGGACATGCACATCATCGGCGAGATGGCGAAGGCCGTGGCCTGCCCGACGCCGCTGTTGAATACCTCGGCGATCCTCTACGACGCGGCGATGGCGCAGGGCCGCGCCGAGCAGGACACCGGCTCTGTGTGTGCGGTGCTGGGGGAGATGGCGCGGCTGAAGCGCTAGCCGGGCCGGCACCGACGGCCGGTGCCGCGACCGGAAGCCGCCGGGACGGCGGGTGGCTGGAGGTCAGCCCGCCCGGCGCGCGCGGGCACGCCAGGCGAGCAGCCCGAGCCCCGCCAGGAACAACGGCGCCGTTGCCGGCACCGGCACCACGGCAGCGGCCGGCTCGAGCACGAGGTTGAAGCGCCAGGCGTAGGTGCCGACCGCGAGTTCCTGGATCCAGAACGTGTAGTCCCCCGCGCCGAGGGGGCGGGAAAAGCCCGAGGAACCCGCCTCGGGGATCGCCATGTCGTCGAGGATGTCGGTGCCGCGGTCTGCGGCGCCGTAGACGCGGAATCCCAGCAGCCCCTGCGCATCGGGCGCGGATTCCGGGACCGGGAAGATGCTGCTGGCGGCCAGCCCGATGAACGAGCCCGCGCCGCCCACGGTCGTCTGGTTGCCGACGAGCAGACGACCCAACACGTAGCCGACCGGCACGTTCACGTGCAGGTAGTCCCGGTCCGGTGTCGTGCCGGGCGCCCGCAACAGCGAACCGGAGATCAGGTTGGACCCTGGCACGTTGCCGACCGGCGAGTAGTCGAGCTGCAGGAACCCGGGAAACAGCCGGTTGTTCGACAGGTCGCCGGACACGGCCTCGTCATAGGTGGCCGCCGAGGCGGGTGCCAGCGAGAGTACCGACAGCAGCAAGGCGACGGAAGGGATGAGGCGGGACATGGCCATTCCTCCAGGTTGGGATGAAGAAATGTTCCGTCGATTGCATTGCAGAAGTTCGCGATGGAATCCGGCACCCGCGAACGGAGGCAGGCGCCGGCCAGGCGCCCGCCCATGCACCGGTCAGGACAACCCGTCCCCCACCTCGACGTTTTCCGGCTTCAGTTCCACCCCCGAGGCCTTCGCCTGCAGCAGCAGCAGCTGCGAGAAGTCCTCGTCGTAGCCGTGCCCGATCAGCGTCTGCACCAGGTCGCGCGTGATGGTGGTGGTCGGCATAGGCACCTCGAATTCCTTCGCCGCATACAGGCCGAGGTCGAGGTCCTTGCGCAGCAGTTCCGGCGTGAACGTCACGTGGAAGTCGAGGTTGGTCAGTGCCGGCGTCTTGTACTTCGTGAACGTCGAGCCCATCACGCTCTTGTTCAGGAAATCGAGGAACTGGTGGCGCTTCATGCCGGCCTTCTCCGCCAGCACGGTGATCTCGCACAGGTTCTGGATGACGACGCCGAGCATCACGTTGTGGCAGATCTTCGCGATGCGCGCGAGCTCGCCTTCGCCGACGTAGGACACGCCGGCACCGACCACGTCGAGGTAGGGCAGGGACATGTCGAACGCAGCCTGCGGGCCGGAGGCGACGATGGTCAGCTTGCCGGCCTTGATCACCTTGGCATTGCCCGACACCGGCGCGGCCAGCATCTGCACGCCGCGCGAGGCGAGCTCGGCGCGGATCTCGGCCGAGGCTTCCAGCGAGATCGAGGTGGAGTCGATCACCAGCTTCGGCTTGCCGCCCTTGGACATCACGCCGTTCGGGCCGTACAGCACTTCCTTCACGTCGTCGCCGGTGGAGACCATCGTGAAGATGATGTCGCAGCCGGCCAGGTCGCTCAGGTTGTCGACGACCCTGGCGCCGTATTCCTTCAGCGGCTCGGCCTTGGACTTCGTGCGGTTCCAGACGGAAAGGTCGCAGCCGACCTTCGCCAGCCTCGCAGCCATCGCATAGCCCATGCGGCCGATGCCGATCCAGCCGAGCTTGTGTTGCTTGAGGTTCGTGGTTGCCATGGGGTTCTCCGGTTCAGAGGTTGATGGAAGATGGACGGCGGGCGACCGATCGACGCACGGTCAGTCGGCCTTGATGTTGGCGGCCTTGATCAGCTTGCCGAAATTGGCGATCTCGGCCTTCACGAGCGCAGTGAGTTCCTCGGGCGTGCTGGAGAGGGCTTCGACGCCCAGTCCGGCGAACCGGTCGACCACGTCGGGCGCCCTCATGATCTTGACGAGCTCGCTGTTCAACCGGCCGATGATCGGCTGCGGCGTCCCGGCAGGCACGAACAGGCCCCACCAGTTCACCATGTCGAAGCCAGGCAGCACCGATGCCATCGTCGGTACGTCAGGCAGCAGAGGGCTCGGTTTCGCCGAGGTCACTGCGATCGCGCGCAGCCTGCCGGCCTTGACCTGGGTCAGGGCGGGTGCCATGTCGGCCCAGGACATCGGCACGTTGCCGGCGGCGATGTCGAGCACCACCAGGCCCGAACCCTTGTAGGTGATGTGGGTGATGTCGGTGCCGGTCATGTTCTTGAACTGTTCGGCGGCCAGGTGCGCGAGGGTGCCGATGCCCGACGACCCGTAGTTCACCTTGCCGCTCTGGGCCTTCATGAACGGGATCAGGTCCTTGACCGTCTTCACCGGGAACGACGGATGCACCACCAGCAGCTGGGGCGAGCGCGCCACCAGCGCGATCGAGGCGAAGTCGCGCAGCGTGTCGTACTGGTACTTGACCAGCAGCGGATTGATCGAGATCGGGCTCGCGTTGCCGACCAGGATCGTGTAGCCGTCGGGTGCCGTGCGGGCAGCCACTTCGGTGCCCACGCTGCCACCGGCGCCAGCCCGATTCTCGACGATCACGTTCTGCCCCAGGACGTCCTGCAGCTTGCCGCCGACGACGCGTCCGATGACATCGGACGTTCCACCCGGCGGGAACGGCGCGATCATGCGGATCGGCTTCGCAGGCCATGCCTGCGCCCGGGACTCGGCCGCGCCGAGCATGAACGTCGCTGCGCCCAGCGCGAGTGCGCCGAGCTTGAGTGCCACGTCCGTCGTCGATTTCATGTTCCGGTTCATTGCTGGACTCCTCCGTCTCGGGAGCGGGTCGTTCCCGCTGCCCCGTCTATGCCGATACGTGAAAGATCCGGGTCAGGCTTCGAGGTCCTGTACCCAGTGCCGGGTTTCGAGTACCGTCTTCACTTCCTTCAGGAAAGCGGCCGAGTAGGCGCCATCCACCGCACGATGGTCGAAGCACTGCGCGAGCATGCCGACCGGACGGATCGCGATGCTGTCGCCCGCAGGTCCCTCGACCACCACCGGCTTCTTCTGCACGCCGTCGGTGGAAAGTATCGCAACCTGCGGCACGTTGACGATCGGGGCGGTGAATGCCGTGCCGAACACGCCGGAGTTGGACAGTGTGTAGGTGGCTTCGGACAGGTCGTCCGGCTTCAGGCGATTGGCCCGCGCGCGCTGCGCGAGGTCGTTCACCTCGCGCGCGATCTGCGGCAGCGACTTCGACGGCACGTCCTTCACCACCGGCACCATCAGTCCGTCGAAGTTCATGTCGACCGCGATACCCAGGTTGATGCGCTTGTGCAGCACCAGTTCGTCGCCGTCGACGCTGGAATTCAGGCGCGGGAACTTCGCCAGCGCGATCGACACCGCGCGCGCGATGAACGGCAGGTAGGTCAGCGAGAAGCCTTCGCGCGCCTTCCAGCCGCTGCCGGCCGCCTTGCGCGCCTCGTCGACCTTGTGGAAATCGACCTCGATCGCCTGCAGCACCGCCGGCACCGTGACCCAGGCGCGGGCCAGGTGCTCCGCAGTGCGCTTGCGGATCGGGTTGAGCCGGATGCGTTCGGACGGACCGGTCGACGCAGGGGACGCGGTGAACGGCGCGATCGGTGCCGACGGCACCGCAGCCGGCGCTGCCGGCCGGATCGCCGGCGCGGGCGCGGCCGACTCGGGCATCGACGGCACCCCGCCCGCCCTGCGCGCCTCGACATAGGCCAGCATGTCTTCGCGGGTGACGCGCCCGTCACGGCCGGTACCGGGGACCCGCGATGGATCCACGCCATGCTCGGCCGCCAGCTTGCGCACCACCGGCGACAGCCGCAGGCTGCCGTCCACCTTCGCCGGCGCGGAACCCGGACGCGCGGCCCAGGCGCCGGCCGCAGCCGATGCCGCGGGTGCCGGGGCAGGCACCGCAGCCGCAGCCGTCGCGGCCGCCGGCGCTGACGTCGCCACCCCTGCCTCGGTGATCACCGCGAGCACCACGCCGACCTTGGCGGTCACGCCTTCGGCGACGCGGATCTCGGTCACGACACCTGCGACCGGCGACGGGATCTCCGTGTTGACCTTGTCGGTCTCCACGTCGAACAGCGTCTCGTCCGCACGGATCGCGTCGCCCACCTTCTTGTACCACTTGCTGACCGTGCCCTCGGCGACTGTCTCGCCGAGCTGCGGCATGATGATTTCCATTGTGTCACCTGTCTGTTGATGCCTGCGCCGTCCGGCGCCTACCTGCCCATCGCCTCGTGCACGATCCTGCCACCCACCATCGTCATGGCCGGCCGGATATGCCGGATCTCGTCCTCGGGTACCGTGAAATAGTCGCGGTCGAGCACCACGAGGTCCGCGTGCTTGCCCTTCTCGATGGACCCGATGTCCCGCTCCTGGAAGAGGAACCATGCGTTGGAGCGCGTATGCGCGACCAGCGCTTCCTGTCGGGTGAGAGTACGGTCGCTCACCTTGCTGCCGTCGAGCATGCGTCCGCTCACCGCCCACCACAGCGAGACGAACGGGCTGTAGGGCGCCACCACCGTGGTGTCCGTACCCAGGCCCCAGGGCAGCCCGCTGTCCTGGATACGCCGCAGGTCGGGCATGTTGCGACCGGCCTCGCCCCAGCGCTTGAGCACCATCTGCCCCTGGATGGACGGACGGCTGTGAACGGTGACCCCCATGCCGAGCCGGCGCAGCCGCTCGATGCTGGCGTCCGAGATGCCATCGACATGGGCCAGGGTCCAGCGCAACGGGCGCACCGGGATGTCGCGGTCGACCGCTTCGATCTGGTCGAGGAACATGCGGATCGTGCTGTCATGCGTCGCATGCTGGTGCACATGCCAGCCGCCGCGCGCCGCCGCGCGCACGATGCCGCCCCAGGCCTGCGCCGCCGGCCCGGAGGGTTCGAACGGCTGGTAGGTGTTGTCGGTGGTCGGCCCGTAGATGTTCTCGCCGATGCCGATCACGCGGAAGTAGTCGCTGCCCCGGTGCGGCTTCTCGCGCAGCAGGCGGTCGGCCAGCGCCTTGCCTTCCTCGGGCGTGCGCGCCTCGGTGTACTGGAGGTACACGAAGCGCACGGTGAGCGCGCCCTTCGCGTCGAGCTCGGCGAACGGGGCGTAGTGCTGCTCGGTGAAGCCGTTGCCGCCGACGTCGAGCACCGCGGTGATACCGACCCGGTTGAGGTCTGCCATCAGCGAACGCGCGCCCGCATGCCATGCCGCCTGCGTCACCGGCGGCATCGTCTCGTGCATGCGGCGGATCGATGGCGGCGGCAGCACACGGGTACGTTCGGGCGGGAGCCCGTCCATCCCGGCCGCCTTCAGCGCGAGACTGTTGGCATAGCCGCGCAGGAACAGCACCTGCATGAACACCGGGTTGTGCGGCGCCGCCCGGTCGAGCTCCTCGCGGGTGAAGCCGCCCTTCTGGTCGGTGAACTGGTCCTCGGTCCAGCCACCCAGCACCACCACCCATTCGCCCGGCCGCGCGGCGCGCGCGCGCGCCGCGATGATGTCCAGCGCCTCGCGCCGCGAGGCGACGCCGTCGATGCGGGCCTCCTGGGTCCAGCGCTCCGCCGCGCGGATGACATGCGTGTGGTTGTCGATCAGCCCGGGGATCACCGTGCGGCCCCCGAGGTCCACGACCCGCGTGGCAGGCCCGGCCATCCGGCCGATGTCGCCCGAGGTGCCGACGGCCAGCACGCGCCCGCCGCCCACCGCCACCGCTTCTGCGAAGCTGAAGCGCGCGTCGACGGTCGCGACCCGGCCATTGACCAGCACCACGTCGGCCGCCGGCCCGGACGGGTTGCCCGCGCAGCCCGCCACGACGGCCAGCGCGGCCACCGCGCCGAGGAATCGCGCGGCGCGGCGCAGCCAGGCCTGCAGATTCGCCACCTTCGTCATCGCGATGCTCCCCCGGGTCGCCCCGCTGATCCTGCCCTGCGGCCGCCGATCGACCACCTTCAGTCGACCTGCGTGCGGATGGTTTCGACGATCCGCGCCACCGACGGAATGGTCGCGTCTTCCAGCGCGTCGGCCGCCGGCAGCGGGATGTGCGGCGTGGTGATGCGCACCGGCGGGCCGTCGAGGTCCCAGAAGCATTCCTCGGTGACGATCGAGGAAATCTCCGCACCCCAGCCACACAGGCGCGGATTCTCCTCGACGGTGACCAGGCGTCCGGTACGCGCTACTTCGGTCAGGATGGTCTGGGTGTCCAGCGGCACCAGCGATCGCAGGTCGATCACCGTGGCATCGATGCCATGTTCGCGCTTGAGGATCTCTGCCGCGTCCATTGCCTTGTGCACCATCGCCGCCAGCGCGACGATCGTGCAGTCGGGGCCGCGGCGCAGCACGTTGGCCTTGCCCAGCGGCACGTAGTGATCGCCGTCGGGAACCTCGCCCTTCATCGAGTAGAGGGACTTCTGCTCGAAGAACACCACCGGGTTGCCATCGCGTACCGACGCGGCAAGCAGGCCCTTGACGTCGGCGGGGAACGCGGGCGCGACCACCTTAAGGCCGGGCACGGTCATCGCCCAGTTCTCGAGCGACTGCGAATGCTGCGCGCCGAAGCGCGAGCCGGCGCCGTTGGCGGTGCGGATCACCACCGGCATGGTCACCTGGCCGTTGGTCATGTAGCGCATCTTCGCCATCTCGTTGGCGATGATGTCCCAGCATACCGCCAGAAAGTCGGAGAACATGATCTCGGCGATCGGCTTCAGCCCGGTCATCGCCGCACCCATCGCGGCGCCGAGGATGGCCTGCTCGGAGATCGGACAGTCGCGCACGCGTAGCGGTCCGAACTCCTCGAGCAGCCCGACCGTGGCCTTGAACACGCCGCCCGCATGGGCGACGTCCTCGCCCAGGAACACCACGTTCGGATCGCGCCGCATTTCCTGCGCGATGCCCGCCGCGACCGCGTCGCGATATGTCAGTTCCGCCATGCCGTGCTCCCGTCTGCCCACACATCCTTGTCGATCAGGTCCAGCGAAGGCGCCGGCGAGGCTTTCGCGATCGCGGTCGCCTCGTCCACCTTGCGCTGCGTGTCTTCCTCGATGCCCTTCAGCGTGCCCTCCGAGAAGCCCAGGCGCAGCAGCCGTTCGCGGTAGGTCGGGATCGGGTCCTTCTTCAGCCATTCCTCGAGTTCGCCCTCCGGGCGGTACTTCGCCGGATCGGCACGGGAATGTCCCGAGTGCCGATACGTGCGCGCCTCGATCAGCGAAGGCCCGCCACCGGCGCGGGCGAGGTCGATCGCCGCCATCGCCGTCTCGAACATGATGTCGGCGTCGTTGCCGTCGACGACGATCTTCGGCAGGCCGTACGCACCGGCGCGATCGCCCGCCGGCGCGTCCACCGCGGTCACCGAACGGATCGGCGTGTATTCCATATAGAAGTTGTTCTCGCAGACGAACACCACCGGCAGCTTCCAGATCACCGAGAAGTTGAGCGCCTCGTGGAAGGCACCGATGTTGGTGGTTCCGTCGCCGAAGAAGCAGACCGAGACCTGCTTCGTGCCGCGGTACTGCGCCGACCAGGCTGCGCCGGCGGCGATCGGCAGGTGCGCGCCGATGATCGCGTAGGAACCCATCACGCCCTTCTCGACGTCGGTCAGGTGCATCGAGCCGCCCTTGCCGGCGAGCAGGCCGCATTCCCGGCCCATCAGTTCGCCCAGCACGCCGGACATCGACGCGCCCCGCGCCAGCGTGTGCGCATGGCCGCGGTAGGTGCAGAAGGTGTAGTCGTCGGACTTCATCGCGACGCCGAACGCGGCGGCGATCGCCTCCTGCCCGAGCGACAGGTGGCTGGTGCCCTTGATCAGGTTCTGCAGGAACAGGTCGAACGCACGCTTCTCGCACATGCGCAGTTCGAGCTGCAGGCGGAACAGGTCGAGGCGCGTCTCGCGCCCGATCTCGAACGCCGGCTTCTTCGCTTTCGGAATGGCACTCATCGGGTTCCCTTCTCGGTACTCAGTACTTGTTGGCGATCGGCAATTCCTGCGCCGGGAACAGCGAGATGATCTGCGCGCCGTTGGGCGTCAGCACCACCTCCTCCTCGATGCGTGCGGCCGACACCCCGTCCTTCGCCGGGCAGAACGTCTCGACCGCGAACACCATGCCGGCCTTCAGTTCGTACGGGTCCTTGAACGAGTTCAGTCGCGAGATCAGCGGCCGCTCGTGCAGGCCCAGGCCCAGGCCGTGGCAGAAGTTCAGGCCGAAGGCGGACATCTCGGTCTCGAAGCCGATCTCGGTCGACTTCGGGAAGGCGGCGGCGACCTTGTCGGTGGTGACGCCCGGCTTGAGCATCGAGATCGCACCATCCATCCAGGCGCGCGCCTTCTTGTAGGCGTCCTGCTGCGCGCGGGTCGCGCTGCCCACCGTGAACGTGCGGTAGTAGCAGGTGCGGTAGCCCATGTACGACTGGATGATGTCGAAGTAGGCCTGGTCGCCCGGGCGGATCAGCCGGTCGGTGAAGTTGTGCGGATGCGGGCTGCAGCGCTCGCCGGCGATCGCGTTGATCGCCTCGACGCAGTCCGAGCCCATCTCGTACAGGCGCTTGGTGGCCATCGCCACCACCTCGTTCTCGCGCACGCCCGGCTTGAGCGCCTCGAAGATGTCCTGATAGACGCCGTCGACCATGGAACT
>JAJTHE010000074.1 GCA_021298815.1 Betaproteobacteria bacterium | reverse complement strand
TACCAGGCGATGGTGTACGCCACGGCTTCGATCGCCTTCCTGTCGTTCATCGTCTGGGCGCACCACATGTTCACCGTCGGCATGCCGGCGACCGCCCAGCTGTTCTTCATGTACGCGACGATGCTGATCGCGGTGCCCACCGGGGTGAAGGTGTTCAACTGGGTGGCGACGATGTGGAAGGGCTCGATGACCTTCGAGACGCCGATGCTGTTCGCCTGCGGCTTCATCTTCGTGTTCACCATGGGCGGCTTCACCGGCCTGATCCTGGCCATCACCCCGATCGACATCCAGCTGCACGACACCTACTTCGTCGTGGCGCACTTCCACTACGTGCTGGTGGCCGGCTCGCTGTTCGCCCTGTTCGCCGGCGTGTACTACTGGCTGCCGAAGTGGACGGGCCACATGTACAACGAGACGCTGGGCAAGGCGCACTTCTGGCTGTCGGTGATCTTCTTCAACATCACCTTCTTCGTGCAGCACTTCCTCGGCCTCGCCGGCATGCCGCGCCGGGTGCCCGACTACGCGCTGCAGTTCGCCGACTTCAACATGATCTCGACCATCGGCGCGTTCGGCTTCGGCATCACCCAGCTGCTGTTCCTCTACATCGTGGTGGCCTGCATCCGCGGTGGCGAGAAGGCGGCCGACAAGCCCTGGGAAGGCGCGCAGGGCCTCGAGTGGACGGTGCCCTCGCCGGCGCCTTACCACACATTCGAGACCCCGCCGGTGGTGCGCTGAACCGCGCCGCCCAGGCCCGCATGGCGACCGTGACTACCCTCGACCCGCAGCCCGCCGACGAGAGGCGGCGCATCCAGCGCCGCAATTCGGTGCGCATGGCGCTGGTGCTGGCGGCCGCGGCCGCGATGGTGTTCGCAGGCTACATCTGGCAGGTGGCGAGGATGGCGGGATGACGGCCGGCGACGGAAAGGCCCCCGTGTCGCCAGCCGGGCCCGACGCCCGAGTCGACGAGACCGCCGCGGACAACCGGGTCACGCTGCGCAAGCTGCTGGTGGTCACGGTGATGATGTTCGGCTTCGGCTTCGCGCTGGTGCCGCTGTACGAGAAGCTGTGCGAAGTGACCGGCATCAACCGCATCGTCAAGCGCGACGACCACAAGCCGGCGAACACGCAGGTCGATTCCAGCCGCAGCATCACGGTCGAGTTCGACGCGAACCTGCGCAGCAACCTGCCGTGGACCTTCAAGCCGCTCGAGACCAGCGTCAAGGTGCATCCGGGCGAGATCGCCACGGTGATCTACGAGGTCACCAACGTCGCCGGCAAGGCGGTCACCGGCCAGGCGATCCCCAGCTACGGCCCGATGCTCGCCGGGCAGTTCTTCCGCAAGATCGAATGCTTCTGCTTCGAGAAGCAGGAACTCGCCGCGGGCGAGACGCGGCAGATGCCGATCGCCTTCGTGGTCGATCCGACGCTGCCGTCCGACGTGAATACAATCACCCTGTCGTTCACCTTCTTCGAGGTGGCAGGCCGTGCGCAGGCGGAACCTCCGCTCGCCGCGGCGGCGACCCCGGCGACGGTGGCGGCGCCGCGATCGAAGATCCAGTAGAGACCGCCAAGGTCCAACGGAGTTGTCCATGAGCCAGTCGGCCACCGCGCACAGCAGCACCGCACCCCACTATTTCGTCCCGCAGCCCTCGACCTGGCCGATCTTCGGGTCGTTTGCGCTGTTCTTCATGGCGCTGGGCACCACGCTCTGGATGAACGACGTCGGCTGGGGGAAGTACATGCTGATCGGCGGGCTGTGCATCCTGTTCTACATGATGTTCGGCTGGTTCGGGCAGGTGATCCGCGAGAGCGAAGGCGGCCTGTACAGCAAGCGGGTCGACGTCTCCTTCCGCTGGTCGATGAGCTGGTTCATCTTCTCCGAGGTGATGTTCTTCGCCGCGTTCTTCGGCGCGCTGTTCTACATGCGCGTGATCTCGGTGCCTGACCTCGGCGGCCTGGACAACCGCCTGCTCTGGCCCGAGTTCACGGCCAGCTGGCCGCTCGCCGGTCCCGGCATCCGCGAGACCTTCGAGACGATCCCCGCCTTCGGGCTGCCGGCGATCAACACCCTGCTGCTGCTGACCTCGGGCGTGACGATCACCCTGGCCCACTGGGCGCTGCTCGCCGACAACCGCCCGGCGCTGGTTCGCTGGATGGTCGCGACCATCGCGCTGGGCACGGTGTTCCTGTTCGTGCAGGGCTACGAGTACGTGCACGCCTGGCGCGATCTGAACCTGCAACTCGACATGGGCGCGTACGGCGCGACTTTCTTCATGCTGACCGGTTTCCACGGCTTCCACGTGACGATCGGCACGATCATGCTGATCGTCATCACCATCCGGTGCGCGAAGGGACACTTCACGCCCGAGAACCACTTCGGTTTCGAAGGCGTCGCCTGGTACTGGCACTTCGTGGACGTCGTCTGGCTGCTGCTGTTCGTGGTCGTCTACGCGCTCTAGGAACCTGCCCGGGCTGCGTCCGGTGGACGCGGCTGCGCGAGGATCTGCCGGGCCCCGGCAGGGCGGCCGTCGACGTCGCAGGGGCGATCTGGCGCAGGGATGCGCCGTCACGCCGCTGCGCGGGGGCTCCGGTCCTGCCTGCCGCCTGCCGGAACCGCCATGCCGTCCGGCGGAAATGTCACAGGGCAGAGCCGCGAAGCGTGATCACGCCTGTGAAATGCGCGAGCATCAGCAGCAGGAACAGGACTACCGACAATCCGACGCGCAGTGTGAGCGCGCGTACCGTGCGGGTCGAGTTGCCCTTGTCATTGAACAGATAAAACAGCGCAGATCCCAGGCTCGCAATGATCAGCACCAGGAAGCCGACGATCAGGATCTTCATGTCAACGTCCGGAAATGGATCAGGCAGTCTAGCCGAACCCGCCGCGCCCGCGCCTGCGCCGCGGTCTGTTCCCGGCATGGCTGAACCCGGCGCGGCATCGCCCGAACGGTCCGCCGGCGCGCCGTCGCTGCAGCAGCCCGCGGGCCCGCGCCGCTTCCGGCCCGAATGGGTGCCGACGCTGGTGCTGGTCGCCGTGCTCGTGCTCACGCTGTCGGCCGGCCGCTGGCAGCTCGATCGCGCGGCCGCGAAGGCAGGGCTGCAGCAGCGCATCGAGGCGGCGGCGTCGGCGCCGCCGGTGTCACTGCAGGCAGGCGTGCAGGGCGATCCGGCCTCGCTTGCCTGGTTCCCGGTCGAGGCGACCGGACGTTTCGATGCTGGCAAGGTCGTGTTCCTCGACAACCGGCTGCGCGATGGCGTGCCCGGCTATGAAGTGCTGACCCCGCTGCGCCTGTCCGGCAGCGACCGCGTGCTGCTGGTCAACCGGGGCTGGATCGCCGCGCCGCGGCAACGCGACCGCCTGCCCCAGGTCGAGACGCCGAGCGGCGAGGTGCGCGTGCGCGGGCTGGGGTTCGTGCCCAGCGCGCGCTTCATGGAACTGCGCGCCGACACCGACGACGCCGTGCGCTGGCAGAACTGGACCCTGGAGCGCGCGCGGGCACGCTGGTCGATCGAGCTGCTGCCGCTGGCGATGCTGCAGACTGCCGCGATCGAGGGCGAAGGGGCTGCCGGGGCACGGCCGGATGGACTGGCCCGCAACTGGCCACGCCCGGATGCCGGCATCGACAAGCACCGCGGCTACGCATTGCAGTGGTTCAGCTTCGCAGGCATCGGCTTCATCGTCTGGCTGCTGCTCAGCCTGCGCCGCGACATGGGCGATGTGCGCACCGACGATGCCCTCCTCGGTGAACGGAGTGCACGATGAGCCTGCCGACCGGCCTGCGGCGCAAGCTGCCGCTGATCATCCTGGTGCTGGTCTGCGCGACGCCCGCGTTCGGCCCCTACCTGCTCTGGTTCTTCTGGAAGCCTGCCCAGTACAGCAACTACGGTGAACTGGTCGACGCGGTCGTGCTGCCGGCAGTGGCGCTCGAGCCGCTGGTGCCGCTACCGTCGGCAACGCCGGCGGCCGGGCCCGCTGCTGTGGCCGGCGGCGGCGCACCCCTGTCCGGCACCGTCCCGGTGCCGCAGGACGCGCCGACGCTGCGCGGCAAGTGGTTCCTGCTGATCGCCGACGGCGCCGAGTGCGATGCCCGCTGCGAGCGCAAGATCTGGCAGCTGCGGCAATTGCGCACGATGCAGGGCAAGGAGATGGAACGGGTGGAGCGCGTCTGGCTGGTGGACGATCGCCGGGAGCCCGCGGCGCGCCTGCACGATCCGTATGCCGGCACCTGGGTCGTGCGCCAGCCCGACGCAGCACTGCTCGGCGCGCTGCCGGTGGCGAAGGGCGCGGAACTGCGCGACCACATCTGGCTGGTCGATCCGCTCGGAAACCTGATGATGCGCTACCCGCCGGATGCCGATGCCGCGCGCATCCGCAGGGACATGACACGGCTGCTCAAGTACTCGAGGATCGGATGATGTACAGGAAGCTCCTGCTGCTCGCCCCGCTGCTGACGATGATCGTCGTGGTCGTCGGTGCCTATACCCGCCTGACCGACTCCGGCCTGGGCTGTCCCGACTGGCCCGGCTGCTACGGCCAGCTGACCGCGCCCGATACCGCGGCCGAGATCGCCCGTGCCAGCGAACGATTCCCGGGCGCCGAGATCGATCCGTTCAAGGGCTGGGTCGAGATGATCCATCGCTACCTCGCCGGCTCGCTGGGCCTGCTGATCCTTGGTATCGCGGTGATCGCGTGGCGGAACCATTTCCGCCAGGCCGCCTCCGCGGTGCGCCTGCCGGGCAGCGACGCGCACTGGCTCGGCACCGGCCTTATGCTGCTGCTGCTCGTGCAGGCGCTGCTCGGCAAGTTCACCGTCACGCTGCTGCTCAAGCCGGGCATCGTCACGCTGCACCTGCTGGGCGGCATGCTGATCCTCGCGCTGCTGTTCCGGATGGCGATCGGCGAGCATGTCGACCGCAGCCGGGTCGCCATCGACCGGGCGGCCCGGTTCGCGCCGTGGGTCGCGGCCGGCATCGCGCTGCTGGTCGGCCAGATCATCCTCGGCGGATGGGTGAGCACGAACTACGCGGCGCTGACCTGCCTCGACTTCCCGACCTGCCATGGCAGCTTCCTGCCGCCGATGGACTTCCAGCACGGCTTCCACGTGCTGCGCGAACTCGGCGAGGCGCCCGACGGCACGCCGCTGTCGCACGAGTCGCTGAACGCGATCCAGTGGACGCATCGGGTCGGCGCGCTGGTGGTCACCACCTACCTCGGTATCCTCGGCGTGATGGCGATGCGCGTGCCCGGCGTGGCCGGCGCGGCGGTGGCGATGCTGGTGCTGCTCGCTGTGCAGGTCACCATCGGCATCCTGAACGTGGTGTGGCTGCTGCCGCTGTGGCTCGCGACCCTGCACAACTTCGGTGCAGCCGTTCTGCTTTGCGCCGCGGTGATGCTAAAATTCATGGTGACGCGTCCGGTGGCGGTCGACGCGAACGCGGGTTCGGGTACGGACGCAGGCAAGGTCGTCGGCGCAGACGCAGAGACAAGCCGGGCCGGTACCGGATCCGCACGGGCCGCACACGCCTGACCACTACAACAAGACAACGCCCGAGCCAGGGCCGCACGTGCCAGCCGATCGTCGCTGCCGATGCCCACGAGACCCTACAGATGTCCCAGACACTCGCCCTGACCGGTGGCACCCTGCGCCAGTTCTATGAACTGACCAAGCCGCGCGTGGTGTCGCTGATCGTGTTCACGGCGGTGATCGGCATGTTCCTCGCGACCGAGCCGGGCACGCTGCCGCCGCTGTCGCCGGTGCTGTTCGCGACGATCGGCATCGCGCTCGTGGCCGGTGCCGCCGCCGCGGTGAACTGCCTGATCGAGCAGAAGATCGACGCGGTGATGGCGCGCACCCGCGGCCGCCCGCTGCCCAGCGGCAACGTCAACTCGCTGCAGACGCTGGTGTTCGCCGGCGCGGTCGGCGGCGTCGGCCTGCTGATGCTGCACAACCTGGTGAACACGCTCACGATGTGGCTCACCCTGGCCACCTTCGTCGGCTACGCGATCATCTACACCGTCGTGCTCAAGCCGCTGACCCCGCAGAACATCGTGATCGGCGGCGCATCTGGCGCCATGCCGCCGGTGCTCGGCTGGGCCGCGATCACCGGCGACGTGTCGCCGGCCGCGCTGGTGCTGTTCCTGATCATCTTCGCCTGGACGCCGCCGCACTTCTGGGCGCTCGCCCTCTACCGCAAGCACGAATACGCGAAGGCTGGCGTCCCGATGCTGCCGGTCACCCATGGCGACCGCTTCACCCAGCTGTCGGTGCTGCTCTACACGGTCATCCTGTTCGCCTGCTCGCTGCTGCCGTTTGCCATCCGCATGAGTGGCTGGCTCTACCTGGCCTCGGCGGTGGTGCTCGGCGGCGTGTTCCTCTGGTATGCATGGCGGCTGTACACGAACTACAGCGACTGGCTCGCGCGGCGTACGTTCCGCTACTCCATCCTCTACCTGACGCTGATCTTCGCCGCGCTGCTGCTCGACCACTACGCGCCCTGGAACTACTAGAGCGGCGACAGCGCACGTACCACCGCGGCAAGCGCGGCCAACGAGGAGGAGACACGCGATGCGTCGAAACGCGGCGAAGCGGGGCCGTCCAGTGGAGTCCGTATCCGCCCTGATGCTGTCCCTGGCATCCTACATCGCGGCCACGCCGCGCCGCGCGCTGCCGGCCGAGGTGAGCGAGCGTGCCAAGCTGCACCTGCTCGACACCATCGCCGCGATGATCTCCGGCGCGCCGCTGCTGCCGGGCCGGCGCGCAATCGAGTACGTGACCGCGATGGGCGGCACGCCCGAGGCGACGATCCTCACCACCGGTACCCGCACCAGCGTGGTCAATGCCGCGCTCGCCAACGGCATGCTCGCGCATTCCGACGAGACCGACGACGCGTACTACCTCGCACTCGTGCATCCCGGCTGCAGCATCGTGCCGGCGGCGCTGGCGATGGCCGAGCGGCAGAAGTCGAGCGGCCGCGAACTGCTGCGCGCGATCGTGCTCGGCTACGACCTGTGCGCGCGCACCTCGATGGCCCTGGGCATCGAGCACTTCCGCAGTGCCGGCCATTCCACCCATAGCTTTGGCGGCACCTTCGGCTCGGCCGCGGCCGCCGGCGCGCTGGCGCGCATCGACGTGCGCCAGGCGCGCCACCTGCTGTCGTATGCCGCGCAGCAGGCGAGCGGCCTGTCGTGCTGGGCGCGCGACGTCGAGCATGTCGAGAAGGCCTTCGATTTCGGCGGCATGCCGGCGCGCAATGGCGTCACCGCCGCCACCATGGTCGCCTCCGGCTTCACCGGCGTCGAGGACGTGTTCAGCGGCGACCGCGGCTTCCTGCATGCGTTCGCGCCGTTCATCAGGCCGAAGGAGTTCGTGAAGGGCCTGGGCACGCGCTATGACATCATGCAGACCGCGATCAAGCGCTGGCCGGTCGGCTACCCGATCCAGGCACCGCTCGACGCGCTGTCGACGCTGATCGACCGCCATGCGATCAAGGCGTCGGAAGTCGAAAAGGTACACATCACGGTCGACGAGCAGGGCGCGCGCACGGTGAGCGGCCGCAAGATGTCCGACATCAACCTGCAGCACCTGACCGCGATCATGCTGCTCGACGGCGACATCAGCTTCGAGGCCTCGCACGACCCGGCGCGCTCGCGCGACCGGCAGGTGCTGGCGTTGAAGGACAAGGTGCAGCTGGTGGGCAGCGCCGAGCTGTCGAAGGCGAAGACCACCCAGGCGATCGTCGAGGTGACGCTGGCCCGGCCGCAGGGCAAGGCGCGCACCACCGTGGTCCGGCACCATACGCGCGCGGTGCTCGGCAGCGCGACCCGCCCGATGGACCGCGCCGACATCGAGCGCAAGTGCCGTCCGCTGCTCAAGCCCTCGCTCGGCGCGCACCGGGCGGCAGCGCTGGTCGATGCGATCTGGACGATCGACCGGCTGCCCGACGTGCGCGCGCTGCGCAGGCTGCTCAGTCGGCCTTGATGCCCGCCTTGCGCACCACCTGCGCGATACGCTGGGTCTCGCTGCGGATGATCGCGGCGAACTGCTGTGGTGTATTGCCGACCGGTTCGGCGCCCTCGCTGGCCAGCGCGGGCTTGAGCTCGGGGCTGTGCACCGCGCGCACTGCCTCGGCATTGAGCCTGGCGATGATGGGCGCCGGTGTCGCGGCCGGCGCGAGGAAGCCGGTCCACTGGACATGTTCGTAGCCGGCCACGCCCGCTTCGACGATCGTCGGGGTGTCCGGCAACGCGAAGCTGCGCCGTGTGGTGGTCACGCCGAGCGCGCGCAGCTTGCCGGCGCGGACCTGCGCCAGTACCGAGGGCAGCGTCGCGAACGAGACCTGCGCCTCGCCGGCGAGCAGCGCGTTGACGGAAGGCCCGCCCCCCTTGTACGGCACGTGCAGCAGGTCGACGCCGGTGAGGGTCTTGAACAGTTCGGCCGACAGGTGGGTGCCGGTGCCGCTGCCGGCGGAACTGTAGGCGACCTGTCCCGGCTTCGCCCGCGCCAGCGCGAGCAGGTCGAGCACCGATTTCGCCGGGAAGGCCACGTTGGCCACCAGCACGTTCGGGAAGGCCGAGAGCTGGGTGATCGGCGCCAGGTCACGCTGCGGGTCGAACGAGAGCTTCGCGTGCATGCTGGGATTGATCGTGATCGACGAGGACACCACCAGCGTCGTGTAGCCGTCGGGGCTCGCGCGCACCGCGAGCTCGGTGCCCACCAGGCTGCCGGCCCCCGGCCGGTTGTCGATCAGCACGGTCTGGCCGAGCGTTTCGCCCAGGCGCGCCGCAAGCAGGCGTGCCATCGCGTCGGTGGAGCCGCCGGGCGACTGCGGCACGATGATGCGGATCGCCTTCTGCGGCCAGGCGGGTGTGCGGGCCTGCGCGGGTGCCTGCGCCTGCGCCTGCGCCGCGCCGGCCGAGAGGCCCGTGAGGCCTGCGAGGCCGGCGAGGCCGGCGAGCAACGCATGCACGCGCCTGTCGTGTCCCATGTTGTCCTCCTCGCTTCGTTTCCTCGTTTTCACTAGGATAGACCCATGCGCTTCTTCAATCCACCGACCGAACTCGTCGCAGAAGTGTTCGCGACCATCCCCGCGCACCTGGGCAAGTCCGGGCAGCCGTCGACCTGGATCGAGTCGAACCATCCGGGCTCGAAGCTGGGCTGCTTCCTGGAAGGGCCGGCGTTCGACCGCGACGGCAACCTCTACGTGGTCGACATCCCGTTCGGGCGCATCTTCCGCATCACGCCCGATGCCCGGGTGAGCGTGGCCGCGGAGTACGACGGCTGGCCCAACGGGCTGGCGGTGCACAAGGACGGCCGCCTGTTCATCACCGACTACCGGCTCGGCGTGATGACCTGCGACCCGGCGACCGGAAAGGTCGAGCCGTGGATCACCCATGCCCGGTCGGAAGGCTTCAAGGGCGTGAACGACCTGGTGTTCGCGAGCAACGGCGACCTCTACTTCACCGACCAGGGGCAGACCGGCGTGCACGACCAGACCGGCCGCGTCTGGCGCGCCACGCCCGACCGCAAGCTGGAGTGCCTGATCGACAACGGTCCCAGCCCGAACGGGATCGCGCTGTCGCCCGACGAGTCGGCGGTGTATGTCGCGATGACGCGCACCAACTGCATGTGGCACCTGCCGCTGCGCGACGGCGTGCCGAGCAAGTGCGGCGTGTTCGGCTACCTGCCCGGGATGCACGGGCCGGACGGCCTGGCGGTGGATGCGAAGGGCAACCTCGCGGTCGGCCATGCACGCGTGGGCATCGTCTGGCTGATGAGCCCGGCGGGCGAGTTCCTGTACGGCATCCGTGCGCCCGACGGCGGCGGACGCCTGACCAACATGGCCTACGGCGGACCGGAAGGCCGCCACCTGTACATCACCGACTCGTATCGCGGCACCATCCTTCGCTGCGAGCTGCCGGTTCCGGGGCTGCAGCTTTACTCCCATCAGTGAATCCCCTCCGGCCGCACCGCGCCGCCGCCGGGCGTGCGTCGCCGGACATCGTCGGACGATCGCATCGTGACCCGCGGCGCGGGCAGACGGATGCGCGACACCTCGTGAGGACACCATGACCGTCTCGTCGAATCCTTCCAGGGCACTGGCCGCCGCCGCGGCCTGTACCGCCGCCCTCCTGCCCGCGCTCGCGGCGGCGCAGGCGCCCGCATGGCCGGCCAAGCCGGTACGCATCGTCGTGCCGACCTCGCCCGGTGGCGGCACGGACATCGTCACGCGCGTGCTGGCAGCGCGCCTGACCGACGTCTTCGGGCAGTCGGTGGTGGTCGAGAACAGACCGGGTGCTGGCCAGATCCTCGGCACCGAGTTCGTCGCGCGTGCGGCACCCGACGGCTATACCCAGCTGATGGCGGCGAGCGCCATCGTCCTGAACCAGGTGCTCGCGAAGAAGCCGCCGTACGACACCTTGCGCGACTTCGTGCCGGTGACGGTCGCGGCGACCCTGCCCAACGTGCTGACCGTCCATCCGAGCCTGCCGGCGAAGTCGGTGAGGCAGCTGATCGCACTGGCCAAGGCCAGGCCCGGGATGCTGAACTACAGCTCCGCCGGCGCCGGCACCTCGCCCCACATGTCGATGGAACTGCTGCGCTCGATGGCCGCGGCCGACATCGTGCATGTCGCGTACAAGGGCACCGGTCCCGCAACCGCCGACCTGCTCGCCGGCCATGTCCAGCTGTCGATGCCGAACACGCTGACCGCCGCGCCGCACCTGCGTTCCGGGCGCCTGCGTGCGCTCGGGGTGACCAGCCTGAAGCGTGCGGCCGGGCTGCCCGAGGTGCCGGCCATCGCCGAGGCCGGGCTGCCCGGCTACGAGGCGATCCAGTGGTACGGCCTGTTCGCACCGGCCGGGACGCCGCGCGACGCGGTCAACCGCATGCAGTCCGAGACGGCGAAGGCGCTGCAGGCGCCGGACGTCGCGAAGCGGCTGGCCGCCGATGGCGCCGAGGCCGGCGGCATGAGTCCTGAGGCGTTCGCCGCCTACGTCAGGTCGGAGATCGAGAAATGGAGCCGCGTCGTGCGCGACGCGAAGCTGGCACTGGACTGAAGTCCGGTGGAATGAAACAGGGCGGGACGAAACGTGACGAACAAGGACTTGCCACCGATGACTGCATCTTCCCTGGCCGCGCCGCGGCCTGCGGCGGGCACGCTGCTGCGGCTGGCGCTCGTGCTGTGCGCACCGTCCGCCGTGATGGCGCAACCTGCACCGGGATGGCCCGCCAAGCCCGTGCGCATCATCGTGCCCACCTCGCCGGGAGGCGGCACCGATATCGTCACGCGGGTGCTGGCCAGCCGCGTGGGCGAGGCGCTGGGACAGTCCGTCGTCGTCGAGAACCGCCCGGGTGCCGGGCAGATCCTGGGCACCGAGTTCGTCGCGCGTGCACCGGCGGATGGCTATACCCAGCTGATGGCGGCCAGCGCGATCGTGCTCAACCAGGTGCTGGCGAAGCAGCCGCCCTACGACATCCTGCGCGACTTCGTGCCGGTCACGCTCGCCGCGTCCCTGCCCCACGTGCTGACCGTGCACCCGAGCCTGCCGGTGAAATCGGTGAAGGAGCTGATCGCGCTGGCGAAGGCGCGGCCCGGTGCGCTCAACTACAGCTCGGCCGGCGCGGGGACGTCGCTGCACATGGCGATGGAGCTTTTCCTGTCGATGGCCGGCCTGAACATCGTTCACATTCCGTACAAGGGTGCCGGCCCGGCCACGGCGGACCTGCTCGCCGGCCATGTGCAACTCGCCACGCCGAACACGCTGACCGTCGCGCCCCACCTGCGTTCCGGCCGGCTGCGCGCCATCGGCGTCACCGGTGCGAAGCGCGCGGCCGCGATGCCCGAGGTGCCGACGATCGCCGAGGGTGGGGTGCCTGGCTACGAGGCGATCTTCTGGTACGCGCTGTTCGCGCCCGCGGGCACGCCGCGCGAGGCCGTGGGCCGCATGCACGCGGAAGTGGCCAGGGCATTGCTGCTGCCCGACGTCGGGCAGCGCCTGGCCGCGGACGGCGCCGAACCGGGCGGCATGCCGCCGGATGCCTTCGCCGCGTTCATCAAGGCCGAGCTCGAGAAGTGGGGCCGGGTCGTGCGCACCGCGAAGATCACGCTCAACTGAGTCACGCCGGACCGGGCCACGCCGGACCGAGCCACGCCGAACCGAAGGACCGCCATGCCGAACATCGACACCCACGCCCATTTCTTCCCGGAACGCTTCATCGAACTGGTCGCGAAGTTCGGCGGCCGCTGCGGCACGACGGTGACCAGCGACGCCACCGGCGCGCGGTTCATCCAGGTCGGGCTAAACCTGCGCACCGGGCCGATCACCTCGGGCTTCATCGACCTCGACGAGCGCCTCGCCTACATGGACCGCATGGGCATCGACATGCACGCGCTGTCGATGACCCAGCCGATGGTCTACTGGGCCGACGACGAACTGGGGCTGCAACTGTCGCAGGCGGTGAACGACGCGATCAGCGCCGCGCATGTCGCCCATCCCGACCGCTTCATCGGCTTCGCGCACCTGCCGTTCCAGAACCCGAACCTCGCGCTCGAGGAACTGGAGCGTGCGGCGAAGCTACCCGGCATTCGCGGCATCTACATGGCCACCGCGGTGCGCGACCGCGAACTCTCCGACCGCAGCTTCTTCCCGGTCTACGAGCGCATGGCCGACCTCGGGCTGCCGCTGTTCCTGCACCCGATGATGATCAACAACGAGCGGCTCAAGCAGTGGTACCTGATCAACACGCTGGGCAACCCGTTCGAGGTGGCGATCGCCGCCTCGCACCTGATCTTCGGCGGCGTGCTCGACGCATTCCCGAAGCTCGAGGTGTCGCTGCCCCATGCCGGCGGCGCGCTGCCGATCCTGCGTGGCCGGCTCGACCAGGGCTTCAAGGTGCGCCCGGAATGCAAGCACCTGCCGCGCGCGCCGAGCGAATACCTGAAGCGCTTCACCTACGACACGATCAGCTACTGCCCCGAGGTGATGGACTACCTGGTGAAGCTGGTCGGCGTCGACCGCATCCTGATGGGCAGCGACTACTGCTTCGACATCGCGCACAACGACCCGGTGGGCGTGGTGCACGAGATCAGCGTGCTCGACGACGCCGGCAGGCAGGCGGTATTCTGGGACAACGCGGCGCGCCTGCTGCGGCTCTGATTTCCTAGCAGTGCAGGCGCGCCGCGGCCGCGCGCGCGGCCATGGCCATCTCGCGTGCCATGTCGGCACTGCGCCCCGTGTATCCGGCCGGATCCAGCGCCGCGCGCAGCGCCGCTTCGTCGACCGACAGGCGCACGCGCTCGTCGGCGAGCAGGCGGTCGACGAGCTGGCCGCCTGCGGCCTGCGCTTCCTCCAGCGCATGGTGGAGCAGGTCATGGGCGGCGCCGCGGCCGAGCGCCGGCGCGAGCAGCATCATCGCGTTCTCCGCGGCGATCGCCCCGGCCGAGTGCCCGAGGTTGCGCAGCATCCGGTCGGGATGCAGGCGCAGGCAGGCGAGCAGCTGGTCCATCTCCCAGGCGACCGCGTAGGCGAGCGGTCCCGTGCCCTCCATCAGCCAGTACATCATCTGGTTGTTGGCGGCATCGCCTTCGTGCGTGGGCTGCATGGCCTCCAGCGCCAGCGGCACCTGGCTGCGCAACCGGCCGGCGAGCGCGATGACCTGCACGGCGACCTTCGAATTCACCTTCTGCGGCATGGTGCTGGAACCGACGACGTCCCCGCCGAGCGACTCGGACACCTCGTCGATCTCGTCGGCCATCAGTGCATAGAGTTCGCGCGCGATCTTCGAGAACGTGGTGCCCAGCAGCGCCAGCAGCATCACGTATTCGGCCACGTGGTCGGTGCCGGCCCGCGAGGGCACCGCCAGCGGCGCAAGCCCGAGGCGCCGGGACAGCCGCCGGTTGATCTCGGGTCCGTGCTCGCCGAACGCGTGCATCGCCCCGAGCGCGCCGCCCCACAGCGAGACGAACACCCGCGGCTCGGCGCCGCGCAGCCGATCCACGTGGCGCAGCAGTTCCTCGATCCATCCCGCGACCTTGAGTCCGAAGGTGATCGGAAGCGCATGCCTGTGGTTCGTGCGCCCGGCCGCGAGCATCCCTGCGCTCGCTTCGGCCAGCCCGGCCATGCGGACGAGGATATCGCCCAGCAGCGCCAGCAGCGCATCGTGCGCTTCGCGCATCAGCAGGGTACGGCCGGTCTGGGTCAGGTTCTGCGTGGTGGCCCCCCAGTGCACGTAGTCGCCGGCATCGCCGTCGCAGGCCTGCGCCAGCGCGCGCGCGATCGAGTGGATCGGCGCACGGGTGCGCGCGATGTCCGCGGCGAGCGCCGCCGGACCGATCGCGTCGAGGTCGGCCCTGCGCCGGATCTCGGCCGCTGCCGTTACGGGGATCATGCCGAGTTCGGCCTGCACCTCCGCCAGCGTGGCCTCGATGTCCATGAAGGCCTGCCAGAGGCGCTCGCGGCTGAACAGCGCTTCGATCGCAGCGACATCCGGGCGGGCGCGCCGTGGCGAAGGCATGGTGGACGACGCCTCGGTCGCAGGCATCAGTTCGCGATCAGTTCGGCTGCACCTGTGCGAACTTCACGACCTTCGCCCACTTGGCGGTCTCGCTCCGGATCAGTTCCGCGAACTGCTCGGGCGTCCCGGCTACCGGCGTGGCACCGAGGGCACCGTAGCGCTCGATGATCACTGGCGACCTGACCGCCCGCTGCATCTCCGCATTCAGGCGGTCAAGGACGTTCCGGGGAATGCCGGCGGGGGCGAGGATGCCTCCCCAGGTCATCACTTCGTAGCCAGGGACGCCGGACTCCGCCACCGTCGGCAGGTTCGGAAAGGCGGCCAGCCGCCTGGGTCCGGTCACCGCCAGGGCGCGCAGCCGGCCCGATTGAATGTGCACGCCCACCCCGGTGAGTGGATCGAACAGCATCTGCACATGCCCGGCCATCACGTCCGCCGTTGCCTGGGCTCCGCCCTTGTAGGGCACGTGCAGGATGTTCGTGCTGGTGAGCATCTTGAAGTACTCGCCGGCGAGGTGCCCGATGGTGCCCGTGCCGGCCGACGCGTTGCTCAGTTCGCCCGGGCGCTTGCGAGCGATCGCGATCAGGCCCTTGATGTCCTTCACGGGCAGCGCCGTCGTCACCGCGACCAGCAGGGCTGCCTCCACGGCCTGCGACACCGGCTGGAAGTCGCGCGCGACGTTGTACGGCAGTGACGGCGTGATCGCAGGATTGATGGCGAGCGGACCCGGCCCTGCATAGCCGATCACGTAGCCGTCCGCTGCCGAAGTGGCCAGTGCCTGCATGCCGATCGCGCCGCCTGCCCCGGCCCGGTTGTCGGCGACGACCTGCTGGCCCATCTGCTTCGCGAGCTCCGTGCCGAACAGGCGCGCCGAGACGTCGGTGGCGCTGCCTGCGGCGAACGGGATGATCAGGCGGATGGGCTTCGCCGGGAACTCGGCCGCCGCCGCCCATGCGGCGCCGGTGCCGGCGGCAAGGCTGGTCCCGACTGCGAATGCGCCGAACAGCGAGCGGACATCGATGGTCATGGGGTGCTTTCCTTCTGCTGTCGGGTGGGCGCGGGCTGAATTACCCGTCAGCTGATTGTAGCGTGCAGGGGCACGACGGCGCGGGCTGCCACGCCCTGGTCGGCCCGGCGATCGTTCAGTCGCCCTTGA
The DNA here is from genome assembly GCA_021298815.1 of Betaproteobacteria bacterium. Taxonomy (GTDB): domain Bacteria; phylum Pseudomonadota; class Gammaproteobacteria; order Burkholderiales; family CAIKXV01; genus CAIKXV01. The sequence continues at coordinate 28,669 of JAJTHE010000074.1, read as the reverse complement.
GCCCGGAGGCGACGATCACCTTGCGCCACTTCGCCATCTCCTCGCGCAGGAAGTCGGCGAACGCGGCCGGCGTGGAGCCGATGCCGTCGATGCCCTGCGCCGAGAAGCGCTCGCGCACCTCGGCGCTGGCGAGCGTCTTCACCAGCGCCTCGTTCAGGCGGGCGACGATCGGCTTCGGCAGCCCGGCAGGGCCGACGAAGCCGTACCAGCCGCTGGTGTCGTACTTGAAGCCCGCCTCCTGGATGGTCGGTAGTTCCGGCAGCAGGTTCGACCGCTTCGTGCCGGCCATCGCGAGCGCGCGCAGCTTGCCGGCACGCACCTGCGGCAGGGCCGACGAGATGCCGTTGAACATCATGTCGACCTCGCCGCCGATCAGCGCGCCCATGCCGGGGCCCGCGCCCTTGTACGGGACATGGGTCACCTTCAGCGCCGCGACGAGGTTGAACAGCTCGGCCGCCATGTGGATGCCGGTGCCCGGCCCGCCCGAGGCGAAGTTCATCTTCCCCGGACGCGAGCGCGCAAGGGCCACCAGTTCCTGCACGGTCTTCGCCTGCACCGACGGGTGAACGAGCAGCATGTAGGCCTGCTCGGCCACCAGCGACAGCGGCGTGAAGTCGCGCAGCGGGTCGTACGACGGTTTCGACTGGCGCAGCGGCTCGATCGCCAGCGGGCCGGAGTGGCTGATCATCACCGTGTAGCCGTCGGGCTGGCTGCGCGCGACGATCTCGGCGCCGATGCCGCCACCGGCACCGGCGCGGTTGTCGGCGACCAGTGGCTGGCCGATCGCCTCGCCGTAGTTCTGCGCGACGATGCGCGCGACGATGTCGGCAGGGCCGCCGGGGGAGGCAGGGATCAGCAGCCGGATCGGGCGGGCGGGGAAGGCCTGCGCGAACGCATCGGGGATCGGCAGCATGGCCGGCAGGATCGCGGCAGAGACCGCGGCGATCATGCGGGCATCCCGTGCGGCTGGCGCCGTCTTGATGGATGTCATCGTGGGTACTCCTCCTGTGGCGTGCGATGGTGACGTGCAGGCCTGCGCGGGTCAACCACGCCGCGCGTATCATCGCGCCCAGACCATAGGATCCAGGAGGAGAAGGTGAGCATCAGGCCCCTGGGCGTCGCCGTCGTGGGTGCCGGACGCATCGGCACCCTGCGAGCACGCCTTTCAGCAAGACATCCGTCCGTCGGTTTCCTCGCGATCTCCGACCTCGATGCGTCGCGGGCACAGGCGCTGGCGAAGACCTGCGCCGCCGACTTCTCGAGCGGCAACAACAACGAGGTGATCGATCGACCGGAGGTCAACGCGGTGTTCGTGTCCACACCCGAGGGCGAGCATGTGGCGCCGATCATCCGCGCGCTCGAACTGGGCAAGCCGGTGCTGGTCGAGAAGCCGATCGCCCTCGAACTCGCCGACGCGCAGCGCATCGCAGATGCGATCCGCGCCAACGACGGCAACCTGCGCATCGGCTACAGCCGCCGTTTCAAGGAATGCTTCCTGCGGGCGAAGGAGCAGATGAACCATGGGCGGCTGGGCACCGTGGTGGGTGGCCTGGCACGGGTCTACAACTCGCGCGCGCAGGCGTTCTCGATCCTCAAGCGCGACCCGCATGCGACGCCGGTGCTCGACGTGCTCACGTACTACGTCGACCTGATGTGCTGGTTCCTCGAAGGCAACCGTCCGGTCGAGGTGGTCGCGCGCGGCCAGCACGGCATCTTCAGGAAGGCCGGCTACAGCGCGCACGACGTGACCTGGGCGATCGTCACCTTTGCCGACGGCGCGGTGATCAACTTCGGCGTGAGCTATGCGCTGCCGGCGCAGTACCCGACGCTGGGCCAGTCCGACCGGGTCGAACTGCTCGGCACCGAAGGCACGATGATCATCGACGACGACCACATGGACCACCTGATCTATTCCGAGAAGGGGATCCCGCACGCCTACGTGCCCGACCACGGAGTGCCGTTCGCGTTCCTCGGCAGCAATACCGCCGGCGACTGGGCGCTGGGCGAATTCTGGGGGCCGCTCGGCAACGAGACGCGCAGCTGGCTCGACTCGCTGGTGACCGGCGCCGACACGCCGCACTGCCGGCCCGATGCCGCGCTGGTCAACCTCGAGACGACGATCGCGATGGAGCGGTCTGCGCGTTCGGGACAGGCCGTGCGCCTGCCGCTGGAAACCTGAAGGAGCGGATCGATGAAACGCAACGTTGCCCGCAGCGCGCGGCGCACGATCGCCGGCGCGTCCCTGGCGGCGGCGGTGCTGGCCCTGCCGGCGCCGGCCACCGTGTCGGCCCAGCAATCCTATCCGTCGCGCCCTGTGCGGCTGGTCTCCCCGAACCCGCCCGGCGGCGCCAACGACGTGATCGCGCGCATCGTGGTCAACAGGCTTGCCGACGTGCTCGGCGTGCCGATGGTCATCGACAACCGTGGTGGCGCGGGCGGCACCATCGGCGGCGAGATCGCGGCGCGTGCGCAGCCCGATGGCTACACGCTGCTCGCCGGCTCGATCTCGACGCATTCGTTCTCGCCGGTGATCCAGCCGAAGCTGTCATATGACCCGATCCGCGACTTCACTCCGGTGTCGCTGTTCGCGATCTCGCAGAACCTGCTGGTGGTGAACCCCTCGCTGCCGATAAACAGCGTGAAGGACCTGGTCGCGCTGGCGAAGGCGAAGCCGAATTCGCTCAACTATGCATCCGGCGGCACCGGTTCCACCAGCCATTTCGCGATCGCGCTGTTCGTCAGCGCGGCGGGCATCGCCAATGGCACGGTGCACGTGCCGTACAAGGGCGGCGCGCCATCGGTGGCGGCCACCGTGTCCAACGAGACCCAGTTCTACTTCGGTCCGATGGCGGGCAGCATCCCGCAGGTGAAGGCAGGGCGGCTGCGCGCGGTCGCGGTCGGCGGGGCGGCGCGCTCCGCGCTGCTGCCCGACGTGCCGACGGTGCGCGAGTCGGGCGTGAGCTATGCGGCCGCGGGCTGGTTCGGCCTGCTCGGCCCGGCCGGACTGCCGAAGCCGATCGTGCAGCGGCTGAACAAGGCGGTGCACGACACCGTCGGCATGGCCGACGTCCAGCGCCAGCTGCTGGAAGTCGGTGCCGAGGGCGTGGCCAACACGCCCGATGCGTTCGCGAAGTTCATCGCCGAGCAGCTGGCGAGCACGCGGCGGGTGGTGAAGGAACTCGGCCTGAAGTTCGACTGAAGGTGGGGGTCAGGTCTTGCCTTTTGCCTCTCCGAGGCAAAAGGCAAGACCTGACCCCCTTCGATAGACCCCCTTCGGTACGAGGCCGCGCAGGGTCGGCACAGGCCGTTCTTCTGGCGTGCTGGTCGCGTCGTGCGTCCTCGGCAGGGCTCGCGCTGGAAGCTGGTAGACTTCTGCGCATCTCGATCGCGTCCACGGAATGCCACGATGTTCCGCATTGCAACCGCCGCTTCCGAGACTTCATCCACGATCGGTGCCATCGCGCATTGCATCGCGCAACTCGTCGCGCAGGGGATGGATGCACCTCGCTACCTGATGATCCAGGCCAACGCACGGCATGACCTGCACGCCGTGGGTACCGCCGCACGGGCGCGCTGGCCCCAGGCGCGAATCCATTGCGCCACCTCCTGCCTGGGCAGCATGATCGAGACCGGCACCTACACAGGGCAGGAGCCAGCCGTGTGCCTGCTTGCCATCGCCGACGCGAATGGCGATTACGGTACGGCATGCGGAGCGCTGGGGGACGCGCCACGCGCTGCAGCCGCTGCCCTGGTGCGCCAGGCGCTGGCCGATGCCGACAGGCTGGGCGAAACGCCCGCGCTGGTCTGGATATCGAGCACCCCCGGCAAGGAAGAGGCGGTCATCGCCGGGCTGCAGGATGTGGTGGGCGCGTCCACTCCGATCGTCGGCGGTTCGGCGGCGGACAATGCCATCGAGGGAAAATGGCAGGTGATGTCGGATGGCGCGGCCTTCGGCAACGGGATGGTGGTCTCCGTGATGTTCCCGTCGACGCCCATCGGCGCTGCCTTCCACTCCGGTTACACGCCGACCGCGCTGCGCGGGCGCATCACCCGCTGCGCCGGACGTCGGGTCTTCGAGATAGATGGCCAGCCGGCCGCCGATGTCTACGCTGGCTGGACCCGGGGCACCGTCGTCCGGCCCGAAGTCGGTGCGGTCAACATCCTCATGGCGACCGCGCTATGGCCGCTCGGGCGGCGCATGCAGGCGATCGGGGACACGGACATCCATCTGCTCTCGCATCCCGAAACGATCGACGCCGACGGGTCCATGACGCTGTTCACCGACGTGGCCGTGGACGATGAACTGGTGTTGATGAGCGGCACCGCCGACAACCTGCTCGCGCGTCCGGCGATGGTGGTCGAGTCTGCCTGTCGCATCGGCGAGACCGACAAGGCGCAGGTTGCAGGGATGATTCTCGTGTTCTGCGCCGGCTGCATGCTGACGGTGAACGATCGCCTCGACGAGGTACGGCGCTCGCTCAACGACCGCATGCCCGGCGTCCCGTTCATTGCCGCGTTCACCTTCGGCGAACAGGGGCCGGTGCTGGCCGGCGACAACCGACATGGCAATCTGATGATCTCCGTGGTGACGTTCGCACGCGGCTGATGGCGGTTCCGATGCCCATGGACGAGGCCCACCTGAGTGACACGCTGGTGGAACTGGCAAACCTGCGCGCGCGCGACGAGCGCATGCGCCGCGCGAGCGACGCGCTCGCCAGCGCGCTCGAATCGATGGTCGAGGAGCGCGATGGCGATCGCCTGCCGCAACTCGTCGTCGACTGTCTTTCACGGGCGCTGGACACGCCGTCGGTCGCGATCCATGCCTGCGACGGCACCGGCCGTGCGGAGGCCTGCGGCGCGCGAGCCGAACCCGGATTCCTCGAACTGCTGGCGAAGCCGCCTTTGCTCACCTACCTGAGCAGGAAGCCGTCGCGCGTGGTCGCGGACACCCCGGTCCTGGTGGCTGCCCTCGGCCTGCCGTGTCCGCAACGGCTGCCTCCGGTGCTGCTTTGCGGTCGGGTCGGTCCGGGCGCAGGTGCCCCGCCTTCCGATCCGGGTTGGCTGGTGTTGTGCGCTGGCGTCCGACGACTGGCCGACCCGGAGGCACAAACCCTGTTCCGGCGCTTCCTGCCGGTGGTCACCCATGCGCTGCAGCGGTATCTCGAGGGCCGGCGCGCCGAGGAACTCGCCAGTCGCGAACGGGAGATGCTGCTCGCGAAGGAACGGGCGGAAGCCGCCAGCCGCGCCAAGTCGGAGTTCCTTTCGCGGATGAGCCATGAATTGCGAACGCCCCTGACCGCGATCATCGGCTTCGCGCAGTTGCTCGAGACCGAACCGCTCACGCAGATTCAGCTCGACCAGGTGCGGCTCATCGCCAGCGCCGGCGATCATCTGCTGGAGCTCGTCAACATGGTGCTGGATCAGGCCAGAATCGAGGCGGGCAAGCTGGTGCTGGAGGTCGTCGCTTTCGATCTCCCGGATCTGGTGGCGGCGGTGGCGACCATGATCGACCGGCAGGCCGCCGCCAAGGGGTTGGCCTTCGAGACGGTCGTCGCCCCCGATCTGCCGAGACGACTGCTCGGTGATCCCACGCGCTTGCGTCAGGTCCTCATCAACCTGCTCGCCAATGCGGTGAAGTTCACCGAGCGCGGCTCCGTGATGCTGCACCTGACCGCAGCCGAGGGCATGCTCGAGTTCAGCGTCCGCGATACCGGCGTGGGGATGGACGAGGCCGCGCGCGGCCGGATCTTCCAGGCGTTCTCCCAGGCCGACGAGAGCGTTGCCCGCCGGTTCGGCGGCACGGGCCTCGGGCTGCTGATCACGCGTGACCTGCTGCGCGCGATGGGCGGTGAGATAGAAGTGGAGAGCACGCCCGGGGTCGGTTCCTGTTTCAAGGGCCGATTACCGCTGCGCCTTGCACCGGCGGAGCCAGCGCCCGCGTCGGCGAGCCGCCCGGATCCGGCGCATCCGCTGCGCGCAACGACCCGGCTGGCTGGACGGCGCGTGCTGGTGGTCGACGACAACGCGGTCAACCGCACGCTCGCGATGGCCCTTCTGGAGCGGATGGGCATCGTCGTCGACAGCGCGGACGATGGACGCTCCGCCCTCGCACGCATCGCGGCGGGAGGCTATGACCTGGTGCTGATGGACATGGAGATGCCGGGCATGGACGGGGTTTCCGCCACCCGGGCGCTGCGCGGCGATGAAGCGGCGCATGGAAGACCTCCCCTTCCGGTCGTGGCATTGACAGCCAATGCCATGGCCGAGGACCGTGCGCGTTGCGCGGCGGCCGGCATGGACGGCTACTTGGCCAAGCCCATCGGGGTGGAGCAACTCAGGGCCGAGCTCGGACGCCTGTTGCCGGAAGGCTGAGGGGCAGGGCGCGAAGGAGGTCCTGGGTCATGCATCCGCGATGCAAGACTCAAGACCTGACCCTCTTCTGTTGTCTGTTCAGGCAGCTTCCTGCAGGCTCGCCCGGATCTTCTGCATCGCCTTCTGCTCGATCTGCCGGATGCGTTCGGCCGACACGCCGAACTCTTCGGCCAGGTCGTGCAGCGTCGCGACGTTTTCTTCCTGCAGCCAGCGCGCCTCGATGATGCGGCGGCTGCGCGGATCGAGGCTGGCCAGCGCGTCGGCCAGCCCGGTCTGGCGCAGGCGTGCGGTCTGGGCCTGCTCGAGCTGCACCGCCGGGCTTGCGCCCGGGTCGGCCAGGTAGGAGATCGGACCGAACGACGACTCGTCGTCGTCGCCGCCGACCGGCTCGAGCGACACGTCGTGCCCGCCCATCCGGGTCTCCATCTCGACCACGTCCTCGTTGCGCACGCCCAGCGTCTTCGCCATGCTGGCGACTTCGGCCGGGCCGAGCGTGCCGTGCGCCTGCTTCATGCTGCGCAGGTTGAAGAACAGCTTGCGCTGCGCCTTGGTAGTGGCGACCTTCACGATGCGCCAGTTCTTCAGGATGTACTCGTGCATCTCGGCGCGGATCCAGTGCACCGCGAACGAGACCAATCGGACGCCGCGCTCGGGGTCGAAGCGCTTGACCGCCTTCATCAGGCCGATGTTGCCTTCCTGGATCAGGTCGGCCTGCGGCAGGCCGTAGCCCATGTAGCCGCGGGCGACCGACACCACTACGCGCAGGTGGGACATCACCAGTTCGCGCGCGGCCGACAGGTCGTCGCTGTCGCGCAGCCGGCGCGCCAGTTCGGTCTCGCGCTCGGGCGTGAGCATCGGCAGGCGGTTCACCGTCTGGATGTAGGTCTCGAGGCTGCCCGTGGCGAGCGAGGGCATCGCCGTGGCGAACAGGGCGTTGGCCGGCGTGGGCAGGGCAGCAGCGGGGAAAGCGACAGCGGTAGTCATGGATGCGCCTCCTTGGTCGGACGGCCCGCAGGACGGACCGTACACATGACACTGAACGGCACTGAATGAATCAACTTTAGCACTTAACGCAGGAGAGTGCTAATGGTGGACTACAATCCCGACGATTTCAATCGGGTATGGGTCTGTCGATCCACCGGCAGGATGACCTAGGATAAATTCTGCGCCAGATCAATGAGTTGAGCGTCAGGCGCGGGATCCTCCCGGCCCTGTTCCCGGTTGACCGTTCAGGCCGGACCGCCGCGCCACAGATGCCTGGAGACCGCGAGCCAGGCACCCAGCCAGCCGAGCAGCCCGGCGAAGCATGTCACGGATATGACATCCTGCCAGGCAAGCGGAAGCAGCACGATATTCGTTTCGTACAGCGCGGCGAGCCCGGGCAGCTGCCGGTTCACCCACTCCACGCACAGGGCAGCCAGCCCGCAGGCAATGGCGCCCCCCACTGCACCCTGCAGCAGCCCGGCATACAGGAACGGCCGGCGGATGAATCCATGGGTGGCACCGATCAGCCGGCAGACCTCGATCTCCTCGCGCCGGTTCACCACCTGCAGGCCGATCGTGTTGAAGGCGATGGCGAGCAGCGCGCCGGCGAGCAGGGCGGCCAGCCCGGCGGCCAGCGCACGGGCGAGGTCCAGCCCGGCATCGAGCCGCGCCGCCCAGGCGGCGTCGAGCTGGGCGAGGGCCACCTTCGGCCATTTCGCGGCCTCGCGCCGCAGCGCTTCGAGATCGTCGGGCGCCGAGGATCTCGCGCGCACGATGAACGCGTCGGGCAGCGGGTTCTTCGGCAGCGCATCGACCAGGTCGGCGATCTCGTGGATCCGGCGCAGGTCCTTGATCGCTTCCTCGCGCGACACGAAGCGGTGGCCGGCGACCGTCGGATGGGCCTTGAGCCGTGCGGCGATCTGGTCGGCGTCCTTGCCGGTGGCATCCCCTGCCAGGTAGAGCGCTATCCGGGCATCGGCCGGCAGGTTGCCGCCCAGGCGCTGCAGGTTCTGCACGGCCAGGTGCAGCAGCAGCGGCAGCAGGATCGCCACGCCGATCACCAGCACCTGGAACAGGTGCGAAAACGGCGAGCGCCAAGCCTGCGCGGCGGTCACGCCGATAGCCCGGCGGTGCTGGTTGATCCAGGCCTTCATCGGCGAGGGCTCATTCCGGGTGCTCGCTTGCCAGCATGCCGCGCGACAGCGCGATCACGCGCGGGCGGGCCATGCGCAGAGACACAAGGTCGTGGGTGGAGACGACCACGGTGACGCCGACCTGGTGGAACGAGCGCAGGATGTCGACGATGTCCTGCGCATAGTCCATGTCGAGGTTGGCGGTCGGCTCGTCGGCGAGCAGCAGCGACGGCCGGTGCACGATCGCGCGCGCGATGCACAGCCGCTGCTGTTCGCCGCCGGACAGCGTCACCGGCAGCTCGCGCTCGCGCGAGAGCAGCCCGACCTTGTCCAGCGCCGCGCGCACGCGCCGCGCGGCCTCCTTCGGCGGGAAGCCGGTGATGTCGAGCGGCAGCTGCACGTTGTCGAACACGCTGCGGTCGTACAGCAGCTTGTGGTCCTGGAAGATCAGGCCGATCTTGCGCCGCATGAAGGGCAGCGCGCGGCGCGACCCGGCCAGGTCCTGGCCGTTCACGCGCACGGTGCCGCTGGTGGGCAGCTCGATGCCCGCGACCAGCTTGAGCAGCGTGCTCTTGCCGGCGCCGGAACGGCCGGTGACCACCGCGAACTCGCCGCTGTCGATGGCCAGCGTGATCGACTTCAGCGCCTCGTGCCCGTCGTTGCCCGGGCCTGCCGGGTAACGCTTGCCGACCTTGTCGAGCAGGATCATCCGCGTCGGGTCTTCAATCGAACAGGGCCGACACGAATTCGCGCGGCTCGAACGGCTGCAGGTCGTCGATCGCCTCGCCGATGCCGATGAAGCGGATCGGCACCGGATGCTCGCGTGCGATCGCCGCCAGCACGCCGCCCTTCGCGCTGCCGTCGAGCTTGGTCACCACCAGCCCGGTCACGCCGAGCGCGGCGTCGAACGCCTTCACCTGGGCGAGCGCGTTCTGCCCGGTGTTGCCGTCCAGCACCAGCAGCACCTCGTGCGGTGCGCCGTCGAGCGCCTTTCCGATCACCCGCTTCACCTTGCGGATCTCGTCCATCAGGTGCATCTGCGTGGTCAGCCGGCCTGCGGTGTCGGCCAGCACCACGTCGATGCCGCGCGCCTGCGCGGCGCGGATGGCATCGAAGATCACCGCGGCCGGATCGCCCGACTGCTGCGAGATCACGGTGACGCCGTTGCGCTCGCCCCAGGCCTCGAGCTGCTCGCGCGCGGCGGCGCGGAAGGTGTCGCCGGCGGCCAGCAGCACGCTGCGCCCCTCGGCACGGAAGCGGGCGGCGAGCTTGCCGATGGTGGTGGTCTTGCCGGCGCCGTTCACGCCGGCGAGCATGATCACGAAAGGTTTGTGGGTGCCCACGTCCAGCGGCTTCGCCAGCGGGGCGAGCAGGCCAGCCAGCGCGTCGGCCAGTGCCGTCTGCAGCTGCGAGGCATCGGTCAGCGCTTCCCTGCGGGCACGCTGACGCAGGTTGTCGATCAGCACCTGGGTCGCCCCGACGCCGACATCGGCCGCCAGCAGCGCGGTCTCGAGTTCCTCGAACAGCGCCTCGTCGATCTTGCGGCCCAGCCCGAACAGCCCGGCGATCTGGCCGCCGACCTCGCCGATCGGTGCGCCCAGGGTACCGCCGACGCTGCGGTTGAGCTGTTCGCGCGTCGCCCGCAGGCTGGCCTTGAGCCGTTCCGCCCATCCCGGACGCACCGGGGCGGCATCAGCGGCGTCGGCGGCGGCCTTGCCACCGTCCTTCGACGGATCGTCGCTGGACGCGGGTGCTTCCTTGCCGGGCTTCAGGAAACCAAACATACTTCCTCTTGTGCAATCAGAACCGAATGCGGATCGGGCGACGAACCAGTAGGCGATGTTACGAGTTTCCATCCCTCTTCGGTCGGGCGCCCTGCTGACCGGCAGGCTGTCGAAGGCAGTGCTGCTCGTGCTGCTCCTCGGCACCGCCGTGCTGGCGGCCGGGTCCTCGACCCGCGGCACCGTCGAACGGGTGCTCGACAACGGCATGAAGATCGTCGTGCGCGAGGACCGGCGCGCGCCGGTGGTCACCTCGATGGTCTGGTACCGGGTGGGCAGCATCGACGAGGTGAACGGCCTGACCGGGCTCGCCCATGTCACCGAGCACATGATGTTCCGCGGCACCCGCCGCCTGGCCGATGGCGAGTTCTCGCGGCGCATCGCCCAGCTCGGCGGGCGCGACAATGCGTTCACCGGCCGCGACTACACCGCCTACCACCAGCAGCTCTCGGCGAAGGACCTCGGCACCGTCTTGGAGCTCGAGGCCGAACGCATGTCCAGTCTGGTTATGCAGCCCGACGTGTTCGCGCGCGAGATGCAGGTGGTGATGGAAGAGCGCCGCTGGCGAACCGACGACCGCCCGCGGGCGGCGCTGTTCGAGCAGCTCTACGCGACTGCGTTCACCGCGCATCCCTACCGCACGCCGGTGATCGGCTGGATGAACGACCTCGAGAACCTGACCATCGAGGATGCGCGCGAGTTCTACCGGCGCTGGTACGCGCCGAACAACGCGGTGCTGGTGGTGGTCGGGGACGTCGATGCCGAGCAGGTGTTCCGCCTGGCCAACCGGCACTTCGGGCGCCTGGCCGCGCGACCGCTGCCTCGGCGCTCGCCGCAGGTCGAGCCCGAACAGCGCGGCATCCGGCGCGTGGTGTTCCAGGGCGCGGCCCAGAGTCCATTCCTGATGCTCGGCTTCCACGTGCCGGTGCTGCGCGACGCCGACCGCGACTGGGAACCCTATGCGCTCGAGGTGCTCGAAGCCGTGCTCGATGCGAGCGAGGTGGCACGGCTGCCGCGCCTGCTGGTGCGCGAGTCGCGGGTCGCCAGTTCGGCCGATGCCTCGTACGAGAAGTTCCAGCGCGGCCCCGGGCTGTTCGTGATCAGCGCCGCACCTGGCGAGGGCCGTAGCGTGATCGAACTCGAGGCGGCGATCCGCGCCGAGATCGGCCGCCTGGCGCGCGAAGGCATCGCGCCCGACGAACTGGCACGGGCCCAGACGCAGCTGGTCGCGCAGCACCTGTTCCAGCAGGATTCGATGTTCACCCAGGCGAGCCGCATCGGCCATGCCGAGATGGTCGGCCACTCGGCCCGGGTGTTCGACCGCTTCGTCGCGCGCACTCGTGCGGTGACGGCGGACCAGGTGCGCGAGGTCGCGCGGCGCTACCTGGTCGATGACCGCATGACGGTCGCGGTGCTCGAACCGCAGGGACTGGCGCCGCGCAAGCCTTCGCTGCCGCCGAAGGACGCGCGGCATGTCGACTGAGCAAGCGCCGGTGCGGCGCATCCTGCGCGCACTGCCGCGGCCTGCGGCATGGCTGCTGCCGCTGCTGCTGTCGCCGGCGGCCGCTGCCCTGGCCGGCGCTCCGGCCGTGCAGGCGTGGACTCTGGAGAACGGCGCACGGGTGCTGTTCGTCGAATCGCGGTCGCTGCCGATCCTCGATGTCGCGGTGGACTTCCGCGCCGGATCCGCCTTCGATCCGCCGGATCGTTCCGGACTGGCGGCGATGACCCAGCACCTGGCGCGCTTCGGTGCCGGCGGGCTGACCGAGGAGGAGATCGCGCGCCGGCTGGGCGACGTCGGGGCGCAACTCTCCGGGCGCATCGACGTCGACCGCGCCGGCTTCGTGCTGCGCACGCTGTCCACGCGCCCGGAGCGCACGCAGGCGCTGGATGTGTTCGCGCGCGTGGTGCAGAGCCCCGATGTCCCGCTGCCCGCCCTGGAGCGGGAGCGCGCCCGCATCGGCACCAACCTGCGCGAGGAAGCCACGCGCCCGGGCATCATCGCCAGCCGCCTGTTCTTCGCGGCGGCCTATGGCAGCCATCCGTACGCGGCACGCCCGCTGGGCGATGCCGACGGCGTGCGGGCACTGACCCGGGAGACGGTGGTCGATTTCCGGCGTCGCTTCTACAGCGGCGTGTCGGCCGTGGTGTCGATCGTCGGCGACGTGTCGCGGGCCGAAGCAGGCGAGATCGCGCGCCAGGTGGCCGGGGGACTGCCCACGGGCAGCGTACGGCCGCCCCTGCCGCCGGTCGCCTCGCTGGCGGCCGGCCAGGTGCGGCGGGTACCGCATCCGTCGCTGCAGAGCCACATCCTGATCGGCACGCCGGCGGCGAGCCGCAGCGATCCGGACTTCTTCGCGCTGCTGGTGGGCAACCATGTACTCGGGGGCAGCGGGTTCTCGTCGCGGCTGGTGGCCGAGGTGCGCGAGAAGCGCGGCTTCGCCTACAGCGTGTTCAGTTCGATCCAGCCCTGGCTCGACCGCGGTCCGTTCCAGATCTCGCTGCAGACCCGCAAGGACCAGACCGACGAGGCGCTGGCGGTGGTGCGCAGTGTGCTGTTCGAGTTCCTGTCGAAGGGGCCGACCGACGCCGAGATGAACAGCGCGCGGCGCAACCTGGTGAGCGGCTTTCCGCTGCGCATCGACACCAACCGCGAGCTGCTCGATCAGGTGTCCATGATCGGCTTCCACGACCTGCCGGTGGACTGGCTGTCGCAATGGCCCAAGCTGGTCGAGCGGGTCACGCGCGAGGACGTGGTGCGTGCGTTCCAGCGCCTCGACCCGCAGCGCCTGGTCACGGTGGTCGTGGGCGCGGGCGACGAGGCGCCGCCGCCACCCGCGCCCACGCCCCAGCAACAGCAGCCGCGGCTGCGCTGAACGGCAGGACTGCCATGGCCGATCGCTCCCCGCCGAGGACGCCGGCTGCCGCCCGGGCCGCCCGCCGCCCGCTGCAGCAGCGCGTGCGCATCATCGGTGGCCACTGGCGCCGCCGGCTGCTGTCGTTCCCGGCGGCCGACGACCTGCGGCCGACGCCCGACCGGGTGCGCGAGACCGTGTTCAACTGGCTTGGCCAGGACATGCAGGGGTTGCGCTGCCTGGACCTGTTCGCGGGCAGCGGTGCGCTCGGCTTCGAAGCCGCCTCGCGCGGCGCCGAGCGGGTGGTGATGGTGGAGCAGGATGCGCGCATCGGCCGCGCACTTGAAGCCACGCTGGGCGAACTCGGCGCGCCCCCGGCGGGCACCCGCATCGAGATCGTCAAGGCCGATGCGCACCGCTTCCTCGAACGCGAAGCGAGGCGCATCCTGGGCAGCGGCGCGGGCGCCCCGGATGACGGCTACGACGTCGTGTTCCTCGATCCCCCGTTCCGGCTGCGCCTGCTGCCGGCGCTGCTGCCGCTGGTCGAGGGCTGCCTCGCGCCGGGTGGATGGATCTACGTGGAGGCACAGGCGGCACCGGGCGCACCGGGTGCCGAGGGCGAGCCGGGCGTGTTCGACGCGATCGGCGAGGGCGATCCGTGGACCACGATTCGCCAGGCGCGCGCCGGTGCGGTCGAGTACCGGATGCTCGCGCGCCGCGCCGACCTGTAGCCTGCACTGCGGCCTGCGCTGCAGCCCGACGCCAATCCCGATAGTCTCGCGGCTGGCGTCCGCCGGTGAGCCCGGCATGAAGGCCACGCACCGAATCCAGAGAGCCCGCAGCACACGAGAGGAATCGATCCGATGACCATTGCCATCTATCCGGGCACCTTCGACCCGATGACGCTCGGCCATGAAGACCTGACGCGCCGCGCCGCGCTGCTGTTCGACCATGTGATCGTCGCGGTCGCCGACAGCCGTGCCAAGCGTCCGTTCTTCACGCCGGACGAGCGGGTCGAGCTGGCCTCGGAAGTGCTGCACCCGCTGAAGAACGTGTCGGTGGTGCGCTTCTCCGGGCTGCTCACCGACTTCGTGCGCTCGCAGAACGCACGCGTCATCGTGCGCGGGCTGCGCGCGGTATCGGACTTCGAATACGAGTTCCAGCTGGCCGGCATGAACCGCAAGCTGTTCGCCGAACTCGAGACGGTGTTCCTCACGCCGGGGGACCCGTACATGTTCGTGTCCGCGACCCTTGTGCGCGAGATCGCGTTGATGGGCGGGGACATCGCGCAGTTCGTCAGCCCGCGCGTTGGCGCGAAGGTCGCTGAGAAGCTGCGCAACCGTCCGTCGGACGCGTGAGGGGGCGGCGCGATGGCCCTGATGATCACCGACGCCTGCATCAACTGCGACGTGTGCGAGCCGGAATGCCCGAACTCGGCGATCTCGCCGGGCGAGGACTACTACGCGATCGACCCGGCGCGCTGCACCGAATGCATCGGGCATTTCGACACGCCGCAATGCGTGGAGGTGTGCCCGGTCGACTGCATTCCGCTGAACCCGGACGTGGTGGAGACGCGCGAGCAGTTGCAGGCGAAGTATGCGGACCTGATCGAGGCGGGCATCGCGCGGCCGCCGAAGGGGCGCTGAGCGCGGTTCCGGGGGCTGCCGTCCGGCCTCAGCGCTGGCACTTCACGCAGTAGAACGACGACCGTGCGCCCTGCCGGATCATCCGCACCGGCGCGCCGCAGCCGGTGCAGGGCTTCCCGTCCCGGTCGTACACCCGGAACGTGTCCTGGAAATGGCCGGCCTGGCCGCTGCTGTCGACGTAGTCGCGCAGGCTGCTGCCCCCCGCGTCGATCGCCCGGGCGAGGATCGCGCGCACTTCCGATACCAGCCGCTGCAGCCGCTGCAGCCCGACCCGGCGCGCCGGGGTGCGCGGGTTGATGCCGGCGGCGAACAGCGCCTCGTTCGCATAGATGTTGCCGACGCCGGCCACCACGCCGGCATCCATCAGCACCAGCTTGATCGCCGCGCTGCGAGTGCGCGTTGCGCGGTACAGGTAGGGCGCGTCGAACGCGTCGGTCAGCGGCTCCGGGCCGATCGACGCCAGCAGCATGTGCTCGGGTGCGCCGGCCGGCAGCCAGAGCACCGCACCGAAGCGGCGCGGGTCGCGCAGGCGGATCGACAGCCCGTTGGAGAGTTCCAGGTCGACATGGTCGTGCTTCGCCAGCGGTTCGCCGCGCGGCACCACCCACAGGCGCCCTGACATGCCCAGGTGCACCAGCAGCCGTCCGCGCCCCTCGCAGTCGAACAGCAGGTACTTCGCGCGGCGGTCGATCGAATCGATACGCGCACCGGCAACCGCGGCTTCCATGCCGTCGGTGACCGGCCAGCGCAGCGCGCGGTTGCGCACCACCGCGCGTTCGATGCGCTGGCCGACCGCGCGCACGGCCAGGCCGCGGCGCGTGGTCTCGACTTCGGGCAACTCAGGCATCTGCCGGACGCCCGTCCATCATCGGCCCGGCGCCGGCGCTCAGCGCCAGTTGGGTTCGAACATCCGGCGCGCGGTCTCGCGCGACAGGTGGTACTGCAGGCCTTCGTCGGGGCGCAGGACGATCCAGTCGTTGCCTTCGCGCGAGGCGAGGTGGACGGCGATCGACTTGCCTTCCTTGGTGCGCACCACGGTCGCGCTCTTGCCGGGCTTGAGCTTCATCGGCTGAGTCAGGGTGCCCGAAGCGAGCTTCCATTCGTCGATGAACCGGTTCAGGTCGTCCTGGGTGGGGGTGATCAGCGGCTTGGGCGATATCACCCAGTTGCCCTCCACCTGCTCGACCTTGAAGTCGGGCATCTCGACGCCGACGATCTGCTGCTCGGGCGTGGTCCACAGCCGGTTGTCGGCCATGCGCTCGGGCTGCGGCGGGATCGCCTGCGCATACTGCGGGTTGACCATGTAGACCGAGTCGCCGGTCATCACGTACTGCATCTTCATCATCCGGTTGATGGTGCCGAAGGTGAAGGTCTGCTTGTCGAGGATGACCGTGGCGAACGGCGGTTCGAGCTCGAAGCGGGCGAGGTCGGTGGCCGGCAGCTTCTGGTCGCTGACCGCGCGCACCAGGTCGGCCAGGCGGCGCGCCTCGAAGTTGTCGGCGCGCGCGCGGAACGGCTTCGTGAGGTACCACTGCTCGCCTTCGAGTTCCAGCACCACTGGATCGCCCTTGCGCAGCTTGACTTCGATGCGCTTGATCTCTTCCGGCTTGAGCGTGGACAGCTTGTGCTCCACCGGCTTCGGTTCCTCCGGCTTCGGCTTGAAGTAAAGGAAGGCGCCGAGGCCGAGCACCAGCACAAGCAGCAGCGCATTGATCAGCAGGGTCTTCTTCACGAGGGCTTCTTCACGGTCGTATGCGGGGGGCGTGTCCGCGGCATCAGGCCTTGCGCCGGCGACGCCACCAGATCGTGGCGCCGGTCGCCAGGAAGCCCAGCGGCAGCAGGCCCAGGAAGCCGTAGACGATGAACATCATCGAGGTGCGGTTGAGCGTCAGCGACGCATCGAGCGTCCCTTTCGGCTGTACGGTGATCAGGTTCTCGTCGCCGGCGAGCCAGTTGATCACGTTGATGCCTAGGTCCATGTTGCCGACCAGGCCGACGTACTGGTTGGCGAGGAAATGGCCGGAGCCGATCACCACCACGCGCTGCTGCTTGTCGTTCAGCGTGCGCTCGAGCGCAATGCCGACGGTCACCGGGCCGGGTACGTCCTTGCCCTTGTCGAAGGTCACCGACGAGGTGCCTTCGGCGATCGGGCTCATCTCGAGCCAGCCGCGCGGGGCGACTTCGATCAGCGGCGTCTCGCGCCAGTCGCGGCTGCCGTCCACGCCGACCGAGCGCGCGAACGGCAGGATGGTGTTCAGCGTGAAGTTCCTCGCGATCGGGTGCTGGCCATAGCCGGTGGCCACCGCCATCGTGGGCTGGGCGTTGATCAGCTGTGCCGACGGGTCGACCACGGTGCCGGGGTTGAGCACCAGCCCGAAGATGTCGGCGATCGGCTGCAGGCCGCGCATCGGCTCCTGGTCTATCAGCCAGAGCAGGCTGCCGCCCCTGTCGATCCAGTCCTTGATCTTCTTCACTTCCGGGGGCAGCAGGTCGACCTTCGGCCCCGCGATGATCAGGATCTTCAGGTCGGCCGGGACTTCCTGCGCGACCGAGAGGTTTAGCGGGCCGGTGGCGAAGCCCTTGTTCTCGAGCTGGCGTCCGAACAGGCCGAGGTCATGGTTGGCCTTGCCGTCGATCACGCGTTCGCCATGGCCGTCGAGGGACATCACCATGCGTTCCTGGCCGCGCGCCAGCCGCATGATCAGGTTCGCGAACTGCTGCTCGGTCAGCGTGTTGATGTTCTCGCTGCGCTTGCCGTACTCGACGACCATCTCGCCGTTGACGGTCACGCCGGC
Organism: Betaproteobacteria bacterium; assembly: GCA_021298815.1. Lineage (GTDB taxonomy): Bacteria > Pseudomonadota > Gammaproteobacteria > Burkholderiales > CAIKXV01 > CAIKXV01. Next base: position 11,103 of record JAJTHE010000074.1, on the reverse strand, counting down.
GGCCTGGGCCAGCTTCGGCTGCTCGCGCGGATCGACGAACGACAGGGTGATGTCGGGCTTCAGCCGCTGGTAGGGCGCCAGGAAGTCGCGCACCATCTTGCGCAGGTCTTCCTGCGCAGTCGCATAGGAGGTGACGGCGACCGGCCCGGTCAGCTGCTTGAGCATGTCGATGGTCGGCTGCGACAGCGTGTTGCGCGCGTTAAGGCTGACGTCCCATTCCTTCTTGTATTCGCGTGCCACGAACGAGACGAGGCCCGCCAGTACCAGCAGGAGGATGACGAACAGCCAGTTCTGGGCCGACAGCTTCAGTCGGAACTTGCGATCGATATTGGTGGCCATCAGTCTGCCTGGTTCGAGGGAGTCGGTTGGCGGTGCAGGAGGGTGGGGTGCGGGTGCTGCGGCGCGAGGACGTGTGGGCGGCCGTGGATCTCAGCCGCCCAGCCGGTCGGAATCGAGCCTGCGGATCGCGAGGATCAGGAACACGGCCGTGAACACCACCAGGAAGATGATGTCGCCGGTGTCGATCAGCCCCTTGGTGAAGCTCTCGTAGCGGCGGATCAGCGCGAGCATCAGGAACGGGCTGTCGGGGTTCGCCTGGGACATGTTGAGCAGCCACAGGCCGAGCAGCGTCGCCAGCGTCGCGGTCGCCGCGACCACCGGCTGCGCAGTCAGCGAGGAGAAGAACACGCCGACGGCCGCGAACGCGGCGATCAGCAGCGCGAGGCCGAGCGAGAGGGTGCCCAGCAGCCCGAGGTCGAGGCGGCCGCCGAGGTACATCGAGGCGGCCATCGCCAGGATCAGCGCGACCGACAGCATCAGGAACGAATACAGGCCGACGAACTTGCCGATCACGATCTGCGTCATCGACAGCGGCGCGGAGATCAGGAAGGTCATCGTCTGGTTGCGCCGCTCCTCGGCGATCAGGCGCATCGACAGCAGGGGCACTGCCATGATCAGGATCACCGCGGCCGCGCCGAAGATCGGCGCGATGATGATCTCGGTGACGCCCGGCGGCGTGTCCATCTGCATCAGCTGGGTCTGCACGGTGAGGTAGGCGTCGAGCCGGGTGACCAGGATCCAGGCCATCGATACCTGCAGGAAGGCGAGCACGACCCAGGCGAGCGGCGACGAGAACAGCGCGCGGAGTTCCTTGCCGGCAACGGTGAAGATCATCAGACGGTCTCCTCGCGGTGGGTCAGCTGCACGAATACGTCCTCGATGCTGGACACCGCGGGGGCCAGCTGGAACAGGTTCCACTTGCCGTCCCAGGCCGCCTGCACCAGCGCGTCGGTGGGGTCGGTGTCGGGCGCGGGCTCGATCCGGAACAGGCCGCCGCGCGCCGGTTCGACGCGGGCGATGCCGGGCACCGCTGCGATCGCCTCGATCGCCGGCGGATTGCGCAGGCCGAGCATCAGGCTGCGTCCCTTGAAGGCGGTGACGCCGCCCAGCGTGTCGGCGAACACCAGCTGTCCCTTGTGGATGATCTGCACGCGGTTGCAGACCTGCTCTACCTCGGGGAGGATGTGCGTCGACAGAATTACGCTGTGGGCGCCGCCGAGTTCACGGATCAGCGCGCGGATGTCGCGGATCTGGTTCGGGTCCAGGCCTACCGTGGGCTCGTCGAGGATCACCACGTCTGGGTTGTGGATGATCGCCTGCGCGATGCCCACGCGCTGCTGGTAGCCCTTGGACAGCGCGCCGATCAGCCGCTGGCCGACGTCGGCGATGCCGCAGCGCTGCTTGGCGCTTTCGACGGCACCCGACAGCTCCTTCTTGGGCACGCGGTGCAGGCGTCCGGCGAGCTGCAGGAATTCGTTTACCGTGAGGTCGCGGTACAGCGGCGGGGTCTCGGGCAGGTAGCCAATGCGCGCCTTGGCATCGGTGGGATGCTCGAGCATGTCGATGCCGCAGATCTCGACCTGTCCCGCGCTGGGCGCGAGGTTGCCGGTGAGCATCTGCATGGTGGTGGTCTTGCCGGCGCCGTTGGGCCCGAGGAAGCCGAGCACCTCGCCACGGTTGAGCGAGAAGCTGACCTTGTTCACCGCCATGCGTTCGCCGAACTGGCGGGTGAGTTCGGTCGCGCGGACGGTCTGGTTCTGATCGGGGGCGTTCATCGATGGGCCAGTCGTGACGGTTGCGTCTGCAGGAGGGGAGGTATTCGGGAGTGTTGCGGCTGTTCGGACAACGGCGCCTGGACACGATCCGGACAGGATCCCGTGGCGTGCCGCATCTGCCGGTCGCCTCGTCGGCCGGACCCTTTCCGCTTTCGTGGCGGCATGCACGACGGGCAGACAGAACACGACCGGTCGGCTTGTGACGGCGGGCAAATATACCTAAACTCTTTCGAAACATGAACATTTTCGGAAACTGCGCTCATCGCCCTGCCACCGGCCGACTGTCGATCGTGACTGCCGGCAGGCCGGACAGCCAGCTCCCTGTCTGCCCAGAGGCTCAGGCTTTGACCCAGAAATCCCGCCTCGGTTCCGGTGTATCGATCGCAGCGCCGGTGCGCCGGCCCCTGCATGGCAGGGTTGCGGCGTTCGGCGCATCGTTGCTCTGCCTGGGCGCGGCCTGCGCGCCGGGCCTCGCCCAGGCAGGCCAGATGCCGCCCGACGTGCTTGCCCGCACCTGGATTGCCCAGGTCGGAGGAGAAGCGGGGCCTGCGCTGCTCGCCCAGGCGCCGGCACCCGCGGATGCGAAAGGGGCCGGCGAGGCCGCGCCGGCGCCAGCCGCCGATCCGCGGCTGCCGCGGATCGAGCTGAGCAGGCAGGTGATGTTCCAGTACCTGCTGGCCGAGATATCGGTCCAGCGCGGCCGGTTCGACATCGCCACCGCGGCGCTGAACGACCTGGCGAAATCGACCCGCGATCCGCGCATCGCCGCGCGTGCGACCGAGGTCGCGCTGCGCGCCGGCGCGTTCAAGCAGGCGGTGGATGCGGCCGGCATCTGGTTGTCGATCGACCCCGACTCGACCCAGGCGCGGCAGACGATGGTCGCGCTGCTGGTCAACGGCGGGCAGCTCAACGCCGCCGTGCCCCACCTCGAACGCCTGCTGGTGAACGAGGGCGAGAACATCGGGCGCGGCTTCCTCCAACTCGCCTCCCTGTTCGCCAAGCAGCCCGACCGTGCCGCCGTCCTCGGGGTGGTGCGCGCGCTCGCCGCGAAGCATCCCCGGCTGCGCGAGGCACGCCTCGCCGTCGCCCAGGCGGCATGGACGACCCAGGATTTCGCGCTTGCGCTGTCCGAGGTGCGCGAGGCGCAGCGCATCTCGCCCGACTGGGAGCTCGCCGCCCTGTTCGAGACGCAGATCCTCGCCCGCCGCTCCAACGCCGAGGCGATGGTCCAGCTGCAGAAGTTCGTCACCGCGAATCCGAAGGCGACCGAGGCCCGGATGAACCTCGCGCGCCTGTACGCGACCGAGAACCGCCTGCCCGAGGCACGCCGCGAGTTCGAGCGGCTCGCCACCGACTTCCCGGAGAACGCCGAGCTCGGGCTCGCGATCGGCCTGCTGTCGCTGCAGCTCGAGGACTTCGACACCGCCGACCGGCAACTGCGCAAGCTGCTCGACGCCGGGCCGAAGGATCCCGACATGCTGCGCTACTACCTCGGCCGTACCGCCGAGGGACGCAGGCGGCTCGGCGATGCATTGAAATGGTACCGCGCGGTCGAGTCGGGCCAGCAGCGGATGCCGGCGCAACTGGCCGAGGCGAGCGTGCTCGCGCGCCAGGGCCGCACGAAGGAAGCGCGCGAGGCGTTGCGCCGGATCGTCCCGGACTCGCTCGACCAGCGGGTACAGCTGATCCTCACCGAGTCGCAGGTGCTGCGCGACGCCAAGGATTTCCAGGGGGCCTTCGACCTGCTCGGCGAGGCGCTGGCGAAGACCCCCGATACCGCCGACCTTCTCTACGACCAGGCCCTGGTCGCCGAACGGCTCGGCCGGTTCGACATCACCGAGAAGAACCTGGCACGGGTGATCGAGATCCGTCCCGACCATGCACATGCGCACAATGCGCTCGGCTACACGCTGGCCGACCGCAACGTGCGCCTCGACGAGGCGCTGAAGCTGATCGAGACCGCGCTCAAGCTGGCCCCGGAAGATCCGTACATCCTCGACAGCATGGGCTGGGTGTTCTTCCGGATGGGCGATTCCGCCAAGGCGCTCGACTTCCTGCGGCGTGCGTACAAGCGCAAGCGCGATGCCGAGATCGCCGCGCACCTCGGCGAGGTGCTCTGGTCGCAGGGGCAGCGCGAGGAAGCGCTGCGCATCTGGGAGGATGCGCTGAAGGCGAGCCCCGACAACGAAGTGCTGCAGGGCACGGTCAATCGCCTGCGCAAGTGAGGCGTCCTCCGCGATGAACCGCGCCGCCGGCCAGGCGCATCGGATGCGCGCCCGCGGGCGGTCGTCCATGGCAGTGCTGCTCGTTTCGCTGGCGACCCTCCTGGCCGGGTGCGCCGCACTGGTGCCGACAGTCCCGGGTAGCCCACCTGCCGCGGTGGCGGGGGATCCGGCGTTCGAACTCTCCGGGCGCCTGGCGATCCGCCAGGGCGACCAGGCGGTCTCGGCCAACCTGCGCTGGCGCTACGACGGGCAGGCCGAGGAGATGGTCATCTCGGCGCCGCTCGGTGCCGGGTCGGTCGAGATCGAACGAAACGCCGCCGGGGTCACACTGCGCGCCGCCGGCAGGGTCGAGCGCGCAGCGAGCGCCGAGGCGCTGATGCGCGGCACCCTGGGCTTCGCGCTGCCGCTGGACGGGTTGCGCTACTGGGTGCGCGGCCAGACCGGCCCCGGCGGCGTCGCGGTACGCATCGTGCGCGATGCCGCGGGCCGCATCGAATCTTTCCATGAAGCAGGCTGGGACGTCACGATCCCGGTGTTCTCGGCGGCGCCGCTGGACGCCCTGCCCAGGCGCATCGACGTGGCTTCCTCCGAACTGCAGGTACGGCTGGTGATCGACCAGTGGCAGGTACTGCCCGCGGTCGGCCGGCCGGGCACGGGCAGCACCGACGGCGGCGTCGCGGGTGGCGCCGGGAAGGCATCGCCATGACCGATGCCGCGTTCCCGATGCAGCCGGACGGGCTGCGCCATTTCCCGGCGCCGGCCAAACTGAACCTGATGCTGCACGTGGTCGGCCGGCGCCCCGATGGCTACCACCTGCTCGAGACCGTGTTCCGCTTCATCGACCATGCGGACAGCGTCGGACTCGCGGTGCGCGCGGACGGCCGCATCGTGCGGGTCTCGGACCTGCCCGGGGTGGCCGAGGCGGACGACCTGTCGATCCGTGCCGCGCATGCGCTGCAGCAGGCATCCGGCTGCCGGCTCGGTGCCGACATCTCGCTGCTCAAGCGCATCCCGCAGGGCGGCGGGCTCGGTGGCGGCAGTTCCGATGCGGCGACGGTGCTGGTCGCGCTCAACCACCTGTGGCGAACCGGCCTGTCCAGGATCGCCCTGCAGGAAATCGGGCTGCGCCTGGGGGCGGACGTGCCGGTGTTCGTGTTCGGCGAGACGGCGTTTGCCAGCGGGATCGGCGAAGAACTCGTCGCGATCGGCGCTGAACCGGCCGCCTACCTGGTCCTGGTGCCCCCCGTGCAAGTGCCCACCCGGACGATCTTCCAGTCGCCGCATTTGACACGGGATTCGCCTGCCGCGAAAATAGCGGGTTTTCCGCATACGGATTTCCGTTTCGCGCTGGCACCGGGACGCAACGACCTGGAGCCGGTGGTGGTGGCAGGCTACCCCGAGGTCGGCGAGCATCTCGCCTGGCTCAGGCAGCATGCACCGGCGGCAATGAGCGGGTCGGGCGCCTGCGTGTTCGGGGCGTTCGGTTCGGTCGCGGAAGCGCAGGCCGTCTTTGCGCGCAGGCCGGCCGGCATGGAAGGTTTCGTGGCGGCAGGCCTTGACCGGCACCCGTTGCACGGGTTGCTGGACCGCTAGCACCTTCGTCGAATACCCGCAACACCGGAAGTTTGGGCATCATCGGCGGCATTCGAAGCATCGGCAACATCGGCAACTTCGTCGCACCGGACATATCGGCTTCACCGGTGACGACTGACAGGGTTCTCTTGGGGAGTCGCCAAGTGGTAAGGCACCGGATTTTGATTCCGGCATTCGTAGGTTCGATCCCTACCTCCCCAGCCAGTCCAGCGACCGCCGCGCGGGTTCCACCGCCGTGGCGGTTTTTCCCTTCAACCGGCGTATCTCCCACGACGCGGCTCAAGACTACGCGACAGCACCGGTAGCACCGATCGCACTGCTTGCATCGCCTGCTCCCACTGCGCGACTGAAGGATGGTCCATGGCCTATGACCGGTTGATGGTTTTCTCGGGTTCCGCCAGCCGCAAGCTGGCGGAGGGGGTCGTGCGCCACCTGAACATCCATCTCGGGCGCGCGAGCGTCGGGATGTTCAGCGACGGCGAGACGATGGTCGAACTGCTGGAGAACGTCCGTGGCAAGGACGTGTTCGTGCTGCAGTCGACCTGCTCGCCGGCAAACGACAACCTGATGGAACTGATGGCGATGGTCGATGCGCTCAAGCGCTCGTCCGCCGCCAGGGTGACCGCGGCCATCCCGTACTTCGGCTATGCCCGCCAGGACCGCCGGCCTCGCTCGGCGCGGGTGCCGATCACCGCCAAGGTGGTCGCCAACATGCTGCAGAGCGTGGGCGTCGACCGCGTGCTGACGATGGATCTCCACGCCGACCAGATCCAGGGTTTCTTCGACATCCCGGTGGACAACATCTACGGGCTGCCGATCCTGCTCGGCGACGTCTGGAAGCGCGACTACCAGAACCTGTGCGTGGTGTCGCCCGACACCGGTGGCGTGGTGCGCGCGCGCGCGATGGCGAGTCGCCTCGAAGCCGACCTGGTGATCATCGACAAGCGTCGGCCGAAGGCGAACGTGTCCGAGGTGATGAACATCATCGGCGACGTACAGGGCCGCACCTGCGTGATCGTCGACGACATGGTCGATACCGCAGGCACGCTGGTCAAGGCGGCGCAGGCGCTGAAGCAGGCCGGCGCACACCGCGTGGCTGCCTACTGCACGCACGCCGTGCTGTCGGGGCCGGCGATCGAACGCATCTCGGGTTCGGACGACCTGGATGAACTGGTCGTCACCGACACCATCCCGCTGTCCGAGGCGGCGCGTAACTGCGGGGAACGCATCCGCCAGTTGTCGGTCGCCTCGCTGCTCGCCGAGACCATCCTGCGGGTCAGCAACGAAGATTCGGTCAGTTCGCTGTTCATGGACTGACCCCCTCCACGGGCCCGGGATGTCCCCGGGCCCGCCCCGCCGGCGTACGTCCGGCGGGTTCAACCCGGCGCTCTGGTCGCGGAGCGCCTTCCACAAGGAAACATCATGTCCCTCGAAGTCAGCGCGAAATCGCGCACAGTGCAAGGCAAGGGTGCGAGCCGCCGCCTGCGCAGCGCCGGTGTGGTTCCCGGCATCCTGTATGGCGGCACTGCACCGGCACAGTCGATCGAACTCGAGCACAAGGCGCTCTGGTTCCAGCTCAAGAGCGAGGCGTTCCATGCGTCGATCCTGACCATGGACCTCGACGGCCAGAAGCAGCAGGTCCTGCTGCGCGACGTGCAGATCCACCCCTGGCGGCAGCTGATCCAGCATGTCGACTTCCAGCGCGTCGCGCAGGACCAGGAAGTCACCATGCGCGTACCGCTGCATTTCGTGAACGCCGAACAGGCACAGGCGGTCAAGTTCGGTGGCGCGATCGTCACGCACATCATGAACGAGATCGAAGTCGCCTGCCTGCCGAAGTTCCTGCCGGAATTCATCGCCGTCGACCTGTCGCAGATCAACGTCGGTCACAGCGTGCACATGTCCGACCTGAAGTTGCCGGAAGGCGTCCGCCTGCCGGGTCTCGCCCGCGGCGATTCGCCGGTGGCGAGTGCCTCGATCCCGCGCGGCGCGGCCGAGGAAGACAAGACCGCCACGGCTGCGGCGGCGCCGGCGGCCGGCGACAAGAAGGACGAGAAGAAAGAGCCCGAGAAGAAGAAGTAACCGGGTCTTCGTCTGCATCCCGGGCCCGCGTCGCTTTCCAGCACGCGGGCCTTTCTCTTACTGCACCCCATGAAACTGATCGTCGGCCTCGGCAATCCCGGCTCGCAGTACGAGCGCACTCGCCACAATGCCGGCTTCTGGCTGGTGGACCGGCTCGCCCGTTCGGCCGGGGCCAGCCTGCACAACGAGCCGCGCTACCATGGCCTGGCGGCGCGCACGACCATCGCCGGCGAGACCTGCTGGCTGCTGGAGCCGCAGACGTTCATGAACCTCAGCGGCAAGGCGGTCGCCGCGCTGGCCAACTTCTACAAGATCGACCCGGCGGACGTGATCGTCGCCCATGACGAGCTCGACCTGCCGCCGGGTACCGTCAAGATGAAGCTCGGCGGCGGTTTCGCCGGCCACAACGGCCTGCGCGACATCACCGCCCAGCTCGGCACCCGCGACTTCTGGCGGATCCGGCTGGGCATCGGCCACCCGGGCGACAAGGCCCAGGTGCACTCCTATGTATTGAACGCACCGCGTGCCGAGGAACAGGACCTGATCGACGAATCGATCACCCGTTCCCTCGACGTGATCGACTCGATCGCGCGCGGCGACTACGAAGCAGCCATGCTTCGCCTGCACACCAAACCCCGATAATCCGGGTCAGAGACGATTTTCCAGTGCGCCGAGGCTACAGCGGTGCCCGCGAGGAAAGTCGTCTCTGACCCGGATTATCGGCAGGAGTCATACATGAGTCTCAAATGCGGCATCGTCGGCCTGCCCAACGTCGGCAAGTCCACCCTCTTCAATGCGCTGACCAAGGCGGGCATCGCGGCAGAGAACTATCCGTTCTGCACCATCGAGCCGAACGTCGGCGTGGTCGAGGTGCCGGATCCGCGGCTGGCGCAGCTGGCCGATATCGTCAAGCCGGAGAAGGTTGTGCCGGCGGTAGTCGAATTCGTCGACATCGCCGGGCTGGTCGCCGGGGCGTCGAAGGGCGAGGGGCTGGGCAACCAGTTCCTGGCCAACATCCGCGAGACCGATGCGATCACGCACGTGGTGCGCTGCTTCGACGACCCGAACGTGATCCATGTGTCGAACAAGGTCGATCCGCTCGCCGATATCGAGACCATCAACACCGAACTCGCGCTGGCCGACCTGGCCAACGTGGAGAAGCAGGTGCATCGCGTGTCCAAGCTCGCCCGTTCCGGCGGCGACAAGGAAGCGGCGCGGCTGCTGCCGCTGCTGGAGCGCTGCCGCGCGCAGCTCGACCAGGCGAAGCCGGTGCGCGCGCTGGCACTGGACGAGGACGAACAGGCGCTGCTCAAGCCCATCTGCCTGATCACCGCGAAGCCGACGATGTATGTCGCGAACGTGAAGGAGGGCGGCTTCGAGGGCAACGCCTACCTCGACGCGGTGAGGAAGCATGCCGAGGCCGAGAAGGCGCCGGTGGTCGCGGTGTGTGCCGCGATCGAGGCGGAGATCGCCGACCTCGCCGACGAGGACAGGCAGGTGTTCCTGGCCGACCTGGGCATGACCGAACCGGGCCTCGACCGGGTGATCCGCGCCGGATTCTCGCTGCTCGGGCTGCAGACCTACTTCACCGCCGGCCCGAAGGAGGTGCGCGCCTGGACGGTAGCCATCGGTGCCACCGCGCCGCAGGCCGCCGGCGTGATCCATACCGACTTCGAGCGCGGTTTCATCCGCGCCGAGGTGATCGCCTTCCCCGATTTCGTCGCGCTCAAGGGCGAGCAGGCGGCGAAGGAGGCCGGGAAGATGCGGCTGGAAGGCAAGGAGTACGTCGTCAAGGACGGAGACGTGATGCACTTCCGGTTCAACGTCTGACGGTCGGGGCGGATTTCGGCGGTCTTCTCGGGACCTCTCCGTAATATCAAGCTGGTGATTTACATAGGTAAAATGGTTCGGTCGGTGCCGCAGAGTACCGTTGCAAGCCGATCCGAAAGTGGGTAGCGTCGCGGGTATGGACCGTTCGCCACCCCGAAAATTGGTGGGTACGGTCGCCAACCCTTCGAGGCGCCCATGCTCACCGATACCCATTGCCGCGCGGCCCGTCCGCGCGAGAAGGCCTACAAGCTCGCCGACGGCGGCGGCCTGGTGCTTGAGGTCAAGCCCAACGGCGTGAAGGCCTGGCGCTATCGCTTCAAGCTCACCACCAACGGGCTGACGAAGGAGAGCATGTTCGCCATCGGCGACTACGCCGTGGCGCCCCGGGGCGAGACGCCGGAACAGGCGAAGGCCCGCCGCGACGGCGGCCGCTTCACGCTGGCCGAGGCCCGCGACGAGCGCATGCGGGCGCGGGACCTCGTCAAGCAGGGCATCAACCCCGCGCACGAACGCCAGCGCGCGCGCCTGCGCCGAGACCAGGACGGCGCCACCACCTTCGAGTCGGTGACCCGAGAGTGGCTGGCCATGAAAGACTGGGAGGAGATCACCAAGGCGCGCCGCCTCAACATGCTGCAGCGGGTGGTGTTCGGCAAGATCGGGACGCTGCCGGTCAAGCAGATCACGCCCATGCACATCCTGGACGTGCTCACTACCGCCGCCCGCAAGAACGGCCCGAGCGTCGCGGCCGAGGCCAAGCGCAGCATGGCCGGGGTGTTCGAGCTGGCCATGGCTACGCTGCGGGTTGACCGTGACCCGGTCTATCCGGTGCGCCGCGCCCTGCCGCCCAACAAGACCCAGCACAAGCGTGCGCTGGAGCCGGACGAGATCGGCCGCCTGCTGCGCGACATGGCGGGCCACGGCGGCCGGCACGAGACGCTGGCAGCCTTCCGGCTGATGTGGCTCACGCTGTGCCGCCCGAGCGAGGCGGTGGAGGCGCGCTGGGCCGAGTTCGACCTCGATGCGGCACTCTGGCGCATCGCGGCCGAGCGCATGAAGCAGCGCAAGGCCCATGCGGTGCCGTTGCCCCGGCAGGCGGTCGAGATGCTGCGGGCGCTGCACGGCATCACCGGCCACCATCAGCACCTGTTCCCCGGGCGCGACGACCGCAGCAAGCCGATGGCGATCGCCTCGTTCCGGCAGGCGCTGCATGTGCTGGGCTGGAGCGGCCAGTACAGCCCGCATGCCACCCGCACCACCGG
>JAJTHE010000101.1 GCA_021298815.1 Betaproteobacteria bacterium | reverse complement strand
GTTGAACTCGATCCTGTTGCGGCCGGCGAGCGCGGCCACGGTCAGGTGCGACGAGGCACCGAAGCCCTGGCGCGAGGCGATGATCTTGCCCGGGTGCGCCCGCGCCTGGTCGACCACGTCCTTCAGCGAGCGGAACGGCTGGCTGGCGGTGGTGGCCCATAGCAGCGGCTGCAGTACCTGGGTGGCGATCGGCTCGAAGTCATGGGCTCCGTTGTAGCGCGCATCCTTCTGCAGGTGCGGATTGACCGCCATCGTGGTCATCGTCGCGAACAGCAGCGTGTGGCCGTCGGGCGTCGCGCGCCGCACCGATTCGGCCGCGATCGATCCGTTGGCGCCGGTGCGGTTGACCACGATCACGCTCTGTCCGAGCCCCTGGCGCAGTTCTTCCGCCATCTGCCGGGCGAGGATGTCCGGCGTACCGCCGGCGGCGTTGCCGTTGACGATCATCAGCGGCCGCGCCGGAAAGGGCTGGGCCGAAGCGGTACCGGCGCAGAGCGCGGCCGACAGCAGGCCGGCGGCGAGCGACGCGGCGCACCTGGGATGCGGGATGCAGGACATCGTTGACTCCTCCTCTCGGTCTGCCGGCTGCTTCGTGCCGCCGGCCCGGCCTGCCACGCGTTCAGGTGCGCGTGGTCCGGCCGGCAAACGAATGGTCGGCGCATGGCGCGATGCACGCGCCGCGCGCTCGGCCTAGCTTGGGGCGCCGACGCAGAACCGGGCGAGCGTGTCGGCGAAGGCATCGGGTTCGTCGAGCATCGGGAAATGCCCGGAACCGGCCAGCGACTCGATCGGCACGCAGGGTGCCGCCGCGGTGGCGCGGTCGCGCATCGCGATGGTCGGGCCCTTCGCGCCGTACAGCATCATCGTCGGGCGGGTGATCGCGCCCAGCGCGGCGGCGGCGTCGAACTCGCGCATCGCCCACATGACGTCGATCATCAGCTTACCGCCGGCCTTGTTGCGGTCGATGTTCCAGCGGGTCAGCACGGCCTCGTCGACCCTCGCCAGCCGGTGCCGGACCTCTTCGATGCCCTGCGTCGGCACACAGAAGTTCGCCTCGGTGTGCGCCCAGCGGGCGCCCCATTCGTCGAAGGTCCGGAACGGCGTCTCGACGACCACCGCCGACAGCGTGCGCGAGGCGTGGCTTGCCGCGAACCCGAGGGTGATGGTTCCACCGCAGGAGCAGCCCGATACATGTGCGGCCGGGATGCACAGGCTGTCCATGAAGGCGGCCAGTGCCGCACAGTAGTCCGCGATCGAGTAATGCCGCGTCACCGGGTCGGAGTCGCCGTGGCCGGGCATGTCCCAGGCGATCACCCGGAAGCTGCGCGCGAGCCGTGCCATCACGCTGGCATACTGGTGGGCCGAGCCGCCGTTGGTGTGGATCAGCAGCAGCGGGTCGCCACTGCCGGCCTCGAGGTAATGCATGCGGCCGTGGCCGTTGGTCTGCACGAAGCCGTCCCGGGCCACGCTCGTGCCGGTGCTTTCGTTCATCGTCGAATCCTCCGCGCACAGAGTCAGGGTCAGGCTGCGGCGAGCGACTGCTCCGTCGCGCGGCTGCGCACGTGCGGCATGATCCGCTCGGAGAAGGTCACCAGCGACTCCCGGCTGGCCGTGGCATTGGTGAGCAGCACGTATTCGACGCCTCCGTCGGCAAGCTTCTGCAGGCGCTCGCCGATCTCCTCGGGCGTGCCGATCAGCGCCGCGTCGTCGCCGGCGATGCCCGCGTCGGCGAAGGTGCCCGGCTCGAGGTTTAACGGCTTCTTCGCCAGTTCGCCGATCTTCTTCAGCGTCTCGACGCGGCGTGCATACGCCTGGCGGCGCTCCGCCTCGCTGTTCACGATGTGCAGCGCGCGCGTGACGCCGCAGCGCATCGCGTCAGGCGCGATGCCGGCGGCCTGCTGCGCCTTCAGGTACACCTGCACGCGCTCGATGGTGTCTTCGACCGATCCGATCTGGTCGAGCAGCACGTTGTAGCCCTGGCTGGCCACGTAGGCGATGCCCTCGGGCCGCCCGGCGGCCATCCACACCGGCGGATGCGGCTGCTGGGTCGGCGCGGGCTCGACCACGATGTTCTCGAAGTTCCAGTACTTGCCGTGGTGGGAGAAGCGCTCCTTGCTCGACAGAGACTTCAGCAGCAGCTCGAAGCATTCAGCGTAGCGCTCCTGCGCCTCCGACATAGGGATGCAGAAGGCCTTGAACTCGTCGCTGCGGTAGCCCCGGCCCACGCCCATGTCGAAGCGTCCTTCGCACAGCACGTCGAGCGTCGCGATCTGCTCGGCGAGCAGAACCGGGTTGTGCCAGGGCAGCACGACCACGGCGGTGCCCAGCCGGATGCGCTTGGTCTTCGCGGCCATGTAGGCCAGCAGGTTCAGCGACGCGGACAGCTGGCCCACGCCCGTGAAGTGGTGCTCGACGAGGAAGGCGCTCTCGAAGCCGAGTTCCTCGGCGTCGCAGATGTAGCGGATGAAATCGCGATAGCCGTAGCTGTCTCCGAGGGGATTCGCACCGCCCACCTTGCCGCCGCCGAACAATCCGAACTTCATTGCCTTCCTCCCCGTGTTTGTATCGTCCCGTCGTCCGCCGTCCCGTCCGGTGCGCCGGCGCCCGGACGATCGCCTGTCATTCCATCGCGCCGACGTCCGGCGGCACACGCACCGGCATCTCGGTCAGTGCCACCACCTCGGCGACCTCGAAGCCCGGCGCCACCTCGACCAGCTCGAAGCGGCCGGCGGCGTCGTCCCAGCGCAGCAGGGCCAGGTCGGTCACCACCCAGTCGACGCAGCGCCGGCCGCTCAGCGGGAACCGGCACTGCGTCTTCAGCTTCGGCCGCCCCTTGCTGTCGCAGTGCTCCATCACGATGATCAGTTCGCTGCCGCCGGAGATCAGGTCCATCGCGCCGCCGATGCCGCCCAGGCGGGCGTTCTCGGTGCTCCAGTTGGCCACGCTGCCGGTCGCGTCGACTTCGTACGCGCCGAGGATGACGGTGTCGATGCGCCCGCCGCGCGCCATCTCGAACGAGGTGACCGAGTCGAAGAACGAGGCGCCGGGCACCAGTTCCACGTACTGGCCGCTCGCGTTGTACATGTCCGGGTCGACCTGGTCTCCGGAGACCATGCGTCCATAGCCGAGCACGCCGTTTTCGGCATGCAGGACCACGTCGCGGCCCTCGAGGTAGTTCGACACCATGGTCGGGATGCCCACGCCCAGGTTCACGTAGCTGCCCTCGCGCACCAGGCGTGCCGCCCGCCGGGCGATGCCGGCACGGGTCAGGGCCGGCTTGCCGCCGTACAGCCTGGGTTGGTCGGCGGGCCGCTTCTTCGACTGCGGCGTCTGCTTCGCATCGAACGGGTTGGTGCTCTTCACCACGCGGGCGATGAAGATGCCCGGCAGGTTGATCAGTTCCGGCGGGATCTGGCCGACCTCGACGATCTCGTCCACCTCGACGATCGCGATGCGCGCGGCCTTGGCGAAGGCCGGGTTCAGGTTCTGGCTGCCGCCTCGGAACTGCACGTTGCCTGCGCGATCGGCGCGCCAGGCGCGCAGCAGCGCGTAGTCGACCCTGATCGCGGTCTCGAGCACGTAGGTGCGGCCATCGATGGTGCGCGATTCCTTGCCGTCGGCGATCTCGGTGCCGACGCAGGTGGCCGAGAAGAACGCCGGGATGTCGGCACCGCCGGCACGGCAACGCTCGACCAGCGTGCCCTGCGGCACCAGCTCGACATCCATCTGCCCGGCGCGGATCTGTTCCTCGGACGCGGCCGGCATGCCGGGACGCACGGTGAAGGCCGCGATCAGCTTGCGTACCTGGCCGTTCTCGGCAAGGATCTGCCCGCGCAGTTCGCCCGCGGCCCCCATCGAGTTGCACACCAGGCAGAGGTCCTTCGTGCCCTTGTCGCGCAGCGCGGTGATCAGGCTCAGCGCGAAGCGGTGGCCGACGCTGAAGCCGCCGATGGCCACGGTTGCACCGTCTGCGATGTCTGCAAGCGCTTCCTGCGGCGATGCGACCACCTTGTCCATCGGACTCCCCCGGCCCTGCTGCGTTGTTGTAGTCCGCGCAATGGTAAACCGGTCCCGGGACTAATCCAACGCCCGGCCACGAGGGCCGGCAGCAACGCCCGGCCGCAGGCTGCAGCGGCCGTCGCCTCCCTCAGGGTGCGTCCGGGACGAAACGCCAGCGCGCGGACACCTGCTCGACCACGTTGATCTCGCCCGCGCTGATCGGGGTCGCCGATGCCCGTGCGGCGAACATCTGCGGGCCGTCGCCGTGCCCTGCGCCCGACGACAGTTCGATCAGCGGGCCGAGACGCCCGCCTGCCGCGGCGGCCATGGTCTGTGCCTGCGCACGCGCGCGCTCGACCGCCAGTGCCAGCGCCTTCTGCCGCAGCGCGCGGTCGTCGGCCAGCCGGAAGGCGATGTCGTCGACCTGGTTGGCGCCGCCGGCGAGCGCCGCATCGATGGTGGCGCCGACCCGGTCCAGCGCGCGCACGGTGACCCGGATGCCGTTGCGCGCGACGAAGGCGGGTGGCTTGTCCCTGGCCGTCCGGTCGGGCTGGCGCTGTTCGTTGCGCAGGCTGTAGCCGGTGGTGGCGATGTCCTGCGCCGCGATGCCCAGGCGTTCGAGCGCCTGGCGCAACGAAGTCATGCGCGCCGCGTTGTCCTGCCCGGCGCGTGCCGCATCCGGTGCGACGGCCTCGACTGCCAGCCGTATCACGGCCATGTCTGGCAGCGCCCTCAGCTCGCCGACGCCGGTGGCCATGACCTGGGGCAGGGCTTGCGGCACGTGCATCGGCACCTGCGGCTGGGCAGCCACGGGCACCGGGCGCATCGCCAGCGGCAGGGCCGCCAGCAGAAGCGCCGCCAGCAGGCGGCACGGGCGGCCCAGGCCGTGCCGGCGAATGGTAGCGCGGCTGAACCCGCTTTCGAAGTTGCGCATCGGACAGGACTCCTTTCAGATCTGCAGCAGTTTCTCGACCGCCGCGTCCAGCGTCTCGTCGCGCTTGGCGAAACAGAAGCGCACCACGCGGTTGTCGAAGGGCTCGCGATAGAACGCCGAGACCGGGATCGCCGCGACGCCGTGGCGCTCGATCAGCTGCTGCGCGAAGGCCTCCTCCGGCGCGTCGCTGATGCGCGAGTAGTCCGCGAGCACGAAATAGGTGCCGCGCGAGGGCAGCAGCCGGAAGCGCGATCCGGCGAGCGCGGCGCAGAAGCGGTCGCGCTTGCGCTGGTAGAACGCCGGCAGTTCGCGCCAGGGCCGGGCATCCGCCAGGTAGGCGGCGATCGCATGCTGCATCGGCGTGGACACGGCGAACACCATGAACTGGTGCACCTTGCGGATCATCTCGCTCAACGCGGCCGGTGCACAGGCGTAGCCGACCTTCCAGCCGGTCGTGTGGAGGGTCTTGCCGAAGCTGGAAACCAGCACGCTGCGCGCGGCGAGCAGCGGCGAGCGTGCGACGCCCTGGTGGTCGCGCCCGTCGAACACGATGTGTTCATAGACTTCGTCGGACAGCACGGTGATGCCGGTGCGCTCGACGATGGCTTCCAGCGCCGCGAGGTCGGCGGCGTCGAGCACCTGTCCGGTGGGGTTGTGCGGGAAGTTGATGATCAGCAGGCGGCTGCGCGGCGTGATCGCCGCATGCACGCGGTCCCAGTCGACCGCGTAGTCGCGCGCCGCATCCAGCGGCACGCGCACCGCGGTCGCACCCGCCAGGTCGATCGCCGGCTGGTAGGAGTCGTAGCAGGGTTCCAGCACGATCACCTCGTCGCCCGGGCCGGCGAGGGCGACGACCGCCGCCATGATCGCCTGGGTGGCGCCGGCCGTGACGGTGACCTCGCGCTCGACGTCGTAGCGATGGCCATGGACCGCGGCGACCTTGTCCACGATGCGCTCGCGCAGGGCCGGTACCCCGGGCATCGCGGCGTACTGGTTGTGGCCTGCCCGCATGGCCGCGGTCACCGCCTGCTGCAACGACGGATCGCAGTCGAAGTCCGGGAAGCCCTGCCCGAGGTTGATCGCCCGGTGCCGGGTCGCCAGCGCCGACATCACGGTGAAGATACTGGTGCCGGCCCAGGGCAGTCGGTCGAGCGGTGCCGTCGGCACCGGCGCGTGAGGCGTGTCATCCATGGATTGCTCCCTGCATCGCGCATGTCCGCGCGTTCCGGTCGAGGCCTGATCGTAAACGCTCCGGCTCCGGGCCGTGCGTGGCCGGCGTCCACGGCCGGCGTCCATGGCCGGCGTCAAGCACCCGAACCGATTTCGGGTGGCCGCTGCCCCCACCGGTCCGACCCCGTGCAAGCATTGGTCCGAAAGGACTAATGCACCCGCGCGGACCGGGGCGGGTCCGTGACGTTGTGCACGCTCGGCGGGGCGGTGGCGTGGCAAATTCCCTCATGCCGCGCGGCTGCTGCGCCCGGCACCTGCTGTCAGGCGGCGCCCGGTCGACGGGCGGCGCGCGCGCCTGCGCGGACGGAGCGGATCTTACAGCCACCGGCCGGACGGGCGGGCGGCCTCGCTTTTCCGTTTCCGCGCGGCGTGTTTCACCGGCATGGCGTGGCCCCGGCACTGGCGGCAACGTTCCATAGGTTTCGTGAATGCTTTCTCTGATGACCGCAAATCGCCGACTGTCTTCTCACCTGGACCGGATCCTGCGCCGCTGCACGCTGCCGGTGCTGTGCTGCGCGGCCCTGCTGGGTGGCTGCAGCGGCCCGGGGGAGGCGCTCGAGAACCACCTGGTGAAGGGCCGGGCGCTGGTCGAGCAGGGCAGCTACGACCGCGCCGGGGTCGAACTGCGCAACGCGATGCGCATCGACCCTAAGGCGGCCGAACCCCTGTACCTGTCGGGAGTGATCGGCGAGGAGACCGGTAACCTGCAGAGCGCTCTGGCGCATTACCGTAGTGCCACCGTGGTCGATCCGACGTTCATGCCGGCGTGGTCGCGCATGGGCGTGTTCATGCTGCTGGGCGGCCGGCTGGACGAAGCTGAGGCCATCTCGGCGCGGGTGCGGGAGGCCGACCCGAAGGATTTCGGCGGCCGCGCCCTGCAGGTCGGGCTGTTGAGTGCGCGCGGCCGCATCGAGGAGGCGATCGCCGCGGGCGAGGCGCTGCTGGCCGAACGGCCGGCGCAGCGCGACGGCGTCGCGTTGATGGCGGGCCTGTACGTCGCCCGCAACGACCTGCGTGCGGCCGAGCGGGTGATCGCGGCGGCGATCGCGGCCGATCCGCGCACGGTGCAGTTCCGCACCATGGCGGCACGCCTGGCGCAGCAGCAGAAGCAGCATGACGTGGCCGAACAGCACTACCGCGAGGTGGTCCGCCTGACGCCGCAGAGCCGGGAGAACCGCCTGACCCTGGCGATCTTCCTGTCGGGGCTCGATCGGCTGGACGATGCCGAGAAGGTGCTACGCGATTCGGTGGCCGCCGACACGAAGGACGAGCAGCGCGTGATCGACCTCGCCGAGTTCCTGCGCGAGCGCAGGTCCCTCGACGCGGCGCTGGCGGAACTGCGCGGCGCGGTGTCGCGCCGACCGCAAGCCTATCGCGTGCGCCTGCGCCTGGCCGAGGCCGAAGCCGCCGCGGGCCGCCGCGAAGAGGCCGAGAAGCTGCTGCGCGCCGTCATCAAGGACGATACCCGCGGCGCGAGTGCCGCGCTTGCTCGCGCGGCACTGCTCGGTGAACTGGCGGCGAACGGCCGCCGCCCGGAGGCGGAGCAGTTGATCAAGGAGGCGCTCGAGCGCAACGTGCTCGATCACGAGGCGCTGATGTGGCGTGCGCGTTTCGCCATCGTCGACCAGAAGCATGCCGAGGCGATCAACCACCTGCGCACCGTGCTGCGCGACCAGCCGGACCTGCGCGATGCGCTCGACCTGCTGGCGCGTGCATACCGGGGCAACGGCCAGGCGGAACTGGCGGTATCGCTGCTGCGCGACGCCGTCGAGCGATTCCCGGTGCGGGCCGACATCCGCGTCGCGCTCGCCGAGCAGCTGATGGCCGACAGGCAGTACCGGGAAGCGCAGCAGGTGATCGACGCCGCGGTCAAGCTCGACCGCGACAACCCGCGGGCGCTTGCATCCCGTTTCGAACTGCAGGGAACGCAGGGCCGCTGGAGCGAGGCGCAGGTCACCGCCGAGGCGATCAAGGCATCGGCGCCCGATCGCCCGCTGGGCTACCTGCGGCTCGCCCAGGCACTGGCCGCGCAGAAGCGCTTCGACCTCGCGCTGAAGGAACTGGAGGATGCGGTCGTCCGCTTCCCGGAGGACCGCGACGCGCTGATGCGGTTCGTCGGCCTCGCCGTCGGGCAGGGGCGCACCGACCTCGCGCGCAAGCGGCTCGAGCAGGTCATCGCCGCCCAGCCGCGCGCCGCGCTGCCGCGCGTGCTGCTGGGGGAGATCGTGCTCGTCGCCGGCGAACGCGACGCGGCCGAGGCACTGTTCAGGGAAGCGATCAAGCTCGATCCGCGATTCGGGACGGCACACGTCAATCTGGCGCGCATCGAGGCGATGCGGGGCCGGATGCCGGCCGCGATCGAGGTGCTGGAAGGCGCGCGGCGGGTGATGCCGAGCGACAGCGGCCTGCTGGTGATGCTGTCCGAGGCTCAGATCGCCGGCGGCAGGGTCGAGGCGGCGATCGCGACGCTGGAGACGCTGCACAAGCTGGAGCCGGGCAACGACCTGGCCGCGAACAACCTCGCCGCGCTGCTGTCCGGCTTGCCGGGCGCCGATGCAGCCCAGCTTGCCCGCGCCGAGAGGATCGCGCAGCGGTTCGCGAATTCGGAGAACGCGTCCTTCCTGGACACGCTCGGGCGCATCTATTTCCTGCAGGGCAGGGTGGCGGAATCGCTGCCCCTGCTGACCAAGGCGGTGAAGCTCGCGCCGCACTCGCCGGTGCTGCGCTACCACCTGGGCATGGCCCTGATGCGCGCGGGCGACCCGGCGGCCGCGAAGGTGCACCTGCGCGAGGCGGTCGCCTCCAAGGTCGAGTTCCGGGGCATCGATGAAGCACGCAAGGCCCTGCAGGATGGTTGAGCCTGCAGGACGGGGATGCACCGGGCGCGGTCCGCGCCCGGTGGGGGATGGATCTGCCGGGTCCGGGCGCGCCAGCGCACCGGGTCGGGCCGGGTAGTCGGAAGCCAGCGAGGAACCATGGAAGACCAGCCATTCGACATCAGGCCGTATGTGGACATGCTGAGGCGCCAGCGCTGGCTGGTGGCTGCCGTGTTCGTCGTTGTCCTGGCGCTGGCGCTGATGATCGCCGTGTTCTGGCCGCCGACTTACCGCTCCTCGGCGACCATCCTGATCGAGGAGCAGCAGATCCCCGCCGAACTGGTGCGTTCCACGATCACCTCGTTCGCCGACCAGCGCATCCAGGTGATCTCGCAGCGCGCGCTGACCCGTGCCAACCTCGCCGCCCTGGTCGAGCGCTACCGGCTCTATCCGCGGCTGCGCGCGTATCAGACGACCGACGAGATCGTCGATCGCTTCCGGGCTGCGATCAGCATCGAGACGGTGACCGCCGAGATGGCGCGTGGCAACGGCCGCGCGACCATCGCGTTCAAGGTGGCATTCGAGTACGAGGATCCGGAAGCTGCGCAGCGGGTGGTGGGCGACCTGACCACGCTCTACCTCGACGAGAACGTGAAGCAGCGCCAGCGCTCCACCGCCGAGACCTCCACTTTCCTGCTGGAGGAGTCGCGCCGCTACGCCGAGCGCGTGAACGAGATCGAGCAGCAGATCGAGGTGTTCAAGACGCGCCATGCGGGCAGGCTGCCAGAGCAGGTGGAGATCAATGCGCAGATGGTCGAACGCACCCAGTCCGAGATCGACCGGCTGTCGCGGGAACTCACCGCCCTGGCCGACCGGCGCAGCTTCATCGAGGCGCAGATGGCGAACTTCGCCGACGCCGCCCCGGCGGTCGGCCCCGAGTCGACGAATAATCCGGCCGAGCGCCTGCGCGCCGCGCGCACCCAGCTGGCGGTGATCTCCAGCATCTATTCCGAGAACCATCCCGACCAGGTCCGGCTGCGCCGCGAGATCGAGGGCCTCGAGAAGCTGGTCGATCGTTCCGCCGGCGGCACCGGCGGCGAGGGACTGCGCCAGCTCGACGAAGCGAGGGTCGCGCTCGCGCGTGCCTCCGAACGCTACTCGCCCGACCATCCGGACGTGCGCGAACTGCGCCGTCGCGTCGCCGCGCTCGAACGTACCGCGGAGGCGAGCGGGTCGGCCGGCAGTGGTTCCGCCCGGGGCGCGGCCGCGGGTGTCGGCACTGGCGCGTCCTCGGCCACGGCCGGCGCCGCGCCGGCCAAGGGACGCCCGGAAGGTCCGCGCAGCCCGGCGCTTTCGAACATGCAGGCGCAGCTCGACAGTCTCGCCTCGCAGGTGCGCGCGGCCGAGTCCGAGCGCGAGGACCTGCGCCGCCGGCTGGCCGACTACGAGCGCCGGCTCACCGTCGCGCCCGCGGTCGAGCGCGAGTACGTGACGCTGACCCGGGACCACACGAATGCGCTCGCCAAGTACCGGGAACTGCAGTCGAAGCTGACCGAGGCGGAGATCGCGCAGGAACTGGAGCGCGACCGCAAGGCCGAGCGGTTCTCGCTGATCGAGCCGGCGCTGCTGCCCGAGGCCCCGATCAAGCCCAACCGGGCGGTGATCGTGCTGATGGGCCTGATCGTCGCCACCGGGGCCGGCCTCGGCCTCGGCCTGCTGCGCGAGATGCTCGATCCCACCGTGAAGAGCGTCTACGACGCGGAACTCGCCAGCGCGGTGCCGATCCTCGCCGCGATCCCGGTGCTGCGCTCGGCGGCGCAGGTCAGGGCCAGCCGTGCAAGGCTGCGCTACATCGCCGCCGGCAGTGCCGCCGGCCTGGCCATGTTCCTGGTCGCGGTGCATTTCGCGGTCATCCCGCTCGGCGTGCTCTGGCTTGTGCTGCTGCGCCGGGTGGAGACGCTGCCCGGCATGTTCCTCTGACCACCTCGCGCACTCCAGACATCCACTCATACAGGTCACGATCATGCTGCTCGACAATCGGGTTCTGAACGACGCAGGCCATACCGTCACCGAGTTCGTCACGCACCGGGCGATGAACCGTCCGGCCATGGGCGTGCCGGAGCCGATCCGCTACACGCGCACGCGCGTGATGCCGGTCGACCTCGAGGCCCTGCGCGAGCAGCGCCGGGTCGTCGACGGCCCGGACGACCCGGCGGCGATCTCGTTCAAGATGCTGCGCACCCAGGTGATGTTCTGGCTCGCCGAACGCGGCGGCTCGTGCATCGCGGTCACCAGCCCCGGGCGCGGCGAGGGCAAGACGACCACCGCGATGAACCTGGCGATCCACCTCGCGGCAGAGGTCGACTACACGGTGCTGCTGGTGGATGCCAACCTGCGCGCGCCGGCGGTGCACGAGTACCTCGGGTGGCCTGGGGTGCGAGGCCTGTCCGACCACCTGGCGGTGAACGCCCCGCTGGAGGAACTGCTGCTGCATCCGCAGATCGGGCGCATGGTGGTGCTGCCGGCCGGATCGCCGGTGCTCAACTCCGCCGAGATGCTCGGTTCGCGCGCGATGGCCGACCTGGTGGCCGAGTTCAAGACGCGCTATCCCCGTCGCGTGGTCGTGTTCGACCTGCCGCCGGTGCTGCAGGCCACCGATGCACTCGCGCTGTCGAAGCACGTGGACGGCATCCTGATGGTCGCTGCCCAGGGCCGCACGCATCGCCGCGACCTCGCGCGGGCCCAGTCGCTGGTCGGGTTCGACAAGCTGATCGGCGTCGCGCTGAACCGTTCCACCGGCTGACCCGTGCGCCGGGCGGGATGCCGTCGCCCGGCATCCTGCCCGACCTGCCGGTACTGTCTTGCTTCGGGCACGGGACCTTCCCTGGCCCTGGAGTCGAGATGTCACCGGTCCGCGTTGCATCCCTTCGCACCACCACCGCGCTGTCGCTGGTACCGACACTGGCGGGCGCGCTGGTCCCCGGCGCGGCATCGGCCCAGGACTATCCGAGCCGTCCGGTGCGGATGGTCGCCGGCTTCGCGCCGGGCGGCATCACGGACGTGCTGGCCCGGGCGGTCGCCGCGCGCATGTCCGAGGGCCTGGGGCAGACGGTCAACGTCGAGAACCGTCCGGGGGCCGGCACGCTGATCGCGTGCGAACTGGTCGCGCGCGCGCCGGCCGACGGCTACACGCTGCTGTTCCAGGACGTGACCACGCATTCGATCAACGCCAGCTTCTACCGCAAGCTGCCCTATGACAGCGAGAAGGACTTCACCGCGGTCGGACTGGTCGCCGCCTCGCCGCTGATGCTGGCGGTGCATCCATCGGTGCCGGGCCGGTCGCTGGCGGAACTGATCGCGCTGGCGAAGGCGAAGCCGGGCGCGCTCACCCTGGGTACCGGTGGCGTCGGCACCACCGCGCATGTCGGTGCCGCGATGATCAACCGCGCGGCCGGGACCCGCATACAACTGATCGGCTACAAGGGCTCGGCGCCCACGGTCACCGCGGTGCTGAGCGGGGATATCGAGCTCACGCTGAGCACCACGCCGGCGCTGCTGTCGCAGGTGAAGTCGGGGCGGATGCGCGCCCTTGGCCTGTCGTCGAAGTCACGAGTGCCCGGGCTGGACGTGCCGACGATCGCCGAGGGAGGGCTGCCCGGCTTCGAGATCATGATCTACAGCGGAGTGCTCGGTCCGGCCGGATTGCCGCCCGCGGTGCTCAACCGCCTGTCCGCTGAACTGGTGCGCGCGGTGGATGCGCAGCAGGTTCGTGCCACGCTGGCCGAACTGGGGGCGCAACCGGCGGCCGGCACGCCGGCCCAGTTCGCGACCCACCTGCGCACCGAGATCGTCCGCCTGGGCGAGGTGGTGCGTGCGTCCGGGGCACAGGCGCAGTAGGATCCCCGGCGGGCTGGCCACGGACGGCACGCAAGGTACGGAGGACAGGATGGCCGGAAACGTCGCGACGCATGCGCATGCCGCTGGCACGAACCCGGTGCGGGTGCTGCACCTCGACCCTGTCGTGCTGCGGGTGACCGACCTCGATCGCATGATCGCATTCTATCGTGACGTGCTGGGCGGGACGATCGAGCGCGTGAACCCTGCGATGGGGCTCACCCAGTTGCGGGCCGGTGGCGCGCTGGTCGACCTGGTGCCGATCGACGGGCCGATCGGGCGCGACGGCAGTGCGCCGCCGGGCGCCGAGGGTCGCAACGTGGAACACTTCTGCTTCCGCATCGAAGGCTGGGACGAAGCCGCGCTGCGCCGCTGGATGCTCGCCCATGGCGTGGAGCCGGGCGAGGTGCGCGAACGCTACGGAGAGGACGGTTTCGGTCCCTCGATGTACATCCGCGATCCGCAGGGGAACCGGGTCGAACTGAAGGGGCCGCCGACCCGGGGCCTGTCCGGCTGAGGCCCGCGCCGCGCCGCGGGGCCCTCAGCCGGTGGCCGGCTACTCCGCCGCCTTCACGCCGGCCTGGTAGGTCCGGTAGACGATGACGGGGATGTCCAGCCCGCCCAGGTGGGTTTCGATCAGCGGGCGCACGGCCTGCCAATCGAGCCCGCCTACGCCGGTGGCCAGGCGCGGCAGCGCAAGGCTGGTGAACTTCTCCTTCAGCACCAGCTTGTGCAGTTCCCGAAGGGCATGGTTCACGTGTTCCACGTGGGCCTTGCCCGGGTTCGCATGCTCGTGCTTCGCCGGTTCCTGGGTGAACAGCGAGACGATGCGCACGCCGTCGGTACCACCCCAGGTCCACAGGCTCCCGGGCTCGACATGGTGGCCCTGGCAGTAGTGCCGGAAGTCCTTGTACATCGCCGGCCAGCGTTCGCGCAGCGACAGCGCGAGCCCGCTGGCGAAATGGTCGTTCGGCGCGACCCCGTGCGCGATCGCCTGCGCACCGGACAGCAGGATGTCCCCGCTCACTTCCTTGATCATGGTGTCTCCCTGTCTTCGGTGCCATGTGCGGCACCTGCAGGGACATCGTGCCGCGCGCCGGCGGCGACGATGTTGATCCAGCGCAAGCGCCGGTCAGTACACCCGGTGCAATGCGGCGTCGCCGGCCAGCACGCGCATCGCGTTCTCGAGCGCGACCTTGAACAGCGTCGCCGATGCCTGCCGGCTCACGCCGGCGATGTGCGGCGTCAGCAGCAGCCGCGACGCCGCCTCGCCGGTGAGCGAGAGCAGGGGGTTGTCCTTCGGTGCCGGTTCGGTCGAGTAGACGTCGACCGCAGCGCCGAACAGCCGCCCCTCGGACAGTGCCTGCGCCAGCGCCGCCTCGTCGACGATGCCGCCGCGCGAGGCGTTGAGCAGCACCGCGGTGGGCTTCATCAGCGCAAGCTGTGCTGCCGCGATCAGGTTGGTCGTCTGCGGCAGCAGGGGCACGTGCAGCGACACCACGTCGCTCGACGACAGCAGCGCATCCAGCGGCATCGAGGTGGCACCCAGCCGGGCGACGGCGGCCGGGTCGCGCGGCGCCGGGTCGAAGAAGGCGATGCGCGATCCGAACGCGGTGAAGGCGCTTGCGACCGCGATGCCGATCGTGCCCATGCCGACGATACCGACCTGCATGCCGTCCAGGCCGGACAGGTTGTCGGCGACCATGCGGTTGCGGAACGCGACGTAGTTGCCCTGCTTCACCTCGGCATCGGCCCAGGAGAAGCGGCGCAGCAGCGCGAGGGCATGGCCGACCGCGTACTCGGCGAGCGCGCCGTTGCTGCCGCCCGGCACGTTGCAGACCGGGATGCCCAGTCGCGTCAGTGTCGGCTGGTCCAGCCGGTCGACGCCTGCGCCGGTGATCTGCACCAGCTTCAGCGACTTCGCCGGTTCGAACAGCGCGGGCGCGAGCTTCGGCCCGACGGCCGGGATCACCAGCACGCGGGCTTCCTTCATCAGGTCGGGCACGTCGGCGGCATCGGGCGCACGGAAGGCGATCGACGCACCGGAGGGAATGGCGACGCCGACGCGGGTGAAGTCGGACTCGGGGCGAAGGCAGAGGATGTCGGTGGGCATCGGGATTCGTTCAGCCGTTGGAGGTGCGGGTAGTGATGTCGCCGACCGGGAAGAAGCAGAGCAGCTTCAGGGTGGTTTCGCCAGTGTTGCGGGTGGCATGCCATTCGCCGGACGGGAGCACGATGGTGTCCCCGGCCGCCAGCGGGTAGCTGCCGCTGTCGGCCTCGGTGCAGCCGCTGCCTTCGAGGACGTGGATCACTTCCTCGAAGCCATCGTGCCGGTGCGGCTTGCGCGGCCCGTCGCCGGGCTTCGCGACCGGGATCTCGACGTAGCGCAGGGTCACGTTGTCGGTGCCCATCGACTGCGAGGCGATCTCGATCGACTTGCGGCCGGGGAGCCCCATCGACTTCGCGCCGGCCTGGGTGAATACGCGTGCCATGCCTGGGGCTCCTTCGATCAGCTGGCGAGCTTGAGCTGCTTGATCTCGGCGGTGCCGCCCTGCGCCTCGGCCAGCATGCGGAACAGATCGCCGGCTTCCTTCGCTATCGCATCGGCGATGTCGGACAGCATCTTCAGGCCCTTGTCGACGGTGGCGTGCTCGGGCGCGCCGTACCAGCCGGTCGGGGCGATGGTCTTGATGTCGCGCAGCACCGGCTGGAAGGCATGGGTGCGGCGCAGCTTGTCCCACTTGCGTCCCTGCGAATGGTCGGACGAGTAGTCGATGCGGTCGAGGTGGACAAGGTCGGGGCGGTAGGCGAGTACCGCCAGCGCCTCGATTTCGCCGCCATGGGTCAGGCCACCGCAGTCGTGGCCGTACAGTTCGGCGGCGACATAGCAGGCCTGCACCACCACCACGTTCATGTGGTGCTCGCGGTGCAGCTTCTCGGAGGCCAGCGCGAGCGAGGGGATGTTGCCCTCGTGCCAGTTGAGGATAAGCAGGTCGCGCGCGCCGTGGCGCGCGGTGGACTCGCAGGTCTCGACCACCACGCGCTGGTAGGTCTCGGGCGACAGCGTGATCGTTCCTTCGAACGGCATGTGCATCGGCGTCACGCCGAGCGGGCCGCCCGGCAGGACCAGGCCGTCCATGCGCTCGGCCACCGCGTTGCCGATCACGTTCGATGCGTAGATGTCGGTGCCAGTGGGCAGGTGCGGGCCGTGCTGCTCGACGCTGCCGGCGGGCAGGATCACCAGCGGGTTCTGCTTGAGCTGGGCGGCGATCTCGGGCTGGGTGAGGTCGATGAAATAGCGGGTCGGGAGCATGTGTTGTTCGTCCTTGGTCGATGCGGGATCGGGATGGCCGGCCCGCGCCGCGGGCCGGCCTTGCATGCCGCTCAGGCCTTGCGTGCCGCGTCCATCACCTCGTCGATCGCCACCAGCGCACCGTTGCGGTCGATCGATTTCAGCGCGGCATTCATCATCGCGATCGCGACGTTGCCGTTGTGGGCCGACAGCATAGGCACGATGCCGGTGACGCAGCTCTGCGCGAACTGCTCGAGCTCGTCGCGGAACATGTCGCTCGCCGGGATCGCGAGGTCTTCGCGCTTGCCGTAGCAGTCCTTGCCGCGCTGGATGTACAGCGCCGAGGTTTTGTGCAGGTTCGACGGCGTGTCCCAGGTGCCGAAGTCGACTTCATAGTGCATCAGCCCCTTCGATCCGAACACGCGTACCGAGAAGATGCCGGGAGAGGTCCAGCAGGTGCCCACGTAGGCGATGGTGCCGTTGCCGAACTTCACCAGCGACATCGACTGGTCGTCGACTTCCGCGCCGACGGGCGACAGCTTGGAGGCGATCGAGGAGACCTGCGACACGTCGCCGCCGAGCAGGTGGACGATGTCGAACATGTGCACCGCCAGTTGCGACAGGGGGCCGCCGGGGGCCCGGTCCTTGTACCAGCGCCAGGTCTGCGGCGTGAGTTCCAGCGCGCGCTCGTTCGAGAAGTTCGCCTCGATGAAGCCGACGCGGCCGAGTTCGCCGGCGTCGATCTTCTCCTTCATCATGCGCACGCCGGCCAGCAGGCGGGCCGAGTGGCCGACCGTGACGGTGACGCCGTACTGCTTCTGCAGGGCCTCGATCTGCAGGCCTTCCGACAGTTCGGCGGCGATCGGCTTCTCGGTGTAGACGTGCTTGCCGGCCTTCGCGATCTGCTCGGCCACCGGCAGGTGCTGTTCGTTCGGCACCGTGATGATCACGCCCTTGATCGACGGGTCGGCGAGCATCGCTTCCATCGAGGCGGCGGACTTGAACCCGGTATCGGCGAATTCGGCCTGGAAGGCATCGCGTTTTTCCTGCGAGCGGCTGTAGCCGGTGACGATGCGGATGCTGGTCGACGCGCGTGCGGCGCGGGTGAGCACCTTGGCCCAGCGGCCGAGGCCGACGATGCCGACTTTGATGGGTTCGCTCATCTTCTGACGCTCCTTCGAGTGTGTCGTTCTGGTGTGGGCCATAATACCGTATTACGGTCGGATGGACCTGCCGACCTGACTTACACTTCGACACCCATGGACCAGCCCCCGGACGCCGACGACGCATCCCTCCCGCGCGCACGCCTGACCGTGCGGGCACTCGCCGCGCCGCTGCGCCAGCAGGTGGTCGACCGGCTGCGCACGGCCGTCATCTCCGGCGACCTGGCACCGGGCCAGCGGCTGACCGAGCGGGAGCTGATCGACCGCGTCGGCGTGTCGCGCACGGTGATCCGCGAGGCGCTGCGCCAGCTCGAATCCGAGGGCCTGGTCGAGACCGTGCCGAACAAGGGGCCGGTGGTGCGTGCCCTGTCCCGGTCGGAGGCGGTCGACCTGTACCGCATCCGGGCCTCGCTCGAGGCGCTGGCGGCACGCCTGTTCATCGAGCGCGCACCCGCCGAGGCCCTGGACCGGCTGGCGGCCGCCCTGCGCGACGTCGAGGCCGCGTACAAGGCGGGCGCGGCCGACGGCATCCTGGCCGCGAAGAACCGCTTCTACGCGGTGCTGTTCGACGGGGCCGGCAGCGACGTGCTGTCGTCGATGCTGGGCGGGCTGCATGCGCGTATCTGGCGCTGGCGTGCGGTCGGGCTGTCGCATGCCGACCGCTCGCGGGCCCGCTCGACGCAGGCGATCCGCGGGCTGCGCGAGCTGGTCGCCGCGATCCGCGCCGGGGACGCGGCGGCGGCCGAACAGGCGATCCGCGAGGACACCGCGGCCGCGGCGCAGGAGGTGATGCGCCTGGTGGGAATGACCGATGCCTGATCTGCCGTGGCCCGGTCGTGTCCCCGTCGCGGCGCCCGCGCACGGGCCGCGGCAGGCTTCGGGGTAAGCTCGCGATCCCGGAACATCGCGACGAGGCGGACCTTCGGGCCGGGGGCCCGAGGCGACCGCGTCCTTCGATACAGGAGGCGGCTTGAACCCATCCAACCAGCGATCGACCCTCGCGCATGCGCGCGCCGCCTGCGGTGCCCGGGCGGGTGCCGGCGCCATCGCGGCATCGACGATCGACGCTTGCCCTCGTCGGCGTCCTGTCCGGGCCGGCCGCGACCGCCCAGCCGCTGGGCGGCGGCAAGGCGATCCGCATCGTGGTGCCGTTCCCGCCCGGTGGCAGCGTGGACGTGATCGCACGCCTGCTGGCTGCGCGCATGGCCGAGATGTCGGGCCAGAACTTCCTGGTCGAGAACCGCTCCGGTGCCACTGGTGTCATCGGTACCGAATACGTCGCGCGCTCCGCCCCCGACGGAGCGACCCTGCTCCTGAATACCCTTCCGTTCGTGGTGAACGTGCCGCTGATGGGCAAGGTGCCGTACGACCCGATCCGCGACTTCACGCCGATCTCGCTGGTGGCCACCTCGCCGGCGATGCTGGTCGTGCACCCCTCGGTGCCCGCGCGCAACCTGAAGGATCTGATCGCGCTGGCGAAGGCGAAGCCTGGCCGGATGGCCTTCTCCTCGTCGGGCAGCGGGTCCAACCCGCACATCCCGGCCGAGTTCATGAAGCAGGTCACGAAGACCGACATCGTGCACGTGCCCTACAAGGGAGGTGGCCCGGCGCTCAC
This sequence comes from Betaproteobacteria bacterium, assembly GCA_021298815.1. Classification (GTDB taxonomy): domain Bacteria; phylum Pseudomonadota; class Gammaproteobacteria; order Burkholderiales; family CAIKXV01; genus CAIKXV01. The sequence continues at coordinate 44,247 of JAJTHE010000101.1, read as the reverse complement.
CGCGGTGCTCGGCGGCGAGGTCGACTGAGCTTCATCAGTTTGGTAACTGTGCTGCCCCACGTGGAATCGAAACGCCTGCGTTCGATCGCGGTGACCAGCCTCAAGCGCGTGCCGCTCGCACCCGACGTGCCGACGATGGCCGAGACGCTGCCCGGGTTCGAATTCAGCGGCTGGTTCGTGCTGATGGCGCCCGCGAACACGCCCGCCTCGGTCGTCAACCCGATCAACCAGATGGCGGTGAAGGCCATGCAGTCGGCCGAGATGCGCGACCGTCTCGCCAAGGAAGGCGCCGAAGCCCTCGGCACGCCGCCCGAGCAGGTCACCGCACTGCTGAAGAGCGAACTCGCCCGCTGGACCCGGCTGATCCGCGAGAACAACATCAAGCCGGAGTGACGCGGCAGCGGGGCGGCGGCGCGCGATCGCCGCCTGCCCGCCGGTGCTACTGGGCCGAGTTGGCCGCCTTCGCGCGCCGCTCGCGCACCGCCGCGGCAAGCGCGTCGAGCACCGGCACGCTGTCCTCCCAGGCGATGCAGGCATCGGTGATCGACTGGCCGTAGGTCAGGGGCTGGCCGGGCACCAGGTCCTGGCGGCCGGCGACCAGGTGGCTCTCGATCATCACGCCGATGATCCGGTCGCTGCCGGCGGCGATCTGGCCGGCGATGTCCTTCGCGACCAGGATCTGGTTCTCGTGCTTCTTGGAACTGTTGCTGTGGCTGGTGTCGATCATCAGCCGCTGCGCGAGCCCGGCCTTGGCCAGTTCGACGCAGGCGGCATCGACGCTCGCCGCATCGTAGTTGGGTGCCTTGCCGCCGCGCAGGATGATGTGGCAGTCCTCGTTGCCGGAGGTGGACACGATCGCCGAGTGGCCGGCCTTGGTGACCGACAGGAAGTGGTGCGGCCGTTCGGCGGCCTTGATCGCGTCCACCGCGATCTTCACGGTGCCGTCGGTGCCGTTCTTGAAGCCGACCGGGCAGGACAGGCCGGAGGCCAGTTCGCGGTGCGACTGGCTCTCGGTCGTGCGTGCACCGATCGCGCCCCAGCTCACCGTGTCGGCGATGTACTGCGGCGTGATCATGTCGAGGAACTCGCAGCCTGCGGGCACGCCGCGCCGGTTGATCTCGAGCAGCACCTCGCGTGCCACGCGCAGGCCCTCGTTGATCTGGAAGCTGCCGTCGAGCTTCGGATCGTTGATCAGGCCCTTCCAGCCTACCGTGGTGCGCGGCTTCTCGAAGTACACGCGCATCACGACCTCGAGTTCGCCGGCGAGGCGCTTGCGCTCGGGGGCGAGGCGCTCGACGTACTCGAGCGCGGCGCGCGGGTCGTGGATCGAGCACGGCCCGATGATCACCACCAGGCGGTCGTCCATGCCGTGCACGATGCGGTGGATCTTCTCGCGCGTGTCGTACACCAGGGCGGACACCTTCTCGTCGATCGGGAACTCGCGCACCACGTGGGCCGGGGGCGCGAGTTCCTTGATCTCCTTGATGCGGACGTCATCGGTCTTGTGCGGCATGGTGCTTCTCCATCGGGCGGGGTTGATGCCGGCCATCGACCCGGCGAAAAAAAACCGCCAGGTGTTGGCCTGGCGGTCGGTATCGGGTTCGGTCCGTTTCAGCAGCGCCGATCGATTCCTTCCGCCAGGGGCAGGAGGAAGCCGAAAAAGAAGAAATGTGCGGCGCGCAAGGACATGTTGCGAATGTAGTCGATCAGGGGGGGAGGTGCAAGGGGGGCGGCCGGCGGGGGCGATTCCCCCGGCCCCGTCAGATCGGCTTGTCCACCGCGGAGGTGGGGGCGGCCTTCAGGTGCTCGTCGCGCTTGTCGTACAGCGAGGCGTCCGCGTAGCCCATGGTCTCGGGCTTGCCGCGGCCGTGCATCACCTGGAAATACACCGGCTCCAGGCTGCGGTTCTCGTAGCCGTGGATCACCCCGGGCGGGCAGGAGACGCAGTCCCAGGGCCCCAGGCGCTTCCAGACCTGCCGCCCCGACTCGTCCTCGAGGAACACGTCGAGGAAGCCCTTGAGCACGAAGAAGCATTCCTCGGATTCGTGCGTATGCGCCGCGTTGCCCTGGCCCGGGTTCACGAACATGATGGTCAGCGTGAAGCCGCGCGCCGGGATGACGTCCGGATCGCCATGCTTGCCCGAAGCGCCGGCGCCGATGAAGCGATGCTGCGCGCGCTTCCAGCCTTCGATCTTCGCATCCTCGAACGCGTACCAGTCGGGTACCCGCTCCGAATAGAGCGCGACGTACCGGTCCATGATCTGTTCGAGCGAGAGGTCCTTCACTTCGGGCGGCATCGGGTGGCGGGCTGCTCCCATCGGCGTGTCTCCTGTGCGGTGGTTGGATCGCGGCGTGCGCTGCTTGCAGCTTCGATATTGCCTGAGTTGCTCGCAGGCCGGGCGGGCGGCCCGGGGACTGCGCCTTGTTGTCGGCAGGCGTTCGCGTATGATGGAAATTCGCGTGGTCCATCAGAGGCAGAAGCCCGGGGCGCGCAATCCCGAGGAGGAACACCGATGCCATCGTTCGCCCGTGCCGCGGCGGTTGGAGCGGCGGTCGCCGCTGCCGGCGCCACCCCTTTCGCGCTCGCGCAGCCTGCGGCGTGGCCGACGAAGTCGATCCGCTTCATCCTGCCGTTTCCGCCGGGCGGCGGGACCGACACCCTGGCACGCATCGTCGGGCAGAAAGCCTCCGAGGCGCTCGGCCAGCCGATCGTGATGGACAATCGTCCGGGCGCCGGCGCGAACATCGGGGCGGAACTCGCAGCCAGGGCGGCACCGGACGGGTACACGATCGTGATGGGCAACATCGCCCACGCAGTGAACATGTCGTTGTACCGGAAGCTCGGCTACGATCTCATCACCGACTTTGCGCCGGTCACCCTGCTGGCTTCGACGCCCAACATCCTGGTGGTAGGCCCTGCCGTGCCGGCGAAGAGCGTGGCCGAGCTGGTGGCCCTGGCCAAGGCGAGCCCCGGCAAGTTCAACTATGCTTCCGCCGGCAGCGGCAGTTCCTCGCACCTGGCCGGGGAACTGTTCAAGACGATGACCGGCATCGACCTGGTGCACGTTCCGTACAAGGGTGGGGGACCGGCGGTGGCCAGCCTGTTGTCCGGCGAGGCGGCGATCGGGTTCGCGACTGCACCCTCGGTGCTGCCGCAGGTGCGTGCCGGCAAGCTGCGCGCGCTGGCGGTCACGAGCGCGCGCCGGTCGTCGGCAGCCCCCGAGCTGGGGACGATCGCCGAAGCCGGCGTGGCGGGATACGACAGCAACACGTGGTACGGCGTCCTGGCGCCCCGGCGCACCCCCGACGCTCTGGTCGCGCGCCTCAACACGATCTTCGCAGGTGCGATGAACTCCGCCGAGGTCAGGGAAAGGGTCGCGCTGCATGGCTTCGAGCCCGAAACCAGCACGCCGCAGGCCTTCGGCGAGTACATTCGAGCGGAAGTCGCGAAGTGGGCCAAGGTCGTCAAGGCGGCGGGAATCAAGCCGGAATGACCGTGCGCCTCGGCCTGCCGCACCTGCCTTCCAACCTCGCCCGACCATCCCGATGAGCCTTGCCCGCGAACTTTCCCGTTTCGTGCTTTCCCTCGATGCGGCTGCACTGCCCGCCGCGGTGCGCACCGAGGCTGCACGGTCGATGCTCAACTGGGCGGGCTGCGCGGTGGGCGGATGCCGACATCCGGCGATAGATGCCGCCGTGGCTGCACTGCTGCCGTTCGCCGCAGGGACGCAGTGTTCGCTGATGGGGCGGCGTGAACGCACCGATGCGCTGCACGCCGCCCTGATCAACGGCATGAGTGCCCATGTGCTCGACTTCGACGACACGCACCTGCGGACCCTCATGCATCCGAGCGTTCCGGTCGCCTCCTCTTTGATGGCACTTGCCGAATGCATGCCGATCACCGGGGAGCGATTTCTCGTCGCTTTCGTCGCCGGCGTCGAGGTCGAGTGCCGCATCGCCAACGCGGTATGGTTCGCCCACAACGCCGACTGGTACATCACCGGCACCGCGGGGGTCTTCGGTGCGGCCGCCGCGTGCGCGCAGGTGCTGGACCTCGCCGAGTCGCAGACGACCCATGCGCTCGGGCTGGCGGCTGCGCAGTCGGCAGGAACGCGCGAGATGGCCGGCACGATGGCCAAGTGCTTCATCCACGGACGGGCGGCGCAGAACGGGCTGCTCGCTGCCCTGCTGGCACAGCGCGGACTCACGGCCGCTGCGACGGCGATCGAAGGCGTCCACGGTTTCGCGCAGGTGCTGGCGCCCAGGCGCGACCTGGATGCCGTCACGGCCGGGCTGGGGACCGACTGGGAACTACTCCAGAACAGCTACAAGCCGTATGCCTGCGGCGTGGTCGCGCACCCGGTGATCGACGCCTGCCTGCGGCTGCGGCGGGCACATCGTCCGGACCCGGCGGCGATCGTCCGCCTCGACCTGCGGGTCAGCCCGCGCGCGCTGGAACTCACTGGGATCGTCGCGCCGCCGGACGGCCTCAAGTCGAAGTGGAGCCTGTTCCATTCCGCCGCGGTCGCGCTGGTCGACGGCGCGGCCGGGGAGCACCAGTACACGGACGAACGGGTCAACGATCCCGTCGTGCGCGAGGTCCGGTCGCGCGTTGGTGCCGTCGCCGACCCTTCGCTGTCCGAGATCGAGGCGCGGGCGGTGCTGTCGATGTCCGACGGCAACGTCCACGAGGTCCATGTCGAGGCAGTGGTAGGCAGTGCGGCCAATCCGATGAGCGATGCCGACCTGGCCGACAAGGTCCGCGGCCTGGCGCTCGGCTTGCTCCCCGATCGCCAGGTGGAGGCGCTGATCGGTACCTGCCGAGGATTCGCCGCGCTGCCCGACGCCTCTGCGATCGCACGCGCAGGCGCCCTCGGCTGAGGCGGGCAGGCAGCGCGCGGCCCGCGCCGCTCAGCCGGCGCCGAGCACGAAGTCCCGCACAGAGGCGAACAGCGGGTTGTCCGGGTCGGCCAGCGCCTCGGCCACCGACAGGTGGTGGCACCCGGGGATGTCCATGTGCCCGCGCACCGACGCCGGCCAGCGCTCGGCGAGCACGCGGCACTGGCGCCGGAACTCGTCGCTTTCCAGCGCGCCGGCCGCGGTGCGCACCGGCACCGGCCATCCCGGGACATGCTCGATCGGGCTCTGGGCCCTCGCGCTCGCGGCATCGAGGCGGATGTCCGCGTTGAACGAGAAATGCAGCATCGGCATCAGGTCGAACAGGCCGCTCACGGCATAGGCGCCCTTCACCAGGTCGGCCGGCAGCGAAGGGTCGACTTCCTGCCAGCGCGTCGCGGCCATCATCGCCGCGAGGTGGCCGCCGGCGGAATGCCCGGCGACGTACAGGCGGGCCGGGTCGGCCCCGAGCCCGGCGGCATGCCGGTACAGCCAGGCATGGGCCGCCACCATCTGCTCGACGATCGTGGCCACGGTGACCGCCGGGGCGAGGTCGTACTCGGGCATCGCGACGGTGATGCCGGCGGCCACGAACGGCTCGGCGATGAAGGCAAACTCGGACTTGTCGCGCGAGCGCCAGTAGCCGCCGTGGATGAACGAAAGCACCGGTGCGCCGGGGGCCGCCGCCGGATAGACGTCGATGCGCTGGCGCGCGGAGGGGCCGTACGGGATGTCCAGCCGCGCGTCGAGGCGCGCGCGCGCGGCCGCCGAGCGTTCCACCCCGCGCGTGTTGAACGTGGCGGCATCGGGAATCGACAGCCGGTTGTTGTACTGCGCCTCGTAGTAGGCGTCGGGATTGTCCATCGTGGTGGCTCCTTGGCGGCGGTTCAGGGCGGTGGTTCCGTGGCGGGCCGCTCCCGCAACGCCATCTCCTGCGCTTCGAGGAAGGCGCGGCGGAAGCCCATCGGATCACGGATGCCGGGGACCGGCGCCTGCGGATTGCCACCGCCCGCGACCATGATGGTGCCGAAGTCGAGCATGCGGCCGAGGATGCCCTGCTGCACCTGGACGCTCTCGACCTTCTGGATGTTCAGCTCGACGGTGTCGCGCTGGATGAAGCCGAACTTGGTGATCACCCGCTTGTTGGTGACCGCGAGTTCCGTGCTGCGCTGCTTCACCCAGGCCATCACCAGCAGGACCAGGCCGATGCCCAGCGGCAGGAGGATCACGCCGAAGAAGAGGTAGCCGGACAGCGACCACCAGCTGGTGCGTCCCAGGTGAAGCACCGATTCGCCGCGGGTCAGGGCCTGTTCGACATAGGTGGGCATCGATGACGGCTCTCGAAGGATCAGGGTGCGCGATCATAGGCCCGGGCAGCCGCCCGCGCTAAGCTCGCGCGATGATCCCGCCGAATTCCGTGGCGCCGCCAGGCCGGCGCCTGGCCAGCCTGCCGCCGCTGTCCCTGTACATCCACCTGCCCTGGTGCATCCGCAAGTGCCCCTACTGCGACTTCAATTCGCACGAGGCGCGCGGCGAGGTGCCGTTCGACCGCTACGTGGATGCGCTGGTGGCCGACCTCGAATCCGTGCTGCCGCTGGTCTGGGGACGCCGGGTCTTCACGGTGTTCATCGGCGGCGGCACGCCGAGCCTGTTCCCGGCCGCGTCGATCGCGCGCCTGCTCGACGCGGTGCGCGCGCGGCTGCCGCTGGACGCCGACGCCGAGATCACGCTCGAGGCGAACCCCGGCACCTTCGAACAGGAGAAGTTCCGCGGCTTCCGGGATGCCGGGGTCAACCGCCTGTCGGTCGGGGTGCAGTCGTTCGATGCGGCCGCGCTGCAGGCACTGGGGCGGGTGCACGACCCGGCCGAGGCGCGGGCGGCGGTCGCGGGGGCGCTGGCGCTGTTCGACCGGGTGAACGTCGACCTGATGTACGCGCTGCCTGGCCAGTCGCCGGAACAGGCACTGGCCGACGTGTCGACCGCGCTCGGCCTGGGCGCGCGCCATGTCTCCGCCTACCAGCTCACGCTGGAGCCGAACACCTGGTTCCATCGCCATCCCCCGCAGTTGCCGGACGAGGATCGTGCCGAGCGCATCGAGCAGGCGGTGCATGCCAGGCTGGCCGAAGCCGGGTTCGAGCGCTACGAGATCTCGGCCTTCGCGTACCCCGGGCACCGCGCACGCCACAACCTGAACTACTGGACCTTCGGCGACTACATCGGCATCGGCGCCGGCGCGCACGGCAAGCTGTCGCTGCCCGATCGCATCTTCCGCCAGGTGCGGCACCGCCAGCCGCAGCGCTACATCGATGCCGCGCTCGCCGGCGATGCGCTGTTCGAACAGCATGACGTGGAAGCGAAGCAGCTCGGCTTCGAGTTCATGCTCAATGCGCTGCGGCTGGTCGACGGGGTGCCGGTTGCGCTGTTCGCCGAGCGCACCGGGCTGACGGTGACCGCCGTCGGCGCGCCGCTTGCCGCCGCCGAGGATCGCGGGCTGCTGTCGCGCGACCACCTGCACCTGCGGCCGACGGCGCAGGGGCTGCGCTTCCTCAACGACCTCGTCTCGCTGTTCCTGCCGGACTGAAGCCGGGCTCCGGACGCGGCTGGGCCTCAGCGTCGCCGGAACACGAGCGCATGCTGCCAGGGCAGGCCGTCGATCGAGCGTTCGAACTGCAGTGGATGGCGCGAGGCCTCGCGCCGGACCTGCGCCTCGCTCATCTTGTGCAGCGCCCTGATCGGGACCCGCGGATCCTCCGCGCGGTACTCGACATAGACGAGGCGGCCGCCCGGCTTCAGTGCGCGCACGATGCTCGACACCATCTCTTCCGGGAACTCGAACTCGTGGTAGACGTCGACCATCGCCGCGAGGTCGATCGTGCCCGCTGGCAGCCGTGCATCGGTCGGCGTGGCGAGCACCGGCGTGACGTTGCCGATCCCCTGGCGCGCGATCGAGGCGCGCAGCAGCTTGAGCATCTCCGGCTGGGCATCCACCGCATGCACGTGTCCGCCCGGGCCGACCAGCCGCGCCATGCGCCGGGCGTGGTAGCCAGTTCCGGCACCGATGTCGGCGACCACCATCCCGGGCTTCAGCCCCAGGCCGGCGAGCAGCAGGTCGGGACGCTCCTCGGCTTCGCGTTCCTCCCGCTCCAGCCAGGCGGCGCCCTGCCAGCCCATCACCCGGGCGATCTCGCGGCCCATGTAGGTCTTGCCGATGCCGTCGGGGCTCGCCCGGACCTGCGCATAGGGCGGCGCGGCGTCGCGGGCATCGGCGAACGGCGGCACGACGATCGGCAGTGCGAGCAGGCCGAGCAGCATCCGGCGCCGTCGGCCTGGATCGTGACGGGGAGCGTCGTGGCTGGCAGAATCCATGGCGAAAGCATGCCCCAGCGCCGGGCGCCGTGCCAGCCGGCTCGCGTCGTCCGGCCCGCCGGTGTCGCAGCCTCCGGCGCGGGCGCGTGTTCCCGGAGCTTACCGACCCGCATGACCCCGGCCATCGCAGCCGCCCGCAAGGCCGGCATCCCGCACCAGGTGCTCGAGTACCGCCATGACCCCGGCGCCGAATCCTATGGGCTCGAGGCTGCAGAAGCGCTGGGCATCGACCCGGCGACGGTGTTCAAGACGCTGGTGGTGGCCGACGCGGCGGGCCGGTCATGGGCGGTCGGCCTGGTGCCGGTGGACCGGCAACTGGACCTGAAGGCGATGGCCGCCGCACTCGGCATGCGCAAGGTCGAGATGGCCCAGGCCGCCGATGCCGAACGCCTCACCGGCTATGTGGTCGGCGGCATCAGCCCGCTTGGCCAGCGCCGGCGGCTGGCCATGGTGGTAGACGATGCCATGCTGGGGCTGGCAGCCGTGCATGTGAGCGCCGGGCGGCGCGGCCTCGAGATCGTGCTGGCGCCCGCGGACCTGCTGGCACTCACCGGCGCGCGCGCCGCATCCATCGCACGCTGACCGGTTAGACTCGGGCAACGATCACCCCAACCGGAGGAAAAGATGATCTACGAAGTGCGCACCTACGACATCAAGGGCGGCTCGCAGGCGGAAGTCGAGCGGCGTTTCGGCGAAGCCTACGAGAAGCGCAAGAAGTTCTCCGAGCTGGCAGCGTTCTTCCATACCGAGATCGGACCGTTGAACCAGATCATCCACATCTGGCCGTACGCGGACATGGCAGAGCGTGCGAAGGTGCGCGCCGCGGCGATCGCCGACAAGACCTGGCCGCCGGACATCAAGGACTTCATCGTCGCCCAGCGCTCCGAGATCTTCATCCCGTTCCCGTTCTCGCCGCCGATCAAGCCGGGCAAGTACGGCCCGATCTTCGAGATGCGCACCTACACGTATCCGTCGGGCAAGCTGCCGCTGCTGCAGGACAACTGGGAGAAGGCGATCCCGGACCGGATCAAGATGTCGCCCTGCCTCGCCATGTGGTACTCGGACCTCGGTGCGCTGAACAAGTTCGTGCACATCTGGCCGTACGCGTCGATGAACGACCGGATGGAAACCCGCGCCAGGGCCGTGGCGAGCGGCATCTGGCCGCCGAGCGCGAAGGCAAAGAAGGACGGGCGCGAGCCGCTCGAATACCTTGCGCAGGAGAACAAGATCGTGATGCCGTCGTCGTTCTCGCCGGTGCAGTGACCTTCCCGACAGGACGAAGCAGGGCCGGGCCGCCCGTCATCGGCCCGGCCCGCTCCCCGCAGGCTCCGGCGGCCGGCACCGCGCTCAGCGGCGCCTGAATACCAGGTCGAACACCGCGTGGCCCAGCCTGACCCCGCGCTGCTCGAAGCGGGTGAGTGGCCGGTAGTCCGGCCGCGGCGCGTAGCGATCCACGGTGTTGGCGAGCAGCGGCTCGGCATCGAGCACCGACAGGATCTGCACCGCGTAGTCCTCCCAGTCGGTCGCCACGTGCAGGTAGCCCCCGGGCGCGATCCGCGAAGCCAGCAGCGCCACGAAGGGTGCCTGCAGCAGCCGGCGCTTGTGGTGGCGTTTCTTGTGCCACGGGTCGGGGAAGAACACGTGGACGCCGGCGAGGCTGTCCGGGCGCACCATGTCGCGCATCACCTCCACCGCGTCATGCTGCACGATGCGCACGTTCGACAGGCCGCCGCGGCCGATCTTGTCGAGCAGGCTGCCCACGCCCGGGTTGTGCACTTCTATCCCGAGGTAGTCGTTCTCCGGATGCGCCGCTGCGATCTGGGCCGTGCCTTCGCCCATGCCGAATCCGATCTCGACGATCAGCGGCGCGTTGCGCCCATAGATGCTGGCGGGGTCCAGCGGCAGGGTCGAATACGCAAGTCCGAACGCCGGCAGCAGCGCATCGTAGGCGCGCTGCTGCGCCTGGGTGATGCGGCCCTGGCGCAGCACGTAGCTGCGGATGTGCCGGGACGGCGGCGCGCCGGTATCGCTCAAGCGGGCTTGCCCGGCGTGATCAGGCCGGCGGTGGGCGAACTGGGCGCGGCGCTGTAGAGCTTCTTCGGCATCCGGCCGGCGAGGAACGCCTCGCGGCCCGCCTCGACTGCCTTGCGCATCGCGGAGGCCATCAGCACCGGCTGCTTCGCGGCGGCGATCGCGGTGTTCATCAGCACGCCGTCGCAGCCGAGCTCCATCGCGATGGCCGCGTCGGAGGCGGTGCCCACGCCGGCATCGACGATCACCGGTACCTTCGCGTTGCCGATGATGATCTGCAGGTTCCAGGGGTTGAGGATGCCCATCCCGGAGCCGATGAGGCTGGCGAGCGGCATCACCGCGACGCAGCCGATCTCTTCCAGCTGCTTCGCCATGATCGGATCGTCGCTGCAGTAGACCATCACCTCGAAGCCGTCGCGCACCAGGGTCTCGGCCGCGCGCAGGGTTTCCGCCATGTTCGGGTACAGCGTATGCGGGTCGCCCAGCACCTCGAGCTTGCAAAGCGTATGGCCGTCGAGCAGTTCGCGCCCCAGACGAAGCGTACGCACGGCGTCGTCCGCCGTATAGCAGCCGGCGCTGTTGGGCAGCATCGTGAAGCGCGAAGGAGGCAGGGCATCGAGCAGGCTGGGTTCGCCCTGGTTCTGTCCGATGTTGGTGCGGCGGATCGCCACGGTGACGATCTCCGCGCCGCTGGCCTCGATCGCGAGCCGGGTTTCGTCGAAGTCCCTGTACTTCCCGGTACCGACGAGCAGGCGCGACTTGAAGCTGCGTTCGCCGATCCGCAGGGGGGACGGCGCAGGCATGTTGGACATGGGTGTACTCCGGAAGGTTCGCCGGGCGGGGCGCCCGGCATGCAGGCTTCAGCCGCCGCCGACGGCGACCACGATCTCGATGGTGTCCGCATGCGCCAGCGGCGTGTCCGCAAGGCGGCTGCGCGGCACGATCTCGCCGTTGCGCTCGAGTGCGATCCGGCGACCGGCGAGAGACAGCGCGTCGACCAGTCCTGCGCAGGTCAGCGGGGCCGGGAAGGTACGGTTTTCACCATTCACCGTCAGGCGCAGGGTCGGGCCCGGGCCCTGGAGGGGTGCCGGTTCTTGCGGGATCGGATAGTTCATCGCGGCATTTTATCGCCCGCCGGCTTTCTTCGCGCCGGCTGCAAGCAGCGACGAACACCCGGCGCCTGCGGGCGATCCGCCCGGCGGCCTGAAACCGAAGTAAAATGATGGGGCAGGATCGGCATCGCTGGCGGGTGTAGTTCAATGGTAGAACGAAAGCTTCCCAAGCTCTAGACGTGGGTTCGATTCCCATCACCCGCTCCACGGCGCTCGATGCCCGGTGCCGCTTCAGCGCCCGTCGAGCAACTCGGTGTCGTCGTGCGAGTACGCCGGCGTGCATGCGCAGATTAGCTGCATCTCGATGCTGCCCGTGTTCTCGAGGTTGTGCACCGCCCCGGGCGGGATGCACACCGTGTCGCCGGCGGCGACCTCGAACACATGACCGCCGACGCGCATCCGGCCCTGGCCCTGGGTGAAGTGGTAGATCTCCTCGGTCAGACGGTGCCGATGCAGCAGGGTGGTCGCTCCGGCGGGAACCACCGCCTGGGCGAGGCTCTGCGCCCGGTTGCCCTGAACCGCCGGGTGCATGAGCTCGCGCACGAGCGAGCCGTCGCGCGTGACGTAAGGCTCGATCCTTGCGCAGGCAGAGCGGATCGGTCGTTGCAGCGGGTCGTCCATGGGCTCCATCGTACCGCGGCCGCGCGCGATGCTCCGGCTAGAATCGACAAGTCGTCGTCCCGTCCCGTACCTTGCCGTGGAGCATCCCGATGCCGGCTTCTGCCATGCCTGCCAACCGATCGCGCCCCTGGCTGCGCCGCGTCCTGGTCGGTGCCGGCGTGCTGGCCGCGCTGGCGGGCGGCGCCCTTGCCTGGATCGCGTTCACGTTCGATCCGAATGGATGGAAGCCGACGCTGGTCGAACAGGTGGCGCAGCGCTACGATCGTACGCTGACTCTCGACGGCGACATCCGGCTCACCCTGTTTCCCGCCCTCGGAGCCGAGGTCGGCGGGGTGAGCCTGTCCGAACGCGCCGGTTCCACCGAGTTCGCAGGCGCGGACCGGCTGCGCGCCTCGCTGGCACTGCTGCCGCTGCTGCGCGGACGCGTGGTGGTGCGCGAACTGGCGATCATCCGGCCCCGGGCGACGCTGGTCACGCGCAAGGATGGCAGCCGGAACATCGACGACCTGCTGGCGGGTGCTGCCGGAGGCAAGGCGGACGGGGCGGACGGGGCGGGCAGCGCGCCCGCAGACGCAGCGGCGCCCGCGATCGGGCTCGACATCGGCCGCATCGTGGTCGAGAAGGGAGGCTTCACTTCGCGCGATGAACGCACCGGCCGGGTGCTTTCGATGTCCGCGCTCGAACTGTCCACCGGACGCATCGGCGGCGACACGACCGAGCCGTTCAATCTGTCGGTCGTGCTGCAGGCGAGCGATCCCGGGGTCGACCTGCGTGCCGAGGCGCGTGGCCGGCTGCTGCTCGACCTGCGGGCCGGGCGCTTCGGGGTCGGCGCGCTGGTTGCGTCCCTGTCCGGGACTGCAGGCGGGACACCGATCGACGTGAAGATGGAAGCGGCCCGCCTGTCCAGCGCGCCGGGGGCGATCGAGGTCGAGAAGCTGAAGCTCGGCCTGCGGCAGGGCGATGCCCGGCGCTCGCTGTCGATCGAGCTCAGCCTGCCCGCGCTCCAGGCAGTCGATCGCGTGTTCAAGGGCGCGGGGCTCGCGCTGGTCGCCGACCATCGCGCGGGCGCCGACACGCTGAACCTGCGTGGCGCGCTGGTACTGCAGGGCCGGCTTGCCGAAGGCGGCCGTGGCCTCGTGCGCGTCGAGGCGCCCGAGATCAAGGCGGACATCGAGGGCCGGCTGGGCGGCCACACGGTGCAGGGATCGGCCCGTGCACAGGCGGCGTCCGACCTGCAGGCCGGCAGGCACGAGGCGAGCCGCTATTCGCTCAAGGCGACCTTGTTCGGGCTCGACGCCCCGGCGCGCGACGTGACGCTCGCGATCGACGGCACGGCTTCGATCGATGCAGCGGCCGGCGTGGTCGCGGGCACCGCCGAGGGCCGGTTGAACGAGACGTCGCTGCGGGCACGTGTGTCGCGCCGCGGCGCAGACGCGCTGTGGACGTTCGATGTCGAGGCCGACCAGTTCGACCTGGACCGCTACCGGCCTGCGCCGGTTGCAGCGGCGCCGGCTGCCGCCCCGCCAGCGACGGCTGCCCCGGGCGCGGCGGGGTCCGCGGCAGCCGCCGATCCCCTCGACTTCGGATTCCTCGAAGGGCTGTCGCTCGCCGGCGCGCTGCGCGTCGGGGCGCTGCGCGTGGCCGGCGTCCGGGCCGCGAACGTCCGCATCGACCTCGCGGCGTCCGACGGACGGCTCGACGCATCCCCGATCGTGGCGACGCTCTATTCGGGGCGCCTGCAGGGCGGCCTCAGCCTGGTGCAGGGGAAGGTGCCGCGGGTGCTGGTCCGGCAGCAGTTGTCCGGCGTGCAGGTCGGGCCGCTGCTCGCCGATGCGGCGAAGGTCGAACTGGTCGAGGGGCGCGGCGACATCCGTGTCGACCTGTCCACCGAGGGCCGGTCGGTCGATGCGCTGCGACGCGCGCTGTCGGGCAGCGCATCGGTGAGCCTTGCCGATGGCGCGTTGCGCGGGGTCGACATCGCCGGCGTGCTGCGCGAGGCGCGCGGCCGGATCGCCCAGCTGCGCGGGCGCGAGGCGCGCGCCGCCGCGGCCAGCGAGCGGACCGGCTTCACGGAACTGAAGGCGAGCTTCACCTTGCGCGACGGCATCGCGCGCAGTTCCGACCTGTCGATGAAGTCGCCGCTGCTGCGCGCCGGAGGCGAAGGGCAGATCGACATCGGTGCCGGCCGCATCGACTACCTGCTGCGGCCGACCATCGTCGGCACACTGGGTGGACAGGGCGGGCGCGATGCCTCGGAACTGCGCGGCATCACGGTGCCGGTGCGCATCACCGGGCCGTTGGCCCGGCCGGAGTACGACTTCGACCTGCAGGCGATGGTCGCAGGTGCCGCGCGCCAGGAGATCCAGCGGCGCGCGACCGACCTGCTGCAGGAACGCCTCGGCGCGGGCAAGGGCGAGCCCGGGGCGGCCGGGCGTGCGTCGCCGCCCGCCGACCTCCTGAAGGGCCTGCTCGGTCGATGAAGCGCGCAGCGCCGGGGACGGTCGACGGCGGCAGAGGGGACGCGGGCAGCACCGCAGGCGCTGGGGCGTTCGCCGCGCGACTGGTCGCCTGGCAGCGTACCGCCGGGCGCAGCGGACTGCCGTGGCAGGGCATCCGCGACCCGTACCGGATATGGCTGTCCGAGATCATGCTGCAGCAGACCCAGGTGGCGACGGTCATCCCGTACTACCTGCGGTTCCTGGAACGGTTCCCGGATGTGTCCGCGCTGGCGGCCGCCGCGCTCGACGACGTGCTCGCCGCATGGAGCGGGCTGGGCTATTACGCACGGGCGCGCTGCCTGCAGCGGGCGGCCGTGCAGGTGATGGAACGCCATGGCGGGCGGTTCCCCGAGGATTTCGATGCGGTGCTGGCGCTGCCCGGGATCGGCCGCTCCACCGCCGGGGCGATCTGTGCGTTCGCCTTCGGCCAGCGCCATGCGATCCTCGACGGCAACGTCAAGCGCGTGCTGGCCCGCCACGCCGGGATCGAAGGCTGGGCGGGCGAACCCGCGGTGCTGGCCGCGTTGTGGGCGGAATCCGTCGCGCGCCTGCCTGCGCCGGTCCGCGCTGCGGGTCCGCTGCCGCACGGCGACCCGGACATCGGCACCTATACCCAGGCGCTGATGGACCTCGGTGCCGGGCCCTGTGCCCGCAGCCGGCCGCGCTGCGGCGAGTGCCCGGTCGCGGCCGACTGCAGCGCCCGGCTGTCCGGACGCATCGCGGCGATCCCCGCGCCAAGGCCGAAGCGGGAGATGCCCCGTCGTGCGAGCGCGGCATGGCTGCTGGTCGATCCGGCGCGCGGCGTGCTGCTCGAGCGTCGTGCCCCGACCGACATCTGGGGTGGCCTGTGGAGCCTGCCGGAGTCGATCGATGCGCAGGTCGAGGCGCGCATACGCGCGACCGAGGGCGCGCTGCAGCCGCTGGCGCCGGTCGAGCATGCGTTCACCCATTTCCGGCTGACGCTGGAACCAAGGCTGGCCTGGATGCATCTGGTCGATGCGCCGGGCCTTGCCATCCCGGTCGAGGCGGCGGAACCTGTACGCCGCTGGGTGGCGTTCGACCAGCTCGACAGCGTCGCCCTTCCCGCACCGGTGCGGGTCCTGCTGCAGGGCGTCGGCCGGGGCGTGCCTTCGGGCACGCTGCCGCTCGACGGCCCGCAGTGAACATCCATCCCGAAAGGAACCACCATGTCCGACCTGCTGGTGCCATACGACAACTCCCCGTCCGCGCAGCGCGCGCTCGACCATGCCCTGGCGCTTGCAAGCGCGCGCAGCGGTACCCGCCTGCAGGTGCTGAGCGTGCTCGGCGAGGTGGGCATCGACACGCGCGAACTGGTCGATGCCGCGGAGATCGATCGCGTGCTGGCTGCGGAAGCGGCGGCGATGATCGATCCGGCGCGTGCGCGGGTGGCGTCCACCGGCATCGCCTGCACGTACCATTCGGCCAGTGGCGTGCCGGCCCGGGTGATCGCCGACCATGCGCGCAGCCACGGGGTGGGCGAGATCGTGATGGGCACGCGCGGGCTGGGCGCGATTCCCGGGCTGCTGCTGGGATCGGTCGCGCAGCGCGTGCTGCAGCTCGCGGACTGTCCGGTGACGCTGGTCAAATAGCGCGGGCCCGTGGCTGCAGCCGTTCCGTCGCCTGCCCAATGTCCGCTGGAAGACTGGAACGGAGGCCGGCCGAGCGGTTAGCATCCGGCAATGAACTGGCCGAAACTCGTCTTCATCGCCCTGGTGCTGTTCGGGGCCCTGAACTGGTGGAGCGGGCGCGAGGTTTCGCTGCCGCCGGGCGTCCATGCCGCCGACCTTCCGGCGCAGTCGTCGGTGTCGGGAGATCGGGAGTTCACCCGCAACGGCTACCGCATCCGCGCACTGGCCCGGTTCGAGGTCTCGGCCCGGGTGCTCGGCGCGGAACACTACCGCCTCGACCGCGAGGCCCAGCTGGCACCGGTGGACCTCGCGCTGGGCTGGGGCAGGATGTCGGACACGGCGGTGCTCGAGCGCATCCGCATAACCCAGAGCGGCCGCTTCTACTTCTGGCGCACCGACGATTTCCCGATACCGCGCCGCGAGATCGAGACCTCCAGCGCCAACATGCACATGATCCCGGCCGACGACCGTGTCGAGGCGGCGCTGAAGGCGATACGCAAGGGGCAGGTGGTGACGATCCGGGGCTACCTGGTGGAAGCCGTCGCGGCGGATGGCTGGCGCTGGCGCAGTTCGCTCACCCGGGACGACACCGGCGCGGGCGCCTGCGAACTCATCTGGGTGGAATCCGTGTCTTCGTCCTGACGCTGGCGTCCCGGCGCCTGCCCTGTGCAGCAGGAGCATCCGCCCGCATGCACGCAAGGGTGGTAGGCTTGAAGGCTCTGCACGCCACGGTCTCGCGTGACCCGATCATGGCGCGTTCGCTTCGCGTGAATCTCCCCGGACCCGGCCCGTCCCGTGTCCCGCATGCCGCGAAGTCGACCGAGACGACGTCCCCAGCCCCGGTTGCCGCCCCTTGTCCCTGATCCTCATCGTCCTGCTGCCGTTCCTGATGGCGGCGCTTCCCCGTTTGGCCGGTCGCCACGACCGGCTGCGCTGTGCCGTGCTCGCAGCGGGCGCGCCAGCGCTGTCGCTGGTGCTGCTGATGTCGCATGCGCCCGCCGTATTCGAGGGCAACCTCGTCCAGGCCGGCGGCCAGTGGCTTCCCGCGATCGGCCTGAACCTCACGTTCATGCTCGACGGCTTCGGCTTCCTGTTCGCGTTGTTGATCCTCGCCATCGGCCTGCTGGTGATCCTGTACGCGCACTACTACCTTTCCCCGCAGGACGATGCGTCGCGCTTCCTGAGCCTGCTGCTGCTGTTCATGGGCTCGATGCTCGGCGTGGTGCTGTCGGACAACCTGCTGCTGCTGGTGGTGTTCTGGGAATGCACCAGCCTCTCGTCCTTCCTGCTGATCGGGTTCTGGCGGGAGCGCAGCGACGCGCGCCAGGGTGCACGCATGGCGCTCACCGTGACCGGTGCCGGCGGGCTCGCGCTGCTCGCCGGCGTTCTGCTGATCGGCAACATCACCGGCAGCTTCGAGCTGTCCGAAGTGCTCGACCAGCGCGAGGTGCTGCAGGGCCATCCGCTGTTTCCGCTCGCCCTGTTCCTCGTGCTGCTGGGGGCGTTTACCAAGAGCGCTCAGTTCCCGTTCCACTTCTGGCTGCCGCATGCGATGGCCGCGCCGACGCCGGTTTCGGCCTACCTGCATTCGGCGACGATGGTGAAGGCCGGGGTGTTCCTGCTTGCGCGCCTGTACCCGCTGCTGGGCGGCAACGACCTGTGGTTCCTGCTGGTCACCGGGACCGGCCTGGTCACCCTGGTGTTCGCCGCTTGGGTAGCCCTGTTCCAGCAGGACCTGAAGGGTCTGCTGGCGTACTCCACGATCAGCCACCTCGGCCTGATCACTCTGCTGTTCGGCCTGGACACGCCGCTGGCGGTCGTGGCCGGGGTGTTCCACATCATCAACCATGCGACGTTCAAGGCGTCGCTGTTCATGGCTGCCGGCATCATCGACCACGAGACGGGCACGCGCGACCTGCGCCGCCTGAACGGGCTGTCGCGCTACATGCCGGTCACCGCCACCCTGGTCGCCGTGGCGGCCGCGGCGATGGCGGGAGTGCCCCTGCTCAACGGCTTCCTGTCCAAGGAGATGCTGCTGGCGAAGACGCTGGCGGTAGACACCGGCACCTGGGCCGACTGGCTGATCCCGGTGATGGCGACGGTCGCAGGTGCGTTCGCGGTGGCCTATTCGCTGCGGCTGGTGCACGACGTGTTCTTCAACGGGGAGCCGGTCGACCTCGAGCGTACCCCGCACGAGCCGCCGCGCTGGATGCGCGTGCCGGTGGAACTGCTGGTGGTGCTGTGCGTGCTGGTCGGGGTGATGCCCAACCTGGTGGTCGCACCGCTGCTCGACATCGCCGTTTCCGGCGTGCTCCTGGGCAGCGTGCCCGACTACAGCATCAGCCTGTGGCACGGGTTCAACCTGCCGCTGGCGATGAGTGCCGTGGCGCTGCTGTTCGGCAGCGCGCTCTACTTCGGCCTGCAGCGTGGCTACAACCTCCACACGTACCGGGACGACGGCGTCAGCGCGAAGCGCCTGTTCGACCGGCTGCTGGAAACCCTGGTGTCGGCGTCGCGCCTGGCGACCGGCCTGGTGCAGAACGGTTCGCTGCAGCGCTACCTGTGGCTGCTGGTCGCAGTCGCGCTGGCCGCGGGTACGTTGCCGTTCTACCTCGGCGGGTATTCGACCGGAGACGAGATCCTGCTGCCGTCGAACGGGGCAGCCATCGCGATGTGGCTGGCCGTGCTGTGCGCGACGGTCGCCACGGTCGCCCTGCACCGGCGCAGGCTGCTGTCGCTGGTCGCGCTGGGGGCGGTGGGGCTGCTGGTCAGCCTCACCTTCGTGCTGTTCTCGGCGCCGGACCTCGCGCTGACGCAGCTCTCGGTCGAGGTGGTCACGGTAGTGCTGCTGATGGTCGCGTTGCGCCACCTGCCCGCCACCACGCCGGCCGAAGGCACCCTGCCCGGGAAGCTGCGCGACGCGCTGATCGCGCTGGCGGCCGGCGTCGGGGTGGCCGCGCTGGCCTACGCCGCGCTGACCCGCCCGCTCGCCAGCATCTCGACCTATTTCCTGGAGCAGTCGGTGCCCAAGGGCGGTGGCTCGAACGTGGTGAACGTGATCCTCGTCGACTTCCGCAGCTTCGACACGCTGGTCGAGATCCTGGTGCTGGCAGTGGCCGGGCTGACCATCCAGGCCCTGCTGGCCGGGTTCGTCGCCCCGGGCCATGCGCGGGCACCCGATCCGCATGAGGCACGGCCGCTGATGCTGCGCGTGCTCGCGCGGGCGATCCTGCCGTTCGCGCTGGCTGCATCGGCCTACCTGTTCCTGCGCGGGCACAACCAGCCGGGCGGCGGCTTCGTCGCCGGCCTGGTGACCGCGATCGCGCTGCTCGTGCAGTACATGGCCGGCGGGCGCGACTCCGTGCCGGGCAGCGTCCATCCGGACCAACCCGCCCCGGCAGCGCCGCCGGGCGAGGAGGGCTTCGATCGCTGGATCGCCGCCGGCATGTTCGCGGCCGGCCTCACCGGGCTGGGAGCGGCGGTGATCGGCTTCCCGTTCCTGACCAGCAGCTATGCCTACTTCGACCTGCCCCTGCTGGGCAAGGTACCGCTGGCCTCCGCCATGTTCTTCGACCTCGGCGTCTATCTCACCGTGGTGGGCAGCACGATGATGATGATCTCGTCGATCGGCCGGGTCACCACGGCGCCGCCCGCGGCACCGCCATCTCCGGCAGCGGTGCCGGGCACGGGGGCCGGCTGATGGAACTGCTGCTGGCCAGCGGCATCGGCGTGCTCACGGCCGCGGGCGTGTGGCTGCTGCTGCGCGCGCGTACGTTCCCGGTGATGCTCGGGCTCACCCTGCTTTCGTATGCCGTCAACCTGTTCATCTTCTCGATGGGCCGCCTTGCGATCAACGCCCCCCCGGTCATCCGCGAAGGCGTCGAGCGTTACGCCGATCCGCTGCCGCAGGCGCTGGTGCTCACCGCGATCGTCATCGCCTTCGCGATGACGGCACTGCTGCTCGCGCTTTCGGTGCGCATGGGCTACGACACCGGCGGCGACCACGTGGACGGCGGCGGGGGCCGGCCATGATCCAGGTGCTCGGACACCTGCCGGTGGTGCCGATCGTGCTGCCGCTGATGTCGGCCGCCCTGATCGTCGCGCTGGGCGACGTGCGGCGCCCGGCTGCCTGCCGGGCCGTGTCCATCGGGTCATGCGCCTCGCTGGTGCTCGCGGCCCTTGTCCTGCTCGGATGGTCCGCGACCGGCGAACCCGCGGTCTACTCGGTGGCCGACTGGCCGGCGCCCTATGGCGTGGTGCTGGTGCTCGACCGCCTTTCGGCGGTGATGCTGCTGCTGACGGCGCTGCTCTCGGTGGCCGTGTCCTGGTTCGCGGCGCGGGGCTGGGACGCGCAGGGCCGGCACTTCCACGCACTGCTGCAGTTGCAGCTGATGGGGCTGAACGGGGCGTTCCTGACCGGTGACCTGTTCAACCTGTTCGTGTTCTTCGAGCTGCTGCTGATCGCCTCCTACGGGTTGATGCTCCACGGTGGCGGGGTGCGCCGGCAGCGTGCCACGCTGCACTACATCGTCTGCAACCTGGTGGCCTCCACGCTGTTCCTGTTCGCGGTCAGCCTGCTCTACGGCGTCACCGGCACGCTGAACATGGCCGACCTCGCGCTGCAGGTCGCGGCGGCCCCCGTCGAGGATGCCGCGCTGGTACGCAGCGCGGGCCTGATCCTGCTGGTCGTGTTCGCGGTCAAGGCGGCGGTGCTGCCGCTGGGCTTCTGGCTGCGTGACGGCTACGCGAACGCGTCGCCGCCGGTCGCCTGCATGTTCTCGCTGATGACCAAGGTCGGCATCTACGCGATCGTGCGCACCTGCACGCTGATCTTCGGCGAGGATGCCGGCGTCGGGGCGGACCTCGTCGGCCAGTGGCTGGTGCCGCTGGGCATCGCCACGCTGCTGGCCGCCTCGATCGCGGCGCTGGCCTGCCGAAACCTGGCCGAACTCGTCGCCTGCATGGTGGTGACCTCGGTCGGATCGATGCTGATCGGCGCCGGCGTCTTCTCGGCCCAGGGACTGTCCGCCGCGCTGTTCTACCTGGTGCACTCGACCTTCGCAGTCGCGCTGTTGTTCCTCCTGGCCGGCGAGATCGCGCATGAGCGGGGTGCGCTCGGCTGCGACCTGCTGCCCGGCCCCAGGCCGTCGCGCTGGCACCTCGCCCCGCTGTTCTTCTTCGCCGCGATCGCCGCGGCCGGCCTGCCGCCGGTGAGCGGATTCATCGCCAAGGTCGGCATCCTCCAGGGCGCGACCGACGGCGCCTGGCCGGCGGCCTCGTGGGCCGCGGTGTTCGCCTCCAGCCTGCTGCTGGTGATCGCGCTGGCGCGATCCGGCAGCATGCTGTTCTGGCGGCCGGGCGACGGCGCACCTGCCGCGGTGGCGGAGGTCCGGGCAGGCGCCCGCATGCCGCTGGCGCGCGCATCGACCGGACCGGTCTGGTTCCTTGCCGGCACGCTGCTGCTGCTCACCGCCGGCGCGCGCCCGGTGCAGTCGTTCATGGATGCCGCTGCGGCCCAGTTGCTGCAGCCCTCCGGCTACGTCGACACGGTGATCCGCCCCGACCTCGTCGGTCCGCCCGACCTGATCGGGCCGGGGACCGACCGCCTGCGCACCCAGGGCGTGCCTCCGGGCGCCGTGCAGCCCGGCGCGGGCGGGGGAGGAACCTGATGCCTGCGCGCCTGCTGCCATCGCCGGTACTGTCGGCGTCCCTCGCCGCGTTCTGGCTGCTGCTCAACAACACGCTGCATCCCGCCCACGTGCTGCTCGGGTTGCTGCTCGGCTGGTCGCTGCCGCTGGTCGCGCGCGCACTCTGCGGCCGCGTGGACTTCCCCGTCCGGCAGAGGCCGGGCGGTGCGGCCTGGCGCCTGCGCGCAGCGCGCGCCGCGCTGTCGCTCGCTGGGGTGGTGGTGGTCGACGTGGTGCGCTCCAACATCGAGGTCGCGCTGCTGATCCTCGGGCCGAAGGCCCGCCTGCAGTCGAGGTTCATCGAGGTGCCCGTCGCGCTGGAGGATCCGGTCGCGGTGGCCGTGATGGCCGGCATCTGCACCATGACCCCCGGCACGCTGTCGGCGGGGATCAGCCCCGATCGCCGCCTGCTCACCATCCACTGCCTGCACGCGCCCGATCCCGAGGCGGTGGCGGCGGCGATCCATACCCGGTACGAACGCCCGCTGGCGGAGATCTTCCCATGCTCGACTTCGCAATCCTGACCGGCATCGCAGCCATCTGCCTGTCGATGCTGCTGGTGCTGGTGCGCGTGCTGCGAGGCCCGACGCTGCCCGACCGGATCGTGGCGCTGGACGCGCTCTATGTGAACGCGATCGCGCTGATCATCCTGCTCGGCATCTCGGAGGCCGACCAGATCCATTTCGAGGCGGCGATCCTGATCGCGCTGCTCGGCTTCGCGGGCACCGTCGCGCTGGCGAAGTTCGCGCTGCGCCGGGACGTGATGGAATGAGCGCTGCGATGGCCGACTACCTGCTCGAGCTGCTGGTGTCCCTGACCATCGTCGCCGGCGCCGGCTTCACGCTGGTCGGTTCGATCGGCCTGCTGCGGCTCGACGACGTGTTCCAGCGCATGCATGCACCGACCAAGGCGACCACCCTCGGCGTCGGCCTGATCCTGGTCGCTTCCTGCCTCGCGACCTGGATGACCCAGCGCGAGGTGAGCCTGCACGAAGTGCTGGTGGCGCTGCTGCTGTTCGTCAGTGCCCCGGTCTCCGCCTACCTGGTCGCCCGGGTCGCGCTGCAGCGGCGATCTAATGCGCGGGATGGCGTCGACGGCGAAGACCGCTAGCCTCGGCGCGCTGGAACGGCGCCGCTAGATCGAAAGGCCCTGCTGCCTCAGCAGCTTCGCGACCACGCCCATCAGCAGATCGGCGCTCTCCATCTCGAGCAGCCGCTGGCGTGCCGGGGACTCGAGCGGGAGGAACTCCGCCAGCCGGTAGGCGACCCATGCCGGGTCTTCGTAGCGCGCAGGGGAGGGCAGCTTGTCCTCGCCGATCTTTTCGACGATCACCTTCAGCATCGCCACGCAGGCGTCGAACTCGGGCGGCTTCGGCGTGTCGTCTGGCATCGGCAGCGTCTCGACCTCGCCGATCATCAGGCCGGAACGGTCGATGCGGGTCGTCCCCAGGCGGAAGCGCTCGGTGCCTTCGCTGATCAGCAGGAAGATGCCCAGCTGGGGCATGTCCCATTCGCGGATGCGGGCGATGCATCCGACGCCGGAGGGAATGGCCGGCGTGCCGACCTCCCGGCCTTCGCGGATCATGCATACGCCGAAGGGCGTGCCATCGCGCAGGCAGGCCTTGGTCATCTCGAGGTAGCGCTGTTCGAAGATCTTGAGGGGCAGGACGCCGCCCGGGAACAATACGGTACCTAGCGGGAAGAGCGGCATTTCCATCAGAGACCCTGTCTGCCTGGCTGGCGTGGTGGTTCCCGTGCGGGCTCCCGCACCGGATCGCGCGCGGCATCGGGGGCCGGGTCGCGCGACTCGGTACGCAGGCGCGTCACCGACGCCTCCAGCTCTTCTACATCGACTCGCATGCGGTCGAGTTCGCGGCGGCGGTTGTCCAGCCGTTCCTGCATCGTCTTCAGCCGGTCGTCGGCCGCGCGCCGGCCGGCGACGATCGGGCACAGCGCGCGCCACAGTGCATCGCCGACCGTGTCCGGGATGACCGGCGCCGCCTCGGGCGCGGCATGGTTGGCCTGCTCGACGATCGTGCCGTCGGCGGCGCGGAACACATGCGCATGCACGCGCATCGTGTGTTCGTCGCAGTTGATCTGCTCCCGGAACAGCGCCGTGCTCACCTGGAACGACTTGAACGCCTGTGGCGTCGCGAAATCGACGCGGCGCCAGAACGTGATGTCGGCACCGGAGACCACCAGCTTCTCGCGGTCGTACCAGAGCTCGTCGGGGCCCGGGGCCTTGATCCGTACCCAGTTGTTCACGGGCTGTCCGGCGGCCGCCGGCGGCGCGAGCGGGGGGATGGACTGCGCCGTCACCCACGCAGGCGCGAGGAAGCAGAGCATCGGCAGGTACCTTCGGTTCACGGCAGTTCCCGGTGCCGCTTGAGCACGCGCGCCCTGCCTTCGAATGCACGCACCAGCTGCTCGACCATGTAGACCGAACGGTGCTGGCCGCCGGTGCAGCCGACGGCCACGGTGAGATAGCTGCGGTTGTCGCGCACGTACGACGGCAGCCAGTCGGCGACGAAGCCGTGCACATGGGCCAGCATGCGACCGACCTCGGGCTCGGCTTCCAGGAAGGCGACGACCTCGGAGTCGCAGCCGGTCAGCGGTCGCAGGCGCGGATCGTAGTGCGGGTTGGGCAGGCAGCGCACGTCGAAAACGAGGTCTGCGTCCCTGGGCAGCCCGTGCTTGAAGGCGAAGGACTCGAACAGCAGCGTGAGCTGCGAGCGGTCTATCCCGATCACCTCGAGCACGCGCTGGCGCAGGGCGTTCGCGGACAGGCGCGAGGTGTCGATCCGGTGGCTCAGTTCGCCCACCCCTTCGAGCATCTCGCGTTCGCGCTCGATGCATTCCTCCAGCGTGCGCGATCCGTCCGACAACGGATGCCGGCGGCGCGTCTCCGAGAAGCGCGTGACCAGCGTGTCGTCGTTCGCCTCGAGGTATATCACCCGCACGTCGTGCCCCGCGGCCTTGAGCTTCGCCACCTCGACCGGCAGGGACGCCAGCGAGGCGCCGCTGCGCACGTCGATGCCGATGGCAACCCGCTGCTGGCCGCTTGCCTGCAGGTCGGCGACCAGCGGCAGCAGCACGCTGACCGGCAGGTTGTCGACGCAGTAGAGCCCGTGGTCTTCCAGGACGTGCAGCGCGACGCTCTTGCCCGACCCCGACAGGCCCGTGACGAGCGTGATCTGCAGGGGCGACCGGGAGGGCACGGCAGACGTGCTCAACGCGGGATCTCCATGCCGGCCATCAGCGCTTCCTGCCGGCGCATGAACTCCCGGGTACTGTCGAAGCCGCGAAGTTCGAGCACGAAGTTGCGCACGGCCGCCTCGGTCAGCACCGCGAGGTTGCGCCCGGCGGCGACCGGCAGGATCACCTTGCGCACCGGGACGCCGAGCACGGCCGCGTTCTCCGGGCGCAGCGGTAGCCGGTCCAGCCCGGCCATCTGCTCGGCGCTCGCGCGCTGCAGTTCGACGATCAGCTTCAGGTTCTTCTTGATGCGGATCGCCGTCTCGCCGAAGATCGTGCGGATGTTGAGCATCCCCAGGCCGCGCACCTCGAGGAAGTCCTTGAGCAGCGGCGGGCACCGTCCCTCGATGATGTTCGGCGCGATGCGGAAGAGCTCCACCACGTCGTCCGCGATCAGCCCGTGGCCGCGGCTGATGAGTTCGAGCGCGAGCTCGCTCTTGCCCACCCCGCTCTGCCCGGTGATCATCACGCCGACATCGAGCACGTCGAGCAGCACGCCGTGCACATCCACGTACTCGGCCAGGGCGCGGGCCAGGTAGGGGCGCAGGATCCACATCACCTGGATGCTGGTGAGCGGGGTCGACAGCACCGGCACCCCCCGCTTGCCGGCCAGCGCGAGGATCTCCGGCGGCACCGGCTGGCCATCGGAGACGATCACGCAGGCCAGGTCGCTCGCCGCGAGCTTCTCGAGCACCTGGCCTGCGCCTTCCGCGCCCAGCGCCTCGAGGTGCCGCACCTCGGTGGGCGAGAGCACCTGGATCCAGTTCGGGTGGATCACGTTCAGGTGGCCGATCAGCCCCTGGGCCGAGGCGTTTATGTGTTCGCTGTCCAGCCAGCCTTCGGGCGATGCCTGCCCGCCCGCCCAGGCGAGCTGCAGCTTCTCGCGCGTGTCCTCAAACAGCTGAGTCGTGCTGACCCGGGGCATTCGGTGACCATTGGCTGAACAGGTTGTGGACCGCCTCGGCCGAGGCGGCGCCTGCGAGCCGTTCGCGCATGCCGCGGTCGCCGAACATCTGCGCGAGCTGGGCGAGGATCTCGAGGTGCAGGTCGGTCGCGCGTTCGGGTACCAGCAGCGCGAAGATCAGCGACACTGGCTGGCCGTCGGGCGCGTCGAACGGGATCGGCGCGCGCGTGCGCACGAACACGCCGATCGCGTCGCGCAGCCCCTTGATGCGTCCGTGCGGAATCGCCACGCCCTGGCCCAGCCCGGTCGAACCCAGCCGCTCGCGCGCGAACAGGCTGTCGAACACGGTGCTGCGGGCGACCCGGTGGTGGTTCTCGACGAGCAGCCCGACCTGTTCGAAGACCCGCTTCTTGCTGCCAAGGTCGGCATCGACCAGGACATTGGTTGCGGGCAGCAAGGCTGCAATGAGGTTGGTTTCGATGGTGGGCATGCTGCGACAGTGTCCCAGGGGAGGCGGGCCCCGAGGGCCCGCGGTGAGCCTATTCGTCGTCTGCGGGGACGGGAGTCGCGCCGCGCCTGTCCTGCTGCTTTTCCTTGTGCCGGATGACGGCACGGTCGAGCTTGTCGACCAGGCCGTCGATGGCAGCGTACATGTTCTGGTCCTCGCTCTCCGCGAATATGTCCTTGCCGCGAACGTGAACCGTTGCCTCGATCTTCTGCTTCAGCTTGTCGACGGAAAGGATCACGTTGATGTCGATCACATGGTCGAAATGCCGCGTGACGCGGTCGAGCTTGCCGTTCACGTAGTCGCGGATGGCGGCGGTTACTTCCACGTGGTGGCCGGTGATCTGGATGTTCATGCGCTCCCCCTGTCGTGTGTTTCACGTCTGGCAGGCCGGGGCCCCGTGGCCCGGGCCTGCACCGTCAGATCGTCTTCCGGAGGTTCACCGGAAGGATCTGCAGGGACTCGCGGTACTTGGCGATGGTACGCCGGGCCACCACGATTCCCTGTTGCCCAAGGATATCCGCGATCTGACTGTCCGACAGGGGTTTGCGGGTGTCTTCCGAACCCACCAGCTGCCGGATCAGCGCGCGGATGGCCGTCGCGGAGCAGGAGCCGCCACTCTCGGTCGACACATGGCTGCCGAAGAAATACTTCAGTTCGAAGATGCCGCGCGGGGTCAGCATGAACTTCTGGGTGGTCACCCGGGATACGGTCGACTCGTGCAGGTCGAGCACCTCGGCGATCTCGCGCAGCACCAGCGGGCGCATCGCGACCTCTCCGTGCTCGAAGAACTGGCGCTGGCGGTCGACGATCGCCTGCGACACGCGCTGTATCGTCTCGAAGCGTTGCTGCACGTTCTTGATCAGCCACTTGGCTTCCTGCAGCTGGCTCGCCAGCTGGCCGTGGGAGGCATCGCGGTTGCGCCGCAGGATCTCCGCGTACATTCGGTTGATGCGCAGCTTCGGCATCGCGTCCGGATTGAGCGAGGAGACCCACATGCCCTTCACCTTCTTCACCACCACGTCGGGGATCACGTAGCGCGTGTCGACGGTCGCGAACGGCGCGCCCGGCCTCGGATTGAGCTTGCCGATCAGTTCCTGCACGCCGCGCAGGCGGTCTTCGTCGCAGCGCAGCGTGCGGCGCAGGCGGGTGAAGTCGCGCGCGGCGAGGGCGTCTAGATGGTCGCGCACGACGATCAGCGCCTCGGTGCGGCAGGGCACGGCCGGCGGCATCGCCTGCAGCTGCAACCCCAGGCATTCGCCGAGCGTGCGCGCGCCCACGCCGAGCGGGTCGAAGTGCTGCAGGTGCTTGAGCGCGATCTCGAGTTCCTCGATCTCGACCATCGCCTCTTCCGGCAGGATGGTCGCGATCTCGGAGAGGTCCTGTGCCAGGTAGCCGTCCTCGTCGAGCGCCTCGATCAGCAGCTCGATGATCACCTTGTCGCGCTCGGGCAGCGGCGTCAGCGAAAGCTGCCCCAGCAGGTGCTCGCGCAGCGTCGGCGAACTGGCCACCTGCTGCGAGTATTCGCTGTCCTCGTCGGTGTCGCGCGCGCCGAAGCTGCCTTCGTCGGAGGACCAGCTGGAGTCGGGGAGGCCGTCGAACTCGAATCCGTCGCCATGTTCCGCCGCCTGGTCGGTGGGCCGGTCGTCGTTGCGCGCTTCGGCCTCGGGTTCGGCCACCGCCGTCCCGGGCTGCTCGCCGCCCTGCAGTCCCGCCGGCAGCGGCTCGAGGCCCGGGTCGCCGTCATCCTCCCGTTCGAGCAGCGGGTTTTCCTGCAGGAAGCGCTCGAGCTCCTGGTTGAGGTCGAGCGTCGAAAGCTGCAGCAGGCGGATCGACTGCTGCAGCTGAGGCGTGAGCGTCAGGTGCTGCGACAGCCGCAGCTGGAGGGCGTTCTTCATCGCTTCCGGCCGTCGTGCAGGTGCGGCTCATCGCAGGTGATGGCGGCAGGGGTGCATGTGTAGGGGCGGGGGATTCTGGGGAACATGGCTGACTTCGCGCTGGGCCGAACTACAGCCGGAAGTGCTCCCCGAGGTAGACCTTGCGGACATTCTCATTATAGACGATTTCCTCGGGCTTGCCGGAAGCGAGGACCGTGCCGTCGGTGATGATGTAGGCGCGGTCGCAGATGCCGAGCGTCTCGCGCACGTTGTGGTCGGTGATCAGCACGCCGATGCCCTTCGCGCGCAGGAAGCCGATGATCTTCTGGATGTCGATCACCGCGATCGGGTCGACGCCGGCGAACGGCTCGTCGAGCAGGATGAAGCGCGGATCGGTCGCCAGCGCGCGTGCGATCTCGCAGCGGCGCCGTTCGCCGCCGGACAGGCTGAGCGAAGGGTTGGCAGCGAGGTGCGAGATGTGAAGCTCCTCGAGCAGCTCGGCGAGCCGGGTCTCGACGTCCGCCGGCGACAGGTCGCGCAACTGCAGCACCGCGCGCACGTTGTCCGCCACCGAGAGGCGCCGGAAGATCGATGCTTCCTGCGGCAGGTAGGACAGGCCCAGCCGCGCGCGCCGGTGCATGGCGAGCCGGGTCAGGCGCTCGTCATCGATGAAGATGTCGCCCCCGTCGACCGCGACCAGCCCGACGATCATGTAGAAGCAGGTGGTCTTGCCGGCGCCGTTGGGACCGAGCAGGCCGATCACCTCGCCGCTGGCCACTTCCAGCGACACTTGCTTCACGACCTTGCGCGAGCGGTAGCGCTTCTGGAGCCGGTCGACCCGCAGCACGCTCATCGCTGCGGCCCGCCACAGGCCGGGTACGGGATCGTGCGGGCCACCGGTTCAATCACTCACGCGGGTTGGCGATCGTCGGCGACGGCTTGATCTTCACCGACGGCGGCGCCGGCTTCTGCTTGTCGCCTGCGACCTTTTCCGGGTCTTCCTTAGGCTTGGGCTGGATCACCGCGCGCACCCGGCCGTCCGGGTTGTTGCCGGTGGCTGCAGCCTTGCCGCCGCCGACCACGCGGAACACCTCGGTCTGCATCTCGTACAGCATGAAATCGCCTCGCACTTCGTCGGCGCCACGCAGCAGCCGTGCACGGGTGAAGAACTGCACCGTCTCCTTGCGCCCGTCGTACTCGAGCCGGTCCGCCCATCCCTCGACATACTCGTCGACGCCGTCGCGCTTCTGGCGGAAGTAGGCCTGGGCCTTCGGGCCTCCGAACGCGATGCCGTAGTTGAAGCCCTGCTTGTCCTGGCGCACGATCACCCGGTCGCCGCGGATGATCAGCGTGCCCTGGGTGATCTGCACGTTGCCGGTGAACACGCTCTCCTGCTTCACGTCGTCGACCTGCACCCGGTCGGCCTCGATGTTGATCGGCTTCTCGCGGTCGCCCTTCTCGGCCAGCACCGGTGGCGCCGGCAGCAGCGCCACCAGCAGGGCCAGCAGCAGTGCCCGGGCGGCGGTGCGCGCACGCCGGGCGGCGGCCGCCGACGCTGCCACCAGGGAGCAGGCGCCGCGGGCCGACGGCGGGCAGGGGAGGGGCGACGTGGCTGGCGGCATGGGCGGGGAAAGCGGCGGTTGGATGGGGGAGGTCAGCGAGGCACGGAGGGGACAGGACTGCGGGAGACGCCTGCGGCGCATGTCGCGACGGCCCGGATCAGCGGCCGGCCGCGGGAACTGCCTGCCAGGTCGTGCGGACTTCGCTCAACAGTTCGAGCTGCCGCGTGTTGTAGTCGAATTCTAGGCCAACCGCATCGGTGCGGGAGGTCCCGTTGCGGATCACCACCGGCTGGTCGGTGCGTGCGAAGCCCTTGTCCGGCGTGACCACCATGCGCTCGGTGAGCAGGACCAGCTCGGTCTGGTTCCCGACCGCAGCGCGGGTGAGGCGCACGTTGCCCGAGAGCTGGATCACCTCGCCATCGCTGGACAGCTGGGCACGATCGGAGGTCGCAGTCACCTCGAGCCGCTTCTCCGTGTAGTGAACCAGCCGCGGATTCTCGAGGTGGGTCGTGTCGTCGTCCAGGAAATGGCTCATGCGGGTCGCATGCAGCGTGTGCTTGAGCCGTCCGTCGATGCCTGTCTGGTTAGCGACAAAATTGTCCACGATGAAGTCCGGATCGTGCCGCAGTTGCTTCTCCTGAGGCGTGGCAGTGCCCACCACCGCATCCAGCCAGAAGCTGAGCGCGGTGAGCATCGCCACCACGAACACCGGGAAGGCCAGCGCGAGGCGGTCGCTCAACATCGCCGGGCGCTCCACGGTCGTGGCAGCGGTGCGTTCATCGATCCGGCTCGTCCAGCAGGTCGTGGCGGCCGATGCCATGCAGCAACCGGTCGCACAGGTCGCGCACGGCGCCTGCGCCCCCGGGAAACCGCGTGACTGCGTCGGCCTGCAGCTTGACCGCTGCCGGCGCATGCGGGACCGTGAAGGCGATCGCGCAGCGGCGCATCAGCGGCAGGTCGGCGAGGTCGTCGCCGATGCACAGCACATGCTCGAAGCCGCAACCGCCGCCGATGTCGTCGAGGATCGCCTGCAGCACCGGCAGCTTGTCGGCCACGCCCTGGTGCAGCCGGGTCACGCCGAGCTCGCGCGCGCGCGGCCACCACCGGGGAGTCACGGCCGGAAATCCAGGCCACCGCGATGCCGGCGCGCGCGACCTGCTTGATGCCGTGTCCGTCGAGCACATGGAAGGTCTTGGTCTCGACAGTGTCCGGTGCGTTGCCCGCGCGGGGCGGTTTTCTGCCGGACGCGGCGAGCGCGAGCGTGCCGTCGGTCAGCACGCCGTCGACATCGAACACCGCCAGCCGGACCTGCTGCCAGCGATCCGCCAGCGGGCGCTGTCGACCGGCGTTCACACCACGCCTGCGGAGAAGAGGTCGTGCATGTTCAGCGCGCCCACCACCCGGTTGGCTGCATCGACCACCGGCAACTGGTTGATCCGGTGGCGTTCCATCAGCGCGACGCCCTCCACCGCCAGTGCCTGGGCGCCGATCGAGCGCGGCGTGCGGCTCATCACCGTGTCGACGGTGATGCTGCGCAGGTCGGACACGCGGTCGATCAGGCGGCGCAGGTCGCCGTCGGTGAACACGCCGAGCAGACGCCGGTCGGGATCCACCACCAGCGCGAGCCCCATGCCCTTGCGGCTGACCTCGACGATCACTTCGGACAGGGTCGCGGCCGGTGCGACCAGCGGCAGTGCATCGCCAGTGCGCATCACGTCGGAGACATGGGTGAGCAGCCGCAGGCCGAGCTTTCCCCCGGGATGCGAGCGTGCGAAATCCTCCGGGCCGAAGCCGCGGGCATCGAGCAGTGCGACGGCCAGCGCGTCGCCGAAGGCCAGCGCGGCGGTGGTGCTGGCGGTCGGCGCCAGGCCGAGCGGGCAGGCTTCCTCCGCTACGCTGGCGTCGAGCAGGGCATCGGCTTCGCGCGCCAGCGCCGAGCCAGGATTGCCGGTGATCACGATCAGGCGTGCGCCCTGCCGCTTGACCACCGGCACGATGCGCAGCAGTTCCTCGGTCTCGCCGGAATAGGAGATCGCGACCAGCACGTCTTCGCGCGTGATCATGCCGAGGTCTCCATGCATCGCCTCCGCGGGATGCACGAAGAAGGCCGGCGTGCCGGTGCTCGCCATCGTCGAGGCGATCTTGCGCGCGACATGTCCGGACTTGCCGATGCCGCTGACCACGACCCGGCCGCGGCAGGCGAGGACCAGGTCGAGCGCATGGAGGAAGCGCTCGTCGAGGCGCTCGACCAGGGCGGACACGGCGCCGGCCTCGATCTCGAGCACCCGGCGCGCCAGCACCAGCGCCTTGGCCGATGCCTGTGCCGGCGCGGCCGCCGCGGTGTCGGCCGCGCGGGTCGAGCCCTTGTCGGGGCCGTGGGGCGAAGCGGCGGGCGGTTTCATCTCGGCCCGATGGTACCATCGCCGCACAACCGCCCGGCCCGCGCAGTCGCATGGACAGCACCCTTCAATTCGTTCTGACCCTGCTCGCGGCGGCCGTCGTGGTCGTGGTGATCTGCCGTTCGATCAAGCTGCCGCCACTGCTCGGCTACCTGATCGTCGGGGTCGCGGTCGGTCCCAATGCGCTGGGCTGGGTACCCGATTCCGATGCCGTCGGCCACCTGGCCGAGTTCGGCATCGTGTTCCTGATGTTCACCATCGGCCTCGAGTTCAGCCTGCCCCGGCTGATCGCGATGCGCGGCCTGGTGCTCGGCCTGGGCGGGGCGCAGGTCGGCGTCACCGCACTGGTGGGGACGGCGGTGGCGATCGGCATCGGGCTGTTCGCAGCCGGCACGATCGGCTGGCAGGCCGCGGTGGTGCTGGGCTGCGCGCTGGCGATGTCCTCCACCGCCATCCTCGCCAAGACGCTGGCCGAGCGGCTGGAACTGAACTCGGAACACGGGCGCCGGATCATCGGCGTGCTGCTGTTCCAGGACCTCGCGGTGGTGCCGATGCTGGTGCTGGTGCCCGCGCTGTCCGCGCCGGCCGGCGACCTGCCCGCGGCCCTGGCCCTGGCCACCGCGAAGATCGCGGTGACCCTGGTGGTGCTGCTCAAGGTCGGCCAGCCGCTGATGCGCCGCTGGTTCCACCTGGTGGCCCGGCAGAAATCCGCCGAGCTGTTCGTGCTCAACGTGCTGCTGATCACGCTCGGGCTGTCCTACCTGACCGCCAGCATGGGCCTGTCGCTGGCGCTGGGTGCGTTCGTCGCCGGCGTGCTGATCTCCGAGACCGAGTACCGCTTCCAGGTCGAGGAGGACATCAAGCCGTTCCGCGACATCCTGCTCGGCCTGTTCTTCATCACGGTCGGGATGCTGGTGGACCTGGCGTGGATCATCCAGAACCTGCCGCTGGTGCTCGGCGTGCTGCTGGCGATGCTCGCGGTGAAGGCGCTCGTGCTGGTCGGCGTGATGGCGGCATGGCGCACCGACTCCGGCGTATCCCTGCGGGTCGCGCTGGCGCTGTCGCCGGCGGGCGAATTCGGCTTCGTGCTGCTAACGCTCGCGCTCGGGCAGGGCACGCTGTCGCCGGCCGTGATGCAGCCAGTGCTCGCCGCGATGGTGCTGTCGATGATCGCCGCGCCGTTCATCATCGAACACAGCGAGCACCTGGTGCGCCGCTGGCGCGGGTCCGACTGGATGAGCCGGGCGATGCAGCTCACGCAGATCGCCTCGGAGACCATGGCTGCGGACCGCCACGTGATCATCTGCGGCTATGGCCGCAGCGGGCAGAACCTCGCGCGCCTGCTGGAGTCCGAGCAGGTACCGTTCTTCGCGCTCGACCTCGACCCGGTGCGGGTGCGCGAGGCGGCGGCCGCCGGCGAGCACGTCGTGTTCGGCGATGCCGCGCGGCGCGAGGTGCTGCAGGCGGCCGGCCTGTCGCGCGCGCGGGCGCTGGTCATCAGCTATTCCGACGTGCACTCGGCCCTGCGCATCCTGGAGGTCGTGCACGAGATCCGGCCTGAACTGCCGGTGATCGTGCGCACCGTGGACGACACCGACATCGAGCGCCTGAAGGCAGCCGGCGCGGCCGAGGTGGTCGCCGAGATCATGGAAGGCAGCCTGATGCTGGCCTCGCATGCGCTGATGGTACTGGGCGTGCCGCTCAACCGCGTCCTGCGCCGCATCCGCAGCGCGCGCGAGGAACGCTACGGCATGTTCCGCGGCTTCTTCCATGGCGCCAGCGACCAGCCGGGCGAAGGCACCGACGATGTGTTCCTGCATTCCGTGGCACTGGTGCGCGGGTCGCGCGCGATCGGACGGCGCCTCGGGGATATCGGACTCGAGGAACTGCTCGCCGATGTCAGCGCGATCCGGCGCAGGGGCGTGCGCGAACTGAGCCCGGCGCCCGAGACCGAACTGCGCGAGGGCGACATTGTCGTGCTGCGCGGGGATGCCGCCGCGGTGGCCGCGGCGGAGATGCGGCTGGTGCAGGGCGTGTGACAGGGACGCCGGGGGGCGTCCGGGGATCAGAAGACGACCGCGCCGCCGCAGTTCGATTCGCCGACCGTCGAGTTCCAGGTGCCCTGCGGCGGCCCGCCGGTGTTCGCGCAGGACGGCGCGGCCGTGCCGCCGACCTGCGGTGCCGAGGCCGCATTGCCGCGATACGACGAGAACTGGAACGAGCCCGAGAACGGCCGGCCGTCGTCGATCTTGCGGTCGACCTCGGCGATGATCTCGACCGGGATCTGCGCGCCGGTCTTCAGGTTGTGCCGCTGCGCGCTGTTGCCGGTCTGGCCGTACACGCCGTCGAACACCAGTTGCAGGAACACGTTGTAGGGATTGGTCGGCGTGGTGGCCAGCGACTCGGTCGTGTTGCAGTCGAACGTGCCGGTGATGAAGCCGGCCTTCGACAGGTGTTCCCAGGCGAGGATCGATTCCGGCGCCGTGGTGTTGTTGATCACGCCATCGCCGTTGCCGTTGCCGCCGTTGCAGGTGGTGGTCATGTTCGCGATGTTCTGCGAGCCCTGGCTGTAGTCGCCGGGGAACGCGCGGAAGCGGTCCTGGAAGCCGAAGAAGGCCGCCTTCACGCCATCCTGCGCCGAGATCAGGTTACGCACGCGGGCGCTGGTGATCAGTTCCTGGCCCTTCAGCACGCCGCCGAGCAGCAGGCCGATGATGACCAGCACGATCGCGATCTCGATCAGGGTGAAGCCGCGTTGATGGTTGCGCATTGGGATCCTTGGCCCTGGGGGCGGTGACTCTCTGTCTGTTCACTCAGCAAGGGCCATGCCGGAAACCGCCGCCGGCCCTGCGGCAGGATGCTGCGCAGGATCCGTGAACCAGTTCACGCTGTCGCCGTGCGGAAACCCTCCGTTCGGACCGATTCCGGTGGATTCCGGGTCGATCGCTTCGTCAGCTAGGCTGACAACCTTACACTTTCGTACGATCGGCATCGTCTCAATGTCGAGATATCGTCATTGGTGTCGACGATTCAGCGACTCGACCGCTCATCCAGGCGTTCCAGCAGGAAACGCAGCTCCTGCGGATCGGTGATGGCGCCGGCCTCGAGCAGCCCGCCGAGCAGGATCTTCGCCGCTTCCACCTCGCCGGTATCGGCCAGCAGCAGCACCGACATCTGCCGCGCCCAGCCCGGTACCGACGGGTCGGTCGCCCCTCCGGTGAGCGCTTTCGCGTAGCGGATTGCGAGCGGCAGGTCGTCGAGGCGGTGCCGTGCCAGGATGGCCGCGTGTGCAAGCCAGCGCCAGCGGCGCGCCGGGTCCGCATCGAAGCGATCGTGGACGAACCCGAGCATCCGGCGCAGGCGGACGGCGTCCGGCACCGATGCGTACACGTGGGACGCGAGCAGGAACGGGTACTGGCTGTCGGGATCGAGGTCCGACAGCAGCGCCAGCCAGGCGGCGACCCGTTCGTAGTCGAGTTCGGCGAACGGGATGCTGATTCCCGGCTGGTTGTCGAACGACTGCAGGTAGAGTGTCGCGGCCTGCGCCGCCGGCACGCGGTCGCCGAGCGATGCGAGCTGCATCGTCCCGAGCGAGGGCGGTTCCGGCAGGTCCACCGCGCGCGCCTGCGGCGGTGGCGCCAGTGCATGGCCGGCAAGCTGCGCGGCCAGTGCGACGGCGAGCACGATGCGCAGCCGCAGCGGCACGGCGGACCAGGGCCGCTGCGCCGTCGCCGCGCCCGCGCCGGCGCGCCACGTCGGGAACCTCACAGGTCGCGCCGATGGAAGTCGACCAGCGCGGCCGCGCAGAGCAGGACGACATACACGGCGCATTGTGCGCCCATCAGCGCGAGCAGTGCAGCGTCCGGCCCCTGGCCCGCAAGCCAGCCGCCCTGCGCGAAGCGCCCGAGGCCGGGCAGCAGCCAGGCCAGTGCATCCACCGCCAGCCGCGCGAAGTCGCGCCAGGCGCCGGCCACCAGCAGCGGCGACGAGGACGCGATCAGCACCAGCGCGTCGATCGCCCGGGCGAGCAGGTAGAAGCCCGCGGTCAGAACCGCCGCGGCAGGCACGCTGGCCAGGTTCAGCGTGAAGAAGAGCGCGGCCGCG
Source organism: Betaproteobacteria bacterium (assembly GCA_021298815.1). Taxonomy (GTDB): domain Bacteria; phylum Pseudomonadota; class Gammaproteobacteria; order Burkholderiales; family CAIKXV01; genus CAIKXV01. The sequence goes on along the minus strand of JAJTHE010000101.1, from coordinate 7,782 downwards.
ACCACGATCGCCAGCTCGAATCCGAACGACAGGCACCATGCGGCGGCAGCGGCCGGTGTCGACAGGGCCGCAAGCAGCGGGAACAGGCAGCACGCCGCCGCGAATGCCGGCAGCAGGAATCCGGCGAGCTTCCCGACCACCCAGGTGCTGCGATCGAGTTCCATCGCCAGCGCCACCTCGAACCCGCGTTCGTTCAGCTCGCGGGTCAGGCTGCCGATGACATAGACTGCGAAGATGAACACCCAAGCGAACCGTACCCCGCCGGCGAGCAGGGCAGCGCGGAACCGGCCGCCCTCGGTGATGGCCAGTTCGGCGGCGAACTGGCTGGCGGCGAACGCGCAGGCCAGCGTCGCCAGCAGCAGCCAGGGCAGCCTCGAGCGCCAGGCTTCGAGCACTGTGAAGCGGACCACCGCCTGCAGCTGCACGCCGCGCCGGATGCGCGGCCGATCGTCGCCGCCGGGCGCGCCGGCCGGGGCCGTCATCAACTGTCGGGTGCTGGGGGCGGACATCTTTCGGCTCGGGATGGCAGGGCAGGAAGTCCCGGTGGCGAGCGTACCGCGATCGATCGCCGCCCGCGCACGCGCGTCCGAGGCAGGGCCTTGAGCCAGGGGCAGGGCCCGGCGGGTGACCGGATCCTCCGGCTTGCGGGCGCGCATCCGCAATGGGTGCTGGCGCTGATGCTGCTGGCGCTGCACGCGGCGCTGGCCTGGAACATCGACGCCTGGTGGGCGCGTGCGATGTGGCTGACCCACATCGGCCTGTTCCTGATCTGGCAGCCGCTCTGGCGGGCGCGGCGCGAGATCGATCCCTGGCCTGGCGTCGCACTGGTCGCGGCTGGTGCCGGCTTCGCGCTGCTGGTGAACTGGTGGCTGGCCGCGCTCTGGATGTGCGTGCTGTTCGCCCTGATCGCCGGCCGGGTTCCAGGCACGGGCGAGCCGCGCGAACGCCTCGGCACGCTGCTCGCGTCCTTCTTCCTGCTCGGCCTCCTGCTGCTGTGGGTGGTGCCCCGGCTGGGCGCGGTCGCCGCGCTCCCGGACCTGCTGACCGCGGTGGTCCAGTTCCTGCTGCCGCTGGTCGCGCTCGCGGTGGGGCTGATCCGCGCGCCGGCGCAGCCGCACGCCCCGGCACCGCAGCCGGGGCGCAGCCCGGTGGTGGTCGACCTCGTGTATTCGATGCTGCTGCTGCTGCTGGTGGTGGTGCTGGTGCTGGGCAGCATCGTGCTGGGGTCGGTGCTGGGCGAGGAGAACCACCTGTTCGCGCTGGCCCAGGCCCTGATCGCGACCGCCGCGCTGCTGGTCGCGCTGTCCTGGCTGTGGAACCCGCGCGGCGGGTTCGGCGGGCTGAGCCAGGTCATGTCCTGGCACCTGCTGTCGGTCGGCCTGCCGTTCGAGAACTGGATGCGCAGCCTGGCGCTGCTCGCCGAGCACCAGCGCGACCCCGAGCGTTTCCTGCAGGGCGCGATCGCCGAGCTATCGCGCCTGCCCTGGGTGGCCGGCGTCCAGTGGAGCGCGGCCGACAGCGCTGGTACCCTGGGCGTCACCGCGCGCCACCGCATCGAGCTGTCCGCACGCGGGCTGACGCTGGAGCTCTACACGTCGATGCAGCCGACGCCGGCCCTCAACCTGCATGCGGCCCTGCTGGCCCGGCTGCTCGGCGACTTCTACGATGCCAAGCGGCGCGAGCAGCGCGAGCGCAAGCATGCCTATGCCCATGCGATCCACGAGACCGGCGCACGGCTGACGCACGACGTGAAGAACCTGCTGCAGTCGCTGCAGGCCCTGTGCGCCGCCGCGGAATCGAGCGATGGCGAGCGCGCGGTCGAACTGCAGAAGCTGATGCGCCGGCAGCTGCCGCAGATCGCGCAGCGGCTGGAACGCACGCTGGAGAAGCTCGCCCGTCCGCAGCTGCGCACGATGACGATGGTCGATGCCGGGCATTGGTGGCAGTCGCTGCAGCGGCGGGCGGCGCAGGACGGCGTGCATTTCTCCAGCCAGGGCGTGCTCGATGGCGTGGCCCTGCCGCAGGAGCTCTTCGACAGCGCGGCGGACAACCTGCTGCAGAACGCACTGGTCAAGCGCCAGCTCGATGCCGCCGTCGCGGTGCGCATCGAGCTGTCGGCGCTGGACGGCGTGCGCCTGTCGGTGATGGACAGCGGGGCGGCGATCGAACCGGCGCTCGCGGAGCGCCTGCTGGCCGAGCCGGTCGAGTCCCGAAACGGCCTCGGCGTGGGCCTGTACCAGGTGGCCCAGCTCGCCATCGAACACGGCCATGACCTGCAGCTTTCGAGCAACCAGGCGGGGGCGGTGCAGTTCACGCTGAAGCCGGCCGGCTGATCGCGCCGCCTTATGTGCGGCAGCGCACATACGGACGAGTGTTCGGTAGCGCACACTCGTAGGTGAGACGTGATCGTGCGCGTCGTCGAGGACCTCCAATGCCAGCCGTCAGCGACCCCCTGCGCAACCGTTTGCTCGCCGCGCTGCCGCCTGAAGAGTGGCAGGGCTGGGAGCCTCGGCTCGAACCCGTGAAGCTGTCGCTCGGCCAGGTGCTGTCCGAATCCGGCAGCGTGCAGAGCCACGTATATTTTCCGACCACCTCGATCGTGTCCCTGCTGTACGTGATGGAGAACGGCGCATCGGCGGAGATCGCGGTGGTCGGCAACGAAGGCGTGGTCGGCATCTCGCTGTTCATGGGTGGCGAGTCGACGTCGAGCCGGGCGGTGGTGCAGAGTGCCGGCGATGCCTACCGCGTGCAGGCGCGTACGATCAAGCGGGCGTTCAACGAAGCCGGCCCGCTGCTGCACCTGCTGCTGCGCTACACCCAGGCGCTGATCACCCAGATGGGCCAGACCGCCGTCTGCAACCGGCACCACACGCTGGACCAGCAACTGTGCCGCTGGCTGCTGCTCAGCCTGGACCGGCTCGACGGCACGGAACTGCTGATGACGCAGGAACTGATCGGCAACATGCTCGGGGTGCGGCGCGAGGGCGTCACCGCCGCCGCGCTGAAGCTGCAGTCGGCCGGCCTGATCCGCTATGCACGGGGTCGCGTGCGGGTGCTGGACCGTGCAGGCCTGGAGCAGCGCACCTGCGAGTGCTATGCGGTGGTCAAGAACGAATACGACCGCCTGCTGCCGGAAAAGCGAGCCACCTGACGCCTGGCCGGCGGCGCATGCACGGGCGTCAATGTGCGCTGCCGCACCGTAGCGAGGCAAACGGTGGCACAGAATGGGCCTGACTCGAGGGCATCGACATGGCAACGATCGTCAACCACCTGATGGAAACACTGCCGCGGCGCGACCGTGCCGGGCTCCGGGCGGCCTGCGAGCCGGTCGAGCTGGTCCTGTCGGCTTCCGTATGCACGCGCGGCGAGGCGACGACCCATGTGTACTTCCCGACGCAGTCGTTCATTTCGCTGATCTGCACGATCGACCACCATCCGGGGCTGGAAGTCGGCATGGTCGGCAGCGAAGGCATGCTCGGCACCGAACTGCTGCTGGGCATGCCGGTCTCGCCGTTCGACGCATTGGTGCAGGGTCCGGGCGAAGCCTGGCGGATCGGGGCGCGCAGCTTCCGCGCCCAGCTCGAGGGCAGCCCGCCGCTGCGCCAGGCGCTGTCCCGCTATGCCCACGTTCGCATGGTGCAGCTTGCGCGGTCCGCCGGTTGCCAGCGCTTCCATGAAGTCGCACCCCGCCTCGCGCGCTGGCTGCTGATGAGCGAGGACCGCGCGCACGGCAGCCGCTTCGAGATGACCCACGAGTTCCTTTCCCGCATGCTGGGCGTGCGCCGCTCCGGCGTGTCCACTGCAGCAGCGGCACTGCAGAAGGATGGCCTCATCCGCTACACCCGCGGCGAGCTGACCGTGCTCGACCGCAAGGGGATGGAGATCGTCGCCTGCAGCTGCTACGCAGCCGACCGACTCACCTACTCGGAGTTCCTGCCATGACCGGACTGCGGCGCTTCCCGCGATCGACCATGCTCAGGGCGTTCTCGCCGGAGTTCCGTTCCGGCGAGAGCCGTCCGGCCGGGGCCTCGTCGATGGCCGCGCGGCAGCGCGGATTCGTCGGCGTCACGGAGGACGACTGCGCGGCATGCGCCACCACCGCGCTCGCCGTCAGGAAGGCGCGGGAAGACCAGCTCGCGATGCTGGCGCACGAACTGCGCGGTCCCATCGGGCCGATCGTCACGGCGGCGCACCTGCTGGCCAGGCTGCCGGGGGCGACCGCCCGGGCACGCCGCGCCGCGCGCATCATCGAGCGGCAGGCGGCGCAACTGGCTGCGCTGGTCAACGACCTGCTGGACGTAGCGCGGTCGGGCGATCCCCGGATCACGTTCCGGCCGATGCCGGCACTGCTGCGCGAGATCATCGAGACCGCGGTCGAGACCGCCACGCCTGCCATCACATCCGGGCGCCATTCGCTGGTGATCGAACCTCACGGGCTGGGCGAGACCGTGCTGCTCGACCCGTTGCGCGTGGTGCAGATCGTGTCCAACCTGCTGATCAACGCGGCCAAGTACACCGCGCCGGGCGGGCGAATCGTGCTGCGCGTGTCGCCGGCGCCGAGCGAACTGGTGCTCTCGGTGATCGACAACGGCATCGGCATCTCGAGCGCCGACCAGCTGCGCCTGTTCGACCTCTATGCGCAAGTGCCGGGCGAGCAGGCGCCGGTGCCCAACGGATTCGGCATCGGACTGGCCGTGGTGCGCACGCTCGCCGACCTGCATGGCGGCACGGTGACGGTGGACAGCGCAGGCGCGGGCAGTGGCAGCGCCTTCACCGTCCGGCTGCCCCTGCCGCCGGTCACGGCAGCTGGCCGGCCGTGACCATCCGCGAATAGAGCACGTTCGGCGACAGCCAGGTCACCAGGTCGTCGAACTCGGCGGCCGCCGCGCCGGGTGCGCTGCGCACCCGGCTGACGAATGCCCGGTCGTTGTTCGCGCTGTTCGGGTTCGGGTTCTGTGCCTCGTCCTGCGAGGTGCCGCCGGAGGAGGCATTCGCGCCGAGCGAGTAGACCACCGCCACCGCATTCTGCGACAGGGTGTTTCCGGCAGCGCCGCACAGGTTGCCCCCGCCGCCGATGCCGGCCCCGCTGCCGCACACATGCAGGTCCGGGGCCAGGGCCGGCATCCCGATGGCCCGCATCTGGCCTGCCGTGGTGAACGCACTGGCGTTGCTGGTGGTCACTGCATAGCGCACGCGGTTCTGGGCGAGGCCCCAGGCATCGAGGGAGAAGCCCTGGTCGTCCACCTGGGACAGCCCGAGCGTCACCGCCGGCACGAAGCCGTTCCAGGGATTGGTGCAGGCACCGCCGCCGACCGGGCTCTCGACGCCGTTGGAACCGAGGGATGCCGGGCAGGGCAGGCGGCCGTTGGCCAGCGCGAAGCCGATCAGTGCCTCGCGGATCTCCTCCAGCTGCCGTTGCGTCTGGCCGACACGGCTCTGCTCGACCTGGCTCGCGAGCGGCACCAGCAGGCCGCCGATGATCAGCGACAGGATCAGCAGGCCGATCGCCAGTTCGACCAGCGACACGCCGCGCGCCCTTGCACGCGGCAGGCGGTGCGGCCGGCGCGCCATGGTCAGTTCAGCCTCGGCGTAGCCACGACCGTGCCCGCGGGTACCACGATCTGCGGCGGCACGGTGCCGGCGGCAAGCGCCTGTACCGCGGACAGCGCCGGCTCCTCGAGGTAGTTGCCGAGGACCAGCCGATCGGGCGCGGCGGCCCGGGTCTGGCCAGCGCCGGGCGGGCCGGCCATCAGCACGATGAAGCGTGCATCGGCCACGTCCAGCGCTCCGCTGCGCAGGTTCAGCGTGCCGGCGGCACAGTTCGTGACCGGCGGGCCGACGCAGTTCGGCGCGACGATGTAGACGACATGCTCCCGCCAGCGCTGCAGCTGGAACCAGACGCGTTCGAACTGGCTGCTGGCGAATCCGTTCAACAGCTCGCTGCTGGGCCGGTCGGACGGCCGCGCGGAGCCGACCGCGTCGTACGCGTCCGGCGTCACCGAGGCAGGCAGGCGTCCGGCCAGGATGCCGGGCGCACCCTGGCAGCCCCCGGGCACGATCAGGTCCGAGCCGATGCAGGTGACGTTCTGGAACGGCGAGGGCTGCGGCAGGAACCTGTAGAGATCGAAATATCCCTTGAGGGCCTCCGCGACTTCGCGCGCGACGCGGCGTTCCGCGATCGCCACGAGTTCCTCGCGCGCGATCGGCAGCAACCGGTCATTGAAGGCCGGACCTGGCAGCGCGGCGGAGAATGCCAGCGTCGGGCTGGCATTGACGCCGTCGAGGTAGTTCACGTGGGAGTTGGCGGCCACCCCGCTGCGCACCTGCCCCTGCAGGGCCGGGCCGGGCGCGAACAGGATTGCGCCGAAGGTGCCGGGCAGGCCGTCGATCGTGAGCATGTTCGACGTGTCCCCCGCCATGAACGGCGGCAGGCCATTGCTCGGTCCCGCGTTGTTGAACGCCGGCGACACGGCGTACCAGAGGGGCTCCCCGCTCGCGTCGCGCAGTTCGGGGATGCGCAGGCGTTTCCAGGGCAGCCGGCCGATGGATGCCACGCAGTTGGCGCCCGCGTACTCCACCAGCGCCAGCGAGTCGCCATCGCCGTCGACATCCGGGCAGGGCAGCGCGCCGGGGCGGTTGTTCTCGTCGGCGGCCGCGAACGCCAGCAGCGCCTCGCGTGCCGCCTGCAGCGCTTCGACGGTACGCTGGTTCTGCTCGGCGGCGAGCGCATCGGCATCCAGGCTGCGCACCACGAACACTGCGGCGACGATGCCGATGAAGGCCACCAGCGCGATCAGCGCGAATCCTGCCTGCCGTGCGGCGGGCGGGCGCACGGGTCCGGGACGCATCGCCGTGCTCATCGGGCGGGCTCCGCGGGGCGTGCCGGCTCGTCCAGCCGCCGGCCGAGCTCGCGCAGGATGCGGTCGACCGCGGCATCGCGCGCTGCTTCCGTGCGCGGTGCGGCAGCCGCGCCGGCGCCCTGGGCGTCGTCGGCCGGCCCCTTCGCCGTGGCCGGGCCGGGTGCGGCGGGGGGCGCCGCTGCAGGCGGGGCAGGCGAAGCCTCGGCCACGGGGGGCGGCTGCCGGTAGCGTTCCTGTATCCGCCCCGACTGCACGTCCACTTCCTGCCCGACCTTGATGCGCACGCGCCGGCCACTGTCGGGCAGGCGCAGGTCCGCGCCGTCGGCTGCATCGCGCACCGGTCCGATGCGCAGCGCACCGGTGGTCTGCGGCGCCTGCGTCGGCGAGCGGTTCACCCAGACGGTGGCCTGTCCGTCGGCCCGGCGCACGATGCCGTCGACCGACAGGGACTGTGCCTGTGGCGGTTTCTGCACTTCGCTGCCGTCGCGGACGGGTTCCGGGGCTGGCGGCCGGCGGCGGGCCTCGTCGAGCTGCTGGCGCTGGGCCGGCGTGAAGAACAGCCGGCCGATACCGTCCTGGGCGAACGCGAGTCCGGGACCCGGGCACAGCGTCGCGGCCAGCAGCAGCGCGATGGCGCGCACCGGACGCAGTCGGCCCGCCGCGGCGGCTGCCGCCTCGTCCCCCGGGCGCCTTGCGGCGCAGTGCAGGCGGTTCATCGGGCACCTTCCGGCGCCCTGGGGGACGAGATCCACGACAGCTCGCAGTCGGCGCGGAGGTTGGGCTGTGCGCGTGCCGCGGGTTCGGTGCCCAGGCGTTCGAGGGTGCATTCGTTCAGCGTGAATACGCCAGCGCGTCCGGCCGCCAGTGCGCGCAGGAAACGCATCAGGTCGCCCTCGTGCAGCAGCCTGAGGTCTATGGTCAT
>JAJTHE010000006.1 GCA_021298815.1 Betaproteobacteria bacterium | reverse complement strand
GTACGGGCAAGGCAGATAGGCTGCCTTGCCTCCAGCCCATCCGTTCGCAACGGACGTGCCCAATGCCGGCAGCAGGCGCTCAGGCCAGCGGCTCCGACTGCGGGCCGCCGGAGCGCCCGGCACTGGCGGCCGCGACGGCCGCGCCGTACAGGAACGCGAGTGCAGTGAAGTACACCCACAGGATCAGCACGACGAACGACCCGGCTGCGCCATAGGCGGAGGCCAGTCCGCTGCCGCCGAGGTACAGGCCGATCGCCCACTTCCCGAGCGAGAACAGCAGTGCGCTGACGGTCGCGCCCCACAGCAGTGGTCCCCAGGGCAGCCGGTCGTCGGGCAGCCAACGGAAGATCGCTGCGCACAGCAGGGCGACCGCCGCCAGCGAAAGCGAGCCGGACGCGACCTTGAACAGCAGCAGCCATCCCCCGAACGAGGGTGCGAAGCGCTGGGACATCGCTTCCAGCGCGGAGCTGACCAGCAGCGAAGCCAGTGCCAGGAATCCGAGGCCGAGGACCAGCGAGAACGCCAGCACGCGCACCCGCATGAACGCGACCACGATGTTCTCGCGGCGCGCACGTGCCTGCATCATCCGGTTCAGCGCGTCGCGCAGCTCGGAGAACACGCCGGTCGCACCGACCAGCAGGGTGGCGCCGGCCACCACCGCCGCGAGCATGCCCTGGTCGGGCTGGTTCTCGGGCCGGGCCAGCAACGCTTCTACTGCCTGCGCGCCCTGCGGGCCGACCAGCCGCGCGAACTGCGCGACGAGGCCCTGGCGGGCCGGATCGGAGTCGAACATCAGCGCCATCACCGACACCGCGATCACCAGGATCGGTGCCAGCGAGAAGATCGCATAGAACGCGGTGGAGGCGCCGAAGCGCACGCCTTCGTCGTTCCAGAACCCGCGCAGCCCCCACCAGAGCGAGCGCAGCGCGGCGCCGGGGCTCATCGCGCGGAACGGCTGAGCGCCATGCGGGCGAGCGAGTAGGCGATCGGCCCCACGTAGACGCCGGGCACGCCCAGCGCCAGCGTGCCGCCGACGATGGCCAGCGTCAGCGGCCAGAACGACAGCGTCGTCCGCTCGCGCATCAGTAGCGGGCGCAGCGCGTTGTCCGCCGTGCTCACCGCGAGCGCGCCCCAGAGCGCGAGGCCGATGCCGGCGCCGACGTCGCCGGTGAGCGCAAGCCAGGCGGCCGCCGGCAGCCAGACGAGGCTGGCCCCGAGCGGGACGATCGCCGCTGGCACCGTGATCACCGCCAGCAGCACCGGCTGCGGCACGCCGGCTGCCCAGTAGCCCAGGCCCGCGAGCGCGCCCTGCACCAGCGCGGTCAGGATGACCCCGCGCGTGACCGCCGAGGCGGTCCTGCGGCACAGGTCGGCGGCCTCGTGGCCGGCTTCGCCGAAGGCGGCTGCGGCGGCATCCGCGGCCTGCCGCCACCACAGCGGGCCGTCGCGGTAGACGAAGAACAGGGTGCCGACGCCGATCACCAGGTGGAACGCCCAGTCGCCGGCGCGCAGGACGACCGCGGTCAGCATGCCGCCGATCGCGTTGGCCGAACCGGTGCCGACGCCGATCCAGTCGATCTCGCGCACCGAGCGGGGCAGGGCGGTCTGCAGCGTGTTGCCGACGTAGGGCAGCGATGCGGCGATCTCGTGCAGGCGGGTGAGCGCGAGGTCCACCGTCGACGGCAGGGACTGCTGCGCCCAGGTCCAGACCAGTTGCGTGCTCTCGACCAGCCACATCGACGGCAGGATCGCGACGGCGACCAGCAGCACGGTCGAGACGCCGGCCGCGATGCCGGGGCGCAGTCCGGCGGACAGGCGTCGATGCAGCGGATGGGTCCAGTAGCCGATGAGCAGGGCCCAGAGCACGCCGGGCAGGATCGGGACGGACACGAACAGGACGAGCACGCCCACGGCGGCAAGCCAGAGCTGCGCGGCGCTGCCTCGCGCCGGCGTGGAGTCGCCCGCGGGTGGTGATCGTGATGCTGTCGGTGCCTGCGGTGCCGGCGGTGCGAGGGTCGCTTCGGGCTGCGTTTCCGGGAAGGGTGTGCTCAAGATGGGATCGGTCGGGGGCGGGTGCGGGGTCGGCACGGGAGCGGCACGCACGGCCTTCCCGTCCGGCCGCTGCCGCGCAACTCGATACGCATGCAGTGCGCCCGCGCCCGCGCCCGGGACCTGGCGCGGGCGAGCGATGCGGCTGCTACCCTCGGTGCGGTCGGCGCAGCTGCCAGGCAACCGATGCCGCAGCGGCCGAGATCGCGCACAGTGCGGTGCCCCAGCCGAGGTCGACCAGCACGATCGTGCCCGGCCAGTCGCGCAGCGTCGCCCAGTTGGTCAGCTCGTAGGTACCGTAGGTGGCCAGGCCGAACAGGGCGCCGCGCCCGGCGACCGACCACGCGCTGTCGCGGTCCGGTGCCTCGACGAACGCGAACCAGGCGAGGAACAGGGGGAACAGCAGGTAGAACAGGGCTGCGGCAGGCAGGTAGGGTTCGGCAGCCATCAGGTGGCCGATGGCGTCCAGGTAGACCTGGCGCGCGACCAGGCCGAGCCAGATCGCATCGAGCAGCAGGAAGACGACCAGCGTGGCAAGCATGGCAACGGCGGTGCGGGTGGAGCGGTCGGGGGGCCTGCGGCCTGCGTTCCGGTCGTTCGGCGCGGCTGTCCCGGGGGTTCCGGATCGCGTCATGTATGGCTCCTGTGGTTGGAAGGCGGTCTGCGCGGCGGCAGCGTGCAAGGGACGTTCCCGCCGGGCGCATCCATTCCCGCTGCCGCACCGTATAACAGGCATCGCAGGTTCCAACGGAGGAAACATGAAGAGACGTCTATGGCTCGGCCGGCTGTCGGGGCTCCTCGCCGCAGCGATCGCCGCACCCGCGGCGGCACGGACGGCGCCCGCGAAGGGCGGCGCCGCGCCGTCGGCCGCGGTCCCGAAGCTGGTGAAGACCGCGGCACAGTGGCAGGCCCTGCTGCCGGCGGACAGTTTCCGGGTGCTGTTCGAGGAAGGCACGGAACGGGCGGGCAGCAGTCCGCTCGACCGCGAGAAGCGCCCGGGCACCTTCGTGTGCGCGGCGTGCTTCCTGCCGGTGTTCGACAGTGCGACGAAGTTCGACAGCGGCACCGGCTGGCCGAGTTTCTTCGACCACCTGCCGGGGGCGTTCGGCACGAAGCGCGACTTCAAGCTGGTGCTGCCGCGCACGGAGTACCACTGCAGCCGCTGCGGCGGCCACCACGGGCATGTGTTCAACGACGGGCCTAAGCCGACCGGCCTGCGCTACTGCAACAACGGCGTCGCCCTGCGCTTCGTGCCGCGCGGCGAGCCGCTGCCGGCGTTGCGGACATGAGCGCGTATCGCTGGCTCATGGGCGCGCTGGGCGTGCTGCTTGCGGCGCTGGCAGCGCTGGCCGTGGCGCAGGTTGCGGCGCCGGGACCGGCCGCGCCACCCGCGGCCGCCCAGGCGGGCCGCGCCAGCGCGATCTTCGCGGGCGGCTGCTTCTGGTGCGTCGAGGCCGACTTCGAGAAGCTGCCGGGCGTGATCTCGGCCGAGTCGGGATACATGCGGGGCAAGGTCGATAGGCCGACCTACAAGCAGGTCAGCGCCGGCGGCACCGGGCATGTCGAGGTGGTGCGCGTGGTGTTCGACCCGGCGCGCGTGTCCTACCAGCAGTTGCTGGAGCACTTCTGGCGCAACATCGATCCGACGGTCAAGGACCAGCAGTTCTGCGATGTCGGCGACATGTACCGCAGCGGCATCTACTTCCTCGACGCCGCCCAGCAGCGCGCCGCCGAAGCCAGCCGCAGCGCGCTGGTCGCGTCGAAGCGGTTCTCGCAGATCCATACCGAGATCGAGTCCGCGACGACCTTCTGGCCTGCCGAGGACTACCACCAGGACTACTACAAGAAGAATCCGGTGCGCTACAAGCTCTACCGCTCCGGTTGCGGGCGCGATGCAAGGCTGGCCGAACTGTGGGGGACCCGCTAGGCGCGCGACCGCCGGCCGCGCGCGGGGTCAGTGCGCGGCCGGTGTTCCCTGCAAGGCGGCGAGCGCCGGGTCGAAGGTCCCGTCGATCAGCACGTAGAGCATGCGGCAGGGCTTGTCCGAGCGGTTGCTCCAGGCATGGTTGGTGCCGCACTGGATGACCACGTCGCCGGCCTCCAGTTCGACGTCCTGGTCGTCCAGCACCAGCGTCACCCGCCCCTCGAGCACCACCGCGTAGTCGATGGTCTCGGTCCGGTGCATCATCGGATGGCGGCCGCCGCGGCCGAAGGTGGCCGCTCCCTCGTTGCCCATGGCCTTGAACACTTCACGCGCCGACGCCGGGTCGAGGTTGCGCACGGCCTCGGGCTCGGGCGCGAGTTCCGAGATGCGGAACACGGTGCCGCCGGGCAGCGGATGGATCTGCTTCGGGCCGCCGGTCGGGTCGTCCATACGCGCCTTCAGCACGACCGGCGCCGAACCGGTCTTCCACAGGTCGGTCGAGACATGGCCCGGGCGCAGCGGGTTGGTGCGTACCGCCGGGGCCGGCTCGTCGGAGATCACGACCGCCTTGCCCTGCGTGTCATGGCCGGTGATCACCCGGCGGATGCGTCCGTTCATGCGTTCCTCGCTGTCTCGTTCGTTGCCGCCGGTCACTCGGGCCTGAAGCCCGCCTGCTTCACCATGTCGGCGAAGCGTGCGAGCGATGCATGGAAGAATTTCGTGAAGGCCTCGGGCGTGCTGCCTTCGGGTTCGACGTTGAGGGCGCGCAGCCGCTCGTTCACGCCGGGTTCGCGCACCGCGGCGTGCACCTCCTTCTGCAGCCGCGACACGATCGCCGCCGGCGTCTTCGCCGGGGCGAACACGCCGTACCAGCTCATCGCGTCGAGCTCCATGCCGGCGACGCCGGCTTCGGCCATCGTCGGCAGGTCGGGCAGGAACGGCGCACGCTTCGACCCGGTGTAGGCCAGCGCGCGCAGGCGGCCGGCGGTGATGTGCGGCATCGACAGCGGCGGCGTGATGAACATGAACTGGATCTCGCCGGACAGCAGGGCGGTCAGCGCCGGCCCCGAGCCCTTGTACGCGGTGTGCACCGCGTCGCTGCCGGTGCGGGTCGCGAACATCGCGCCGGCGAGCTGGATCGGGCTGCCGACCCCGGGCGACCCGTAGGCGAGCCGGCTGTCGCGCTTGCGCGCGAGCGCGATGAACTCCTGCGCGCTGCGCACCGGCAGCGACGGGTTCACCGCGAGGATGTAGCCTTCTCCGCTGCCGATGTTGGTCACCGGCGCGAAGTCCCGGCGCACGTCGAAGGGCTGGGTGCGCTGGGTGCTCGGATTGACCGCGAACGACGCGGAGGTGACCAGCAGGGTGTGTCCGTCGGCCGGTGCGCGCGCGACGATCTCGGCACCGATGTTGCCGTTCGCACCGGGCCGGTTGTCGACCACGAACGGCTGGCCGAGCTGGCTGGACAGCTGCTGTCCGACGATGCGTGCGACGGTGTCCGGCGCGCCGGCACCGAAGCCGACGACGATGCGTACCGGCCGCGCGGGCCAGCCGGTGGCCTTCTCGCCGGCACCCGGGGCTTCGGCGGCCTGCGCCAACGGTGCAAGGCCGAGCAGGACGGCCGCCGCGGCGGCGCGCAGCCGGGCGCGTGTGCGCGGCGAGGGCGGCGTGGCGGCGGCCGCGGGTTCAACGGGCGATGTCTGGTGCATGGTCCTCCTCGATGCGGCGGCCGTCCCGGGGGCCTGCCCGGGACGGGACGGGGTGTCCGGCGGGTGCCCCCCGTCGGACGGGCGCCGCAGTATAGACTCGATGCCCTGTCCATTCGCAAGCGGGGTCGACGTTGAGCGATTCGAGGTCGTTGGGTGCGGCCCTGTTCGCGGTCGCGGTCGCGGTTTCAGGCGTGGTCGCGGGCGCGTTGATCGTCGACGGCGCCGTGCAAGCACAGCCCGCGGCCGCAGCCGCGAAGGCGGCCGGCGCGGCCGTCCAGCTCGAGCGGCGCGTCGTCGCCACGGTTCCCGATGCCGCGACCAACTTCACGCTGGGCCGGGACAACGGCCGCTCGCTGCAGGTCGACCTCGCACGCGCCGCGCCGGGCCTGGCCGGGCAGCGCTTCACGCTGGTCTCGGTCTCCCGCAACGGCAGTCCCGGCGTGGCACCGGCCGCCCTGTCCGTGGCCGCGAACGGCGAACTGCGCTGGGACGACATCACGCCCGGGAGCTACGGCAACTGGCGGCTGCTGTTCAAGGCCGAGGACACCACCGGTCGTGCGCGCGAGGTGGTGCTGCCGGTCGAGGTCCGTCTGCCACCCGATACCCCCGACATCTGCGAGGCCGCGACGCGGCCCTGGTGCGCGTTCGCGCGCGAGCGCTGGGCGCGCGGCGAGGCGGCCGGAAACCTCGAGGACTTCTACAACAATCGTGACGGCGGCCATGCGGCGTTTCCGATCGGGAAGTTCTCGCGGCAGATCCGTCCGCTCGCCGGCGGGCAGGCGACCCTGCTGTCGCCATGGCCGACGCGCAACGTGGTCGGCAATGCATCGGTGTTCTACCAGGGGCCGTTCGCGGCCAACATGGAGCGCTTCCATTCGTTCAGCCCGTCGCAGTTCGACGCCAAGGTACGCATCTACGAGTCGAACCATGTCTTCTGGTACCCGGCGCACACCGACATCTTCGGCAACGGCGACCTGTTCCACTTCAACGCGGCCTACACGAATACCTCGGTCGGATCGTCCGGATCCGAGATGGACGAGATCGAGCGCACCTTCGTGGTGTGGGCCATGCTGCGCCCGGACGTGAAGCAGCGCGTGGTCGAGCGCGGACTGCTCGCGCCGCTGACGCAGATGCTGCTGCGCCGGAACCGGGTCGATTCCGATGCCGCATATCTCAGCGGACTGGCGCACCTGACCGGCTTCTACGACATCCCCGCCGAGGTCGCCGAGCAGCGCCTGCTCGAGCTGGCGAAGGCGGCCAACGCGATCACCGTGCGCGACATCCCGCCGTTCGCGAAGCTCAGGGTCGCCAGCGAGGACTTCAGCGCCGCCGACCGCGAACAGCTTGCGACGAACGCCTGGGGCGTGCATCGCATCTGGCGCCGCGAGGACCACCCGCGCGAGATGGTGCTCTCGGCCGCGGACAGCTTCGACCTCAACGGCCGCGCGCTCGAGTACCGTTGGGTGGTGCTGCGCGGCCTCAAGTACGCGAAGCTCGAGCCGGTGGAAGGCGACCCGCGCAGCATGCGCGTGGTCTTCACCTACCCGCACCGCTTCCCGGTCGAGTTCGTGCCCCCGGGCGGGCAGGCGCACCAGACCAACCGCATCGACATCGGTCTGTTCGTGCACAACGGCGTCGCCTGGTCGCCGCCGGCGATGGTCACCGTGTTCGCGCTGGATTCCGAAGTGCGCATGTACGACCTGACCAACCGGCTGCTCTGGCGCAAGCCGTCGGGCCGTGCCGACCATGCGCGCCTGAAATGAGCACCGCGCGGCCGCGCATCCTCGCGCGCATGCTGGCACTGGACGATTTCGAGCCCGAGGCGGCACGCGTGCTGCCGCGGCCGATCTTCGGCTATGCGTCGGGGGGCTCGGAGACCAATGCTTCGCTGCACGCCAACCGCAGCGCGTTCGACGACTACGCCTTCGTGCCCAGGGTGATGGTCGACGTGTCGGTGCGCTCGCAGCGGCGCGAACTGTTCGGGCAGTCGTACGAGTCGCCGTTCGGCATCGCGCCGATGGGCGGCACCTCGATGGCCGGCTTCGACGGCGACCGGGTGCTGGCCCGGGTCGCGGCCGCGGCCGGCATCCCGATGATCCTCAGCGGCGCGTCGCTGACCCGGCTGGAGGACGTGCGGGCGGTGGGCCCCACCGCGTGGTTCCAGGGCTACATCCCCGGCGACGAGGCGGCGATCCGGGCGCTGGTCGAGCGGGTGGGGCAGGCGGGCTACGACACGCTGGTGGTGACCGCGGACGTGCCGGTGGCGGCCAACCGCGAGAACAACGTGCGCAACGGCTACTCCGCGCCGCTGCGGCCGACCGCCGCGCTCGCCTGGCAGGGCGTCACGCATCCGCGCTGGCTGTTCGGCACCGCCCTGCGCACCCTGTGGCGCCATGGCATGCCGCATACCGAGAACATGGGCAGCGTGCGTCTGCCGCTGGTGTCGCGCTCCGGCCTGCGCGAGCGGGCGCGCCGCGACCGCTTCAGCTGGCAGCACCTGGCGCTGATCCGGGGCCTGTGGCCGGGCCGGCTGGTGGTGAAGGGCCTGCTCTCGGGCGAGGATGCGCACATCGCCGCGGAGAGCGGCGTCGATGGCGTGATCGTGTCCAACCACGGCGGCCGCCAGCTCGACGGGGCGATCGCGCCGCTGCGGGCGCTGCCCGGCGTGGTGGCGCGCGCCGGCGCGATGACGGTGATGATGGACAGCGGGATCCGCCGCGGCACCGATGTGCTGAAGGCGCTCGCGCTGGGCGCGCAGTTCGTGTTCGTCGGGCGGCCGTTCCTGTTCGCCCACGCGGTGGCGGGCGAGGCGGGAGTGTGCCATGCGGTGTACCTGCTGCGCGAGGAGATCGACCGCGACCTCGCGCTGCTGGGCGCCCCTTCGCTCGATGGCATCGGCCGGCAGATTCTTCAGGCCACCGGCCGCTGATCGTCCGCCAGCCGGCCGTCACGGGTGCCCGTGCGGGCACCCGTGACCGGTCACTTGCCCGGGCTGCGGATCAGCAGCACCGGTACCGTCGCCGTGCGCATCACGCCCTCGGCCACGCTGCCGAACACGAGATGGTCGAAGCCGGACCGGCCGTGCGTGCCCATCACGATCAGGTCCGCCTTCCACTTCGTGGCGTCGTCGACGATCAGCTTCGCCGCCTTGCGCATGCCCGCGTTGATCATCTTGCCATCGACCTTCGCGACACCGGCCTTGGCGGCGAGCGCCGTGGACTGCTCGAGCAGGCTCTGCGAGCGCTTCTCGAGATCGGCCTCGAACTTCTCGAGAGCCTTCACGTTCGGTGCGACGGACAGGCCGGCCGCGGTCTGGGCAGCGTACATGTCGGCCAGCACCGAGACTTCATGCACGTGCAGCAGGCGCAGCGCGGCACCCTGTTCCGCCGCGAACGCGATGCCCCGCTTCAGTGCCTGCTGCGAGGTCTTGCTGCCATCGATCGGGATGAGGATGCGCTTGAACATGTCTTCTCCTGGTTGTCCGGCCTCTGCCGGTAGATGGGATCGTCCACGGACGCCTGCCCCGGGGAGGAGGGATCGGCGCAGGTGACATGGAGGTATTGGAATGCCGGTTCGCCGACCCTTCCTTGATGCACATCAACCTCGTGCGATCTGAAGGGCAGTGGAAAGACTGTACACTTATCTCCCTGCACGAGGGGGACGAGCATGGGCATGACAGCGGTCGAGAAGATCCTGGCGAGGGCCTGCGGCGTCGACCGGGTGCTGCCCGGCGACATCGTCCATCCGCGCCCGGACTGGATGTTCGTGCACGACAATCACCTGATGGCCACGCACGAAGAGATGGAGGCGGCGGGCATCCATGCGCTGCACGATCCCGACCGGGTGATCCTCACCACCGACCACGACGTCATCTACGTCAACGAGCGGGCGATCGAACGTGGCGCCTACAACCGCAAGGCTGCGGCGGCCTGGGGCGTGAAACGGTTCTACGACGTGGGCCGCGGCGGCCATGGTCACATCTTCCCGATCGAACAGGGGCTGGTGGTGCCGGGTACGTTCTACCTCGACGACGACCGCCACTGCACGAACGCCGGCGGCGTCGGCGCGATCGCGCTGCGCGTGGGCGAGGAAATCAGCACCGCGCTCGCCACCGGGACGGTGTGGATCTGCGTGCCGCCTTCGGTAAAGCTCAAGCTGCGCGGCAGGCTCCGTCCGGGCGTACATGCGCGCGACCTCGGCTTCCGGATCGCGCAGGGCCTGGTGCCGGGCGGCTTCTTCGGCATCGACGCCGACTACCGGATCATCGAGATGGCGGGAGATCTGGACGCGTTCGACCTGGCTTCGCGCGTCGCGCTGTGCAATTCGCCGACCGAGGTCGGCGCGGTCGGCGTGTTCTTCCCGCCGTCGGCGGCCATCGTCGAGCAGTCGAGCAGGCTGGCGGCGGCGCATGGCATCGCGGTGGCGCCGGTGTTCCCCGATCCCGACGCGGCCTACGATGCGCAGATCGAGATCGACCTCGACGGGCTCGAGCCGCAGGTCGCGCTGCCGGGCGGGGTGCACCGCGCGGCGAACCTGTCAGACGTGGCGGGCACTCCGGTGCAGCATGCGTTCATCGGTTCCTGCGGCTCCGGCATGTGGGAAGACCTGGAGGCCGCCGCGCGCGTGCTGTCGGGCCGGCGCATCGCGCCCGGCGTGCGCCTGTTCGTCACGCCCGGCACCGAGGCCTCCACGCGCCGGCTGCATCGCGAAGGCCTGCTCGACATCTTCCAGGAGGCCGGCGCGGTGGTGATGCCGGCCGGCTGCGGGGTCTGTGCCGGCGGGCGTACCGGGCCGGTCACCGCCGGCGAGACCTCGATCTCGACCGCGGCCAACAACGGCGCCGGACGATTCGGCGCGAAGGATGCGCGGCTGTTCCTCGGCAGCCCGGCCACCGTCGCCGCGTCCGCGGTCGCCGGCTGCATCACCGACCCGAGGACGTTCGCATGAAGCGCAACGGGCCCCCGGGGATCTTGCACACGGCCGCGATGCTGCTGCCGCTCGCCACGGGCGCGGCGACAATGCCGGCCGCGCATGCGGCGGCGACCGATTTCCCGACCCGGCCGGTGCGCTTCATCGTGCCGTTCACGCCCGGGGGCGCATCCGACATCCAGGCGCGCATCATCGGGCAGGCGCTGGCGCCGTCCTACGGCCAGAACATCCTGATCGACAACCGGCCCGGGGGCGGCACCTCGCTCGCCACCGAACTGGCGCTTCGCACCCCGCCGGATGGCCACACCTGGCTGTTCGTCACCACGGCGTTCGTGATCGGCCCGGCGCTGCGCAAGGTCGGCTACGATCCGGTGCGCGACTTCGCGCCGCTGATCTGGCTCGGCGCCTCGCCGAACATGCTGATCGCCAACCCGTCGTTCCCGGCCTCCGGCATCCAGGACATCGTGCGGCTGGCGAAGGCGAAGCCGGGATTCATCACCTACGCCACGGCCGGTGCCGGCACGGCCTCGCATGTGTCGATCGAGATGCTGCAGACGATGACCGGCATCAAGCTCACCCATGTCCCGTACAAGGGCATCTCGCAGGCAATGATCGACCTGATGTCCGGCCAGGTGAACCTGCTGGTCACAGCGCCGATCGCGGCGCTGCCGGTGGTCAAGCAGGGCAAGGCGAAGGCGATCTCCGTGGGCGGGGCGAAGCGCACGGCAGTGGCGCCAGACGTGCCCACGGTCGCCGAGCAGGGCGTGCCCGGCTACGAGGCGAGTGCGTTCCAGGGCATCGTGCTGGTGGCTGGCACGCCGCGCCCCCTGCTGGAGCGCATCCATCGCGACATCGACACCATCGCCCGCACGCCCGCGGTGCGCGACCGCCTCGCCGAGGACGGTTCCGACTATGTCGGTGGTTCGCCCGAGGTGTTCGCGAAGCATATCCGCGCCGAAGTCGCCAAGTGGGCGAAGGTGGTGCGCGAATCCGGCGCGCGCGCCGACTGAAGGGGGACCTCGATGGACATCCCGGCTGGCTTCTCCTGGAACCTGCGTGGCCGCTGCTACCGGCTGGGCGACGACGTGCCCCATGCCGGTGGCGTGGTGCCGAACTGGCTGATCTCCGGCCGCTACATGGATCCGAAGGACATCGTCCCTCACCTGTTCTCGGAAACCGATCCCGGCTTCCACGAGCGTGTCGCCGCCGGTGACATCATCGTAACCGGCCGCAACTTCGGCATGGGCCCGAAGATGACCGGGTACATCGCGATGCGCGCGCTCGACCTCGGCCTGGTCTGCGAGACTATGCCGTTCCTCGCATACCGGGCAGCCCTCGGGGTCGGCGTGCGCGTGCTGAAGGACTGCCCCGGTGTGTCCTCGGCCTGCGAGACCGGCGACGACCTCGAGGTGGACTACGCATCCGGCACCTTCATCAACCACACGCGCGGCTTCACGCGCGCCTTCCCGCCGCTGCCGGTGCCGCTGCGCGACCTTGTGCGCCTCGGCGGCAACGGCGGCTGGCTGCGCGACTGGCGCCAGCGGCAGCAGGCAGGTGGCGCGGCGGTCAGTCCGCCCGGGGTCAGCGGGCCGGCGGTCAGTCCGCCTTGACGCCGGCCGCGCGCAGGATCCTGTCCCAGCGCTTCGCCTCGCGATCGATGTACGCGGCTGCCTGCTCCGGCGTGGTCGGCGCGGCCTCGACGCCGAGCGTGACCAGCCGCTCCAGCACGTCCGGGGTACGCAGTGCGCTGCCGACCTGCTGCGACAGGGCGTTGACCACCGGGCGCGGCGTGCCGGCGGCGGTGAGCAGGGCGAACCAGGCCTCCATGTCGTAGCCCGGGACGCCGGCTTCGGCGATCGTCGGCAGGTCGGGCAGGGCGGGCGAGCGCTTCGGCGAGGTCACCGCCAGGGCGCGCAGCTTGCCCTGCTTGACCAGCGGCACTGCGTTCAGCGGGCTCAGGAACACCGCGGAGATGCGCCCGGCGAGGAAGTCGGACATCAGGTCGCCGGTGCCCTTGTACGGGATGTGGGTGAGCGGAACGCCGGCCTGTGCCTTGAACAGTTCCGCCGCCAGGTGCAGGGAAGACCCGTTACCGCCGGAGCCGTAGTTGAGGCCGCCGGCCTTCGTCTTCGCCAGCGCGATGAATTCCTTCACCGAGGTGGCGGGCACGCCGGGATGCACGGTGAGCAGGATCGGGCCGCGCGCGACCAGCGAGACCGGCGTGAACTCGGCGAGCCTGTAGGGCACGGCATCGCCGTAGAGCGTCGGGTTCACCGCGAACGCGATCGCGTGCAGCAGCAGCGTGTGCCCGTCGGGGTTGGCGCGGCCGACGATGGCGGTGCCGATGTTGCCGCCGGCGCCGCCGCGGTTGTCGATCAGCACCGGCTGCGTCCAGGTATCGCCGAGCTTCTGGCCGAGCAGGCGCGCCAGGATGTCGTTCGGTCCGCCCGGCGGATAGGGCACGACGATGCGCACCGGCCGGGTGGGGAAGGCGACGCTGTCGGCCGCAGCCACGGGCATCGCTGCCGAAGCCGGCAGCAGCGCCGCGAGGGCAGCCAGGACGGGCACCGCTTTCGGGGATGCAGGCCTGCGGGCCGGACCGGCCGATGACTGGGTGTTGATCATTTCCGTTCTCCGTGGATGCGAACTGGGCGTGCGGCGCCGAAGGCGCAGGGTACATGCCGGAACCGCCGCGGCGGCGATAGCTATAATCGATCCGTCCCCGAATTGCGAGCCGTGCCATGCCTGATTCGCGTCACCCTTCCAGCATCCCCCCGGCCGCCATCGACCTCCTGGTGCGCAACGCGATGGTCTACGACGGGACCGGCGGCCCGGGACGCATCGCCGACCTGGCGATCGCCGACGGCGCGATCGCCGCCATCGGCGCCGTGCTCGACCTGCCGGCAGCGCGCACGATCGATGCCTCCGGGCTGGCCGCCGCGCCCGGCTTCATAGACATCAAGACCCACTCCGATTTCGTGCTGCCGATCAACCCGAAGGCCGAGAGCAAGGTGCGGCAGGGCGTGACCACCGAGATCATCGGCCACTGCGGGTTCTCGGTTGCGCCGGTGCTGCCGGGCAAGGTGCAGCTGCTGAAGGACTACCTGTCCCCGAGCGCGCCCTGGCTGCCGTTCCGCGAGATGGGCTTCCCGGAGTACCTCGACACCTTCCCCGCGGCGTCGGTGAACGCCGGGATGCTGGTGGGCCACAACACGCTGCGCCTGATGGCGATGGGCATGGAACAGCGTGCGCCGACGGCCGGGGAACTGGGCCTGATGTGCGAGCTGCTCGAGGAGGGGCTGCGCGCCGGTGCGCTCGGCCTGTCCTCCGGGCTGTTCACCTCGCCCGGCTCATATGCCGGACGCGACGAGATGGTCGCGCTCGGCGGGGTCTGCCGACGGTACAACGCGGGGTACTTCACGCATGTGCGCGACGAGTCGAACCGGGTGCTGGATGCGGTGGACGAGGCGATCGACATGGCCGAGGCCTGCGGCATCCCGGTCGAGATCGTTCACTTCAAGACCTCGGGCATGGACAACTGGGGCAAGGCGGCGACCGCCCTCGAGCGGATGCAGGCGGCGCGCGCACGCGGGCTCGCGGTGCACTGCGATTCGCATCCCTACACCGCGGGCAGCAACCCGCTGAAGAACCTGATGCCGCAATGGGTGCAGGCCGGCGGTGTCGACGAGATGCTGGCGCGGCTGCCGCTGCCGCAGACGCGCGAGCGCATCCGCGCCGACATCGCGCGCGAGGGGCTGAACAACTGGGGACGCATCCCCGACTGGGACTGCGTGCAGATCTCGATCTCGCCGCACCTGGCGCAGCACGCGGGCAAGACCATTCGCCAGTTGTCCGAGGAGCGTGGCACCGATCCGATCGACACGATCTGCGACTACCTGGTCGAGGACCGCGGTGCGACGCGCGTGCTGGTGATCTCCATCTCCGAGGAGGATATCCGCGCGATCGTCCGTTCGCCGGATGCGCTGGTCGGTTCCGACGGCAACTGCGTCGCCGACTACGGCACCACCAGCCAGGGCATGCCGCATCCGCGCTTCTACGGCACCTTCCCGCGGGTGCTGTCTCGCTACGTGCAGGAGCAGCAACTGCTGCCGATGGAGGTCGCCATCCGCAAGATGACCGGGGCCACCGCGGACAAGCTGCGCCTGGTCGACCGTGGCTACTTGCGGGAAGGCTGGCGCGCCGACGTCGTGCTGTTCGATCCGCTCGACTTCCGCGACCAGGCGACCTATTCCGATCCGCACCGCTATCCGACCGGTGCCCGCACGACGGTGGTGGTCAACGGCGTCGTCGTGGTCGACCGGGCGGTGCACACCGGTGCGACGCCGGGTCGGGTGCTGCGCCGCGCGGCCGACGGCACGGTCGCCTGAAGGCTGGCCGGCGGCGCAGGTGCCCGGCGCCGCGGGTTTGCACCGCCGCGCAGGCCGGCAGTAGACTCCTTGCACACGACAAGCCGGCAGCCAGCCGGCCGCATTCCCGGAGGAGCCGGCATGACCGTTGAAACCAGTCCGCTTTCCTATGCGCTCGGCGCCGAAGTGGTCGGCATCGACCTGAACAGGCCGCTGTCCGAATCCGAGTTCGGCGGCATCTACCGCGCCTTCCTCGAACATGGCGTGCTGCTGCTGCGCGGACAGAAGATCAGCCGCGAGCAGCACATCGAGTTCAGCCGCCGCTTCGGAGAACTCGACCGCCACGATTCGCTGCCGCGCGACCGGCACCCGAAATACCCGGAACTGCTGATGGTGACCAACCTGCCGCAGGCCAATGGCGAGCCGTCGAACTCCCGCTACACCGGGCAGCTCTGGCACTCCGACATGTCGTTCACGCTGGTGCCTTCGCTCGGTTCGCTACTGCGCGGGGTGGAGGTGCCCCCGGTCGGCGGCGACACGATGTTCACGAACATGTACGCCGCATACGAGGCGCTGTCGGCCGGCATGAAGAAGCTGATCGCCGACCTGCACGGCGTGCATCGCCCGGAGCGCAAGAACGCGGGCGTCGCACCCGAGTGGGAGAAGGAGAACCGGCGGCTGAACCCCCCGGTGGCGCAGCCGGTGGTGCGCGTGCATCCGGAGACCGGGCGCAAGGCGCTGTACATCGGCGAGAAGGTGAAGTCGTTCGAGGGCATGACCGAGGAGGAGAGCCGTCCGCTGATCGACTACCTGATCCGGCATGCGACCCGCCCGCAGTTCGTCTATCGCCACACGTGGCGGCCCGACGACATCCTCGTCTGGGACAACCGCTGCACGATGCATGTCGCCCTGGGCGACTACGACCCGTCGTTGCGGCGGCACATGGAGCGCACCACGGTGATGGGCACGCCGTCCGGGCATGTGGTGCTCGAGGACGCGGCGGTGGCGGCATGAGGGCCGCGGCCTGTGCCGCGGCGCTGTTCGTCGCGGGCGCCGCACAGGTGCATGCGCAGACGTCCCAGAACTTCCCGGTCCGCCCGATCCGGATGCTGGTCCCGTTCGCGCCCGGTGGCACGACGGACATCATGGCGCGCGTGGTGGCGACCCAGATGTCGAACGCATGGGGCCAGACGGCGATCGTCGACAACCGGCCCGGCGCCAACGGCATCATCGCCAGCGAGATGACGGCGAAGGCGAGCCCGGACGGCTACACGCTGCTCTACGTGGCGATCGGCCATGCGATCAATTCGCTGATCTATCGCAAGCTGCCCTACGACACGGAACGCGACTTCACGCCGATCAGCCTGGGCGCGACCTTCGCGCAACTGGTGCTGGTGCATCCGGGGGTGCCCGCGACCAGCCTGAAGGACCTGCTCGCGCTCGCCCGGGCAAAGCCGGGCACGATGAGCTTCGCGTCCGGCGGCATCGGCTCCTCGCAGCACCTGGCAGGCGCCCTGTTCGCATGGCAGGGCCGGCTGCAGATCAACCACGTACCGTACAAGGGCGGCGCGCCCGCGCTCACCGACCTGATGGCGCGCAACGTCGACATGATGATCATCCAGCCGACTTCGCCGGAACAGGTGACCGGCGGCCGCGTGCGCGCGCTCGCCGTGACCTCGCCCCGTCGCAACGCGGCCTGGACCGACCTGCCCACGGTCGCCGAGGCCGGCCTCCCCGGATACGAGTCGCAGGCCTGGTACGGCCTGGTCGGGCCGCGCGGCCTGCCGCGCGAGGTGCTGGGCAGGCTGTCCGAGCAGGCGGTGGCGGCGCTGACCACCAAGGACATGCGCCAGCGCATCGCGGCCCAGGGTGGCGAGGTGGTCGCCAGTTCGCCGGCCGAGTTCACGGCCTTCATCCGGCGCGAGATCGAACGCTACGGGAAGGTGGTGAAGGAGTCCGGCATCGTCGCGGAGTAGTACGCTCGGGGTGCGATGCCCCGCGAATCCCGAGGTCCTTGCATGCCCAAGCCCCTGAACGTGACCATGCCGCTCGCCGTCGCCATGCCTGCAATGCCGTGCCTGCGCGCCGGGGTCGTGCTCGCCGCGCCGCTGGCCGTACTGCTGGTGGGACTGCCGGCCAGCACGGTGCACGCACAGCAGAAGTACCCGACCCGCGCCATCCGGCTGGTGCTGCCGTTCCCGCCGGGCGGCAGCACCGACATCGTCGCGCGCGTGGTGACCCAGCGCCTGGCCGAGACCTGGGGCCAGCCGGTGCTGGTTGACAACCGCCCCGGTGCGGCCGGGAACCTCGCGGCGGAGATCGTCGCGCGTGCGGCGCCCGATGGCTACACGCTGTTCCAGGTCAATGTCGCGCACGCGATCGCGGCGAGCCTGTTCCCGAAGCTCGGCTACAGCCTGGAACGCGACTTCGTGGCGGTGACGCAGCTCGCGTCCACCCCGTATGCGCTGGTCGCGCACCCGGGCGTGCCGGCGAAGTCGGTGCGCGACCTGGTCGCGCTCGCGCGCGCCCGCCCGGGCGTGCTCAACTACGCGTCGGCCGGAAACGGCAGCGCCACCCACCTGTCGGGCGAACTGATCAGGGCGCTCGGGCGGGTGGACCTGCTGCACGTGCCGTACAAGGGTTCCGGGCCGGCGGTGGCCGCGTTGATGTCGGGCGAGGTCGACGTCTACTTCCTGGCAGTGCCGGCGGCGGCGCCGCTGGTGAAGGCTGGCCGCCTGCGGGTGCTCGGCGTGTCGGGCGCGAAGCGCTCGTCGATGATGCCCGAGGTGCCGACGATGGCCGAAGGCGGCCTGGCCGGGTTCGACACCAGCACCTGGCACGGCGTGATGGCGCCGGCGGCCACGCCGCGCGAGGTGGTCGCGCAGCTCGCCGGCGAACTGGTGCGCATCCTGGCCGCGCCCGACATCCGCGGCAAGCTGGAGTCGCAGGGCCTGGAGCCGGTCGGCGACAGCCAGGCGCAGTTCGCGGCCTTCATCCGCAGCGAGATCGCGAAGTGGGAGAAGCTGGTGCGCGCATCCGGCGCGAAGCCGGAATAGCGGCAGCGGGGCGCCTCAGCAGAGCGTGTTGAAGCCCATCGGGTGCTTCTGCAGCGGCCGCGCACCGCCGGCCTCGACCACGACGAGGTTGCCCGCCTGCACCGCGCGCCGGCCATCCGGCGACACGACATGCGGCTGGACCACCAGCAGCATGCCTTCGGCGAAGGTCACCGGCCTGAGCTCGCGGCGGATCACCGCGCTCGGCAGGTCGACGCGCGGGTCCTCGATCTGCAGGCCCCAGCCGTGCAGCAGCACGTCGAAGGTGCGGCAGTCTTCGTCGTCGAGGAAGGACGCTGCCGCACGCACGTCGGCATCGGTCGCACCCGGGCGCAGCACGTCGACGATGCGATCGTAGGCCCGGAACGCGAGTTCGAACAGCCGCAGGTACTCGGCAGTGGGCGCGCATCCGATCGTATAGGGCCGCTGGATCTGCCCCGAGCATCCCCACCAGCCGGCGCTGATCTCGGTGAGTAGAACGTCCCCGGCCGCCAGCGGCCGCTGCGACGGGTACTGCCAGGGGAAGATCAGGCCGGGATCGTCCATCGGCGTCGCGCCGACGAACTGCAGCCTGAGCGTGCCCCCGGCGGGCAGCACCGCCTGGTGCAGGATGGCCGAGAGCTGGAACTCGGGCATGCCGATGCGCACCTCGCGTTCGATCGCCTCCATCGCCAGGTCGGTGAGCGCCGCGCCACGTTCGAACCATGCGATCTCCTCGGCGCTCTTTATCAGCCGCGCACGCGCGAAGACGTCTGTGGCATCGACGAATTCCGCCCCCGGCAGGCGCGCACGCAGCACGTCGAAGTGGTGCGACGGCATCGATGCGCGCCCGACGTTGCGCACCGCCGCCACGCCGATGCGTCCGCGCGCGACGCCGAGGTCCTCCAGGCAGCGGGCGAGCACCTCGCCGGGTGCCAGGCCCTGCACGCGCATCTCGACTGGCCGGGCGGCGCGCTCTGCGGTATGCAGGTAGAGCTGGTTGCTCACCAGCAGCACCGGAGCGGCCGCGGGCGTCATCACCACGTAGGCCGGATAAGGGTCCCACCAGTTGGTGAGCCATGCGACGTTGGCCTGGTTCGCCCCGCGCGAGCCGGCGTCGCCGACGGCGATCACCGCGTCCAGCCCGGCAGCCGCGAGCTCGCGCCGGACGACGGCCTCGCGCCGCGCGTATTCGGCATCGCTGAAGCGCGGGAAGATCGGTTCGGTGTCCATCGCTGCTCCCTCGGTTGGCGAGGCGTCTAGAATAGCCGAAGCACCACATCCAGGAACGCGGGAGGCTTCGATGGGAAGGCAGGGCGCGTGTGCAGTCGGGGTTGCGGTCGTGGTACTGGCAGGCATGCTGCCGGCGGCCGGCGTCCATGCGCAGGCATGGCCGGCGAAGCCGATCCGGGTGGTCGTGCCGTTCGCGGGCGGTGGCCCGATCGACGCGGTCGCCAGGCCGGTGCTCGAAAGGGTTGGCGCCAGCCTCGGGCAGCCGATGGTGTTCGAGTCGCGGCCCGGTGCCAGCGGCACCATCGGCTCCGACCTGGTCGCGCGTGCGCCGAAGGACGGCTACACGCTGCTGTTCACCACCGGGTCGCACACCTCGAACGCGGTCTACCTGCGCAAGCTGCCCTACGACCCGATCGCGGACTTCCTGCCGGTGTCGCAGGTCGCCCGCGCGTTCGGCCAGGTGCTGGTCGTGCATCCCGCGTTGCCGGTGCGCAACGTCAAGGAGTTCATCGCGCTCGCCCGTGCACGCAAGGACAGCCTCAACTACGCATCGGCGGGCGTCGGCAACGCCACCCACATCGCCGCCGAACTGTTCCGCATCGGCGCCGGGGTGCAACTGACCCATGTCGCCTACAAGGGCGGCGGTCCCGCGCTGGCCGACGTGCTCGGCGGCCATGTGGAGGTGATGTTCCCGAGCGTGACCCAGGCCCTGCCGTTCATCCGTGCCGGCAAGCTGCGCGCGCTCACCCTGTCGGGCATCCGCCGCTCGCCGGTGCTGCCCGACGTGCCGACCTACCAGGAGGCAGGCCTGGGTCCGGTGGACTTCACCGGCTGGCATGCCACCTGGCTTCCGGGCGGATCGCCGATGGAGATCGCACGCCGGTTGCAGGCGGAGATCGCGCGCGCGGTGGCCACGCCGGAGGTCAGGGCCGTGTTCGCGGAACTCGGCGTCGAGGCCGTGGCGAGCACGCCGGAGGCATTCGCCCAGTTCGTGAAGCAGGACCTCGCGCTCAACCAGGAGATCGCGAAGCGGGCCGGCATCCAGCCCGAATAGCGCCCCTGGGCGGGAGCGCCGTCGCCCGGGTGCCCCCGTGCCCCGGTGCTCAGGCACCGCCGGGGCAGGCTCCCAGCTTCTCCGCGGCCCAGTCGGCCATGTAGTCGACCACCAGCGGCGTGTTGTCCGCGCCGCAGTGCTCCGCGCCGCCATCGGCGAGGCGGAAGATCTTCAGTTCGCGCCCCGGGCTGTTCACCGCCGCATCGTAGGTGCTCTGCGCATGCCACAGCGGTACCTGCCGGTCGTTCTCGCCATGGACCACCAGCAGCGGGCAGGTGATGCGGTCGGCCACGCCCTCGAGGGTCATCTGGCGCACGATCTTCAGCGATTCCTCTATCGTGTCGCAGCCGAACACCCAGTTCACATGCTCGGCATAGCCGGGCACCGACGGCTCTCCGCGGCCGCCGATGCGGTCGGACACGGTCTTCCCGTAGTCGAAGATCGCACCCCAGGCCACCGCGCACCGGAAGCGTTTCTCGAACGCCGCGGCGCGCGGTGCGTAGTAGCCGCCGAGCGAGATCGCCATGATGCCGAGGCGCGATGCATCCACGTCGGCGCGCGTCTCGAGGTAGTCGACGCAGGCAGCCGCCGGCTTCTCCGTGTCGGGTCCGCTCGGCAGCCCCTGCAGCCGCAGCGCCTCGCCGGCACCGGGATGGTCGACGATCAGCATCGACATGCCACGCCGGCGGAACTCGTCGCCGGTCGCGGCGTAGATGATCTCCTTGGTCACGTCCAGGCCGTCGAAGTGGACCATGCAGGGATGCGGTCCGCCGCCGGGCGCCTTCGAAAAGATCGCGCGCAGCCGGTGTTCGCCGAACGGCACTTCGACATACTCGATCGGTTCGCGCCGCAGTTCCAGGCCACGACGGTAGGTCTGGATGCCTCGCCTGAACGCATCGAGGCGCCGCGGGTCGCGATGGCTCGGCATGCGCTCGGCCAGCAGGAAATAGATGCCGGCACGCAGGTACTTGCGCCCGGCGGACACGGTGCGTCCGAGCGCCTCGTCGGCTTCTCCCTGGCGGCGCACGCGCTCGGCGAGCTTCATCCAGCTCTCGAACCAGGCACGTTGCTGCGTCTGGTCGCCCTGCAGGGCCTTGATGCCGGCGACCTCGCGCAACGGCCGGCAGGCCTCGTCGATCTCGGACACCTGCCCGCCGCGGTTGAGGGCGGACATGACCGCCAGGCTCCAGGTGTAGTTGTTCGGGAAGTATTCGAACATGCGGGTGCTCCCGTCGAAGGAAGGGCGCCTGTCCGGCGCGCCTGGCGCAGAGGTTACACCGGCCCCGCGCTGCGCGCCGGGCTTGCGGCCCGAGGCGGGCATGCGCGTTGCATGCCTCCAGGGTGAATCGGTTTCATCGTGGAGAACGTCATGCCTAAAACCATACGAGGCGAGGTCGCCTCGCGCGGGCGCACCGGGGTGCACGCACCCAGCACCCCGCCCAGGACGAACGCGAGCAAGCCCGTCCGTCGCGCGCGGCTGTCGGCAGATCCGAAGGTCGAACGCAGCGCCTGGCTGGAGATCGAAGGGCTGCTGACGGCGGCTCACCGCAGGCTGGAGCAGCAGTTCTCGCGCGCCGCGAAGATCGGTGCCAAGGACGCGGAGAGCCTGGCGCAGGCCGGGCAGCGCCTGCTCGGTGGCCTGCGCAGCCACTTCGACCTCAAGGTGGGCAGCGTCTATCCGGTGCTGTACGAGACGCTGGCCGATGCCGGCGTGATCCTGGAGGCGGAGATCGAGATCGAGGTGGCGCGCGACCTGATGTGGCGGCTGGACGGCATGAAGCCGTTCGACGAACGCTACCAGCCGACGCTGAACGTCCTTGGCGCCTGGCTGCACCGCCACCTGGAGCAGGAGCGCGCCAGGCTGTTCGTCGCCGCGCGGCGTGCACAACCAACCTTCGCCCCGCGCATGCCCGACATGCGCGCGAAGTTCGCGCTGGATGCCGCCGTGCTGGGCGATGCGCCCGCGTCGGCCGGAGGCGCCGGCGAGCGGTACGCGAACGGCCGTGTCGTCACGCAGGAGAAGCCTCCCCGCGTGCCGCGTGTCGCGAACGGCGCGCGCGGGCGCGCCGTATCGCCTGCAGCAGGCTTCCTGAACTGACCGGCTTGCGCACCACGTCGAACTCGCCCGACGTGACCTCGGGCGAGTCGGCATAGGCGGTCATCAGGACGATGGTGAGGTCGGGGTGGCGCATGCCTGCCTCGCGCGCGCCGGTGCCGGCGACCAGTTGGGCCACGGCCGTGCCGGTATCGACCTCGTCGTCGGCGACCAGCACGGTCAGGCCGTCGAGCACGGTGGGCGACAGTGCGTCTTCGTCATTCGACCCGGCGGGGGAACAGCAGCGTGAAGCGGGT
The DNA here is from genome assembly GCA_021298815.1 of Betaproteobacteria bacterium. GTDB lineage: Bacteria > Pseudomonadota > Gammaproteobacteria > Burkholderiales > CAIKXV01 > CAIKXV01. Next base: position 53,332 of record JAJTHE010000006.1, on the reverse strand, counting down.
GCCCGTGCCGAACGTGCTCTGCACGGTCACGCGTCCGCCCGACTGGGTGACGAAGCCGTAGACCTGGCTCAGCCCGCGCCCGGTGCCCTGGCCGACCGGCTTGGTCGTGAACAACGGGTCGAAGATGCTCTGCAGCGTTCCGGGTGCGATGCCGCTGCCGGTGTCGGAGACCGACAGCGCAACCCAGCCGGGCGCCAGCGCGTCGCCGTCCACGACGGTGCCGGGCTGCAGGTTGCCGGCATGGATGCGCAGGGTGCCGCCGGCCGGTATGTCGTCACGGGCGTTGGTCGCCAGGCTGAGCAGTGCGAGTTCGAGTTCGTCCGGATCGACGTCGATCTCGCCGGTGTCCGGATCGAGCGCTATCGAGAGCGCGATGCGGTTGCGCAGCACCGCCCACAGCAGTTCCGACAGCTCGGGCAGGAACGCGGCGAGCGACACGCGGCGCGGCTGCAGGCTGGAGCGGCGCGAGAACGACAGCAGCTGGCGGGTCAGGCGCGCGCCCTGGTTCGTGGCCCGCTCCATGGCCGCGAGCGGCCGCTCGTGGACGTCCTCAGGGAGCAGCCAGGTCGACAGGCGCCGGCGCAGCACCTCGATGTTCACCGTGAGTACCTGCAGCAGGTTGTTGAAGTCGTGCGCGATGCCGCCGTCATGCGGCCGATCGCCTCCAGCCGCTGCCCGCGGCGCAATCCCTCTTCGGCCAGTTCGTGCAGCTGCAGCTCCTCCTCGCGCTCCTCGTGAGGGCGCTGCGCGCGCTGTGCGTTGCGCCGCGCGAGCACGGCGGCCACCAGCAGCATGGCGATCGCCAGCAGGGTGACGACGGAGTACAGCGTCAGCGAGCGGCGCCACTGCCGTTCCACGCCCTGCATCGACAGTCCGCAGGCCACGTAGACCGGATACTCGTCCACGCGTGCATAGCCGTAGAGACTGTCGCGCTGGTCGACTTCGCCGCGGCTGCGGAAGTGGCCGGCCGGGGCGGCGCGGATCGCGTGCATCAGGCTGGAGGACTCGCTCAGGCGCGGCACGTCGGCCGACTGCATGGGTTCCCGCACGAGGAAGGCGCCATCCGTCCGCACCAGCGCCAGCACGTTGCCGGACGTCTCGCGAATTCCGCGGTAGAACTGGCGGAAGTAGTCGATGTCGCCGGACACCGCGAACACGCCGTCGAAGCCGCCGTCGGCGCCGATGCGGGCACGCGTCAACGCGAAGAACTCCTGCCCGGTGAGCCTCGCCTCGGCTGGCGCAACGATGAAGAACGCGCTGGGCGGTTCGCGCTGAGCGACGAAGTAGTCGCGCTCGCTCGCGTCCAGCTATAGCATCGGGAACTGGCGGCTGCTCGACCAGTGGCGACCGGTCGGCGCCCGGAAGGAGACGCTGTCGGCTTCCCGCACCGGTTCGGTCAGGCCGCGCAGTTCGTCGTGCATCGCGTGCGAGGCGACGATCTGCCGCCAGTCCATCGAGCCGGCGCGGCGTTCCACCTGGCCGAGGATCAGCTGGTACAGGTAGAACACGCGCAACGCGTGTTCCCGCAGCAGCTCGGCCGAGCGCAGGGCGTGCCGCTCGGCGTCCTGGTGGATGTACTGGTGGGTGAGGGAGGCGGCAGCTCGCAGGATGGCGAGCGGACCGAAGACGGCAGCCGCGAACAGCACGAGGATGGACAGGGAAGGCGTTCTCTTCACGGGGCGCGCCTCTTCTTCGGCATCCCGCAAGGTATACGAGCACAGCCGTCCGGCGCCGCCTGCCGCAGGGTCGTCCGGCCCTATCTTCCCACCAGCGGCGATATCGCCCCGATCAGTTGCGCCGGCGACAGCGGCTTGGCGAGGAACAGGTCGAAGCCCGCCTGCATGACCGTGGGCCTGGCGTAACGGTCGGCCTGCGCCGAGAACGCCACCGCAGGCACGCGAGGCAGGCCCGATTCGCCTTCGATCCGGCGGATGCGGCCGATCATCGCAAGCCCGTCGATGTCCGGCATCGAAAGGTCCGAGATCATCAGGCGTTCGCCGCCGCCGCGCGCCCAGGCCGGGTAGAGGGCGATCGACTCGGCGCCGGAACCCGCCGTCGTGACGTGCGCGCCATGCCGTCGCAGCACGGTGGCACCCACCTCCAGCATGTCGTCGCGATCGTCGGTCAGCAGGATGAAGCATCCGCGGAGGATATCCATGTCGTCCGGATCGTCCATGCCGCCCGGGGCGTCGAAGAAGCCGGTGCGGAGGGGGGCCGGTGCAGGCTGCACCCTGGCCGCCTCCGCCTGCACGGCATCGTGGGCCGGAAAGCGCAGCGACAGGTGGGTGCCCGACCCGGGCGGGCCGGCCTGCACGTCGAGGGTGCCACCCTGGAGTTCCGTCACGGCGCGGGCGATGGCCAGCGCGAGCGTCGGCGACGCTGCGAGGCCGCCGTCCGGCGCAGCGGCCTGCGTGGCCGCTGCGCCGGCCCTGGCGCCGGCACTGCGGACTTCGAGCACGATCGTCGTTGCGCGCTGGGCTACCTCCGGTCGCGCGCCGACGTGGACGATGCCCTGGCCGGGCGTGACGGCCAGCGCATGCTCGACCATCGCATACAGGGAGTCTTCCACGCGCGACGGATCCGCGAGGAAGGACAGCCCGTCCGGCGATGCAGCGACGTGCAGAGCCACCGATCGGTCCGCCGCGTGCGTGGCCAGCCGCGCGACGACTCGCTGCAACACCGCTGCGGCGTGGACAGGCCGGCAATCCGCAGGTACCCGGCCGCCGAGCAGCCGCGCGGCGTCCTGCAACTGGTCGACCAGCCGGCGCTGGGTGTCGACCGCCGAGGCGATGCCCTCCAGCGCGCGCGCGCGGGCAGCGGCTTCCGCCGTCGGCGATCGCGCCAGGTACAGCCAGCCGACCATCGCGTTCAATGCGGACCGAAGGTCGTGCGACACCAGCGACAGCAGTTCGTCGCGACCGCGTACAGCCCGTTCGGTCGCGGCTGCAGCGAGGCGGGCGTCCGCCAGCGCCGGTTCGAGGGCGGCGGTGCGCGTGCCCTCGACGGACGGCTCGGCCACGCCGCGTCCGGGGGATGTGCCTGGTGCATCTGAAGACAAGGTCTGCTCCGGTGCTCCTGCGCGATGCGTGTTGCGGCGCCCGCCATTCAGCTCCGCGCGGGCATGTTCGATGGACAGGCGACCCTCGCAATCCCGGTGCCCGGCGGCCTGTCCCTTGCGCGACTGTACCCATGTTCGCTTGACGATCGGGCCAGTGCTTAGCGTGTACCATGCATGACTGATTGACCAACAGGCGCGACATGGCTACCGCAAATTCGAAAGCTGCCGCCGCGTCGCCGGTGGCATCGCGCAACGAACCCTTCGCCCTGATCGTCGAGGACGAGCGCGATGCAGCCCAGGCGCTCGCCGAACTCGTGCGCGAGGAGGGCTTCCGCACCGCGATCGCCGGTTCGCTGGCGGAGGCGCGGCAGCAGCTCGTGATGCGCCTGCCGGACGTGGTGCTGCTAGACCTGATGCTGCCCGACGGCAGCGGCATGGAACTGTTCGGCGAGCGCGAGGAGCACGGCAGCGTCGAGATCGTGCTGATGACCGGCCATGCGACGCTCGAGACTTCCATCCAGGCGCTGCGCCTCGGCGCCGCCGACTACCTGCTGAAGCCGGTGAGTCCGCGCCAGCTGAAGGCCGTGCTGAACCGCATCGGCCGTCCGGCCGAGGCGCGCGCGGAGATCGCCGGCCTGCAGCATGTTGCCGACCGGGAAGGCCGCTTCGGCCACCTGCGCGGGCGCGCGGCGGTGATGCAGGTGGTCTACACGCAGATCGGCCGCGTTGCAGGCACCGCGGTCACCGTGTTCATCGTCGGCGAGAGCGGGGCGGGCAAGGAAGTGGTGGCCCAGACCATCCACGACCTGAGCCGCCGGCGCAAGGCACCGTTCCTGGCGGTCAACTGCGGAGCGATCTCGCCGCAGCTGATCGAAAGCGAGATGTTCGGGCACGAGAAGGGAAGCTTCACCGGCGCGAACCGCCAGCACCGCGGCTTCTTCGAGCGGGCGAACGGGGGCACGCTGTTCCTGGATGAAGTGACCGAGATGCCGCCGGAGCTGCAGGTGAAGCTGCTCCGGGTACTCGAGACCGGGACCTTCATGCGGGTCGGCTCGGACGAGCTGCTCGAGACCGACGTGCGCATCATCGCCGCCACCAACCGCGACCCGGCCCAGGCCGTGGCGACCGGCAGGTTGCGCGAGGACCTGTTCTACCGGTTGAACGTGTTCCAGATCCGCGTACCGCCCCTGCGCGATCGGCTGGAGGACGTCGAACTCCTCGCCCGGCACTTCCTCGATGCGCTCAACACGCGCGAGGGCGGGGCGCGCAAGCTGGATGCTTCGGCGATCGAGAAGCTGTCGCAGTACGCGTGGCCGGGTAACGTGCGCGAACTGCGCAACGTCGTGCAGCGCGCCTACATCATGGCCGACGGCGAATCGATCACCGCTGCCTGCATCCCGTTCGATGCACCGGTGCGCTCCGCGCAGTCGATCACGATCCAGGTGGGCACGACGATCGAGGCGATGGAACGGCAGCTGATCCTGGCGACCCTGGAGTCGGTCAGGGGGCACAAGGAAAAGGCGGCGGAACTGCTGGGCATCAGCGCCAAGACGCTCTACAACCGGCTTCGCGAGTACGGCAGCGACGCGGGCGAGCCGGCACGCGACTGAGCCGCCGGCCGGGACGGCGCTGCCGCCGCGAGCCGCGCCGGGCCGCCCGCGCACGGTTCAGGCGGCAAGTGCCTCGGACGAGGACAGCCGGCGAACTTCGACCGAGGGGATGTGCATCGAGTCGCGGTACTTGGACACCGTGCGGCGCGCGACCACGATGCCCTTTTCCGCCAGCAGGCGTGCGACCTTCACGTCCGACAGCGGATGGCGCGCTTCCTCGGACACGAGGATCTGGCGGATCAGCGCCCGCACCGCACGCGCCGAGCAGGCGTGCCCGTCGGACTCGACATGGCTGCTGAAGAAGTACTTCAGTTCCATGAGGCCGCGCGTAGTCATCATGTACTTGTTCGACGTCACGCGCGAGACGGTCGATTCATGCATGCCCAGCGTCTCCGCGATCTCGCGCAGCACCAGCGGGCGCATCGCGATGTCGCCATGCTCGAAGTACCGGCTCTGGCGATCGACGATCGCCTGCGCCACGCGCAGGATGGTGCGGAAGCGCTGGTTCACGTTGCGCACGAACCAGCGTGCTTCCTGCAGGTGCTGGCCGATCGGCGAACTGCTAGACCCGCGTTGCTCGCGCACCATCGACACGAAGCCGCGGTTGAGGTGGATGCGCGGCACCACCTCCGGGTTGATGCGGGCGACCCAGCGCTTGCCGATCTTGCGCACCTGCACGTCGGCGACCACGTAGTCGGTGCGCTCCGACCCGAAGGCCTGTCCCGGCCTGGGCGAGCAGCCGCGGATCAGCTGGTAGGCGCTGGCGAATTCGGCGTCGCTGCAGCCCAGCGCACGCAGCAGGCGCGGCGTGTCCGGCGTGGCGAGCTGCGCGAGGTGGCCGCGCACGATGCGCTGCGCCAGCGCCAGGCCGGGCGTGTCCTCGTCGCGATCGCCCAGCTGCAGCAGAAGGCACTCCTCGAGCGAGCGCGCGGCGATGCCTGCCGGCTCGAAGCTCTGCACCAGCCGCAGGACCACCGACAGTTCGTCGACCTGCACGGCCTCGCGCGCCGGGCACATCGCAATCAGCTCCTCGAGCGGGGTGCGCAGGTAGCCGTCCGGTTCGAGCGCATGGACCACCAGGCGTGCCAGCTCGCGATCTCGCGCGCTGACCCGGCACACCCCGAGCTGCTCGAGCAGGTGGTCGTACATGCAGCTGGCCGCCGGGGCGAAGTGTGTGGCGTCCGGGTCGTCGGTCGAGCGTTCGCCGGAGGAGGGCGCATCGAAGCGCAGCGACGACTCGTCGTCCCAGTCTGCCGCCGAGGATTCCGGTGCCGCGATCACGTCCAGGCGATCGCCCGCGGCCTCCGGCGCGGCCTCGCCCTGCGTGTCGACGGATTGCCCGTCGCCGGCATCGCCGGAAGAGACGGCTTCCGTGCCGGACTCGCGCAGGGAATCGTCGCGTTCGAGGAAAGGATTGTTGGACAGCGTCTCCTCGAGTTCCTGCTCGAACTCGGCGGCGGACAACTGGAGCAGCCGGATCGAGTGCTGCAGTTGCGGCGTCATCGCGAGCTGCTGGCCCGTGCGGTGCTGGAGGTCGGCTCTGATCATCGGATACTCGCTGGAAACGTGGGTGGCAGCCACTCTTCTGCAAACGCCGTGCCATCAGCTGCAGGTTCCGGGGGCGGATTTTCAAGCCATTGAATGCAAGGGTGGATCCGCGTTCGCCCAGCCGTGCCCGATGCGCAGGGCAGGTCGCGGCCGCGACCCGGAGCCCTGCCTTCCTGCATTTCTTGCAGGCGGCCCCGTCAAACTTTCCGGATGCGGCGGATGGCGGGGCCGGTGCTTGCGTGCCGAGGGTCAGCCGATCACGCTCACGCGGACCCCGGGTGCCGGCTCTATCGCCTGGTTCTCCACCGGCAGCTCCTGAGTCATGCCGGCCTCGTCCGTTGCATGGCATCCGCGACGCCGCTCGTCGCTGCCGCTGCGGCGCGTCAGGGCGTCGAGCCTCTGCGCATCATGGCGCCGGCGCATCGCCAGGTACATGGCGGCCGCGCCGAGCACTGCGGCAAGTGCCGCACCGAGCACCGCAGCGGGAATCCGGATCTCGTCCGATCGTGTCATCTTGGGGTCCTCACTGGGATGCAGCGCCCGGGCCGCGACGATCCTTCACCCGCAGCGCGCATGCCCGAAAGGGCCCGCCGCCATCAGAGCAGGTACTCGAACTGCCGGGCGAACCACTGCCGGAGGCGTGGTACGAATCCGCGGCGGGACCATTCGCGCGCATCGATCTCTCTGGAACGCTCGAGGTCGCGCCCGAACAGGCGCTCGAGTTCCGCGGCGAAGTGGTCGTCGAGCACGATCACGTTCGCTTCCTCGTTGTGCAGGAAGCTGCGGAAGTCGAGGTTGGTGGAACCGATGGTGCTCCAGACGCCGTCGACCACGGCGGTCTTCGCATGCAACAGGGCGCCAGTGCGTTCGTGGATGCGCACGCCGGCGGCGAGCAGCGCCGCGTAGTGCGAGCGGCCGGCCTCCAGCGGTGCCCAGAAGTCGCTGACGCTGGGCAGCAGCAGGCGCACGTCCACGCCGCGCCGCGCGGCCCCCACCAGGGCGTCGCGCATGCCAGGGTCGGGGACGAAGTATCCGCAGGTGATGTAGATGCGCTGCTCCGCATGCTCGAATGCCGATATCAACGCGCGATAGTGGTCGCTGGTATCGTGTTCCGGGCCGCCGGTCACCACGCGAACCGGCAATCGTCCTGCGTCCTTCAGCTCGGGAAAGTAGCGCGCGGTGTCCCCCAGGGAGGGGCAACCCTGCTGGATCCAGCGATCGACGAAGCTGCGCTGCAGGTCCGCCACTGCGGGGCCGCTGATCATCACGTGCGTGTCGCGCCACGGGACCTCGCCGCTGTCGCGGCTGCGGGCCGAGCCGAAGGATCCCGCGGAATACACGTCGCTCACGTTGATCCCGCCGGTGAAGCCGGTGGCCGAATCGACCACCAGTATCTTGCGGTGGTCGCGGTTGTTCACGCGCCAGGTGCGCCTCGTCCGGGACGGGTTGACCGGATTGAACTCGCAGACCGAGACGCCAGCCTCGCGCAGGCGGTCGAACCATCCGGCTGGCGTTGCCATCGAACCCACGCTGTCGTACATGAGGTTGACCACCACGCCGGCGCGCCGCCTGCCGATCAGCGTCTCCGCGAGCCGCTCGCCGGTCTCGCCGTCGTCGATGATGTAGCTCACCATGTTGACGTGGTCGCGGGCAGCGGCGATCGACGCGAACATCTGTTCATGGGTCTGCGGACCGTCGACCAGCAGCCGGGCGGCGTTGCCTGCCACGATGGGCGTGCCGAGCACCTTGGCCGCATGCGCCACGTGCCGCTCGATCAGGGTGTCGCCGCTGCGCCGGACGAGGGCCGCCACCGCCCGGGTGGCCTGGGCGGTGGCGGCCGGCGTGGTCGCGCGTGGCACCGCGACAGCGTCCATCCGGACCGGGGCGAGGCAACCCCCGAGCAGCAGCGCCGCCAGTACCCAGCAGCGGCCGCGCAGGCGCTTCCCGGGGAGGACATATTCACTTGAAATGGTCATCGCATGAACGCAAACTCCGGCCTGATACAGTGCGCGCGCGGCGCACGAACCACGGTCGACGCACGCCGCGTGCCCGGGGCACGCCGCCCGCGCGGGCATGGACCTTGCGCACTTTCCTCGTCACCTGATCCCGTGCGGGGCGAATTCACCAGATGACCATCCAAGTGGCGGGCGAGCGGGAAGCCGGACCGAAGGCGACGATCCTCGTGCTGGAGGACGACACCGCTTCGGCGCAGATGCTCGACGCGCTGCTGGCCGACGCGGGTTATGCGGTCGTCACGGTGGAGCGCGGGCGCGAGGCGATGGACCTCCTCTCGCAACGTCCGTTCGACATCGCACTGTTCGACGTGAACATCCCCGATTTCAGCGGCATCGAAGTCCTGCGCGAACTGCGCGAGCACCGGCTCGACCTGCCGGTGATATTCCTGTCCGGCGAGACTTCGATCGAATACGCGATCGACGCACTGCGCTTCCGGGCCTTCGACTTCGTCTCCAAGCCGTTCGACCCGGCCCAGCTGCTGCAGTTGGTCGAGCGTGCCCTGGCCGAGCGCAAGCTCGAGGTGGCCCGGGTGTCGCATGTCACCGAAATGGAGGCGGAACTGTACCGGCTGCAGCACCAGGCCTTCCACGATCCGCTGACCGGGCTGCCCAACCGCGCCCTGCTCGACGACCGGCTCGCGCAGGCGATCGCACAGGCGCAGCGCACCTCGCGCCGGGTCGCGGTGCTGTTCCTGGACCTCGACCGGTTCAAGCCGATCAACGACCTGCACGGCCACGAGAACGGCGACCGCGTGCTGAAGGAAGTCGCGCGCCGGTTCTCCGCGCCGCTTCGTTCCGCCGACACCCTGGCGCGCCTCGGGGGCGACGAGTTCGTCGCCGTCATCCCGCAGATCGAGAATCCCGCGGTGATCGGCGCGATCGTCGAGAAGCTGCAGGCCGCGCTGAGGGCGCCCTTCAGCATCGACGGACAGCGCGTGCACCTGAGCGTGTCAGTCGGCTGCGCGGTGTTTCCCGACGACGGGCTTTCGCCGGAAGCGCTGCTCGAAAGCGCCGATGCCGCGATGTACCAGCACAAGCATCGCGGCGCGGCCTGAATTCGCGGCAGGAACGCTACTTGCGCACTCCCCGGCGGCGGGCATTCCGCCGCGGCTGCCAGTCCAGCCGAAAATCCCAGGGAGAAAGAATGATGAACACGAAAATGCTCAAGCTCTTCGTCGCCGCGATGCTGGCGATCCTCGTGTCGGGTTGCGGTGTCTTCGGTGGCCAGCAGACCGCCGGCGAGTACGTCGATGATGCGACCATCACCACCCGTGTCAAGTCGCGCTTCGTCGAGGACGATCGCGTCAACGCGCTGCGCCTGAGCGTGGAAACGATGCGCGGCACGGTCCAGCTGAGCGGCTTCGCGACCAGCGCAGCCGAGCGCCAGCGGGCCGGCGAGATCGCGCGTGGCGTGCCGGGCGTGCGCTCGGTGCAGAACGACATCGTGGTTCGTCCCGGCAAGAACTGACGCCGAGGCCACCTCCCGCGGGCCCCGGTCCGCGGGGGTGCTGCGGACAGTCGGCTGCGCTGCCGTCTGTCGGGAAGGCGCGGTAGACTCCCGCTCCGCGCCGCAGCAAGCGCGTTTCACGGAGCGACCCGATGACCACCCCCGTCTCGCTGGACAAGAAGAACATCCAGTTCCTTCTGCTGGAGAACATCCATCCGAACGCGGTCGAGGTGCTGTCGGCGAACGGCTACAGTCGCATCGTGCAGCACCCGAAGTCGCTCGGCGAGGATGCGCTGATCGAGGCGCTGGCCCAGGTGCATTTCCTCGGCATCCGATCCCAGACGCAGGTCACCGAGCGCGTGCTGCGCAGCGCCCCGAAGCTCGCGGCGATCGGCTGCTTCTGCATCGGCACCAACCAGGTCGACGTCGACACCGCGGCCGAGCTCGGGGTGCCGGTGTTCAACGCGCCGTTTTCGAACACGCGCAGCGTGGCCGAACTGGTGATCGCCGAAACCGTGATGCTGATGCGCAGCATCCCGAAGCGCAACGCCGGCGCCCATCGCGGCGAATGGATCAAGTCTGCCGCGGGAAGCTACGAGGTGCGTGGCAAGACGCTGGGCATCGTCGGCTACGGCAATATCGGCAAGCAGGTCGGCATCCTGGCCGAGCACCTGGGCATGCGGGTCTGCTTCTTCGACACCGAGGCGAAGCTGCCGCTGGGCAACGCGCGCCAGGTGGCGACGCTCGACGGCCTGCTCTCGGAAAGCGACGTGGTCACGCTGCACGTGCCCGAGACCTCGCAGACGCTGAACATGATCGGCGCCGCGCAGCTCGCGACGCTGCGCCGAGGCAGCCACCTGATCAACGCATCGCGCGGAACGGTGGTCGACATCGACGCGCTGGCCGAGGCGCTCCACAGCGGCCACCTCGGCGGCGCCGCGCTCGACGTGTTCCCGGTCGAGCCGAAGGGCAACGACGACCGCTTCGTGTCGCCGCTCACCCGCTTCGACAACGTCATCCTGACCCCGCACATCGGCGGCTCGACAGCCGAGGCGCAGGCGAACATCGGTATCGAGGTGACCGACAAGCTGGTGCGCTACAGCGACAACGGTTCCACGCTGACCGCGGTCAACTTCCCCGAGGTCACGCTGCCGGAGCATCCGGGCATGTGCCGGCTGCTGCACATCCATCGGAACGTTCCGGGGGTGCTGGCGCGCATCAACGAGCGGTTCGGCGCGCGCGGGGTAAACATCACCGGGCAGTACCTGCAGACCACGCCGACCATCGGCTATTGCGTGATGGACGTCGAGATCGCGGCTAGCAACGTCGCACTGGAGGAGCTTCAGGCCATCCCCGGAACGATCCGCTGCCGGCTGCTGCACTGATTCCCGGGGTCAGTCCAGCATCCCGACCCCGGGCAGGGCGGTCTCGCGCACGGCGTCGGCGACCGCATCGATGGCAGCCATCCGGGCGTAGGTGCGCCGGCAGACGATCGCCACGCGCCGCGTGGGCGCGGGTGCGTTGAACGGTCGGTAGACGATCAGATCGTCGCGCCGGACCTGTGCCGGGATCGCGCTCGACGGGATCACCGTTATGCCGAGACCCGATGCCACCATCTGGCGGATGGTCTCGAGCGACGTCCCCTCGAAGGTGCGGCGTATGCCCTCGGCGCTGCTGGAGAAGCGCGCGGCCTCGGGACACACTGCGAGGACCTGGTCGCGCAGGCAGTGGCCAGCGCCCAGCAGCAGCATCGTTTCCTCCTTCAGCCGGCCGGCTTCGATGCGCCGCAGTTTCGCCCAGGCATGCTGCGCGGGGATGGCGACCTGGAAGGGCTCCTCGTAGAGGTCGCGCTGCGCGAGTCCGGACTCGGGCACCGGCAGCGCCAGGACGGCGGCGTCTATCTCGCCGCGGCGCAGTCGCTCGAGCAGTTCGTGGGTGTAGCCTTCCTCGAGGATCAGCGGCATGCGTGGCGCGCGCTTAACCAGCACGCGCACGAGCAGGGGAAGCAGGTAGGGCGCGATCGTGTGGATGGCCGCAAGGCGCAGGGGGCCGGAAAGCGGATCCTTGCCCGAGCGTGCCAGTTCATGGATGACCGTGGCCTGCTCCAGCACCCGCTGTGCCTGGGCGATGATCTGTTCGCCGATCGGCGTGGTCGTCACGTCGCCGGTGCCGCGCTCGAACAGGGGCAGCCCCAGTTCGTCCTCCAGCCGCTTCACGGCCACGCTCAGCGTGGGTTGCGACACGAAGCAGGCCGCGGCGGCCCGGGCAAAGTGGCGTTCGCGTGCCAGGGCGACGATGTAGCGCAGTTCGGTGAGGGTCATCGGCAGCAGTTGCATCCAGGCGTATGGAGCCCCGAGCATATTAAAAAACGATCGAGGGCGAAACCTGGATAGTCGTCTGCTATGGGCCTGGCGACCAAGCGAAAAACACCCGTGGCGGGCACGGGCGGAATGCAGCGCGGGGGCACGCTGCCGGGGAAACCGGGTGCATGCCGGGCACTGGCTCGCGCGCAGTGCACCGGGCGATGCGACGCTGCAGGACGCATTCCGCATGCCCGCGGCTTGCGCCGTGCACGCCCTGCACGTACCGTCTCGCGTCCGGGCCCGCTTCCTGCTCATCCAGGTCAGGCCACCCACGCGAACGACCTTGCACGATCCAGACCGTCCCCCGGAAGCCCCTGCCGCCATCGGCCGCAGGGTCGTGCTGATCGACGACAGCGTCGACTCGGTCGAGGCGCTTTCCATGCTGCTCGAGCTCGAGGGGCATGTCGTGCACGTGGCCTACGACGGGGTCACGGGGCTGGCGCTGATCGAAGCGGTCGGCCCGGACGTCGTACTGTGCGACATCGGCCTGCCCGGGATGAACGGGTATCAGGTCGCGAAGGCCGTGCGCCGGCTCGCGTGCGTGCCGCTGCTGGTCGCGATCACCGGCTACGGGCATGCCGACGACGTCGGACGGGCGGCGGCGTCGGGATTCGACCACTATCTGGTGAAGCCGGTCGACCCGGCCGCGGTGCTGGAACTGCTGGCGCGGTCCTGACCCCGGGCCGAGTGGTGGCGTGGGCCGTACCCGGCTGCGCACCCGGCGCTTGACCACGCACGCCGTGGGCATGCCGCTTGCGAACCCGGGCAGGCAGCCGATCCGGCTGTCCACCATGGAGCAGCGACATGAACTGGGATCGCATCGAAGGCAACTGGAAGCAGCTCAAGGGCAACGTCAAGCAGCAGTGGGGCAAGCTGACCGACGACCACGTGGACCAGATCGCGGGCAAGCGCGACCAGCTGGTCGGGCATATCCAGGAGAACTACGGCATCGCCAGGGACGAGGCGGAGCGGCAGGTAAGCGCGTGGGAATCCACCCAGCGCTAGGCAATGCACTGCAGTCGTGCCCGGCTGCAGGTGAATGGCAAGGAGAGCACGAGATGATCGGGAACGAAGACAGGACGCGCGCCGCACGCGCGATGGCGATGGCCGGGGCAGTGACGCTGCTGGCGCTGGCAGGCTGCAGCCGCAATGAGCCCCCGCCGCCGCGCAGCGAAGCGCCTGCGGCGACCACCACCCCCGCACCCGCGGTGGTCCAGGACTCCCCGGGGATGTCCGGCACTGCGATCGCCGATACGGCGGTCACCGGCAAGGTCAAGGCCGCGCTGCTGGCCGACCCGCTGGTGAAGGGCCTGGCGATCGGGGTCGAGACCCGCGACGGCATGGTGTCGCTCAGCGGCAAGGTCTCGGGCGCCGCAGAACGCGCGAAGGCCCTGGAGATCGCCCGCGGCATCGAGGGCGTGCGCGGCGTGAACGACAGCCTGTCCGCGATGAACTGACGCGCGCCAGGCGGCCGGGCCGGGGTGCGGCCCGGCTTCCGAATATTGATTACACTCGGGACTTCCAGTCAGGGTGTAGCTCAGCCTGGTAGAGCGCGTGCCTTGGGCGCACGAGGTCGCAGGTTCGAATCCTGTCTCCCTGACCAGCAGCACGACCCGAAGTGGCGATGTGCCTTCCCCCGTGCAGCAGCATCCGGCTCGCTCCGCACGGCGCGCTGCGGTATCTTCGAATCCATGGATATTGCGAACCTGCGCAAGGACTACACGAAAGCCAGCCTCGATGTTGCCGATGTCGAGCCCGACCCGCTCCGGCAGTTCGGGCACTGGCTCCAGCAGTCGATCGATGCCGAAGTGCCGGAACCCACCGCCATGACGCTGGCGACGGTGGACGCGTCCGGCCAGCCGTCCGCGCGCATCGTGCTGCTGAAGGGGTTCGATGCTTCCGGCCTCACGCTCTACACCAACTACCTCAGCCGCAAGGGCCGCGAACTGGCGGCGAACCCGAAGGCGGCGCTCCTGTTCCACTGGGTCGAACTCGAGCGCCAGGTGCGCATCGAAGGGCGCATCGAGCAGGTGCCGCAGGCCGAGTCCGACGCCTACTACGTGCAGCGACCGCTGGGTAGCCGGATCGGTGCCTGGGCCTCGCCGCAGAGCGAAGTGATCGCGGACCGGGCGCTGCTGGAGCAGCGCTATGCAGAAGCGGCCGCGCAACTTGGAGACCAGCCGAAGCGCCCGCCGCACTGGGGCGGATATCGCCTTATCCCGGAAGCGTTCGAGTTCTGGCAGGGCCGTTCCAGCCGCCTGCACGACCGGGTCAGGTACGTGCGCGCGCTGGAGGCGGGTGGCGGTTGGTACCTGGAGCGACTGGCGCCCTGATCAACGCGTCCCGGACAGTGCCCGGGGCGAGGACGGCATCACCCGCCTTGAAGCGCCGGCGCAATCGGCGGGTGCTGCGCCGACTCCGCCAGGCTGAAGGGCCGCGTTCAGCTGCGGCGACGACGCATCGCGCCGAGCAGGACCAGGCCGGAAGCCATCAGCGCCCAGGCGGCGGGGACCGGCACTACCGCCGTGCCTGGCTCAAGCACGTAGATGTTGGGCGTCTCGTCGGTGATGTAGATGACGCCGTTCTCGTCGATGGTCACCCCTTCAGCGCTGGCCGAGATCAGCGAGAAGTCGAACATGCCGAGGACCTGACCGGTACGCGTGGTGTGGAAGAGCTTGCGCGACTCCTGGCTGAAGATCAGGAGTTGGTCGGCCAGTGCGCCCCCGGGCGTGGCCACCGTCGCGAGGACCTGGACATCGGCCACATCGATGGCGTTCAGCGTGCTGGGCAGGAGCGGATCGAACAGGGAAGTGAGCACGTTGCTGCCCGGCGTGCCGAAGGTCACTATGTTGCGGTTGACCTGTCCGGGCGTCTTCTCCTTCACGGTGACGAAACTGCCGTCGCGCGGATCGTAAGACACGCCCTCGATGCCGACGTTGCCGACCGGCGGCGTGGCGAGCACGGCGTTGGGCAGCGCGGTGCGGACCGGCGTGGTCAGCGGATCGTAGGTCACCCTGTAGAGCGTGAGCGCGCGCTCGGCCGCGATCACGAACTGATTCGAGCCGATGTAGGTCAGGCCCTCCGGATCCCCGGTTGACGCGGTGCCGAAACCGGACAGGGTCATCCGGTTCACGAACGCACCCTGGCGGGTGAACTGCGAGATCGCCACGCCCTCGTCGTCGATCACGAACAGCGTGCCGGTGTCGCGGTTGTAGGTGATCGCCGAGCTTTCCGAGCCGTTGGGCAGCATGCTCGCGCCGATCGACATCGTGCGGGTCAGCGTGTAGGTGGAGAGGTCGAGCGAGGCGACGGCAGCCTGCGCCAGCGGCGCGGCAGTCAACAGCATCAGGGCAATCAGCGGGCGAACGGTCATCGGGTCCTCTCGAAGGCAGGAAAGTCGCGGCCGGCGCTGCACACGCCAGCTTCATCACCCGAGTGTGGCCCGCGGGCATTGCGGTCTGATTACCGCAATGTTTCAGGCAGGTTTCAGTCGACGCCGCCGCAACCCTTGCTGCGCAGTGCCTCGTCGACCCACTTGCGATCGATCGGCTTGCGGCCGCGGATGGCCTTCAGCACCTTGTCTTCCTTGTCGCACCAGGCACGCGCGGCGGCGAGCAGGGCAGGTGCCTCGTCGGGGCGTACGGCCACCAATCCATCCTCGTCGCCGACGATGATGTCGTTCGGATACACGATCATGCCGCCGATCGACACGGGGACGTGGATCTCGCCAGGTCCGTTCTTGTAGGGGCCGCGATGGGTCGCCGCGCGCGCGTACACCGGGAAGGTGCCGGCGGCGAGCGCACCTGCGTCGCGGATCGCACCGTCGATCACCATGCCGACCGCGCCACGTGCGGCCGCCATCGACGACATGATCTCGCCGATGATCGCCTGCGCGGTGGCACCGCCCGCGTCCACGACGATCACGTCCCCGGGTTGGGCGATGTCGATCGCCTTGTGAACCATCAGATTGTCGCCCGCCGGTACCCGGACCGTCAGTGCGACACCCAGCAACTGGCCCTTCCGGTGCCATGGCCGCAGCGCAGCGTCGCTGCCTGCGAGGCGCGACATATTGTCGGACAGGTGGGCACAGACGACGCCCTTGAACCTGGAGACCAGCGCGCGCGAAGGACGGGCGGGGCGGGGATGGATGCAGAAGCCGATCGACATGGGGTGACTTTCCGGAAGGACGGGAAGGACGACAGGGCCGGGCGGGGCCGGGCATGGTGCAGTGCATGCGGATGCAGTGCACCGCCTCCGGTTATCGTAGCATCGGACGGTGTTCCATCCCGTGCGTCCCCCACCTCCCGCGCGGACCCGATCCACGGCACCTGCCGCGCACGCATCCGTGCCGAAGGCATCGGTGCCGCAGGCGTCCCCGTCGTCCTGCCCCGTGCCACATGGCGTCGGTCGCAGCGCACGGCATGCCGGAGCCGGGACCGTGGGCTGCCTGCTGCTGCTGCTGCTGTTGGCCGCAGGCCCGGGGCGCGTGGATGCAGCGGCCCTGATGGGTGGCGCCGGGGCCGTGTTGCCTTCTGCAGGGGCCGCGTCGGCATCGGCCATCCGGTCCGGCCTGCCGTCGGGCACGCTGTCCGTGGAGTCGGTGGACGATGCCATGCATCGCAGCGTGCAGCTGGTGTGGACGCTGCTCAACGAAGGTGGCGCCGGGCAAGCGGTCGAGGTACCGGCCACGATCGAGGTGGCGGTCGAGTCCGCCGGCCGCACCTACCGGCTGCAGGCGCGGATGCCCGTGGAGGCCGGCGCGCCAGTCGTCGGTGTGGTGACGGTGGCACCGGGACAGTTCCGGCGGGTCCGCTATCGCCTGGAACTGCCGCCCGCGGTGGCCGGTGCCACCGTGTTCCGTACGTCGGCGGGAGGGCGGGCGCTGGTCGCGTTCGCCGACCGGCCGGCAGGCCCGGGGGACGCTGCCGACGTTGCCACCGCTGCTGCCACCGCGCAGTCCCCCGCCGCAGCGGCGCTCGAAGCGGCGAGGCCGGGCGATTCTCCTGCCGGCGCCCGGGTATCGCAGACCGACCGCCTGGGCAGCGCGATCTCGGCGCATGAACCCGTCTACATCGCGTTCGGCGATCGCGAGCGGCGCAATGCCCGCTTCCAGATCTCCTTCAAGTACCGCCTCTTCAACGAGGGCGGCGACCTCGCGCGCGACCTCGCGCCGCTGCGCCATGTCTACTTCGGGTACACGCAGACTGCGCTGTGGGACCTCGAATCCGATTCGGCGCCGTTTCGCGACTCGAGTTACCGGCCGAGCCTGTTCTATCGGAACGATGCCCTCTGGACATCAGCGGCCAGGGGCATGCGCCTCGGCCTGGCTGCCGGCGTCGAGCACGAGTCCAATGGTCGTGACGGACCCTCTTCCCGCAGCATCAACACGGCGTTCGTGCGGCCGATGGCCCGCCTGGGCGACCCCGCAGGCTGGCAACTCACGCTGGGGCCGCGCCTGCACGGTTATCTCGACCGCGACGGCAATGCCGACATCGCCCGCTACCGCGGGCACGCCGACCTGTTCGCGAGCATCGGCCATCCCGACCGCTGGCAGTTCTCTTCCACCCTGCGCCGCGGCACCGGCAAGCACTTCGGCTCGACGCTGGTCGAGGCTTCCTATCCGCTGCGCACTGTGTCGTTGGGCAACCTCGACGGCTACATCTACTTCCAGTACTTCAACGGCTACGGCGAGAGCATCCTCGACTACGACCGCCGGTTCCCAGCGCAACTGCGCATCGGCTTCGCCATCACGCGCTGGCCCTGAACCGCGCGTTTCCCCGGGCGGCGGCAGTCGCCTTCGGCCCGGTTATAATCGGGAAACATTCCGTGAGCGCCATGCGCATCCTGCTCAGCAACGACGACGGCTATTTCGCCCCCGGCCTGGCGGCACTCGCAGAGGCCATGCGCACGATCGGTGAGGTCACCGTGGTGGCGCCCGAACGCGATCGCAGCGGTGCGAGCAATTCGCTCACCCTCGACCGCCCTTTGCGGGTGCGCCGGTCCCATACCGGGTTCCTCTATGTCGACGGTACGCCGACCGACTGCGTCCACCTTGCGGTCACCGGGCTGCTCGACGACCTGCCGGACATCGTGGTGTCCGGAGTGAACCATGGCGCGAACATGGGCGACGACACCATCTACTCCGGGACGGTGGCGGCCGCGACCGAGGGCTTCCTGCTCGGGTTGCCCTCGATCGCCGTGTCCATGGTAAGCCAGTCGAAAGGCCATTACGAGAGCGCGGCACGGGTCGCGGCAGAACTGGTCGAGCGGGTCATGCGCACGCCACCGGCCACCGCGATGCTGCTGAACGTGAACGTCCCCGATCTCCCCTACGCAGCGCTCGGCCCGGTGCGGGTCACCCGCCTGGGCAAGCGGCACAAGGCACAGCCCGCCATCCCGACGCAGAACCCGCGCGGCGAGACGGTCTACTGGGTCGGCGCGGCCGGCGCTGCGCAGGATGCGGGCGAGGGGACGGACTTCCACACGGTCGAGCACGGCGGCGTGTCCGTGACGCCGCTGCAGATGGACTTGACCTATTTCGATCAGTTGTCGATCCTCGGCGATTGGCTGCGCGGCTGAGACGGAAGTGCGGGCGAAAACGGGCAGGCTTTGCGATGCAGGATCGGGTGGCGTGACTTCACGGATGACGAACAGGGGCAACACGGACAGCGGCATGCAGGGCGGCACCCGAGGCGGCCCCGGGAACGGCTCGCCATGGCGGTGATCCGCAAGCCCCGCGCGAGCGGCGTGGGCATGACCTCCGACCGCACCCGGCTGCGCATGGTCGAGCGCCTGCGCGCGGCCGGCATCCACGACGAGGTCGTGCTCGGTGCGATGGGCGCGGTGCCGCGCCACCTGTTCATCGAGGAAGCACTCGCCAGCCGCGCCTACGACGACCTGGCGCTTCCCATCGGCTTCAGCCAGACCATCTCGCAGCCGATGACCGTCGCCCGCGTCGCCGAACTGCTGCGCAACGGCACCGCGATGGGCCGCGTGCTCGAGATCGGCGCCGGCAGCGGCTACCAGGCTGCGGTCCTGTCGCACCTGGCGAAGGAGGTGTTCGCGCTGGAACGCATCGCCGAACTGGCGGCGAAGGCACGCCACCTGCTGGTGCGCGAACTCAAGATGGGCAACGTTCGCCTGCGCCATGCGGACGGGCTCGGCGGCCTGCCGGAAGCCGCCCCCTTCGATGCGATCGTCATCTCCGCCGCGCTGCCGCACATCCCGGACGAACTGCTCGCGCAACTCGCGCCCAACGGCCGGCTGGTACTGCCCAAGGGCAGCGCGGGGGCGGCACAGCGGCTCTGCCTGATCGAACGCGTCGGCAACCGCTTCCGCGAGACCGAGTTCGACCCGGTGCGTTTCGTGCCTGCGCTGCTGGGGAAGGTATGAGGCGCGCAGACCTGCGGCGCCTGCGCGGCCTCGGCGCGTCGTGCGTCGTGCTGCTGCTGGCCGCGTGTGCGGCGCCGGCGCCTGCACCGGTCGTGCAGCGGCCGCCGCCGCCACCGGAAGCTCCCGTACAGCGCGCGCCCGTCGCGCCGCCGCCGGCGCGTACCGATACCGTCCCCGGCAGTGCGCCGGTGGTCGAGCGCGATACCCGTCCCGAGGTGCATGTGGTGCGCAAGGGCGACACCCTGCTCAGCATCTCGCTGGAGTACGGGCTCGACTACCGCGATGTCGCGGCCTGGAACCGGCTCGAGAACATCAACCTGATCCGCGTCGGACAGACGCTGCGGCTGCGTGCGCCCGGGGATTCCGGTACGGCACCGGCTGGCGGCGCCGCGGCGATCGCCCGTCCGGCCGAAGTGCGTCCGCCCGGAGGCCTTGCACGTGCCGTCCCGCTCGATCCCGAGGGCATGCGCACGGAACCGCGCGCGCTGCGCCAGCCGTTCTCGGAGCGCGCGCTCGCCGATGCCACGGCCGCCGGGCGCCGCCCCGGCGAGCCGGCTGCGCTCCGCCCGGAACCGCCCGTGGCGACCGTGCCCGACCCGGTGCTGCCCCCGAAGGGGGATGCGGCTGCCGCGCCCGTGGCGATCAACTGGGCGTGGCCGGCCTCGGGCACGCTGATCGAACGGTTCTCCGATACCAACCGCGGCATCGACATCGGCGGCAAGGCAGGGCAGCCGATCCTGGCGAGCGCCGACGGCCGGGTCGTCTACAGCGGCTCCGCCATCCGCGGCTACGGACGGATGCTCATCGTCAAGCACAATGACCAGTACGTCAGCGTGTACGCGCATGCCTCCGAACTGCTGGTGAAGGAGGGCCAGGCGGTCAGCCGCGGGCAGCGCATCGCCGAGATGGGCAGCACCGACGCCGACCGGGTGAAGCTGCACTTCGAGATCCGGCGCATGGGCCGGCCGATCGATCCGCTGCGCTACCTGCCTCCCGAGGGGGCCTCGTGACGCCCGGTCCGTCCCCTGGCCGGGCTGGCCGCGCCGGAATGCGTTGTCCGGTGCAGGCATTGGCGCTGGGCTTGCGCAACCGGCCATACCCAGCCTCCGCAACCCTGGTGGCAGCGATGCCGGAAGCATCGCCGTGCGGAATCCGCCAGTCATGTTCTAGGGGGACATCAGGGTCGTGCTCGACTGGCTAAGCAGGAACCTCGGGATCCGCAAGAAGACGACGCATCCGCTCGCCGGTGCGGAGGCACTGCGGGAGATCATCGACGAGCTTCCGCACGCCAACGGGATGAAGGCGATCCAGGAACTGGGCGAATGGCTGGCGCTGACCGGTCGGCCTGACCTCGACCCGCCGGACCGCCTCGCCGCCATCCGCGCACTCGATGCGGAGGCCGCGCGCTTCACGCGCGAGGTTATGTTCGACTACCTCTCCTCGACACCGACGCAGCATCGTGCCGAACAGACCTGGTTCGCGCTGTCGACCTACAGCGGCCAGGTCGCCGATGCGTGCCGCAGCGCGTTGCGCGACCTGTTCGACGTCGACAAGCCGATGGAGCGGGACAAGGCCACCGCGACCGTGCTGGCGGCGCGCGCGATGGCGGCGATGGCCGAGCGCAAGAAGCTTGTCCGGATGCGCTACCGGGCGGTCGATGCCGCACTGTGGAGCGATTTCTACGGCACCTACCAGATGGCCGAGCAGCTGGGCATCGCGCGCAAGTCGGTGCGCCTGCCGGGTACCGCAGCCGACACCAGTGCCTACCGCGAGTTCCTGGCGGCGATTTGGTTCGAGCTGGCACCGATCGGCAACCTCGACCACATGCAGATGGAGTACCTCGATCGCGTGGTGCGCGAGTTGCTGAACTTCTTCGTGGTCCGCGAGGCACCGGATGTCGACACGCCGTTCGTGGTCGACCTCGCGCTGTCGGCACCGCCCCATCGCTGCAGCCGGGAGGCCACCCCGCGCATGTCCCAGCGCTACCTCGGGCCGGGCCAGGTGTATGCCCAGCTGGTCAGCCTGGCGCGCGAGCTGCGGCGCACGCGCGCGCTGCCTGCCTTCCTCACGCTGGAGGGACTGGAGGGGGTGCAGAGCGCGGTCAACCTGATCGAGAAGCTGGTGCTGAACTGGTCCCGGACGCCGCCGCGCAGGGTGCACGACCGGTCGGAACTGCAGGAGCGGCTCGAGGTCGTGCATGGCTATCGCGAGATCCGGCGCCTGATCGCCGGCATCTCCTACCTGCGCCTCACCGAGGGAAAGGCCGGCACCGACCTGAGCACCCAGCAGCGTGAAGAGTTCAGCCGCTACGGTTTCGTGGCCGAGCAGCGCGATCCGCAGCAGGGGGCAGACGACGAGGTCGCGCGCGTGCGCGCCATGATCGAGGCCCAGAACCGGCAGATGACCCTCGAATGGGTGCTGACCGACGTCTCCGACTTCGGCTTCGGTGCGATCGCACAGGCCCCGACCCAGTGGATGCAGGTCGGCATCCTGCTGGGCCTGCGCCGACCCGGCGACGCCGACTGGACCGCGGGCGTGGTGCGCCGGCTGTCGCGCAACGTCAAGGAACATGCGACCGTCGGCGTACAGCGCTTCCCCGGCACCGGCCGCTGCGCACGCATCGGCGCGCTCGACAACCGCCAGGTGTCGGTGTTCGAACGGTCGCAGGATCCGGGCGTGTCCGTGTACGTCGATGTGATCGCGCTGCTGGAGGACAATTCGGTGCTGGTGGAACCCGGCGTCTACATCGACAACGCCCGCTTCCGGCTGGTGATCGAGGGACGGCGCACCACCATCAAGTTCGTGCAACTGCTCGAGCGGGGCGTGAACTTCGAACATGTGCGATTCGAAGTGGAGCCCGAGCTCGCGGGCTGAGCTTGCTCCCGGGGGTCAGGGCGGCGGTGTCGCGGGCGGCTTGCCGCGGCCCGCGAACCACTCGATGCACTTGCGCATCTGCGCGGCCCCGGCGGTGCCGCCCGGCACGTCGCAGATGCCGCTGCCGGCCACCGAGGGCGACGCGGCCCCGGCGCCTGCCGGCGCAGTGGAACCTGCGGGTGCCACCTCTGCACGAGACGAGGCCGGCACCGGGGCTAGCGGGGGTGCGGGTGCCTTGGCTGCGGTGGCGGATTCCGCGGCCTTGGCGGCGGGGGCGGGGGGCGCAGCCTTCGCTGCCGAGGGTGGGTCCGCAGCCTTCGCTGCGGGGGCAGGGTCCACGGCCGTGGCCGACGGAGCCGGGGGTTGCGCCGCCTTCTGCGGCTGGGATGGCGTCGACGGCTCGCCCATGCTGCCCAATGCCGCACCACCGCCGTCAGCCGTCCGGTCGGGCGCCGTGCCGGCCTCGTCCGGCAGCGGCCTTTCCTTCACGGCGCGGGTCAGGACCTCGATCCTTGCCTCCTGCTCGGCGATCCGGCTCGACTGCAGGTCGAGCCTCGCGGTGCGCGCCTCGACCTCGGCGTTGCGGCTGCTGATCATCTTCCAGGCGACGCCCGCGCTCGCGAGCCCGCCGAAGAGGATACCTCCCGACACCATGCCCGCCAGCATCCAGTGCCGCCGCTCGCCGGGCAGGCGGGCCAGCAGCCCGCCACGCGCGGCAGGCGCCACGCCCGAATCTGGTCCGTCCCCGTCGGCCGCGTCGCCGGCATCGTCCGGCGCGGCCTCGAGCCCGGGCGATGAGGTATCGAACGCGGCCATCGTGTCGAACGCGTCGGCGGTAGGCGCCATGTCGGGTGCCACCGAGGCGTCGGGATCGCCGGCCGGCGCGACCTGGGTCGCGTCGGCGTCGTCGGCATGACCGCGACCGCCGGCGTGGGATGCTGCGCTGTCTTCGCTCATCTAGGGCCGGACTGCAGGAAGCTGAATCTGCGTTATCGGCCTGCGCCCTCAAGTCTTGAGCATCCGCACCCGTCGCTGCAGGTCGGCCGTGGCGGCGGACGCAGCCGCGTCGGACCCCGGCGGCTGGTAGCGCAGCCTGACGTAGCAGGCGGCGATCTCCCCGATCCCTGCGGCCAGGTCCGGCCGCGCAGCCGCGGCGCGGCGGGCGAACGCGCTCGGCCCCTCGCCCGGGGCACGCACCACGCCCGTCTGCGCCAGCTTGCGGCAAAGCCGTTCCCATGCGCGGACGACCGGGTCCCGGCGGCCCGGCAGCAGGCTGCGCAGCGCGAACAGGGCGGCCAGCAGGGTGGCGGCGCAGGCGCCCGCGAGCAGCATCACCGACAGGGTCTTCCAGTCGCTCGCATCGAGGCCGAGGTTGCGCAGCAACTGCTGCTGGCGCTGCGTGTTGTAGGACAGGATCCACTGGTTCCAGGCATTGGCCACCGCATCCATCGCGAAGCCGGCGCGCGACAGCATCGGCACCGAGCCGCGGACCAGCAGCGGCAGCGGATCGTCCTGCGCGATCGATGCGGCGATGCCGGACTCGACGCGCAGGGGGGACACCGCCGCGGTCGGATCGACCCGCACCCAGCCGCGTCCCGCGATCCAGACTTCGCTCCAGGCATGGGCTTCGGCCTGGCGCACCACGAGGTAGTTGCCGACCGGATTGACCACGCCGCCCTGGTAGCCGGTGACCACGCGGGCCGGCACGCCCGCCGCCCGCATAAGGAAGGTGAAGGCCGAGGCGTAGTGTTCGCAGAAGCCGCGCCGGGATTCGAACAGGAACTGGTCGATCGTATGCTTCGAATCGAGCAATGGCGGGTTGGTCGTGTAGAAGAACGGCTCTCTGCGGAACCGGTCCAGTACCTGCTCGACCATCCTCTCGGGCGCGAGGCCCGCGGCACGCAGTTCGGCGGCAAGCGCGAGCGTCCTCGGGTTGAGCCCCGCCGGCAATTGCAGCGCGCGCCGCAGGTTCGCTTCCGATTCGTTCTCGTTGACCCGGTAGTCGAGTGCGGCGCGTCCTTCATAGCGGACCCGGGTCCGCACCTGCCCGTTCGCCAGCAGCACGAACTCGCCGGACATGCGCGTCTCCGGCGGCAGCGCGCTCGGCATATCCAGCGCGAGCAGCCAGCGTTCGAAATGCGGCTCCAGCGTCACGGTGTAGGCGATCGGCTCCGAGATCGCGCGTATCACCGGAGGTGCGGTCGGACCGGAAGGCGCGCTGCCGATCGTCCAGATGCGTCCGTCGAACTGCCAGAAGACCGGGCCGCGCCAGTAGAGATCGACCGGGCGCGGCATCGCTCCGGGGAACTCGACGCGGAACGCCACGTCGGCCGATGCGGACAGCTGGCCGAAGCTGCCCGGACTCATCGAGTCGGACAGGCCGGTCACGCCCTGTCCGCCGTCGCGCGGCAGGCCCCACAGGGGGCCGGGCAGCCGCGGGAAGAAGACGAACAGCACGATCATCAGCGGCACCGCCTGCACCAGCAACTGCGCGGCGAGGAAAGTGGTCTGCCGGAAGCGCGGATCGCGCTGGTGGAAGCCGATCATGGTGGCCGTGATCAGCCAGACCGCAGCCAGCATCAGCAGCGCGGTCGGCAGCGTCTGCGAATACAGGAAGTTGGTGATCACCAGGAAGTAGGCCAGGAACACCAGCACGGTCGCATCGCGGCGCGACTGCAACTCGAGCAGCTTCATCGCGATCATGATCGACAGCAGCGCGACGCCGGGTTCGCGGCCGAACAGCGTCCCGTACTGCAGGAACACGCCGACGCTCGCTGCGCTCACCATCGCCACCAGCAGGGCCCGTGGCGGCGGCCGGACGCCCCCGCGGAACAGGGAGCGGGACGTGCCACGCGTCAAGGGGCGCATCGCGGTGCGCATCACGGCAATCCTCCAGCCGATGAACAGCACGACCAGCACGGTCAGCCATGCCGGCAGCCGCAGCGCATGCGGGGCCAGCACCAGCGCAAGGGACGCGAGCAGCATCCAGTTGCTCTGCGACCCCAGCGGCAGCGCGACGTCGTGCTGCCGGGCATGCATCGCGCGCCGGCCGATCACGTAGGCACGCCAGAACGCCAGTGCGCTGCCGAGGGCGAGCAGCAGCCGCGGCGCGGCGCCGAGCAGGGGTGCGGCCACCATCGGCGCGATCAACGCGCACCACAGGGCCTCGCGTACCCAGGGGCGCTGCAGGGCCGGGGGCAGGCGGCTCACCGGCGTGCCTCGTGCAGGGCCAGGGCCTCGAGCGCGGACTCCCGCTGCGCCGGACCGCTGGCCGGTGGCAGCAGGCACCCGGGCAGGCGCAGGCCGAACGCGAGGCCGGCGGCATCGGCCTCGACCACCCAGCGCGCCAGGCGCGACAGCCGGCCCTCGTCGCCGAGCGAAGCCGGCGTGTCGTCCCAGTCGAACCAGGCGAGCGAACCGGCCTCCGCGACGAACTGCTTGATGAGCAGGCCCTGGCCGCGCGCGGCGGCCTTCCACGCGATGCGTTGCGGCGAGTCGCCGACATGCCAGGGGCGCAGGCCGGCGAAATCGTCCTGCCCGTCCTGGCTGGCGCTGCGCCGGCCTTCGCCACCCGTGCTGCCGGGCGGCGGTGACAGCGTCGATTCGGGGTGGGGATACACGATCGCCGCACAGTCGGGCTCCACGTACGACCATGCGTAGAACAGGCCGAGCGGATGCCGGGTGAACACGGTCAGGCGACCCGGGTAAAGGCGTCCGCGGGACGGCGCCGGGATGCGCAACCGGCAGGTCGCGCTGCCGTACGCGGGGCAGTCGGTCGACGCCACCTGGCCCGATGCATGGGCGACGGCCACGGAGTATCGATGCAGCCGATGCGGGTTGGCGAAGTGGACGTCGAACCCGATGCTCTCTCCGGCGAAGGCACGGCCGCCCGGCAGCACGGCGAGTTCGAGCCCGGACAGGTTGCGGAAGGCGTGCACGATCGACACCACCGCCATCGAACCCAGCAGGAAGGTGAGTACGAAGCCGAGGCTCAGGCCGTAGTTGATCGATCCGCCGAGCATCACCAGCAGCACCACGGCGAAGAACGCGCCGTAGCGGGTGGGCAGCAGGAAGATCCGCCGCTGCGTCAGGCGTACCGGCGCGCGCTCGCGCCCGCGCCGCTGGAACAGCCAGTCGGCGAGCCTGCGCCAGGTGCCGGGCGCGCGCGCGGCCGCAACGGCGGAGGCGCCATTTGCTGCGCGGGAGGCGTCGGCCGGGCTCATCCGGGCACCAGTCGGCAGGGGAGGTTCACGGCCCGGTCAGGGCACGGCGACTTCTGCGAGCAGCCGCTCCGCCAGTTCATGGCCGGGGATCGCGCCGCCCGCCGCCTGCCCGTGCAGCCGGTGGCCGGCCACCGAGGGCAGCACTGCCTGCACGTCCTCCGGTTCGACATGGTTGCGTCCGTCGATCAGCGCCCATGCGCGTGCGCCGTTCAGCAGCGCGAGGCCCGCGCGCGGCGACAGGCCGCTTCCCAGGTGCGTGGAGCGCCGGGTATGGGCAAGCAGTGCCTGCACGTAGTCGATCAGCGCGGGCGAGGCGAACACCTCCCGCACGTGCGCCTGGAGCCGCACCAGCCCGGCGACATCCATGCACGCGGGCAGGTCGTCGATCATGGTGCGCCGCGCCGCGCCCGCGAGCAGCGCACGTTCGGCCTCGGCGTCGGGATAGCCGAGCCGGATGCGCATCAGGAACCGGTCCAGCTGCGACTCGGGCAGGTCGAAGGTACCGAGCTGGTGTGAGGGGTTCTGGGTGGCGATCACGAAGAATGGCTCGGGCAGGCGGCGCGTCGTGCCTTCGATCGTCACCTGGTGTTCCTCCATCGCCTCGAGCAGCGCGCTCTGCGTCTTGGGCGTGGCGCGGTTGATCTCGTCGGCGAGGATCAGCTGCGCGAAGATGGGACCGGGATGGAAGGCGAAGGTCTTGGCCGCCATGTCGAACACCGACACCCCTAGGATGTCGTTCGGCAGCAGGTCGCTGGTGAACTGGACCCGTTGGAAATCGAGGCCGAGCGACTTCGCGATGGCATGCGCCAGCGTCGTCTTGCCCACCCCAGGCAGGTCCTCGATGAGCAGGTGCCCGCGCGCCAGCAGGCAGGCGATCGCCAGCCGCACCTGCGGCCGCTTTCCGAGGATGACCGTGCCGACCTGGTCGATGACCCGGTGGATGGAAGGAAGGAAGGTGGGGTCGTTCATGGTAAGGGCTATTACGGCAGCGGGGACGCCATCTTGATCGCAGCGGGAGGGCATCCCGTTGCGGGCCGGCAGGCGGGCAGGGTGGCATGGTCGTATGGTCGCATGTACGCGGGCGCACGGCGGTGGCGGTACACTGTCCCGGCGGCAGGGTGCCGCGACGATTCCCGATCCCGAGACGATGACCACCGCCTGGCTGAGCCATCCCGGTTGCCTCCTGCACGACATGGGCGACTACCACCCCGAGTGCCCGGACCGGCTGACCGCCATCGAGGACCGGGTTGCACGCGACCCGGCCCTGGTGGCGGCGCTGCGCCGCGAGACTGCCCCGGAAGCGACTCGCGAACAGATCGAGCGGGCGCATGATGCGCGGCTGGTCGACGCGATCGAGCGCGCATCCCCGGCGAGCGGGCTGCGCCAGATCGACCCCGATACCGCGATGAATCCGCACACGCTGCAGGCGATCCGCCATGCCGCGGGCGCGGCGGTGCGCGCGACCGACCTCGTCGCCAGCGGCGAGGTGGACAACGCGTTCTGCGCGGTGCGGCCGCCCGGCCACCACGCCGAACATGCGCGCGCCATGGGCTTCTGCATCTTCAACAACGTGGCGATCGGCGCCCTGCATGCCCTCGAGGCACACGGCTTCGAACGGGTCGCGGTCGTCGATTTCGACGTGCACCATGGCAACGGCACCGAGGACATCTTCCGGGACGATCCGCGGGTGATGATGGTCTCGACCTTCCAGCACCCGCTGTATCCGTACAGCGGGATCGACGGACGTTCCGAGCGCATGGTCAACGTGCCGCTGCCGGCGCAGTCCGACGGCCGGGCGTTTCGCGCGGCGGTCGAGGGCGAGTGGATCCCGGCCCTGCAACGCTTCCGGCCCGACATGCTGTTCATCTCGGCGGGCTTCGATGCCCACCGTGACGACCAGCTGGCATCCCTCGCACTGGTGGAGGCCGACTACGACTGGGTCACGCTGCGGCTGATGCAGGCCGCCGACGAGCTGTGCGCCGGGCGGATCGTCTCGGTGCTGGAAGGAGGCTACAACCTGCCGGCACTGTCGCGTAGCGTGGTCGCGCATGTGCGGCGCCTGGCGGGATTGCCCCCTGCCTGACGCCGGTCTTGCCGCCGCGTCAACGGAAATCCGTTAGCGCTTTCGAATCAGTTGCTTGCAGCCGTTTCCGGGTCCGCGTTCGGTTCAAGATAGACGCGCCGGTGCCGATAACGGCGCATGGCGGATTCGATCATGGAGAAGGCCGGCGATGGTGCTGCGGCGGCCCCGGAAGACGGGCTGCCGGACCCGCGCTCGGCCCGCGCGGGGCGAGGGCTGCTGCGCCTGCGGCTGCTGCTGCCCAGCGTGATGCTGTTCGCCGTGCTCGCCTGCGTGACGCTCGCCAGCGCATACCGGATGGAGATGGCGCGCAGCGAAGCGGCGCAGTCGGGCAGCGCAAGGCAGGCGGCCGCGCTCGTCGCCGCCCATGTCCAGGCCTGCATCGCAGGCATGGATGCACTCGCGCTCGGGCTGATGCGCTCGGCCGAGCTCGGCCGCGCCCTGTCGGCGCAGGACCGCGGCGCGCTGCTCGCGCTGGCGGCGCCGGCGTTCCGCCAGATGCGCGCCGAACACGGCGTGGAGCGCATGTACTTCATCGCGCCGGACCGCCAGGTGGTCGCGCGCGCGCACGATCCCGAGCGCAGCGGCGATGCCTCGCGCCACCGTGCGGTCGCCGATGCGGCATCCGAAGGGACGGCTGCGGTCGGCATCGAGAAGCTGTCCTCCGGGGAAACCATGCTGCTGGTCGTGCATCCCTGGGTCGTCCGGGAGCGCGTGATCGGCATGGTCGCGTTCGCGGTGCCGGTCGCGCGCATCGCCGACCGCCTGCAGGGCGACGCGGGCATCGGGCTCGCGGCGATCGATGTGTCGACGGGCGCGGACGGACGCGAAGCGCGGGTGCTGCTGCATGCCAGTGGCGACGAGGTCGCGAGCCTCGTCGCGCCGACGCTCGCGGCGGACCTGCCGCTGGCGCAGGCCGGCTCGAAGCCGGCCTCGGGCATCCCGGGCCGTGCATGGAACTGCGAACAGGGCCGCTGCCTGCAGGCGGTGCCGCTGCGGCTGCATGACCTGCGGCCCGGCGCACGCGGCCTGCTGGTTCTGGTGCAGGACATGACCGGACTGGAGCAGGCCTCGCGCGCCGCGCTGGGCACGCTGGCGCTGGTGGCCGGCACGCTCGCCTGCCTCGGCCTGATGACGCTGCTGCTGGTGGCCTCGCGCGTGGAACGCTACCGGCTCGAACGGGAACAGGCCGCGCTCGCCAATCGCCGCCTGGAGGCGGAGATCCAGGGGCGTGGCCGCATCGAGCGCGAGCTGAAGGCCGCGCAGGAGCGGCTCGACCAGCGCGTGGCCGAGCGGACGGCGGAATTGCGGCGGATCAACGAAGCCTTCGCCGAAGAGATCGCCGAGCGCAAGGCCACGCAGCTGCAGATCCGCGACGCCGAACAGCGGCTCGACCTCGCGCTACAGGCCTCCGAGGTCGCGCTGTTCGACCTCGACCTCGCGTCCGGCTCGCTCTACCTGACCGAACATTGGTCCGTGATGATCGGCGACCCGGCGCGTGCGGTGACGCGCACCACCGACGAGTTCCTCGAGATGCTGCATCCGAACGACCTCGCTGCGGTCGAGCGTGCGCTCGACCAGGTCGCCACCGGTGCCACCGACCAGTACTCGATGCAGCATCGGGTGCAGACCCGCTCCGGGCAGTGGCGCCATGTCCATGCCACCGGCAAGGTGGTCGCGAGCGACGAGTTCGGCCGGCCGCAGCGGCTGGCCGGGACGCTCGCCGACGTCACGCGCAACTGGAAGATGGTCGAGGCGGTCACCAAGAGCGAGGAGCGCTTCCGCAGCCTCACCGAACTGTCGTCCGACTGGTACTGGGAGCAGGACCGGTTCCTGCGCTTCACCGAAGTCTCGGGGCAGGCGTTCGAGCAAGCCGGCATCGCCCCGGAGGAGTGCGTGTTCCGGCACTGGCGCGAGGTGAAGGTGTTCGACATGCCCGATGCGTTCTGGACCGCGCTGGAGGCCCGCCTGGTCGCGCACGAGGGCTTCCGCGACATCGAACTGCGCCTGCGCCATGCCGATGGCGAGCTGCACTACGTGACGGTGAGCGGGCGCCCGATCACCGACGAGAGCGGGCGCTTCCTGGGCTACCGCGGCACCGGCCGCAACGTGACCGAACGCAAGTGGGAGGAGGCGAGGCGGGCGATGGAACACGAGGTCACCGCGACCCTCGCCGAGAGCGGGCCGGTGCAGCCGACGATCGTACGCATCATCGAGACCATCTGCACCCGGTTGCGCTGGGACTATGGTGGCCTGCTGCTGCATGACGCCGCATCGGGCGCGCTCTACATGGCCGAAGCCTGGGCCGACAGCTCGCCGGAAATGGAACGCTTCCTGGAGGCGAGCCGGGCGGCGCGCAGCAGCCCCGACAAGCCCGGTGGGATCGCCCGCCGCGTCTGGCGGGACAATGCCAGCGTCTGGGTCGAGGACATCAGCGAGCCCGGCCTTGTCATGCGCCGTGGAGCGGCGGCGGCGGCGGCGGGACTGGTCTCCGCGCTGGCGTTCCCGATCCGGTCGCGCGAGACGACCATCGGCGTCTTCGAGTTCTTCAGCCGGGTGCGTCGCACGCCTGATCGCGCGCTGCTCGACACGGTTCAGGCGATCGGACTGCAGCTCGGCCAGTTCATCGACCGCAAGGAAGCCGAGACCAAGCTGCGACTCGCCGGCAAGACCGTGGAGAGCGCGGCCGAGAGCATCGTCGTCACCGACGATCGCGGCTGCATCGTCGACGTCAACCCGGCGTTCTCGCTGGTCACCGGCTACGAGCGGGGGGAGGTCCTGGGACGCAGGCTCGACATGCTGCGTTCGGACCGCAACACGCTCTCCGACTACCAGGCGATGTGGGACGTCGTGCGCTCGGAGGGAAAGTGGCAGGGCGAGTGGTGGGGCAGGCGCAGCAACGGCGAGGTGTATCCCGAGTGGGTGTCGGTCTGCGCGGTGCGCAGCGACGTGGGCGAGGTGACCCACTTCGTGATCGTGGCCACCGACATCAGCCAGCGCAAGGTGAGCGAGGAGCGCCTGCAGTACCTGGCCAACTACGACCCGCTGACCGAACTGCCGAACCGCGCCGCATTCAACCACCACCTCGAGCAGGCGATCCTCAACGCGGCGCGCAGCGCGCGGCGCGTCGCGGTGATGTTCGTCGACCTCGACCGCTTCAAGATGGTCAACGATTCGCTAGGCCACGAGGCTGGCGACCGCGTGCTGTGCGAGGCTGCGAACCGCTTGCGCGACTGCCTGCGCGCGAGCGACACCGTATGCCGCCTCGGCGGCGACGAGTTCGTGATCGTGATCGAGGACCTCGCGGAGGTCACCGCGGTGGCCGGCATCGCAGGCAAGGTCCTGCAGTCGATCTCGCGCCCGTTCATCGCCGAGGGCCAGGAGTTCCACATCACCGCCAGCATCGGCATCGCCGGCTACCCGGACGACGGCGCGGACCGGCAACAGCTCCTGCGCAACGCCGACGTCGCGATGTACCGTGCGAAGGAACTGGGCAAGAACAAGTTCCAGTTCTACTCGGCGCAGCTAAACGCCCACTCGTTCGAGCGCCTGATGCTGGAGGCGTCGCTGCGGCGCGCCCTCGATCGCGGCGAAATGGAACTCTGGTACCAGCCGCGCATCGAGCTGGCGAGCCAGCGCATCGCCGGCGCGGAGGCGCTGCTGCGCTGGAACCATCCGCAGATGGGGCTGGTGCCGCCGGCGCAGTTCATCCCGCTCGCCGAGGAGACCGGACTGATCGTGCCGATCGGCGAATGGGTGCTCGAGCAGGCCTGCCGGGAGGCGTGCACCTGGCAGGTCCCCGGGTTGCCTTCGATCGCCGTGGCCGTAAACCTGTCCGCGTGGCAGTTCGCGCATGGCATGCTGGTCGACTCGATCGCGCGCGCGATCGAGCACCATGCGCTCGCGCCCGGCCAGCTGGAACTGGAGATCACCGAAAGCATGGTGATGGACAACCCGGACCAGGCGATCGGCCTGCTGTCGGCGCTGAAGGGCATGGGTTGCCACCTGTCGATCGACGATTTCGGCACCGGCTATTCCTCGCTGGCGCAGCTGAAGCGGTTCCCGGTCGACTGCCTGAAGATCGACCGCTCGTTCATCCAGGACCTGCCGGGCGATGCCGACGACGCGGCGATCACCCGTTCGGTGATCGCGATGGCGCACAGCCTGAAGCTGCGCGTGGTCGCCGAAGGTGTGGAGACGCGCGAGCAGCTGCAGTTCCTGCGCGAGCATGGCTGCGACGACGTGCAGGGCTTCTACTTCGGCCCGCCGATGCCGGCGGCTGCATTCGCGCAGGCCCTGGCCAACGACCGCCTGCGGCACAGCGCGGCGGCCTGAGGCGACGGACCCGGCCAGACCCGGCCGGATCAGGCCGGATCGAACAGCAGGGCGGCGAGTACGCGCCGGGCCTCGCCGGTGAGGATGTTGTAGGTGCGGCAGGCCGCGGGCGTATCCATCACCTCGATGCCCACGCGTGCCTGCGCGAGGCCGCGGATCAGCCCGGGGGCGGGGAAGCGCAGCCGCTGCCCGGTGCCGAGCAGGACGAGTTCGGGTTCGTGCTGCAGCAGGGCAGCAAAATCCGCCTCGGTGAGCAGGCCGAAGCCCGCCACCGCCCAGTCCAGCGGACCGACGTCCGGGCCTACCAGCAGGGGCCGGTCATGGCGCATGCCGTTGACGAGCACATGCCCCGGCCCGTGCCCGGTGATCGTGTTCAGGCCGTCGGTGTCGGCGAGGTGGAACTTCATCGCGTGCCGCCGGTGCCGTCGAGGGCGGACAGCACCGCGAACAGCTTCGACTTGGCCTCGAAGCCGATGCCGGGCGTGTCGGGCAGGCGCACATGGCCATCTTCCACCGGGATTCCGTCGGCGAAGCCGCCGAACGGCTGGAAAACGCCGGGGTAGGACTCGTTGCCGCCCAGTCCCAGGCCGGCGGCGATGTTGAGCGACATCTGGTGGCCGCCATGGGGTATGCAGCGACGCGGCGACCAGCCATGCGCATGCAGCATGCCGAGCGTGCGCAGGTACTCGACCAGGCCGTAGGAGAGCGCGCAGTCGAACTGCAGCCAGTCGCGGTCGGCGCGCATGCCGCCGTAGCGCACCAGGTTGCGCGCGTCCTGCATCGAAAACAGGTTCTCGCCGGTGGCCATCGGGTGCGGATAGTGTTCCGCCAGCGCTGCCTGCAGCGCGTAGTCGAGCGGGTCGCCGGCTTCCTCGTACCAGAACAGGCCGTACGGGGCGAGCGCCTTCGCATAGGCGACCGCGGTGTCGAGGTCGAATCGCCCGTTGGCATCGACCGCGAGGCGGTCGCCGCTGCCGACCACCTCCAGCACGGCGTCGATCCGGCGCAGGTCTTCGTCGAGTCCGTCGCCGATCTTCATCTTGACCACCGAATAGCCGAGGTCGAGGTAGCCGCGCATCTCGTCCTGCAGCGCGCCGAGGTCCTTCCCGGGATGGTAGTAGCCGCCGGCCGCGTAGACGAAGACGCGGCCATCCGCCTCGCCGCCGCGGTAGCGGTCGGCGAGCAGGCGCCACAGCGGCTTGCGCTCGATCTTCGCCACTGCATCCCACAACGCCATGTCGAGCACGCCCATCGCGACCGAACGTTCGCCGTGGCCGCCGGGCTTCTCGTTGGCGAACATGCAGGCCCAGGCCTTGTGCGGGTCCAGGTTGTCGCCGGTTTCGTCCAGCAGCGTCGCAGGATCCGCCTCGAGCAGGCGCGGGATGAAGCGCTCGCGCAGCAGGCCCTCCTGCGCATAGCGGCCGTTCGAGTTGAAGCCGTAGCCGACCACCGGGCGACCGTCGCGCACCACGTCGGTGACCACCGCGACGATGCTCGCGTTCATCCGCGTGAAGTCGATGTACGCATTGCGGATGGCGGAGGCGATGGGCGCGATGCCCTGGTTGATGGCGACGATCCTGGGCACGGGCGGTCTCCGGCAGGGCTATTCGACGCGTGCGCCCGACAGCTTGATCAGCCGGGCATAACGTTCTATCTCGCGCGGGATCAGCGCGCTGAACTCCTCCACGCTCATCGGCATGGGCTCCAGGCCCTGCTGCAGGAACTGTTCGCGCACGTCGGGCGCGGACAGCGTCTTCGCCAGCGCCCGGTTCACCTGGTCGACGATCGGCCGCGCGAGCCGCGCCGGCCCCCACATGCCCATCCACGGGCTCATCTCGTAGCCGGGCAGGCCCGACTCGGAGACGGTCGGGATGTCGGGCAGCATCGGCAGCCGCCGGGCAGAGGTGGTCGCTACCGCGCGCAGCTTTCCGGCCTTGACCTGTCCCATCACCGACGGCACGGTCGCCAGCATCAGCGGCACTTCGCCGCCGAGCAGGCCGGCGAGTGCAGGCCCGCCGCCCTTGTAGGGGATGTGCTCGAGTTCCACCTTGGCCATGGAGGAGAACAGCGTCATCGACAGGTGCGGCGCGCTGCCGTTGCCGGCCGAGCCGTACAGCACCTGCTTCGGCTTCGCGCGTGCCAGCGCGATCAGGTCCTTCACCGACTTGACCGGGAACGACGGATGTACGACGAGCAGCGTCGGTTGCGTCGACACCATGCCGATCGGCGTGAAGTCCTTCACCGTGTCGTACGAGAGCTTCAGGTAGAGCGCCGCGTTCGACAGATGGGTGACAGAATGCAGCATCAGCGTATATCCATCGGGTTCGGAACGGGCGACGACGTCGGCGCCGACGGTACCTGCGGCGCCGCCCCGGTTCTCGATGGTGACCGGCTGCCCGAGGGCGTCGGCGAGCCGGGGGGCGACGATGCGCCCCGCGACATCGTTCGAGCCGCCGGGCGGCCAGGGAATCAGCATGCGCACCGGCTTCACCGGCCAGGCCTGCTGCGCGAGCGCGGTCGCCGGCAGGGCGGCGAGGGATGCGGTCGCGAGCACGGCGGCGGCTGCCGTACCGCCGGCGAGTGCGCGGGCCATGCCGTCCGGGATCCCGGAAACGTTCTTCATCGCGTGTTCCTCCGTTGCATTCAGGTCTGCTGGCCTGGCGGCGGACTGGCCACCGCGTGCCCGTCGATCAGGCGAGCCAGTCGCGCAGGCCGGTTTCATCGTGCAGCCGCCAGCAGCGCGCAATCACGCGGCGCATCTCGTCGGGTGATGCGCCGTCGGCATAGGCGGCCAGGCGCAGTGCCTTGTCCTCGAGCTCCGGGCGGGACAGCGTGTTGCCCGGGTCGCCCTTGGGCGTGTCCACCCGCTGCTCGAACGTCCGGCCGTCGGTCGTGGTGACCTCGACTCGCCCCAGCCAGCGCTTCGGGTACGCGCCATCGACCTCCGGGTCGAGCACCATGGTGACGCGCTGCAGGAAGGCCCGCACCTTCGCGTCGCGCAGCGCTGGATCGGTGAACTCGCCCAGCCCCGCGCGGCCATGCAGGGCGATCTGGGCGAGCACGAACCCCATCGAGAACTTGGACTGGTGGATCGAGCGCGGATCGGTCACCGGACCGAGCACGTCGATCGCCCCCTGGTGCACATGGCAGCGCACGGACGCTATCGCATCCGCGGTCAGGGCGTTGGACTGCATCAGTTCGAGCAGCGCGTCGGCCGCCGGGTGCGTGTGGCGGCAGGATGCATGGAACTTGAACGAGGTCTCGGCCAGCGCCCAGCGTTCGCCGAGACGGTCGACCAGGCAGGCCGGGTCGGCGTCGGTCGACATGCCTGCCGCCATCCCGGTCGGGCCTTCCAGGATGCGCCGCGCGCCGGTGAAGCCGTCGCGCGCCAGCCATGCGGCGGTCAGGCCGTTGGCGGCCGCCTTGGCCGTGTGCAGCTGCTTCGAGTCGGCGGCGTCGCGCAGGAACTCCCAGAGGCCCGCGGCCTGCGTGCCGGCCGAGCCCAGCGCATGCTGCATGCGGTCGGCGTCGAGCTTCAGCAGGTGGCCGACCGCGGCGGCCGCGGCAAGGGTGCCGGCCGTGCCGGTGGTATGGAACACGCGGTAGTGGGAACGTCCGAGGAACTCGCCGACGCGGATGCCGCATTCGTAGCCGGCGACGCAGGCAGCGATGAAGTCACGGCCCGAGGCGCCGATGGCCTGCGCAGTGGCGAGCGCAGCGGGAAACACCACGGTCGCCGGATGCAGGACCGAACTGTTGTGCAGGTCGTCCTGTTCGACCACGTGCGAGGCCGCCGCGTTGACCATCGCCGCGAACAGCGGCGACGAGAAGGTGCGATTGGTCAGCAGCTGGGCGCCGGTGGCGGACGTGGCGCCTGCCGGACCCATGGTGGCGGCGAACGACTCGAAGACCTTGACCGGACGCGCCGACCGGCCGGCGATCGTGCAGGCGAACCAGTCGAGGAACAGGTCTTCGCAGCGCGCGACCACGTGGGCGGGGATCTGTCCGTACTGCAGCGAAGCGAGGAAGGCGGACAGCGCGGCGGTCTCGCCGGCTTCAGGTCGTGTTGGCGGGACGTTCATCGCTTTTCTCCTCCTGTTCGAGCCTTGGCTTGCGGGTGCGCGGCGCGCGGCGGCGCGCCACGCTCAGACGGCGCGGGTGTCGTGCAGCGAACGGATGGATTCTGCGCCGTAGCCCAGCTCGGCGAGGATCCGGTCGGTGTGTTCAGCGAGCGCCGGCACCGGCGCCATCGCGGCCTCGAAATCGCCGAACGCGGCCGGCGGCAGCACCGCGCGCATCGTGCCACCCGGATGCGCGACCGCGCGCCAGCGGTCGCGCGCCTCGAGCTGCGGATGTGCCCAGACGTCGGCCGGCGTGTTCAGGCGCCCGTTGGCGATGCCGGCGGCCTCGAGCCGATCGACCAGTTCGGCGGCGGTGATACGGCAGAACACCGACTGGAAGATCTCCATCATCTCGGCGCGCCGTTCGGTGCGCTTGGTGTTGCTGTCGTACCGGCTGTCGCGCGCGAGGCCGGGCTGGCCGAGCACCTTGTCGCAGAACACCGCCCATTCGCGCTCGTTCTGCAGGCCGAGCATCACGCTGCGGCCATCGGCGCAGTCGAACTTCCCGTAGGGCACGATCGTCGCATGGTCGGGCCCGCTGCGCCGCGGCGCATTGCCCGAGTACTGCGTGTAGTACACCGGATGGCTGTTCCACTCGACTAGGCAGTCGAACATCGGCACCTCGATGTGCGCGCCGCTGCCGTCGCGTTCGCGGCGGTACAGTGCGGCGAGGATCGCCGAGTAGGCATGCATGCCGGTGGCAATGTCGGCGATCGATACGCCGACCTTGCACGGCGTGTCCGGGGTGCCGGTGACCGACAGCACGCCGGACTCGCTCTGGATCAGCAGGTCATATGCCTTCTTGTCGGCATAGGGCCCGGTCGCGCCGTAGCCGGATATCTCGCACACGACCAGTCGCGGATGCTTCGCGCGCAGCGCCGCCGCGCCGAATCCGAGCCGGTCGACCGCGCCCGGAGCGAGGTTCTGGATGAACACGTCGGCGCCGTCGACCAGCCGGTGCAGCACTTCGCGCGCGGCCTCCTGCTTGAGGTCGAGGGACAGGGATTCCTTGTTGCGGTTGAGCCAGACGAAGTAGGCCGACTGCCCGTCGACCGCCTTGTCGTAACCGCGCGCGAAGTCGCCGCCGTCCGGGCGTTCGACCTTGATCACGCGCGCGCCGAGGTCGCCGAGCTGGCGCGCGGCGAACGGTGCGGCCACCGCCTGTTCGATCGACACGACCGTGATGCCTTCCAGCGGACGGCGGCCGGCGCCGGTCGCCGCCTGTGCGGTTGCGTTGTCCATTCGTGGCCCGACGTTCAGAACGAGCGCGGCATGCCAAGCACATGCTCGCCGATGTAGGAGAGGATCAGGTTGGTCGAGATCGGGGCGACCTGGTAGAGCTTGGTTTCGCGGAACTTGCGCTCCACGTCGTACTCGGCCGCGAAGCCGAAGCCGCCATGGGTCTGCACGCAGACATTCGCGGCCTCCCAGGATGCATCGGCGGCGAGCAGCTTGGCCATGTTCGCCTCTGCGCCGCAGGGCAGGCCGGCATCGAACATCTGGCAGCCCTTGAAGCGCATCAGGTCGGCCGCCTCCACGTTGACATGGGCGCGCGCGATCGGGAACTGGATGCCCTGGTTCTGGCCGATCGGACGGTTGAACACCACACGGTCCTTCGAGTATTGCGTGGCCTTCTCGATGAACCAGTGCCCGTCGCCGATGCATTCGGCGGCAATCAGCAGGCGTTCGGCGTTCATGCCGTCGAGGATGTACTTGAAGCCGCGCCCTTCCTCGCCGATCAGGTTCTCGGTCGGCACCTCGAGGTTGTCGAAGAACAGTTCGTTCGTCTGGTGGTTCATCATGTTGCGGATCGGCTTGACCGTCAGGCCGTTGCCGATCGACTGCTTCAGGTCGACCATGAACACGGACAGCCCGTCGGACTTGCGCTTGCACTGGTCCTTCGGCGTGGTGCGCGCGAGCAGCAGCATCAGGTCGGAGTAGAGCACCCGGGAGATCCACACCTTCTGGCCGTTGACGACGTAGCGGTCGCCCTTGCGCACCGCGGTGGTCTTCAGGTTGGTGGTGTCGGTGCCGGTGGAGGGCTCGGTGACGCCGAATGACTGCAGGCGCAGCTTGCCGGAGGCGATGCCCGGCAGGTACTTGCGCTTCTGCTCCTCGGAGCCGTGGCGAAGCACGGTGCCCATGGTGTACATCTGCGCGTGGACGTAGCCGGAATTGCCTCCGGCATGGTTGATCTCTTCCAGGATGATCGACGCCTCGGTGAGGCTCACGCCGGACCCGCCGTATTGCTCGGGGATCAGCGCGCCCAGCCAGCCGGCCTCCTCGAGGGCCTTGATGAACGCCTCGGGGTAGCCACGCTCTTCGTCCACGCGGCGCCAGTATTCACCATCGAAGGCGCCGCACAGGTCGCGCACGGCTTCGCGAAGTGGCTGGTGGGTATCGTCGGGTCGTGGTGCGTTCATCGGCGGTCGGCTCCGGTCCGGGCAGGGTCGCCGAGGATCGTGTCCGGATCGTCGGCCGGGTCGCTGACCGGGTATTTGGCTGGGGGAATCAGGACAGCCCTCGATTATAGGCGCGCTTGACCATCGGGGACAGCGAATCCTATGATCGTCCTTCGCGGCGCACGCCTCCCAGTGGACAACGAATGTGGCAGAAGTGACTTCCGGCTGGCCGGACGACGTATACGCAGAACTCGAGGCAGCCGGCATCCGCCAGGTGTCGT
Source organism: Betaproteobacteria bacterium (assembly GCA_021298815.1). Classification (GTDB taxonomy): domain Bacteria; phylum Pseudomonadota; class Gammaproteobacteria; order Burkholderiales; family CAIKXV01; genus CAIKXV01. Next base: position 13,583 of record JAJTHE010000006.1, on the reverse strand, counting down.
ACGTGCCCGACGCGGGGCACAGCCGCCTGATCCAGCGCTGCCAGGCGAACCCGGCGATGCACACGGTGTCGCTGACCACCGAGGAGGAGGGCGTCGCGATGGGCCTCGGTGCATGGCTCGGCGGCGATCGCCATGTGCTGCTGATGCAGTCGTCCGGCGTCGGCAACACGATCAACATGCTGGCCGCGCCGATCGAGATGCGCGTGCCGCTGCTGATGCTGGTGACCATGCGCGGCGAATGGGCCGAGTTCAATCCGTGGCAGCTGCCGATGGGGCAAGGCACGCGGGCTGCGCTCGAGAGCGTCGGCACGCTGGTCTACCACGTCGACCAGCCCGCCGAGATCGCGCCCACCGTCGGGTCTGCCGCGCACATGGCGTTCAACACCGGCCGTGCGGTGGCGGTGCTGATCGGGCAACGGGCGATCGGCGCGAAGAACTGGAACAAGTAGATACTGCAACAAGCAGCCATCTGAACAAGCAGACCCCCGCGGTCTCCGATACCTGCAGCGACACGGATTCCTCCATGGCCAGCGCGAACACCCCTGCAACCGCTGCGGCACCGATGCTTCGCCGCGACCTCGTCGAGTCGATCCTTGCCCGGCGCGGCGACGCGCTGGTGGTCACCGGCCTCGGCACGACCTGCTACGACGTGTTCTCGGTCGGCGACAGTCCGCTGAACTTCTACAACTGGGCCGGGATGGGCGGCGCCGCGATGGTGGCCTGCGGCCTCGCGCTGGCGCAGCCGGCGCGGCGGGTGCTGTGCATCACCGGCGACGGCGAGATGCTGATGGGGCTGGGCAGCCTGGCGACGATCGCCTGCGAGAAGCCGGTGAACCTGTCCATCGTGGTGATGGACAACGAACACTATGTCGAGACCGGCATGCAGGGGACGCATACCGGGCGCGGCGTCGACCTGGCAGGCATCGCACGCGCTGCGGGCTTCCCGGTCGCCACCTGCGTCACCGGGCAGGACGGATTCGCGGCGGCGCTCGAGGCGATCTACGGCCCGGGCCCGGTGTTCGTCGACCTGAAGGTGAGCCCGGTGCAGCCGCCGATGACGCTGCCGATGCGCGACGGTCCCTACATCCGCAGCCGTTTCCGGGATGCACTGCTCGGGCCCGCGGTGGCCCATCCGGTGATGATGCCGGCACCCCGGCCGCAGTAAACCTCCGTAACCCACCGCCAGCGCGGAAGGCAGCCGATGGACACCAGCGGGGAAACACTCAAGGTCTACCGCCATTACATCGACGGCCGGTCGGTGGCGCCGGCCAGCGACCGGTACTTCGAGACCTTCAACCCGTTCACCGCGAAGCCGTGGGCGATAGTCGCGCAGGGCGATGCGCGCGACGTCGACCAGGCGGTCGAGGCGGCGCACCGGGCATTCACCAGCGGTCCGTGGCCGAAGCTCAATGCGTCGCAGCGCGGCGCGCTGCTGCTGAAGCTGGCAGACCTGATCGGGCCGGAAGCGCCGCGGCTGGCCGGCATCGAGGTGCGCGACAATGGCAAGCTGCTGTCCGAGATGGCCGGGCAGACGGCCTACATGGCCAACTGGTACCGCTACTACGGTGGCCTCGCGGACAAGATCGAAGGGGCGGTGATCCCGACCGACAAGGCCGACGTGCTGAACTTCACCCGGCACGAACCGCTCGGCGTGGTCGCAGCGATCGTGCCCTGGAACTCGCCGCTGCTGCTCACGGCCTGGAAGCTCGCGCCGGCGCTGGCCGCCGGCAACACGGTGGTGATCAAGCCGTCCGAGTACACCTCGGCATCTATCCTTGAATTCGTCAAGCTGGTCGAACAGTCCGGTTTCCCGCCCGGCGTGGTCAACGTGGTGACCGGCTTCGGCCCGGACGTCGGTACGCCGCTGACCGAGCATCCGAAGGTGGCCAAGGTCGCTTTCACCGGTTCCGACCGCACCGGCCAACTCATCTACCAGAGCGCGGCCAAGGGGCTCAAGCGGGTCAGCATGGAACTCGGCGGCAAGTCGCCGAACATCGTGTTCGACGACGCCGAGCTCGACAACGCGGTGAAGGGCGTCATCGCCGGCATCTTCGCGGCTACCGGGCAGACCTGCATCGCCGGCTCGCGGCTGCTGGTACAGCGGTCGATCCATGACGAGTTCGTCGAGCGCCTGGTCGCGTTCGCGCAGACCGCGCGCATGGGCAACCCGATGGACCTCGACACCCAGGTCGGGCCGGTCACCAACCAGCCCCAGTTCCGCAAGATCCTCGAGTACATCGATATCGCGCGCGGCGAGGGGGCGATCCCGGTGCTCGGTGGCGCGAAGGCAATCCGCCCGGAATGCGGCGAGGGCTGGTTCGTCGAGCCGACCATCTTCGTGGGCGTGAAGAACGCGATGCGCATCGCGCAGGAAGAGGTGTTCGGGCCGGTGCTGTCGGTGATCCCGTTCGACGACGAGGAACATGCGGTCGAGATCGCCAACGACGTGCAGTTCGGCCTGGCGGCGGGCGTCTGGACGCAGGACATCCGGCGTGCGCTGTCGATGAGCGAGCGCCTGCGCGCCGGCACGGTCTGGGTGAACACCTACCGCGCGGTGTCCTACCTGTCGCCGTTCGGCGGCTACAAGCGCAGTGGACTGGGACGCGAGAACGGCCAGGACATGATCCACGAGTACCTGCAGACCAAGAGCGTCTGGATCTCCACCGCGAAGGAAGTGCCCAATCCGTTCGTGATGCGCTGAGCGCGGGTCAGAGCGAGAACGCGGCGCTCGAACGGTCGAGCCGCCCGGGCAGTTCGTCCAGTGCGTGCGACGGCGCGGAGAGCAGGCGCGCCGTGCTGCTGCTGCGTTCGTTCATCTGGGCGATCTCCTCGACCTTGGCCGCGATGGCGTTGTAGGCGATCGACTGCTCGCCCAGCGAGCCGCTCATTTCGGCCACCGCGTCGGATACGCGTGCCACGGCGGAGGAGATGCCCTCGATCGCGCTGCTCAGCTCCGCCGATCGCTTCTCTTCCGCATGGACCTGGGTGACCACCATCCCCATCTTCTCCTGCGTGTCGCGCGCGACAAGCTGGATCTTCTCGACGACAGCCGAGATCTCGGAGGTCGAGCGCGAAGTGCGTTCGGCGAGCGCACCCACCTCGTCCGCGACGACTGCGAAGCCGCGGCCGGCTTCGCCTGCGCAGGCTGCCTGGATCGCCGCATTGAGCGACAGCAGATTGGTCTGCTCGGCGATGTCGCGGATCGTGCTGACCACGGTGGAGATGTGGCGCGCCTTCCGCGTCGCCCTTCGCGGCCTTCTCCAGCGCGACGGCGCGGCTGTCGGTGCAGGCCTTGCGCGCGGCTAGGGTGGTTGCGAGCAGGGCCTTGTCCCGGTCGTCGACGGTACCCGCTTCGAGCGTGCCGAACCGTTCGGTGACGGTCGTCGAGGTGGCCTTCATCTCGGCGCGGAACGTGTCGTCCTGTCTGCCGTCGCCGAGGCCGATCAGGTTGGCGGTGACGATGTAGTTGCTCGACATCGACTTGATGATGTCGTTCGCCGCGTCGACCATCGGTATCCGGGTGCCTGTGATCTCGTCCATCGACTGCTGCACCCGGTCGATCGATCAGTAGAGGGCAGCGAACGCAGTGAGCGATACAATGAGCAGCGCGGAAAAGCCGGCGGCGACCTGGGATCGCAGGGTCATGCGGGTGCTCCGTTGCGGGAGAAGGGCAGTGGGCGTGGCACGTTCTCTGGGTGCCACCAGCATTAACGGGCTGGCCGCCGGCAACTTGAGCCGGTGCCTGCCATCGACGCGCGACCGCGCGAGGTCGGGGATGAACGTCGCGGAGTTCCTGCTGCAGTCGCTGGAAGCGAACGGGGTGCGGCACGTGTTCGGCAACCCGGGCACCACCGAGATCCCGCTGGTGCGCGCCTGCCGCGACCGCGGGCCGTCCGGCCTGTCGTACGTGGTGGCATTGTCCGAGGTCTCGGCGGTGCCGATGGCCGACGCGCAGGCCCGGCTGGGACGCGGCCTCGGCGTGGTGAACCTCCATGTGGCGCCCGGACTGGGCAACGGCATGGGCAACCTCTACACCGCGGGCATCGCGAAGTCGCCGCTGCTGGTGCTGGTCGGCGCCCAGGATCGCCGCTTCCTGCACACCGGTCCGATCCTGCACGGCCCGCTCGAGCGCATGGTTCGGCCAGTGGTGAAGGCGGTGTACACGCTGGCCGGCACCGGGGACGTCGCCTTCCTGGTGGACCAGGCCATCCGCACCGCGCTGACGCCGCCCACCGGTCCGGTGGCGCTGATCTGCCCGCCCGACCTGCTGGAGTCCGGCATCGATACGGTCCCGGTCGCCGTGCGGCCCGCTCGCCTGTCCGGGCTCGACGCCGGCGATGCTGCCGCGTTCGCCGCTTTCCTGCGCGCTGCGCAGGCACCGGCGCTGGTGGCTGGCGAGGACGTGCACTGGGCGGGCGCGTCGGGGGCGCTGCGCCGCCTCGCCGAGGCGCTCGGGTCGCCGGTGTTCAGCGCGCCCTACACGGGGATGCTGCCGATCGACACCGCCTCGGACAGCCATGCGGGATACCTGTCGCCAGGGTTCGTGGCGATTGGCGAACGGCTGCGCTCGTTCGATGCGCTCCTGTTCGTCGGCTTCCGCAACTTCCGCACGACGCTGCATTCGGAGGCCGACCTGCCGCAACGCAAGGCGTGGATCGGCCATGACCCCGCCGTGCTGGCCGCCGGCGGCGAGTTCGAGCTCGCCCGGGTGGCCGACCTCGATGCATCGCTTGGTGCCCTGCATCGGCTGCTGGGCGACGGCGGGACGGCTGGCACCGGCGCTGGCCGGCCGGCTCCGTCGCGCCGGTTGCCGGCGGTCGAACTGCCGGCGGCGGTGGACGGGGTGTTCCATCCGTCGCGCGCGGTCGCCGCGCTGCTGCGGGCGTTCCACGGGGCGATCGTGTTCGACGAGGCGGGACTGTCGACGTCCGACGTACGCCAGTTCATCGATGCGCAGGCCGGCGAGTACCTGATCAACGGCAGCGGCGGCATCGGCTGGGCGCTGGCCGCGGCGGTGGGCGGCGCGGTCGCCTGTCCCGGGCGGCAGGTCCTGGCCGTGGTGGGCGACGGTTCCGCGCTGTACGCGTCGGAGGCGCTGTGGACGGCAGCCAATCGCGGGGCCTGCCTGCTGGTGGTGGTCCTGTCCAACCGCCGCTATGCCACTCTCAACGAGGCCGCCAGCCGACTGGCCGGCGGTCCGATCGGCCTGTTCACGCTCGAGCCGCCGGTGCTCGATTTCAGCGGCCTCGCTACACTCCACGGGCTGGCGTTCGAACGTTGCGATTCCGAGGTGCAACTCGAGCGCTTCCTGCATCGCACTGCGGGCCGCGTTCCCGGGCCGACGTTGCTAGAACTGCGGTTCGATCCGTCGATACAGCCGGTCACGGCGGCCCGCCACTTCTGACCCCGGCGGCCGGCCTGGCGCCTTCGGTGCCACGCCCGCAGCGCGACAAAGCTCCTGTGCCGGACGCACTGCCGGCAGTTAGATTACCGGATGAACGACAGCCCGACCCGGCCGAAGACGCACTACGAGATCCTGAAGGTCGAAGCCGACGTATCGGCCGACGACCTGCGGGCGGCCTATCGCATCCTGTCGCGCCGCTATCATCCCGACCGGCATCCGAAGCATCCGGATGCGGCGGCCCGGATCATGGCGTCGATCAATGTCGCCTACGACGTGCTGTCCGATCCCGAGCGGCGTTCGCGCTACGACCGCGAGATCGGCGTCGGGGCGCCGCGCGCGCCGATGCGGCCCTGGCCCAGGCCCCGCGCGGTGCGCCATCCGTACATGGCGCAGGGGGGGCGCGGGTCGGATGCGGCCACCACCTTCGGGGCAGCTGGCGCGCTGTCGATCGATGCCGCGCTGCGGCGACGGGCGACGGCCGTGCGCAGGCTGATGGCACTGTCGCTGCTGTCCTGCATGGCGGGGGTGCTGGTCATCCTGTGGGTCCTGTTCGCGCCCGCAGAGGCGCAGGACGAACCCGACCTTGCGCGCATCATCGATGCGCGGGTACAGCGTGCAGCACCCCCGGGCGGCGCCCGGGATGGAATCGGTTCCGCCGGGCCGGCTGCACGGACTGCGGCGGAAGGACCGGATGCCGTGCATATCCGTCCGCTCGAATCGCCGATGGGGCTGCCCTGGCCGTCGGCCTCCGGCGAACTGCCCGGCTACGCGCGCAACTTCGCCGACGGGGAACTCGGACTGCTGCTGGACAACCGGCTCGGGCCGTCGGACGTGTTCGCCAAGGTCTACCGCGTGAGCGACGACGGCCTGGTGCCAGGGCGCCATGTGTTCGTGCGTGCGCGCGAGCGGCTGTTGCTGGCGGCCTTTCCGTCCGGCGAGTACGAAGTGCACTACCTGTCGCTCGATACCGGCCAGACGTTGCGCTCGGTGCCGCTGCTGCTCGCCACACCGGCGCCCGGTGGCCTGCCGCTGGAGTACCGCCTGGACGACATGCAGGGCCGCAGCGGCAGGGCGAAGCCCATCCCGCAGGAAGTGTTCGACTCGCCCGCGGTCATCCTCAAGCTGACCCGGCAGTTGCCGGCGCGGCCTGCTTCGGCGACGCCCTGACCGGCAGGGCCGGCCTGGCGGCGTGGACGGTCAGCGGCTGATCGCGGGAAAGGTCACCGCGATCCCCCATGCGAACGCGCAGGCCGTGGCAAGCGCCCCCGGCCACGGGCTGCCGGTGGCGCGGAAGCTCCAGCGGCTGAGCAGGCCGTAGGCGATGAACATCACGAGGATGGCCGGGATGATGATGACCAGGAAGAACAGGCGCGACAGGTCGAGCATCACCGCCAGCACGAGCGAGGCGATGAACAGCGCCTTGGTGGCCGGATAGGCGAAGCGCGGTGCCTGCGGATGGCGCGACAGCCACTCGTCGGCGGCTGCCCAGGCGAGGGTTCCGACCAGCAGCGCGGCGATCAACGGACCGCGTCCGTCCGCCGGCCACAGGTTGAACACGTAGCGGTCGACGCCGAGGCCGATCGCCAGCGTCGACCAGGCCACCACGGCCAGCGTGGCGGCTGCGCAGGCCGGCGAAGGCAGGGTGGGCGCCGGCATTTCCAGGCGGCCGCGCAAGGCAAGCCACGCTGCGCCACCGGCGGTGAGCATGCCGTACAGCGCGAAATGGAGGAGCAGGTAGTCGCCGAGCAGGATCGGCAGGAAATGGGACGGGACGAGCCGCAGCAGCAGCGGCGTGGCCAGGGCCGGACCGACCGTCAACCACAGCCAGTCGCGCCGGTACGGCACGCCCGACGTCGAGCGGGCGCGGGATGCCGCGCGCAGCGATGGGGCATGCGGTCGGCCGGGCACCAGGCGGCCGAGTACCATCGACAGGGGCCAGGCCAGCATCACCGTGCCGGCGAGCATTCCGGCGATCGCCGGCCCGCGGGCATCGATGAATGCCGGCGCCTGCGACGCTTTCGGCACGCCGGCACCGCCGCGGCCGAACGCCTGCAGCATCCAGTCGAGCGACTCGCGCTGGCTGGTCGAGTGGTACAGCACGCCGATATGCTCGGCGCCTGCGGCGAGCACGAAGCGCCGCGCGCTGCCGTCGTCGAAGCGGCCGTAGGTGCGGCCGGGCACCACGGCGGCCGCTTCCCCGACAGCGTCCGTGCCGGCGACGAGGCGGCGGCCGAACGACTGCACCATGTCGGGTTCGATGGAACCGTAGATCGACAGCAGGTTGCGCGGTGCGACCATGCGTGCGCCGCCGTAGACGAGCGACACGCCGACGGTGGCGACGATCGCCGGGTCGGCCTGTGCCTGCCGCACCACCAGGTCGGACGCCATCGAGTGCCCGAGCAGTGCAACCCGTCCGTCGCTGCCGGGCAGCACGCGCGCGAACCCCACGACGCGGTCGAGCGCGCCGAGCAGCGCCGTGAGCAGGGCCTCGTGTTCCTGCAGGCTACCCGGCAGGGGCTGCGGATGCCTGCCATGGCCGGGAAAGTCGAAGGTGACCGCGATCATGCCGTTGCGCGCGAGCGTCGTGGCGAACGCCTGCATCAACTGCTGCGAACCTGCGAAGCCATGCGCGATGACCACCACGGGCAGGGGACCGCCGGTGCCGTGCGCCGGCCGGAACACGGTCACCGGGATCGCGTCCACGCTGCCGTGGGCCACGACCAGTCCGTGGCTCGCAGAGGCCAGCGTGCGCAGTGCACTGCCAGCCACCAGCAGGGCCAGCAGCGCGTACAGCCCGACGCCGATGCGGACGGCGGCCCTGCGCATCGCCGGCCCGTCGATGGTCAGAGCAGGCCGCGCGCGATGCCGCCGTCCACCAGTATCGACTGCCCGGTGATGTAGCTTGCCTGGTGCGAGGCGAGGAACGCGACCATGCCGGCGATCTCGTCGGGACGGCCGAACCGGCGCAGCGGGATGTCGCGCGCGAACTCGCTGATCACCGTTTCCTCGTCCACGCCGCGTTCGGCCGCAAGCTGTGCCGCGCGCTTCGCCCACAGCGCGGTGCGGGTGCGGCCCGGCGACACCGAGTTCACGCGGATGCCGAAGCGGGACAGCTCCGCGGCGAGCGTCTTGGTGAGTGCGATCAACCCGGCCTTGTGGACGTTGGACACGACCTGGTGTTCATAGGGCATCCGCGCGCCCGCGGCACCGAGCAGCACGATGCTGCCGGTACCCGCTTCCTTGAGCATAGGGAGCGCCAGCCGGATCGCACGCACCGCGGACAGCACGTTGAACTCGTAGTTTGCGAGCCAGGCGTCGTCGGTGAGTTCCTCGAACAGCGCCCGCTGGCTGCCGCCGACCGCGGACACCAGGATGTCCAGCCGCGGCCCGCCGTCGCTGTCGTCCGAGCGCAGCCAGTCGGTGAGCTTGGCCACGTCGTAGGCCTGCGTGATGTCGGCGGCGAAATGGCGTACCGGCCGGCCGACGGCGGTCTCGAGCTGGTCCGCCGCGCGCGCGAGCTTCTCGGGATTGCGCGATACCAGGGTCACCTTGGCGCCGTTGTCCAGCAGCGCGCGCGCCGATGCGAAGCCGATGCCTTCGGATCCGCCGACCACCAGCGCGTGTTCGCCAGCGATGCCTAAGTCCATGTCGTTCCTCGTGCGGTTCTGCGGTTGTTCGATTGTGCTTCATCGGCTGCTGCCGACCGGAGGGTATCAGTCCAGCTGCGTTCCCGACAGGCGCACCACCTTGCCCCAGAGCTCATGCTGCTGGGCGAGGAAGGCGCCGAACGCGGGGCCGGCGAGGGTCGCCGGGACCGCGGCCTGGGCGACGATGCGCTCGCGCATGGCCGGTTCCTTCACCAGCGCGGCGAGGTCGTTGCTCCAGCGCGCGACGACATCGGGCGGGGTACCGGCGACGCCCAGTGCGCCGATCCAGCCGACCGCCTCGTACCCCGGGAGCTGTTCGCCGATCGCCGGTATCGAGGGGGCGGCGGGCACCCGCTCGCGCGTCGTCACCCCGATCGCGCGCAGCCTCCCCGACTGTATCGAAGGCAGCGCGGAGGTGAGGCTGTCGACCATCAGCGTCACGTGACCGCCGAGCAGGTCCTGCAGCGCGGGGCCGCTGCCCTTGTAGGGAACGTGCACCATCTTCACGCCGCCGGTGCTGGCGAACAGTTCCCCTGCCAGGTGCTGCGAGGTGGCCGGCCCGGCCGACGCATACTGCAACTGTCCCGGCCGGGAGCGGGCGAGCGCCAGCAGTTCCTTCACCGAACGCACCGGCAGGCTCGGATGCGCGACGATCACCAGCGGAAGGGCGACCACCTGGGCCAGCGGCACGAAGTCCTTCTGCGCGTCGTACGGCAACTTCGAGAACACATGCGGATTGATCGAGATCGGCCCGGCCGATCCCATCAGCACCGTGTAGCCGTCCGGCTTCGCGCGGGCGGCCGCCTCGGCGCCGATCATGCCGGCTCCGCCTGCGCGGTTCTCGACCACCACCGTCTGTCCCCAGGTGGCCGACAGTCGCTCGGCGGCGAGCCTGGCGAAGGTGTCGGCAGCCTGCCCCGGAGGGAACGGGACAATGATGCGCGCGGGGCGCGACGGGAACGGCTGGGCGGCGGACGGCAGCGCGGCGGCGGAACAAAGCGTGGCGACCGCGACCGCTGCAGCGGCTCGAATGATCGGTATCATCTGGCATCCTCCTCCGGAAGCTTTCGCAGGATAGCAGACCCGATCAACAGCCGAGGCCCGTCCCAGATGAACGAACCCGTACCCAACGACCTTATCGTGCACGATGCGCCGGTGGCGCGCGCGCCCAGCGACGTCCTGTTCGGCAGCGATGCGGTTGCCGAGACGCTGAAGCGCCTCGACATCCCGTTCATCGCGCTCAACCCGGGCGCGAGCTACCGCGGCCTCCACGACAGCATCGTGAACTACCTCGGCAACCGGGCGCCGCAGATGATCCTCTGCCTGCACGACGAACATGCCGTGCACATCGCCCAGGGTTACTGGAAGGCCTCGGGCCGGCTGATGGCCTCCGCGCTGCATTCGAACGTCGGCCTGATGCATGCGTCGATGCCGATCTTCAATGCCTGGTGCGACCGCACGCCGGTGCTGATCCTAGGCGCCAACGGCCCGATGGACGCGGCGCGCCGCCGGCCCTGGATCGAATGGATCCACACCTGCGCGGACCAGGCGTCGCTGGTGCGCGACTTCACCAAGTGGGACAACCAGCCGGCTTCGGTCCCGGCCGCGGTCGAGGCGCTGCTGCGCGCGCGCCAGATCGCGCTGACCGCGCCGCGCGGGCCGGTCTACGTGAACCTCGACGTCGCGCTGCAGGAGGACCGCATCCCGGCGATGCCGCCGATGCCCGACTTCGACCGCTTCGCGGCGCCGCAGGACGTCCATCCTTCGCCCGAGCTGGTGAAGCAGGCGGCCGCGCTGCTGTCGGGCGCGAAGCGGCCGGTGATGCTGGCCGGTCGCGTGTCGCGCAGCGTCGACGGATGGAATGCAAGGGTCGCGCTGGCCGAGAAGCTGCAGATGGAATCGGTGAGCCACATCAAGCTCGCCGCGTCGTTCCCGACCGACCATCCACTGCATGTCGGACCGCCCGGCAACCGGCTCGGACCCGAGGCGGCCGAGGCGCTGCTTAACGCCGACGTCATCCTCTCGCTCGACTGGCTAGACCTCGGCGGTACATTCAAGCAGGCGTTCGGCGACAAGCCGGTCGGTGCCAAGGTGATCCAGGTGTCGTGCGACCAGCACAACCACCGCGGCTGGAGCATGGACTACCACGTGCTGCCCCCGGTCGACCTGCTGCTCATGTGCGAGCCCGACGCGGCCGTGCCGCTGCTACTCGAGGCCGTGCAGCCGCGCACGTCGACGGTACCGGTGCCCAAGGCCACGGCGGGCAAGGTTGCATCGACCAGTGACGTCACGCTGCAGGGCGTCGGCGATGCGCTGCGCGCTGCCCTGGAGGGCGTCGATTTCTGCGTCACCCGGCTGCCACTGGGCTGGCATGGCTCCTACCTGCATTTCCGCCATCCGCTCGACTACATCGGCGTGGACGGCGGCGCGGGCGTGGGCGCAGGGCCCGGCATCACCGTGGGCGGCGCGCTGGCGATCAAGGGCAGCGGCCGCATCGCGCTGGGCATCATGGGAGACGGCGACTTCCTTATGGGCAACACCGCGATCTGGACGGCGACCCACTACAAGATCCCGGCGATGTTCGTGGTCTGCAACAACCGATCGTACTTCAACGACGAGCGGCACCAGGAAGCGATCGCGGTCAAGCGCGGGCGCCCGCCGGAGAACCGCTGGATCGGCCAGCGCATCGACGATCCGGACATCGACCTCGCCGCGATGGGCACGGCCCAGGGCGCGCTGGGCATCGGCCCGATCAAGGACTTCGCCGAGATGCGGCCGGCCATCGAGCGCGGGCTGGCGCACGTGAAGGCGGGTGGGGTCTGCGTGATCGACATGCGGGTGCTGCCGGGGTACGACGCGGAATGACCGGGCGCGGCCAGGGGGCAGGCGCGCCGCGGCGACCGGCCGCGGCGGTGCTCGTGGGCCGCCTCGCCGTGGCAGGGCTGCTGCTCGGGGCCGGCGCGGCGGCGGCGCAGCCGGCGGCGTGGCCAGTGAAGCCGTTGCGCATCATCGTGCCGTTCGCCGCGGGGGGGCCGGTCGATGCGGTCGGCCGCACGCTGGGGCAGCGCCTGTCCGAGGGGCTCGGGCAGCCGGTGCTGATCGAGAACCGTGGCGGGGCGGGCGGCTCGATCGGGATGGAGGCGATGGTGCGCGCCGTGCCCGACGGCTACACCCTGGGCGTCGGCAGCCTGGGCAGCCTCGCCCTGTCGCCCGCGATCGATCCGAAGCTGCGCTACGACCCGGTGAAGGACGTGACGCCGATCGCATCGGTCGCGGTCACGCACTACGTGCTGGTGGTGCATCCGTCCGTGCCTGCGAAGAGCGTGCAGGACCTGATCCGGATCGCGCGCGAACGAAAGGGCAGGCTGAACTACGGCTCCTCTGGCGTGGGCTCGATCTCGCACCTGATCGCCGAGGCGCTGCAGAGTGCCACGCCCGGAGTCGAGATGGTGCACGTAGCCTACAAGGGGATCGCGCCGGCGCTGGCCGCGCTGCTGGGCGGCGAGATCGACCTTGCCTTCCTCACGCTGCCGCAATCGGAGGGCGCGGTCAAGGCTGGCCGGCTGCGCATGCTCGCGGCCACCGGCGCCGCGCGTGCCGAGGGGGCGAAGGGCGTGCCGACGCTGATCGAGGCCGGTCTCAAGCTGCACCCGGTGGAGGGCAGCTACGGACTGGTCGGGCCTGCAGGCCTGCCGCGCGAACTCGTGGTTCGCCTCAACGGGCAGGTCATCGCTGCGCTGAAGTCTCCCGACTTCCGCCAGCGCTTCGAGTCGCAGGGCTTCGAGGCGGTGGCACCGAACTCGCCGGAAGACTATGCGAAGCAGATCCGCACCGACCTCGAGGTGTTCGGCCGAGTGGTGAAGCGGGCGGGGATCAAGCCCGAGAACTGAGACAGCCCGGTGTCGGGCGAATGCGGGCGATTCCGGTTGCAGCCGGGCCGCGCGGGTGCTAGAAACAGGTCATGCATCCATCGGACTGCAAGTCGATCGCCCGGTTCCGGGCCGGCGTGGCTGCCGGCCTGGTGGCCGGGCTGCTGCCGTGGGCCGGGATGCCTGCCGCGCAGGCCCAGGCGCAGGCATTCCCGGCGCGCGGCATCACGATCGTGTCCCCGTTCGCACCGGGCGGTCCGAACGACGTGATCGCGCGCACGATGGCCGCGAAGCTCGCCGAGGCACTCGGCGTGGCGGTGGTGGTCGAGAATCGCGGCGGGGCCGGTGCGACCGTCGGCACCGGCCATGTCGCGCGCGCGGCGCCCGATGGCCATGTGCTGCTGCTGGGCGGTCCGAGCAGCCTCGCCATCGCGCCCCACCTGTACGCGAAGCTCTCCTACGACTCCCTGCGCGACTTCGCGCCGATCACGAACATCGCCGCCACCCCCTATGTCGTCGCGGTCAATCCACGCGTGCCCGCGCGCACCGTGGGCGAACTGGTGAAGGTCGCGCGCAGCAAGCCGCAGGCGGTCAGCTTCGGTTCGTCGGGCGCCGGCTCCGTGTCGCACCTCGGGGCGGAGATGCTGGCTGCAGCCGCCGGCG
>JAJTHE010000065.1 GCA_021298815.1 Betaproteobacteria bacterium | reverse complement strand
TAACAGACGCCTTGACGTGCTTCCGGAGTCTTTAGGAAGATGCGCTGTTCTTGACGGGCGGGCGATTGCATGACGACGCTATCCTCCGGGGCGTGCAGGTTCCGGCAGGCCAAGCTGAACCTGACGAGCCCACACGTTACGTCGCGCGTTTCGCCAGTGGAAGGGGCGTCAGAAAAGATTCACGAGAAGACGTCAGCGCGCTTTCACTCCACCCGCCGCCGTATCTCCCGGATCACCGCCCCGTTGTCCAGTTCCGCCTCGCCGTGGTCGATGCACCCCTGCATCAGCCCGGCATACGTCTCGCACAGCGGCAGCCGCTGCCCCAGCCGCTTCGCCTGTTCCAGCATCAGCGAGAAGTCCTTCATCGACTGGTTGACCTTGCCGTGCGGCGTGAAGTCGGCGGCGATCATCTTCGCGCCCTTCACGTCCATGATCTGCGAGTAGGCGGCCGAATCGCGTGCGACCGCGAGGAAGGCGGTCGGGTCGAGGCCCATGCGTTCGGCGAACACCAGGCCCTCGGCCAGTGCCGCGCGGTTCACGCCGAGCATCAGGTTGATCGCGAGTTTCGCGCGGCCGCCGTCGCCCGGCTTTCCGACGCGGTGCCGCTTCGGCACCATCGCGTCGAGCACCGGTGCGACGCGTGCGACATCGGCATCGCTGCCGGCGACCAGGCCGAGGCCGTCGCCGCGCACGAACTGCTGGCTGGTGCCGGACACCGGCACTTCGACGAAGGCGATGCGCTCGGCCGGCAGGCGGCCGGCCAGCGCCGAGATCGCGTCCGGGTCGCAGGTACTGATGCAGATCACCGCCAGCGGCGGACGCTCGCGTTCCGCGCCGGTATCGCGCGACTCGGCGAGGCCGCTAGAACCTTCCAGCACCTGCTCCACCTGCGCGGTGTTGAACACCGCGACCACGCAGCAGTCGCAGCGTGCGGCGATGTCGGCGATCGAGCGGGCACGCTGGTCTGCCGGCAATCCGAGGCGCTCGGCGGCGCCGGCATCGACGTCGTAGCCGACCACGGTGAAGCCGGCGGAGGTCAGGCGGGCGGCAGCGGCCGAGCCCATCAGGCCGAGCCCGATCACGCCGATGGTGCTGCCCGGGGGCGTCTTGATACGGGGTGGTGTCATGTCTGCTCCGGCGGCGGATCGCGGCGATCGCGAGGAGGGCGGATTATAGGCGTTGCCGCCGGATGTCCGATTGGCTAGGATCGCCGGCCGCAGAATGAACGTGTCGCAAGAACATGTCCGGCAGCGAACGCCTGGGGGTCAGGTCTTGCCTTTTGCCTCTTCGAGGCAAAAGGCAAGACCTGACCCCCTCACCCAACAGAGGAACTCCGCCCATGTCGTCCCTGACCCCGAACCGCTTCGGCGGCGCACTGCTGGCCGCCGCCCTCGCCACCTTACCGTTCACGGCTGCGGTGCATGCCCAGGCCTATCCGAGCCGCCCGATCACCATGATCGTGCCGGTGCAGGCCGGAAGCGGTGCCGACGCCATCCTGCGCATCGTCGCGCAGCGGATGAGCGACAACATGAAGCAGCCGATCGTGCTCGAGAACCTGCCCGGCGCCGCCGGCGTGATCGGCGCGGAACGCGCGGCGCGCGCGCCGGCCGACGGCTACACCATCTTCGGCGCGAACGACGGCACGCTGAACATGACGCCGCACCTGCGCAAGAAGGTCAACTACGACACGCTCGAGAGCTTCGAGCCGGTCAGCCTGCTGGCGAACATCACCTGGGTGCTGATCGCCAACCCGAGCCTGCCGGCGAAGACGGTGAAGGACCTGATCGCGCTGGCCAAGGCCAACCCGGGCAAGATGGACTACGCGTCCGGCGGCGTCGGCAGCCCGCAGCACATCGCGATGGAACTGTTCTCGTCGCAGGCCGGGGTGAAGCTCAACCACGTGCCGTACAAGGGCGCGACGCAGGCCGCGTCGGACGTGGTCAGCGGCCACGTGCCGGTGATGTTCACCGCGCTGTCCATCGTGCTGTCGCAGATCCAGGCCGGCAAGGTGCGCGCGCTGGCGGTCGGCGGCGCGAAGCGCTTCCCGCAGGTGCCCAACGTGCCCACCGTGTCCGAGTCCGGCCTGCCCGGCTTCGAGTTCGTCACCTGGGCAGGGCTGTACATGCCGCGCGGCACGCCGAAGGCGGTGATCGACCGACTGGCGGCCGAGGCGGCGAAGGCGATGGCCGACGCGGACGTGCGCGAGAAGCTGACCGCACTCGGCCTGGAGCCGGTCGGCTCGACGCCGGAGGAACTGCGCCGCGCGACCCGCCAGGGCTTCGAACGGATGGGTAAGACGATCCGCGCGGCGGGCATCCAGCCCGAGTGATCAGCGCGCGCGCGGCGCGGCCGGCTTGCGGGGCACGGACTTCTTCGCGGGCGCGGCCGTGCGTCCTTCCAGCGCCCTGATCGCGGCATCGCGCAGCGCGAGCGAGTTCTCGCGCGCGATGCGCTCGGCAGCGTCGCCGTCGCCGGCCTCGATCGCCTGGATCAGGCCGTGCCACGCGGCGGCCGAATCGCGCCGGCGTTTCGCATCCTGCAGGCCCAGCCGGGTGTAGCGCGCGGTCTGCATCGACAGCGACTCGAGCATCGCGCGCAGCCAGGGGTTGGCTACCGAGGCGGTGAACGCCGCGTTCACCGCCAGCGCCGCGTCGACATAGCCGTCGGCTTCGCCGCTTCCCTCCACCTTCGCTCGCACCATCGCGCGCAGGGCCGCGATCTTCGGCGCCAGGTCGCGGGCGAACGCCTGGTGGCCGGCATCCTCGGCGATCCAGCGCGCACGCAGGCCGACCAGGGCCGCTCGCACCTGATACAGCTCCGTCACCTCGCGCACCGACACCTCGCGCACCACCGCGCCGCGGTAGGGCGCGATGGTCACCAGCCCCTGCCGCTCCAGTGCGCGCAACGCGTCGCGCACCGGGCCGTGGCTGACCCCGAATTCCGCGGCGATGTTCGCCTCGACCAGCCGCTGGCCGGGCGCGAGCGCGCCGTCGACGATGCGCGTGGCGAGCGCGCGCGCGATGCGGTCGGGCATGGTCGCGCCGAGGCCGGCCGCCGCGCCGGCGGGCGCCTGCTGCGGGTTCGATCGGGCGGCCATGCGCCGGATTCTAGCCGTGCTCCGGCAGGAACGGCGACCTTGCAGATTATTGATAATCGACAATACAATGCCCGGCATACCGAAATCGAAGGAGGACCGCCATGACCCCGCCCGCCACGCTGGACACCGCCGCCAAGGCCGACAGCGGCTTCAACCCTTCCCTGCAGGTGCAGGTCGTGCCGACCGGCAAGGGCATCGGCGCCGACATCGTCGGGGTCGACATCACGACCGAACTTACAGACGCCACCGTGGAAGACATCCGCGATGCCTGGCTCGACCACAAGGTGCTGCGCTTCCGCGGCCAGGACATGTCCAAGGACGACCTGCTCGCGTTCAGCCGCCGGTTCGGCACGCTCGACAAGGCGCCGATCAATGTCCGCGGCAAGAACTGGATCGAGGGCTATCCCGAACTCGCGGTGATGTCGAACATCAAGGTCGACGGCGAAGTGATCGGCAGCCTCGGCTACGGCGAGGCGGTCTGGCATACCGACATGTCCTACCAGGAGATCACCCCCTCGGCGGCGCTGCTCTATGCGGTGGAACTGCCGTCGAAGGGCGGCGAGACCGGCTTCATCGACATGTACGCCGCCTACGAGACGCTGCCCGCCGACCTGAAGGCCGCAGTCGAGGGCCGGCAGATCAAGCATGATGCCAGCCACAACAGCGCCGGCGAACTGCGCAAGGGCTTCAAGCCGGTCACCGACCCGCGCGAGGCGCCGGGCGCGGTCCATCCGATCGTCGTCCGCCATCCGGAGACCGGCCGCCGTGCGCTGTTCCTCGGCCGCCGGCCGAACGGCTACGTGATGGGCCTGCCGCTGGACGAGAGCGAGGCGCTGCTCGATCGCCTGTGGGCACACGCGACCCAGGTGCCCTACTGCTGGTTCCAGGAGTGGCAGATCGGCGACCTGGTGATGTGGGACAACCGCTGCACGATGCACAAGCGCAACGCGTTCGACGCGAACGAGCGGCGCTTCCTGCTGCGCACGACAATCAAGGCCGGGCGCCCGTCGGCCTGAGCCGCGCCCGCGCTACCCTGCCGGTGCACGGCGCCGGCAGCGTCCGCGCGTCCGTGCGACCATCGGCATCCGCGGGTGCGACCTGCCCCGCAGGCGCGAACGTCCCGCAGAGGCCGCGCGCCCGATCGGAACAGTCGAGGAGCTCCAATTGACGCGTATCGCAGAGATCCGCACGCACCCGTTGTCGGTGCCGCTGGCGGAGACCCTCTACACGGCGCATGAATGCCACCAGAAGGCGCACCTGATCGTGGTCGAGGTGCGCACCGACGACGGCCTGGTGGGTACCGCCGAGATCCACGCGACGCCGATGCCGGCGGTCTGCGACTGGGTCGGCCGGTTCGCAGCGCTGCTGCAGGGTCGCGATGCGCTCGCCACCACCGACAACTGGGAATTCCTGTTCTCGCTGACCTCTCCGCGCCCGGGTGGCATGTTCGCCCGCGACGGCCTGCCCTCGCCGCTCGCCCGCTCGGCGCGCGCGAACGTGATGGCCGCGATCGGCGGCATCGACCTCGCGCTCTGGGACATCCGCGGCAAGGCGGCCGGGCTGCCGGTGTGGCGCCTGCTCGGCGGCAGCGGCGCGCCGGTACGTAGCTATGCCACCGGCGGCTTCTACCGCGAGGGCGCGCCGCTCGACGCCTGCGCGCATGAACTCGCCGGCTATGTCGAGGCGGGCTACCGCGCGGTGAAGCTGAAGACCGGCGGGCTGTCGATTGCGGAGGAAGTCGAACGCGTCCTGGCAACGCGGGCGGCCATCGGCCCCGACGTGCTGCTGATGCTCGACATGAACGCCGCGTTCTCGCTCGACGACTGCATCCGCTTCGCCCATGCGGTGGAACCGTTCGACATCTTCTGGCTGGAGGAGCCGCTGCACTGGCACCTGAGCCCGACCGACTTCGCCGTGCTCGCCCGCTCGACGCACATCCCGATCGGCCATGGCGAGCGCGAACTCACCCGTCACACGGTGCGCGACTTCATCGAGCAGGGCGGCATCCGCTACGTGCAGTTCGATGCGACCCGCGCCGGCGGCATGACCGAGGCGGTGCGCATCGCGCACCTGGCCGAGCAGCATGGCGTGTCGATCGCGCCGCACCTCGCGCCGGAGATCCACTCCCACCTGGTCGCCGCGTTCCGCACGGCGTCGTTCGGGGTGGAGACGATGGGCGGCTCGGACCGCAACCCGCTGTCCTACGGCCTGTACAAGCAGCGCATGCAGATGCGCGACGGCATGGTGGACATCCCACAGGGGCCGGGCTGGGGTGCCGAGGTCGACTGGGACTTCGTCGGAAGGCATCCCGCATGAACCACTCCGCAATCGTGTCGGCCGCCGCGCTCGCGGCGCTCGCTGGCCTGTCGCTGCAGCCGCTGTCCGCCACCGCCCAGGGCTGGCCGGCGAAGCCGATCCGGGTAATCGTGCCCTGGCCCGGGGGTGGATCCAACGACGCGGCCGCGCGCCCGGTCGCGCAGAAGATGAGCGAAGCGCTCGGCGTGCCGATGGTGATCGAGAACCGTGCGGGTGCCGCCGGCACCATCGGCGCGGAACTGGTCGCGCGCGCACCGGGGGACGGCTACACCCTGATGGTGCATTCGGCCACGCATGTGTCCAACGCCAGCACCTACAAAGCGCTGTCCTACCGCACGTTCGAGGACTTCACGCCGATCGGCTTCGTGTCCGGCCAGCCGTGGGTGCTGGTGGTGCATCCGTCGCTGCCGGTGAAGACCGCGCGCGACTTCATCGCGCTCGCCCGCTCGCAGCCTGGGCAGATCAGCTATGCCTCCTCGGGCAACGGCAGCTCGCCGCACTTCGGCATGGAAGCGTTCGCCACCGCGGCGAAGATCCGGCTGATGCACGTGCCCTACCGGGGCGGCCCGCAGTCGATGGCCTCGCTGCTCGGCGGCGAGACCTTCGCCTCCACCGCCACGCTGCCCAACGCGATCGGGCAGGTGAAGGCGAACCGGCTGAAGGCGCTGGGCGTGTCCACCCTCGCCCGGCAGTCGACGATGCCCGACGTGCCGCCGCTGGCCGAATCGGCCGGTCTGCCGGGCTTCGAGATGAATCCGTGGATCGCGATGCTCGGGCCTGCGAACATGCCGCGCCCGATCGTCGACCGGCTGGCCGCGGAACTGATGCGCGCGGTGAAGGACCCGGAGGTGCGCCGCGCGCTCGAGACGCAAGGCGTCGCGCCCTGGGTGGGCGGGCCGGAGGAACTGGCCGCGCGCATGCGCAAGGACTTCGAGCGCTATGCGGCGCTGGTGAAATCGATCGGCCTGCAGGCCCAGTGACGAAGCGGAGCGAACCATGAGCATCCAGTCCATCGAGATCAACCTGGTCGGCGTGCCGCTGGTCGAGGCGTTCAAGACCGCACACAGCGTGAAGGACATCCAGCGCAGCGTGGTACTGGTGGTGCGCGACACCGACGGTGCCCTCGGCATCGGCAACATCGACCCCTCGCCCGGCTATTCGAAGGAATCGGTCGCCGACCACTTCCGGATGCTGCGCGACCATTTCGCGCCGGCGATGATCGGTGCACCGGCCGACAACATCCACGCGATGATGGCCACGCTGGACAGCATCGACCCGGCCTTCTTCGATGCCAAGGCCGCGCTCGAGATGGCCTGCCTGGACCTCACGGCACGACGCGCCGGCATCAGCATGGCCACCCTGCTCGGTGGCGCGGTGGTGCGCGAGATCCGCTTCAACGCCTGGGTCGGCATGCTGGCGCCGGACGAGGCGGCGCGGCAGGCCGCGGGCTGGAGGGACAAGGGGTTCCGCTCGTGCAAGGTGAAGGTCGGCGGCGAGGTGAAGACCGACATCGACCGCGTGCTGGCGGTGCGCGAGGCGGTGGGTCCGGAGTTCGCGATCCGTGCCGATGCGAACGAGGGTTTCTCCGAGGCCGACGCGATCGCCTTCGTCACCGGTACCGCCCGCGCGCGGCTGCAACTGGTCGAGCAGCCGGTGGCCTGGGACGACCTGCCGGCGATGACCCGCATCCGGCGCCATGCCCAGGGCGTGGGCGTGCCGCTGATGGCCGACGAGTCGGTGCTCGACCACGCGAGCCTGATCGGCATCCTGCGCGCCGAGGCGGCCGACATCGTCAAGGTCAAGGTGATGAAGCAGGGCGGCCTGCTCGGCACGCGCCGGATGATCGCCACCGCCGAGGCCGCCGGGGTACGCTGCGTGATCGGCCACGGCTTCGGGCTGGGCATCAACACGATGGCGGAGATCATCGTCGCCTCGACCTCGCTCAACGTGATCGAGGGCGTCGAATGCGTCGGCCCGCTGAAGACCCGCGACGACATCGTGGTCGACAAGCTCGACCTGTCGCGCGGGGTGCTGCCGGTGAGCGACGCGCCCGGGCTGGGCGTGGCCATCGACCCGGCAAGACTCGAACGTTACCGGCTCGAATCGGCCGCGATAGGCTGAGCGGGCCTGCCAGGAGGAACACGCATGCACACGAACCACGCACACACCCGGCGGGCGGTCAGCCCCGCGGTCAGCCTCGCGGTCGCGATCGCCATCGGCACGCCCTGCACGCTGGCCACCGCCCCCGCGATCGCACAGGCGTGGCCCGCCAAGCCGGTGCGCATCATCGTCGCCTTCCCGCCGGGCGGCATCTCGGATTTCGCCGCGCGCGCGATCGCGCCCGGCCTGAGCGACGCCTTCAAGCAGACGGTGGTGGTCGAGAATCGCGGCGGCGCCGCCGGTGCGATCGGCACCGAGGTGGTGGCCAAGTCCGCGCCCGATGGCTACACCCTGCTCGCGCATACGGTGACCTTCACCGTCGGCCCGCACATGACGCCCAACCCGCCCGCCGACCCACTGCGCGAAGTGATGGCGGTGACCCAGGTGATCGATGCGCCGAACATCCTGGTGGTCACGCCATCGATACCGGTGAAGACGGTGAAGGAACTGGTCGCGCTGGCGTCCAAGCGCAAGGGCGAGCTCAGCTTCGCATCGTCCGGCTACGGCTCGGGCACCCACCTGTCGGGCGAGCTGTTTAAGCTGCTGGCGAAGCTCGACATGATCCACATCGCCTACAAGGGCGGCGGTCCCGCCGTGGCCGACCTGCTCGGCGGCCATGTGCCGATGATGTTCTCGACGCTGCCCTCGGTGACCTCGCATGTGCAGTCCGGGCGCCTGCGCGCGCTGGCGGTGACCGGCGCGAAGCGCTTTCCCAGCGTGCCCGAGGTGCCGACCATGATCGAGGCCGGCATCGCCGGCTATTCGTTCAGCGGCTGGAGCGGCATCTTCGCGCCCGCCGGCACGCCGCGCGAGATCGCGGTGCGCTTCGCCGACGAGACGGCGAAGGTGCTGCGCGCGCCGGGCTTCCGCGACAAGCTGCTGATCCAGGGCGCCGACGTGGTCGGCAGCACGCCCGACGAGTTCGCGGCCTTCGTGCGCTCCGAGTACGCGCGCTGGGGGCAGCTGGTAAGGCAGAGCGGCATCAAGGCGCAGTGACGCGCAGGCCGGCAACGAACCGAGGCAACACGATATGAGCGCTGCACCGACGGGCACCGCCCGAACCCTGTTCCGCAAGCTCTGGGACAACCACCATGTCGTGACCGACGAGGGCGAGTCGCTGCTCTACATCGACCGCGCGCTGGCGCAGGAGAACACCTACCACGCGTTCGTCGCCCTCGAGGCGCAGGGCCGGCAGGTGATGCGTCCGGACCAGATCTATGCGTTCACCGACCACTACGTGCCGACCACCGGCCGGGCGAAGGGGCTGGCCGGCATCCCGGTGGCCGAGATCCGCAACATGGTGGTGCAGTTGCAGGACTTCGCGCGCAAGTACGGCATCAACCTGTACGGCATCGACCATGCACAGCAGGGCATCATGCACATCGTGCCGCCCGAGCTGGGCATCGTGCAGCCGGGGCTGGCGCTGATCGGCAACGATTCGCACACCTCGACGCATGGCGCGTTCGGCTGCCTGTCCTATGGCGTGGGCGCATCCGAGTTCGCGCATGTGATGGCGACGCAGACGCTGTGGCAGACCCTGCCCTCGACGCTGCGCATCCGGGTCGACGGCCAGCTCGGTTTCGGCGTCTCGGCGAAGGACCTGATCCTGGCGATCATCGCCACCATCGGTGCCGATGGCGCGACCGATCATGCGATCGAGTACGCGGGCAGCGCGATCCAGGCGCTGTCGATGGAAGCGCGCATGACGGTGTGCAACATGTCGATCGAGGCCGGCGGCCGCGCCGGCATGGTCGCGCCGGACGACACCACCTTCGCCTACCTCGACGGGCGCGAGTGTTCGCCGAAGGGCGCGGCCTGGGAAAAGGCGCTCGATTTCTGGCGCACGCTGCCGAGCGATACCGGTGCGACGTTCGACCGTGAAGTGGTGCTCGATGCATCGCTGATCGCGCCGACGGTGACCTGGGGCGTGTCGCCGGCGCATGCGCTGCCGATCGACACCGCGGTGCCCGATCCGGCACAGGCGGGCAACGACAAGCAGCGCGGCGAATGGGCGAGCGCCATCGAGTACATGGGCCTGCAGGCCGGCATGGCGCTGTCCGACATCCGCGTCGACCGGGTGTTCATCGGGTCGTGCACCAATGCGCGCATCGAGGACCTGCGCGCAGCCGCCGAGGTGGCGCGGCTGGGCAAGGCGCAGGTACCGACCTGGGTCGTGCCCGGTTCGCAGACGGTGCGCCGGCAGGCCGAGTCCGAGGGGCTGGACCGCATCTTCATCGACGCCGGCTTCGAATGGCGAGACCCGGGCTGCTCGCTGTGCACCGCGATCAACGGCGACCAGCTCGAGCCGGGCGAGCGCTGCGTGTCGACCTCCAACCGCAACTTCCGCAACCGCCAGGGCCCGGGCGGGCGCACCCATCTCGCCAGCCCGGCGATGGCCGCCGCCGCCGCGATCAACGGGCGGCTGGTCGACGTGCGTACTCTGATCGGCTGAGGACAGACAGATGCAACCGTTCACCACCCTCGAGGGCGTCGCCGCCCCGATCGACGACGCCAACGTCGACACCAACCAGCTCTGCCCGACCCGCTTCAACAAGGTACCGCGCGGGCCGAAGTACGCCGAGATCCTGTTCTACGACCAGCGCAACGACATCGACGGCAGGCGCACCGGTTTCCTGCTCAACCGGCCACCGTACGACAAGGCGCAGCTGATCGTCGGCGACAGCAACTTCGGCTGCG
The DNA here is from genome assembly GCA_021298815.1 of Betaproteobacteria bacterium. Classification (GTDB taxonomy): domain Bacteria; phylum Pseudomonadota; class Gammaproteobacteria; order Burkholderiales; family CAIKXV01; genus CAIKXV01. The sequence goes on along the minus strand of JAJTHE010000065.1, from coordinate 14,460 downwards.
GCTCGTCGCGCGAGACCGCAGTCTATGCACTGTACGAGTTCGGCATCCGCTGCGTGATCGCCCCGAGCTTCGGCGACATCTTCGACGCCAACTGCGCGAAGAACGGCCTGCTCACCGTGGCCCTGCCGATCGCCACCTGCGCCGCCCTGCGCGCGATGCTGCATGCCGCCCCCGGCATGACCTTCGCCATCGACCTCGAAGCCCAGACCGTTACCGACGGCCAGGGCGGCGTGCACCGCTTCGACATCTCCCCGATCCGCAAGCGCTGCCTGCTCAACGGCTACGACGACATCTCCCGCACCCAGGAATACCGCCCCGCGATAGAAGCCTTCGAAGCCCGCCACCGCGCCAGCCATCCCTGGATGTTCCGATAATCCGGGTCAGAGACGATTTTTCCGAAATCAGGGCCGGACACGCTTTCCGGGCGCCCGGTGTCAGACCCCGGGGTCTGACACCGATTTTCCGGGCGCGGGTGGTGCGGGTCCTGCCTGTTGGGTGCTGCCCTGTTCACCCTCCTGCCGGCGCTGGCCCTGACGCAGGCGACCTCCTGGCCGGCGCGTCCGGTACGCATCGTCGTCGGCTTCCCGCCCGGGGGCATCGTCGACTTCGCGGTGCGCGCGGTCGCGCCCGGCCTGTCCGAGGCGCTGCGCCAGCCGGTGGTGATCGAGAACCGCGGCGGTGCAGCCGGCATGATCGCCACCGGATGGCTAGACGATGGTCGCGCAGTCGAACTCGTTCGCCAGCGCACCGCACATGCAGGCCTCGCTGGCGATCGATCCGACGAAGGACGTACCGCCGGTCACGCAGCTGATCGATGCACCGAACATGCTGGTGGTCACACCCGCCCTGCCCGTCCGGTCGGTAAAGGAGCTGGCCGACCTCGCGCGCAAGCGCCGCGGCGAGATCGCGTTCGCGTCGCCGGGCGTCGGCTCGGGCGCGCACCTGTCGGGCGAGTTGTTCAAGGCGCTGGCGAAGGTGGAGCTGATCCGCATCTCGTACAAGGGCGGCGGCCCGGCCGTCACCGACCTGCTCGGTGGCAATGTGCCGATGATGTTCTCGACGCTGCCGTCTGTGACGCCGCCGGTGCGTACCGGACGCCTGCGCGCGCTGGCCGTGACCGGGGCGAAGCGCTTCCCGGCAGCGCCCGACATACCCACGATGATCGAGGCCGGCATCGCGGGCTTCCCCTTCAGCGGCTGGAGCGGCCTGTTCGCCCCGGCCGGCACGCCACGCGAGGTCCTGCTGCGGGTGGCGGAGGAGACCGGCAAGGTGCTGCGGGCCCCGGGCCTGCGCGAGAAGCTGCCGCTACAGGGCGCGGAGCCAGTCGGCAGCATGCCGGAAGAGTTCATCGCGTTCTTCCGCGCGGACCATGCGCGGTGGGAAGCGCTGGTAAAGCAGAACGGATTGAAGGCGGAGTGATCGGATGCAGCCCTGAAGCCGGCGCCAGGCTGCGTGTGTTGGCGCCCCGTTCAGCCCAGCAGCTTGTCCACCGTCCAGCTGCAATCGGCAAACGCAAGCGGCGAAACGGACGCCCTCCCGGACAGGACGGACGCGTCCGCGTAGCCCTCCGCGCCCGGCGAACGCAGCACCTCGATCGTGCGCGAGCGGGCATCGACCACCCAGTACTCCGGGACGCCATGCGCCGCATACAGGCGAGCCTTCACCGTCCGATCGAACTGCAGCGACGTGTCGGCGACTTCGACCACCAGCAGCAGGTCCTCCGGCTACGGATGGCGCGACGTGTAGAAGTCATTCCGGGGCGGCAGCAGCACGAGATCGGGCTGCGGCTCGCTGTAGGCGGGGACCTGCACCGGCCGCTGGATGCCGACGACCGCGCGGCGTCCAAGGGCAAGGATCAGCGCCTGCGCCAGGCGGTCCACCGTGCCGGCATCCAGCGTGCCGATCGGCGACATTTCGAAGATCTCCCCGTTGATCAGCTCCAGGCGCGCGTCCGCCGGGAACACGCCGGCGTCGGCGATCCGGTAGTACTGATCGACGGTCAACTTGATCCGGGTCGGCGATTCGATCGCACCCATGGGAATCCGATCAGATGGCTGGCGCGCGGGACAGGGAGAATGTCGCGTGCGGCGACCGGCTACGCGCGTCCGCAAATCACACGCTGGCGGAGGAAACCTGGGCCGGAACTACGGCGAAAGCCGGGGGGATCCCGAGGTTCGACCCCAGCCGCCAATCCCCGACACAGCTGCAGCACGCCTCGATAAATCGTCTCTGACCCGGATTATTCCAGCCGGAACTGGTGGGCGTAGGTGAATTCGTCGAGGCGGGCGGTGTAGCGCACGCCGCGGCGCATCGCCCAGGAGGCGAACTGGTGGTGCAGCGGGATCACGGCGTGGTCGCGCATGGCGATCGCCATCGCTTCGCGTGCGATCGCGTCGCGTTTCTTCGGGTCGACGTTGGTCAGCGACGACTGCACCAGCGCGTCGACCTTCGGGTTGCTGTAGCGGCCCCAGTTCCAGGTGCCCCAGCCGGTCTCGGCGTTGGGCGTGCCGACCAGGGTGCGCAGGGCGAAGTCGCCGGCGTTGGACCCCCAGCCGAGCAGCGCGAAGCTGAAGTCGTGCTTGCGGGCACGCGCGAAATACACCGCCACCGGCTGCGTCTCGACCTTCACCGCGATGCCGATGCGCGAGAGCATCTGCGCGACGGTCTGCACCACCTGCTCGTCGTTGATGTAGCGGTCGTTCGGGCCATGCAGGGTCATGCCGAAGCCGTCGGGCCACCCGGCCTCGGCCAGCAGCTTGCGCGCGGCGACCGGGTCGTAGGCGTCGGGCTTGAGCGTCGGATTGTTGCCGAGGATGCCCGGGGCCACGACGTTGCTCGCCGGCGTGGCCAGCCCCTCCATCGTCTTCTCGACCAGCGCCCGGCGGTCGATCGCCATCGAGATCGCCTGCCGCACCCGCGCATCGCGCAGCGGGTTCTTCTCCAGCGGCCGGCCCGACTTGTCGTACACGAACGGCGACTTGTCGCGCGCATGGTCCGGATGGAAGAACAGCGTGCGCCACGACGCGCGCTGCTCGACGATGAACTTCGGGTTGCCGCGCAGCTTCGCGATGTCCGCGGTGGGCACGGTCTCGATCGCATCGACGTCGCCCGACAGCAGCGCCGCCATGCGCGTCGGGTCGCTGGTGATGATGCGCAACGTCACCCGTTCGAACGCCGGCTTCAGCCCCCAGTGCTGGTCGTTGCGCAAGAGCTCGACCGCGTCGCCCCGGCGCCAGCTCGAGAACCGCCACGGCCCGGTGCCGACCACCGCCTTGCCGGTGTTGAAGTCGTCGGTCGACGCCGACTCGGCCAGCTTGCGCGACACGATGAACACGTTGGACAGGTCGAGCGGCAGGGGACCGTAGGGCGTCGCGGTGCGCAGCCGGATGGTGTACGGATCGACGATCTCCTTGCCCACCACCGGTCGCGTGAACGCGGTGAACGGCCCCGGGCTCTTCACCAGCTGCGACGGCCGCTCGAGCGAGAACATCACGTCGTCGGCGGTCATCTCCTGGCCGTTGTGGAACCGCACGCCGCGGCGCAGCCGGAACTCCCAGGTGGTCGGGTCGACCGCCCGCCAGGACTCGGCCAGCGCCGGCTGCAGCTGCCCGTCGGCATCGACCTGCACCAGCGACTCGAACACATGGCGCGCGACGGTGTTGTTCGGCGCCGCGTTCAGGAAGTGCGGATCGAGCGAGGTGACGTCGCCGGACAGCGCGAGCCGCAGCGTCGCCGCCCCGGCCGGCGCAGGCCCCGCCGCCAGTGCGAACATGGCCACGCCCGCCATCAGCAGCGCGCCGATCGATGCCCGCAGGCGACCGTGCGAAGCGGCCGCCGGATGCGCCCCCGTGTTCGAATGTTCCTGCATCGCCTTCATCGTCCGTCCATCATCGTTGCATCACCACCAGTTTGCCCGCTTGCGCAGCCCGGCGAGTGCGATCCGTGCTTCGTCCACCACCTGCCCGGCATCGACCGCGACCAGCCGGCCGCCGCGCTTCAGGATGCGCCCGTCGACCATCACGGTGTCGACGTTCGACGGCTGCGCGGCCTCGACCAGCATGTGCGCCGGATCGGTGAATACCCCGAGGTTGACCGCCCGGGTGTCGACCATGATCAGGTCGGCCCGCTTGCCCGGCACCAGGGAGCCGATCCGGTCCGCCATGCCCATCGAGCGCGCGCCCTCGATGGTCGCAAGCTCGAGGACCCGGCGCGCCGGCAGCTGGAATTCGTTTTCGGTGCGCGCGTTCTCGGCGTTCTGCGTGACCTTCATGATGCCGAACATGTCGGCGTTGCCCGACAGCGCGGTGGTATCCACCGACAGGCCCATCGGGATGCCCGCCTCGAGGAAGCGGCTGGTCGGCGGCACGCCGAAGCCGATGCGCAGTTCGCTGAACGGCGAGATGCTCACCGAGGCACCGGATGCAGCCAGGGCCTTCACCTCTTCCGGCGTCACCCACACCGCATGGATCGCCTGCAGGTCGGCGCCGAGCAGCCCGTCCTTCGCCAGTTGCGCGATGCCGCCGGCGCGCGCGCGGGAATTGTTCAGGTGCACCGACACCGGCAGCCCGAGCCGGCGCGCCGCCGCGACGTCCTCGCGCGTGGCCTCGGCCTTGATCAGCCCGGTGCCGCCGGTCGACACCCCGCGCCAGGCGACGCCCAGCGACAGCAGCCCGCCATTGGAGTGCTGCGACCAGTCGGCACGCAGCCGTTCGAGGTCGGCGACGTCCATCGGCCGGTCGACCGGATGCCCCTGCATCGTGCCGTACGAGAAGCGGCCGCGCAGGCCGGACTGCTGCAGCCCGCGCAGCGCCTCGCGCGCATGGTGCGGCGTACGGATGTTGTGGCACCAGTCGTGCACGAAGGTGATGCCGGAGAACACCGCCTCGGCGCTGGCCAGGCGCGCGCTGTGGTACATGTCCGAGGCTTCGTACACCCGCCCGATGCCGAGTGCGGTCGGGAAGTAGCCGTACTTCTTCTCGGCACCCGACATGCTGCGCAGGATGGTGTTCCAGATGTGCCAGTGGGTCTCGACCAGGCCGGGCAGCACGATCATGCCGCGCGCATCGATCACCTGCGCGCCGGGCGCCTGCAGGCCATTTCCGACGGCGACGATCGCGCCGTCGCGCACATGCACGTCCGCCCCGGGCAGGTCACCGGCCTTGCGGTCCATGGTCATCACGTGGCCGCCGCGCACCAGCCATTCGCCGCGCGACGGCAGGCCGCCGCCGCCGCCCCCGGCGGTCGTCGCGCAGCCGGCCACCGACAGGGCGCCGAGCGCGGCCGTGCCGCCGAGCAGGCGCCGGCGCGAGGCGTCGAGGCTTGCGCGGCCGTGGATCGATCGTTGTGTCGTGGTTCCCATGCGTGCTCCCCCTGCCCTGTCGTTGGCTTCTCGTGGATGGTTTCTTGTGGATGCCTCGCTGCGGCGCCCGATAGCGTAGCCGATCGGACCCGCGCACGCTGCCGCGGCAGGGACGATATGCTGTCGACACTTTTCCACGCCTGCCGATGGAGTCGTCGATGCTGCTGTCGAGGGAATCAACGTCCGGGGCGACCGCTGCAGCGCCGATGCGCGCAGCGGTGGCCTGCGCCCTGCTGCTGGCCTTCGCCGTACCGGCCATCGCCCAGTCCTTCCCGGTCAAGCCGCTGCGCCTGATCGTGCGCGCCCCGCCCGGCGGCGGCGACGACCTGCATGCGCGGCTGCTCGCCGGCCCGCTGGCCAAGGTGCTCAACCAGCAGGTGATCGTCGAGTACCGGCCCGGCGCCGGCGGCCTGGTCGCCTGGGAATTCACCGCCAAGGCCCCGCCCGATGGCTACACGCTGCTGCTCGCAGCCTCCGGCCTCGCCGGCATCCGCAGCCTGCGTCCCGAGATGCCGGTCGACCCGTGGCGCGACTTCGCCTGGGTGTCGAAGGTCGGCACCTTCCCGCTGGTGTTCTACGTGAACAACGCGCTGCCGGCGAAGACCCTGAAGGAGCTGATCGCGCTCGCGCGCAAGCGGCCGGGCGAACTCAACTACGGCTCCTCCGGCGTCGGCGCGACGCCACACCTGGCCGCGGAGTACTTCCGGGGCGCGGCTAAGATCGACATCAACCATGTGCCGTTCAAGGGCTCCAGCCAGCTCTACATCGACGTGATGGCCGGCCGGGTCGAGATGGGGACCTCGGTGCTCGGCGGCACGATCTCGTTCGTGCGCGCCGGCAAGCTGCGTGCGCTCGGCGTGACCTCGGCGACCCGCTCGCCGCAGCTGCCCGACGTGCCTACGGTGGCCGAGGCCGCCGGCCTGCCTGGCTTCGAGTTCACGCCGTTCTACGCGATCGTCACCCAGGGCCAGACGCCGCGCGACATCGTGAACCTGCTCTCGGCATCGATCGGCAAGGCGCTGAGCGTGCCCGAGCTGCGCGACGGCCTGCTGCAGGCCGGCACCGAACCCGGCGCGAACACGCCGGAACAGATGCTCGCGCTGGCGAAGCATGCCGCCGGGCAGATCGACCGCATCGTCAAGGCATCGGGCATCAAGGGAGGCGACTGAACACCATGGCACGCATCGCGATCGGCGGCTTCCAGCACGAGACCAACTGCTTCGTCCCCACCCGCACCGACTTCGCCTACTTCGCCGCGCACCGCGACCGTCCGCCGCTGGTGCGCGGGCCCGGGGTGCTGGAGTGGCTGTCGGACACCAGCTTCGCGCTGTCCGGCTTCCTGAAGGAGATGGGGCCGTCCCACGACTATGCACCGCTGATCTGGACCAGCGGCGGTGCCGGCGGCTACGTGACGCGCGACGCGTTCGAGCGCATTGCCGGCGAGATGGTCGGCATGCTGTCGCAGGCGATGCCGGTCGATGCGATCTACCTCGACCTGCATGGCGCGGCGGTGTGCGAGGACTTCGAGGATTGCGAGGGCGAACTGCTGCGGCGGATCCGCGCGTCGGTCGGCGACGCGGTACCGGTGGTGTACAGCCTCGACTACCATGCCAACGTCACGCCGGAGATGGTGCAGTACGCCGACGGCGTCGAGGCGTACCGCACCTATCCGCATGTCGACCGGGTCGACACCGGCGAGCGTGCCGCGCGCGTGCTGAAGCAGGTGCTGGAACGCGGACGTCCTTCCGGGCGCGCGCTGCGCAAGCCCGCCTTCCTGCTGCCGCTAAACTCGCAGTGCACGATGATCGACCCGTCGAAGGCGATCATCGAACACTCGGCGCGGCTGGAACAGGGCGACGTGCTGAGCGTCGCCTACCTCGCCGGTTTCCCGCCGGCCGACCTGCACGACTGCGGGCCGTCGGTGGTGGTGTATGCGTGGACCCAGGCCGCCGCCGATGCCGCGGCCGATGCATTGCTGCGCGACATCGAGGCGCGCGAGGCCGAGTTCGCGCAACCGCTGCTGCAGCCGGATGAAGCCGTGCAGCAGGCGATGCGCATCGCCGGGACCGCGACCCGCCCGGTGGTGATCGCCGACACGCAGGACAACCCGGGCGCCGGCGGCACCGGCGACACCACCGGCCTGCTCGCCGCCCTGGTGCGCAACAAGGCCCGCAAGGCGGTGCTCGGTTTCTTCTTCGATCCCGAGTCCGCCGCCGCCGCGCATGCCGCCGGCCAGGGCGCCGACGTGACGCTCGCGCTGGGCGGACGCTTCGGCCCGGAAGGCAGCGATCCGTACCGGGCCACCTTTCATGTCGAACGGCTGGGCGACGGCCGGTTCACCACCACCGGTCCGTCGGTCGGCGGTCGCCAGGTCGACCTCGGGCCGATGGCACTGTTGCGCATCGGCGGGCCGGAGGGCGTGGGCATCGTCGTGACGTCGAAGCGGATGCAGGCGCACGACCAGGCACCGTTCAGGCACCTGGGCATAGAACCCTCGGCGCAGAAGATCCTCGCCTTGAAGAGCACGGTGCATTTCCGCGCCGACTTCCAGCCGATCGCCGAGACCGTGCTGGTCGCCCTCGCCCCCGGCGGGCACATCGTCGACACCACGCAGTACGCGTTCCGCCGGCTGCGCGCCGGCGTGCGCCTGTTCCCGCTCGGGTCCGGCTTCGTCCCGCGGCCGGTGCACACCACCTGACCCGCTCCCGTCGCCCGCCTGACGCTCGGGTCTGACTCCGGGGTCAGACCCGAGCCCCGCAGGTCATTGCGCGGGGAGGGCGAAGTCCTTGTCGGTCGCCGGCCAGCGCAGGTACTCGGTGCGCAGGCCCTTGCCCACCTGCACCTTGCGCACCTGCTCGCGACCTTCGGAGGTCGCGGTCACGGTGTAGGCCCCGGGCGGCAGCTTCGCCAACAGCACCGGCCCGGTGTCGGCCTGTTCCAGCACGACCGTGCCTTTCGCATCGCGCACCGTCACGTCCACGCCCGCGAGGTAGTTGCCGGCAGTCAGCGTGAAGATGAGCTTCAGCGCGTGGCCCTTCTCCTGCTCGGCCAGCGCATCGATCTCGGCGGTGTGCGTGCCACCCGCTACCCAGGACACCTGCCCCGATTTGCCTTGCTGCAGCGTGACCTGCGGCTGCGCGGCGACGCTGCCTGCGGCAAGTACCCCGGCCAGTGCGGCCGATGCGATCCATCGATTCCGTGCGTTCATGAAAGCCTCCTTGCATGCGTTTTCCCGCGGCGCGAGCATTCGCGCGGAGGATCGCACGCAAGAGCCGGCCCTGCCTTGATCAAGCGCAACCCGGGCGCACTATCGCTCCGGCAGGGACGTCCCGCTGCCGGCAAACGACTGCGTCGGCGCCGGCGCGATGATGATCACCCGCCCGGCATTGGCCGGCGGATAACCGACCGGCGGTGCGGGCGGCGGCACGTCGGCGCGCAGCGAACGGTTCGACACTTCGCGCGGGTCGGCATCGCGCGACAGTTGTGCAGCCGGTTGCACCGGCTGGACCGGCTGCACCTGCCCGGGCTGCGAACCCGGCAACGGCTGCTGCGGATTGACGATGATCGCGCGGCGCGTACCGCCCGCCGGCACGCCGGGATAGCCGAACGGCTGCGCGGCAGCCGGCGGCGGTGGCGGATCGGCCCGCAGTTGCAGGTGCCGGGACGAGCCCGAATCGCGGGCCCCGCCCTGCGCGGTCTGCCCGCCGTGGCCCTGGGCCGCGGCGGCCGGATGGGCGCCGAGCAGGCCGGCCGAGAGCGCCACGACGCCGAGCGCCTGCGCCACCCGGGCGCGCTCGCGGCTGGGTGCTGCAGTGGGATGGATGTGCGCATGCTTCATGGTGGTCTCCGCCGGATCCGGCTTCCGAACATGCATACAGTCTACGCCCGGCACCGGCGCCCGGCCGTCGCGCAAGGGACGTCCGTGGTGCCACAATGAGGTCTCTTCCCATCCTGCGCCCTCGCTGCCCACCTGACGATGACCCAGTTCACGCCCGACACCCGTCTTTCGACCGCCTCCGCCGCCCTCGCCGCGGCCATGTGCGCGCTGGCCGCCGCGCCGGATGCCCTCGCCCAGAAGTTCCCGACCAAGCCGCTGCGCATCCTGGTGACCATCGGCCCGGGGTCGGTCGGCGACATCATCTCGCGCGTGATGGCCGACCCGCTGTCGCGCCAGATGGGCCAGCCGGTGCTGGTGGACAACCGTCCGGGCGCCGGAGGCAACGTGGCCGCCGAGCTCGCCGCGCGCTCGCCCGCGGACGGCTACACGCTGTTCCTGACCACCATCAGCACGCACGGCATAAACCCGTCGCTCTACAGCAGGCTCAACTTCGACCCGATCAAGGACTTCGCCCCGATCATCCTGCTCGCGACCAACCCGAACATGCTGGTCGTGCATCCGTCGATGCCGGTGAAGAACGTGAAGGACCTGATCGCGCTCGCGCGCAAGCGCCCCGGCGACATCACCTTCTCGTCGGCCGGCTCGGGCACCTCTCAGCACATGGCGGGCGAGCTGTTCGCGATGATGTCCGGCACGAAGCTGGTGCACGTGCCCTACAAGAGCACGCCCGCCTCCGCCACCGCGGTGCTCTCCGGAGAGACGATGATCGCCTTCGCCAGCGTGCCGGTGGTGCTCGAGTCGGTGAAGGCCGGCCGCCTGCGTTCGCTCGGCGTCACCTCCGCGAAGCGGATGGCCGCCGTGCCCGAGATGCCCACGCTCGCCGAGACCGGCCTGCCCGGCTTCGATGTCGGCGGCTGGTTCGGCTTCTCCGCCACCGGCGGCACGCCCGAGCCGATCGTCGCCCAGCTGAACGGCGAGTTCCGCAAGGCGATCGCCGATCCGGGCGTGCGCCAGAAGCTGATGGCCCAGGGCATGGACCTGACCGAATCGTCGCCGGCGGAGTTCTCCGCGTTCATCCGCAGCGAGATCGAACGCTGGCGCAAGGTGGTGCAGGCCACCGGCGCGCAGGTGCAGTAAGGCCTAGTCGCGCACCTTCCCGCATACCGCGAACGCGGTGGCCAGATACACCTTCGCCGCCGTGTACAGGTCGTCGATGTTCACATGCTCGCCGACCGCATGCATCTGGCTGCCCTTCATGTCCGGATGGCTGCGGCCGCCCGGCCCGTAGCAAAGCGTCGGCACGTTGTAGCTGCTCAGGTGCACCGCGTCCGCCCCCGGCCGGCGGATGATGAACTTCGAGTCGCTTCCGACGACATGCCGGTGCGCCGCCATCACCACCTGGCTGATCAGCGGCGTCTCTCCGATGTCGGTCGGCGGATCGCTGACATAGGCATCCAGGATCGGCTCCTCGCACTTGCGCGCTTGCGCGAACGCGCGTAGTACCGGCCGCAGCGACCGCTTCAGGTCGTCGGTGGTGGTGCCGGGGATGGTGCGCACGTCCAGGTACAGGCTGCACTCCCACGGGTTGCGCGACACCCGCCACGGCAGGCCGCCACGGATAGCCGCGAAGGTCACGTTCGGCCGCTCGCCCATGTACTCGTGGCTTGCGCTGTACTGCTTCGCCCAGTCGAACAGCATCGACTGCAGCACGTGCATCTCGTTGATTGCGTTCACCACCACCGGCCGGTTCGACCAGGCCGAATGGCTCATCGTGCCCGCCACCGTGATGCGGAACCAGGTGACGCCCATGTTCGCGGTCGACACCTGCAGCGTGGTCGGCTCGCAGAGCACGCCGTAGTCTGCCGTGACGCCGTGGGTGACCATGAAGCGGGTGCCGATGCCGTAGCCCGACTGCGCCTCGGAGCGGAACTCCTCCACCTGGCACTTCTCGGTCTCGCCGACCACGCCGCCGTAGAGAACGTCGCCTTCGAGCTTCACGCCGGCCTTCGCCAGCGCTTCCATCGCGACCATCGCCGAGGCGAGGCCGCTCTTCATGTTGTTCGCGCCCAGGCCCCAGATCCAGCCATCGCGCACGATCGCCTTCGGCTTGAAGCCTTCGCCCGGCAGGTAGTCCTCGTCGCCATCGGACGAGGTATCCATGTGCCCGGTGAACAGCAGGTTGCTGCCGCGGCCGGTGCCCGAGAGCACGCCGATCGCGTTCGGCCGGCCCGGGCTGACCTCCTGCAGGTACGACCGGATGCCCGACTTCTGCAGGCGGGCGACGATGTATTCGGCCAGCGCCGCCTCGCGCCCGGTCGGGCTGCAGATGTCGACCATCTCGACCAGGGTGTCGCGAACCGCTTCCGGGGTGATCAGCGCCAGTGCGCGCGTTTGGTCGGGATGATCGAACATCGGGTCCTCCTGTGGAACGAGCCGGCTCTCAGCCTTCCGGCTTCATGCCGATCTGCTCGGCGAGCTTGCGGGTGCGGATGATGTAGTCACGCACGAACGCGTCGAATACCTGAGGCGACGAAGATACCGGTTCGGCGCCGAACGCGCCGAACCGCTCCTGCACCTCGGTCAGCGCCAGGATGCGCGCCATCTCCTTCGACACCCGCTCGCGGATGGCCAACGGCGTGCCGGCCGGCGCGAGCACGCCGAACCAGTCCTCGCTCTCGTAGCCGGGCAGGCCGGCCTGGGCCAGCGACTGCAGGCCGGGCATGTACTTGGTGCCCGCGAGCGAGCTGCTGACCAGGATCTGCAGCTTGCCTTCGCGCGCCAGCGGCAGCGCGTTCGGGCCGGGCGCGAAAGCGTAGAGCACGCGGCCGTTCATCGCATCGTTCACCGCTTCCGGCGTGCCCTTGTAGGCGACATGGTCGGCCTTGATGCCGGCCAGGTGCGCAGTCGCCGCGGCATGCAGGTGCGCAGTGCTGCCGACACCGGCCGAGCCGTAGACGATGCCCTGCGGCTGCGCCTTGGCGAAGGCGATCAGGTCCTTCAGCGTCTTGAAGCCGCGCGCCGGCGACACGACCATGAAGCTCGGCGAACGCGCCGTCTGGCCGACGCCGACGAAGGCCTTCAGCGGATCGTAGGGCAGCTTCGGATCGATCGCCGAGCGCACGCCGAACGCGCTGGGAATCGCGAGGAACGTGTAGCCGTCGGGCTTCTGCGTCGCGACGTACTGCGCCGCGATCACGCCACCCGCGCCGGCCCGGTTCTCGACCAGCACCGGCGAGTTCCAGGCCTCGGTCATGTACTTGGCGATGATCCGGGTGATCACGTCGGTGCCGCCACCGGCCGTCGCCGGGATGATGAAGCGGATCGGCTGCGACGGGTAACCCGCGGCCGGATCCGCCGGCTGGGCGAGCGCGAGGCCGGAGCCGGCCAGCAGTGCGGAAGCCACGGCGGCGACCAGCGTGCGGCGCGGCAGGTTCGAAGGACGGGACGGTGAATGAAGGTTCATGGCAATCCTCGACGTTGGAGTGTCCGGGTTCGAGCAAGAAGGGTGCCGGTGATCGCCGTTTGTCACGGCACGTACACCCACAGGTCCAGCATCACCACCGCGCTCGGCACCGCCAGCGCCGGCACCTCGATCGCGGAGAACGGCAGGTAGTGGCCGGGCAGGTGCTTCTGCCAGGCCCGCCACGCCGGGTGGAAGCCGGAGAGATCGGTGTGGAACTGCTGGGCGCGCACCGTGTTGGCGAGCGAGGTTCCCGCCTTGCGGCAGATCGCCTCGGCCTGTTCGAGGATGCGGTTCATCTGCAACTCGGCCGGCGTGCCGAACCAGGGCTGGCGCGGATCGATGCGCACGTCCGGCGCAAGTGCACCGCGCACATCCACCGCCATCAGGCCGGACAGGAACAGCAGGTCCCCCGCACGCACCGCCTGCGGATGGCCGGCGAACGCGACTGGCACGCCGGCATCGACCACCTTCTTCCTCGTGCGGCCACCGTGCTTCAGGCTGATCGTGTTGATCTCGATGCGCCCGGTCTCGCAGATGAAGCCCGGATCGGACGTCGTGATGATGGTGGTGGCCGGGATATCGCCGCCGAACTGCTCGGCCCACACCTCGTTGAACGCCGGCGCGTCGTTTATGTCGCGCAGGTAGACCTGCGCCTTCACCACGTCGGCCAGCGTGTTGCCGACCACCGCCAGCGCGGGCTTGAGCTTGCGCTCGATGGCGAAGTTCGCCTCGAGCTTGATCGGCGTGCCCTTCCACAGGTGGCCGGCCGGCATGCGCGCCGCCGGGTCGAGCGGGCCTTCCTCGGTCTTCAGCGCCTCAGAGGTCTGTCCCGCGATGAACACATGGTCGCCACAGGTCAGCACCGGGCTGTAGCCCGAGGTCGCATGCACCGGCAGGTTGGCCGGACGATGCTGGGTCGGCGCGAAGCCGCTGTCGGTGGCCACCGCCATCAGCTGCACTTCCATGTCCTGCCCGTCGAGCAGGAACTTCTGGTGCAGGTTGGAGGTGCTCGGCGGCACATGGCCGCGGAAGAACTCGCGCCGCACCTCGTGGTACGCATCGACCACATGGCCGCCGGTGTAGTACTGGTCCACGCGCACCACATGCGCGCGATCGCTACCGCCGGCCTTCAGCACCTTCGCGAAGTTGGCGAACACCTGGCGCGCCTCCTTCTTGTACTTCGGCACCGAATGGCGCGGCGCCTCGGCATCGACCACCTCGGGCGCCATGCCGCTGGTGAAGTCGGCGGTGCCCTTGTGGCCGGTGGCGAACACCCAGCGTCCAGCGCGGATGCCGGGGGCGTAGCGTACGTTGCCGGGCTGTATCTCGACCGGCAGCAGCGCGGTGACCGCGCCCTGCGGCAGGCTGGCAGGGGTCTTTCGGGTAGCCATGTAGGATCCGTTGGTAATCGATGTACGATTGTAGCGGGCATCGGCCCGATCGACCCCATCCCCGAACACGCACGCGAGGAACGACCAGATGGCCGCTGCAACCGGCAACGACACGATCGAGGCCCGCCTCGCCGCGATGGGCTACACCCTGCCGCCACCGTTCACGTTCCCGAAGAACAACCGCACCGGCTGCACCCAGGCCGGCAACATCCTCTACCTGTCCGGCCACGGCCTCGACCTGCCGAAGCTGCCCGGCGTGCGACAGACCGGCAAGTTCGGCGTCGACATCACCGTCGACGAAGGTTATGCGACCGCCCGCGCGGTGGCCCTGACCATGCTCGCGACGATCAAGGCGCACTGCGGCTCGCTCGACCATGTGAAGCGCGTGCTGCGCCTGTTCGGCATGGTC
>JAJTHE010000026.1 GCA_021298815.1 Betaproteobacteria bacterium | reverse complement strand
GTCGATGCCGCGCTTCAGGTCCATCGGGTTCATGCCGGCGGCGACGTACTTCATGCCTTCCTGCACGATCGAGTGGGCCAGCACGGTAGCGGTGGTGGTACCGTCACCGGCGATGTCGGAGGACTTCGATGCGACTTCCTTCAGCATCTGCGCGCCCATGTTCTCGAACTTGTCCTTCAGTTCGATTTCCTTGGCGACGGAGACGCCGTCCTTGGTCACGGTCGGGGCGCCGAAGCTGCGCTCGAGCACGACGTTGCGGCCTTTCGGGCCGAGGGTGACCTTGACTGCATCTGCCAGCACGTTCACGCCGACGACGATCTTGGACCGTGCGCTGTCGTGGAATTTGACGTCTTTAGCTGCCATGTCTGAATCTCCTGAATTCTGGGGTTGTTCCGTTGCGGTGCGAAGAGACCGGGCTCGTTACAGCTCGACGACGCCCATGATGTCTTCCTCGCGCATCACGAGGAACTCTTCGCCCTTGACCTTGACGGTCTGGCCGGAGTACTTGCCGAACAGGACGCGGTCGCCGACCTTCACGTCGAGCGGGCGGGTCTTGCCGTCATCGAGGATCTTGCCGTTGCCGATGGCGATGACTTCACCCTGATCAGGCTTCTCTGCAGCGGTGTCGGGGATGACGATGCCGGAGGCGGTCTTGCGCTCTTCTTCGAGGCGGCGGACCACGACGCGGTCGTGCAGCGGACGG
Organism: Betaproteobacteria bacterium; assembly: GCA_021298815.1. GTDB lineage: Bacteria > Pseudomonadota > Gammaproteobacteria > Burkholderiales > CAIKXV01 > CAIKXV01. The sequence continues at coordinate 17,476 of JAJTHE010000026.1, read as the reverse complement.
ATTTTCATGAGTGAACTCCTGCTTGGATTGCTTCTGTTGAACACAACCGAGCGCTCCAGCCGGCCGAAGGATCGTTGCCCCCTGCGCACGCTGTTAGCACTCGCCGAAAACGAGTGCTAATAATAGACAGGGTTCGCCGGTTTTTGCAAGCGGCAATCGGTGTCCGACCTATGGTGTCGCATATCGGTCATCGCCCGCCCGGCCATCCAGAGTGAGCTTGTAGTCAGCACTCGCTCACTACACAACGCAAGACAGACTTAGATCGTACGGTCGGCCGGTGACGGGTCAATTTGTCGCAACTGGCGCCGATAAAGCATTGGCAGGGGCGCGCAGCGCGTGCCGCGACCGGCATGGGGCGGCGCGCCACCCGCGTTGCTGTGCACGAATGCAAGCCGTGCAACGTTAAACTCCCGGTTTGTCCGGTTTTTCCACCCAGACCGGCCCTGGCGCCTGCCACGGTCGGTCCCTGGCGTCACCCCAAAGCATGCGCAACCCCGCTCCAGCACCGGTTCAGACCCTTCCCGCCTCCCAGGGCCGTCGTCGCGCACTCGCGTCCGGCCTGCTTTCGCTCGCCGCGGGCGGGTTGTCCACCCTCGCGGGTGCACAGGGGCGCATGCCGCCGCAGCCGCAGGCCCAGCCGCAGCCGACCGCAGTCCCGGCGAGCCTTTCGCCGCTGCCGCAGGCGGACCGGCGCCTGACCGCGGCGGCACAACTGATGGCCGGCATCACGCCGGCCGCGGGTGACCCGGTGATCGACCGCTTCGTCGCGCTCGATTCGTTCCGGTCGCACCAGGCCTGGATGCGCGAGCAATGGGCGCCAGTGCGCGCCCGGCTGTCGGCGATGGAGACCTGGCGCGACCAGAACATCCGCGTGCCCGATGCGCGCAACCGCACGATGCTCTATCCGTTCAGCGGCCCGGATTTCCTGAACGCCTACGCGCTGTTCCCGACGCATGCGCGCTACGTGTTCTTCAGCCTCGAGCGGCCGAGCGAACTGCCCGACCTCGCGACCAAGACGCCGCAGGAGTTCACCGAACTGCTGGCCAGCGTGCGCGATGCGCTGCGCGACATCTTCGAGCGCAACTACTTCATCACCTCGTACATGAGCCGCCAGCTCACCGCGCCACGCCTGCGCGGGACGGTGCCGGTGATCGCGGTGATGATGGCGCTGAACAACCGCCACATCGTCTCGGCCGAACCGGTGGACCTGTTCCCCGAACTCACCGCGGCCTATGCCGACCCGACCGCGAAGCGCCCGCGCATGCCCCTGCGCGGCATGCGCATCGTGTTCATGGACCCGGCCACGCGCACCACGCAGTCGCTGCAGTACTTCTCCCTCGACGCCACCGACCGCGCGCTCGCGTTCTACCCAGAGTTCACTACCTGGCTCACCCGCCAGGGGCCGGCCACGGCGCTGGTGAAATCCGCGTCCTACCTGCTGCACGACCGCCAGTTCCTGCAGGTGCGCGAGGCACTGCTGTCGACCGCCGATACCGTGGTGCAGGACGACACCGGCGTGCCCTATCGCGTGCTTCGCCAGGCCGGCTGGGATGTCAAGCTGTTCGGCGAGTACCGCAAGCCGATCCCCGCGCTCGCCTACGGCTACCAGCGCGACCTGCAGGAGTCGTTCATCCGCAACGGCAACCCGGCGCGGCTGCCCTTCCCGTTCGGCTACCACTGGCGCGAAGGCGGCGCGGGCTCCGGCCTGCTGATCGCCACCCGCCCGGTGGCCACCGCCAGCGCGCCGGCCACCACCGTACGCTGAGCCCGGCGGACGGTCCTGCGTAGATGGCGAGCGGCGCCGACTTCACGCTGCCGCCCGGCACCACCCGCGGATCGTTCACCGCGCCGGACGGCACCCGTCTGTCGACCCTGCAGTCGGGGACGCGCAGCGCCCGACCGTCGTTCCTGCTGGTGCCCGGCTGGAGCATGCCCGCATGGGTATGGTCGGCGCAGTTCGGACCGCTGTCGGCAGATCGCGCGGTGTTCGCGCTCGACCCGCGCGGACAGGGCGAATCGGACCGGCCGGAACAGGGCCATGACATCCGTACGCGCGCGTACGACCTGCACGCGTTCGCGAGTTCGGTCGGCCCGGTCATCGTCGTCGCATGGTCGCTGGCTGCGCTCGAGACGCTTGAGGCGATCCACCGCTTCGGCAGCGCGCCGTTCGCCGGCGTGGTGCTGGTCGACAGCTCGGTGGGCGAGGAACCGGCACCGGCGCCCGGTTCACCCTTCATCGATGCCCTGCAGGCCGACCGTGAATCGGCGATCGAAGGCTTCGTGCGTGCGATCTTCGCCAGCGGCCGGCCGCACGACCAGGTGCGTGCGCTGATCGACGGCGCGCTGCGCATGCCGCTTTCCGCGAGCATCGCCCTGTTCCCGCGCGACATCCCGCGCGAGCACTGGCGCGACATCGCACGCATGATCGAACTGCCCATGCTCTACGCGGTGTCGCCGCAGTTCCAGGAACAGGCCTGGAACCTGCGCCTGCACCGGCCGCGCACCCAGGTCGAGGTGTTCCACCGGTCGGGCCATGCGCTGTTCGCGGACGAGCCCGACCGGTTCAATCGGCTGCTGGTGCACTTCGCGCGCGCGCTGGGGACGCTGCAGGCACCGCTGCAGCGCTGAGCGGCGGGCGCGTTCGATCAGGCGACGATGGCCCCTGCCGTACCCAGCCGGTACACCGTCTTCGCGTCGCGCTCGAGCTTCGGTGCCACCGGCGCGACCGGGCACGGCAGCGGTCGCTTGCCCTCGGCATCGAGCGTGGCATCGTCGGCGACATCCTTCCAGATGCCGTTGCTCACCGGACGGAACAGCCACATCAGGTAGCCGCGAACCTGCGCCAGCGACAGCAGCTCTTCATGGTCAGGGGCATCGGCCACCGTCACCTCGCTGCCGTCGACGCCGAACGGGAACGCACTGAACGCCTGCCGGCATTCGAGGAAGTCCCGCGAAGCCGCACCGGGGCGGATGCACGCACGACGCTCGGAGCGCGCGACATCCCAGGCACCGAACGCCCATGCGGCTTCGAGCGCGGCACGGTCGAGTTCCTCGAGGTCGTCCCAGCGTTGGTTGACCTGCATCGCGGAACTCGGCACCGACCGGAAAGCGACCGTGCCCGCCTCGGGCAGGTCGGCGAGCTTCTCGCGCATGAAGCCATGCCAGTGCAGCGTGAGGATCACCGGCGTGTCCCTGCAGGGCACGGCGGCCATCGTCACGGCCACCAGCGGCAACTTCATCGCATCGCACTGGTGTTCGATCAACCGGGACACATTCAACATTGTCTGGCACCTCCTGGAAACGACAACAAGGGGGACAAGAAGTTGTTTCGCGGTATTCTCGCTGCATGTGCATTCAAGCAAAATCGACACCGCTGTCAAGGCCGTCATCGGACAGCAGGGCGCGAACTTCGCCTGCCGCGGCGATCAGCAGCAGGCGCGCATGAGTGCCAATGGTGCCCTGCTCGCGCGCAGCCTCGCGCACGTGTGGAATCCGTGCACGCAGATGAAGCAGCACGAGGCATGGCCGATGGTGCCGATCGCGCGCAGCGAAGGCGCATGGCTGTACGACCTCGACGGCCGGCGCTACCTCGACGCGATCAGCTCCTGGTGGGTGAACCTGTTCGGCCACTGCAATCCACGCATCAATGCGCAACTGGTCGAGCAGCTCGGCACGCTGGACCATGTGATGCTGGCCGGGTTCACGCACCCGCCGGTGGTCGCGCTGTCGGAGCGACTGAGCGCACTCGCGCCCCGCGCGACAGACGCGGCGCTGTCGGCCAGCGCAGGCCCGCTGGGCCATGCGAGTTATGCCAGCGACGGCGCATCGGCCACCGAGATCGCGCTGAAGATGGCGTTCCACTACTGGCGCAACCTGGGCCAGCCATCGAAGCAGCGCTTCATCGCGCTCGCCGGCAGCTACCATGGCGAGACGCTCGGCGCGCTGTCGGTGACCGACCTCGCCGTGTTCCGCGATGCCTATGCACCGCTGCTGCGCCAGCCGCTGATCGTGCCGGCACCGGGGCCGGCCAGCGCGATGCCCTGCTGCCCGGGCTGCACCACCGAGGCACTGGCTGCCCTGGAGGCAGAACTGAAGCGCTCGGCGGGCACGGTGGCAGCCCTGATCGTCGAGCCGCTGGTGCAGGGTGCGTCGGGCATGCGCATGTACCACCCGGACTACCTCGCCGGTGCACGCAGGCTGTGCACCGGGCATGGCGTGCTGCTGATCGCCGACGAGATCATGACCGGCATGGGACGCACCGGCACGATGTTCGCCTGCGAACAGGCCGGCATCCAGCCGGACTTCCTGTGCCTGTCGAAGGGCATCACCGGCGGCTACCTGCCGCTGTCGGTCGTGCTGACCACCGACGAAGTGTATGCGGCCTTCTACGACGACAGCAGCGCACGCGCCTTCCTGCATTCGCATTCGTACACCGGCAATCCGCTCGCCTGCCGGGCCGCGCTGGCGACGCTCGACATCTTCGCGCAGGACGGCGTCATCGCGGCGAACCGTGCACGCACGGCGGCGCTCACCGCGCGCGCACGCGCGCTCGCCGACCACCCACGCGTGCGCAACTTCCGTAACCTCGGCATGATCTGGGCATTCGAAGCCGATGGCGGTGCGCCCGACTTCGCGCGCCGGCTGTTCACTGCCGCGCTGGCGCGCGAGGTCCTGCTGCGCCCGATCGGCAACACGGTGTACTTCATGCCACCCTACGTGATCGACGACGCACAGTGCGCCCACCTCGTCGATGCCACGCGCGATGCACTCGATGCAGTCCTCCAGGATTGAAGAGACCATGCGATCCCAGGCTCCCATGCTCACCTTCCTCGGCGGCGCTGGCGAGGTCACCGGTTCCTGCTACCTGGTCGAGATGGACGGCCTGCGCTTCATCGTCGACTGCGGCATGTTCCAGGGCGGGCGCGAGGCCGGCGAGAAGAACCGGCGTGCCTTCCCGTTCGATCCGGCCTCGCTCGATTTCGTGCTGCTCACCCATGCACACATCGACCACAGCGGACTGCTGCCGAAGCTCGCCGCAGAAGGCTTTGCGGGTACGATCCATGCTACGGCACCGACGGTCGACCTCGCGGCGGTGATGCTGCGCGACTCCGCCTTCATTCAGGAGAAAGAGGCGGAGTGGTCGCGCAAGCCGGCCCGCGGCGCCGACGGCAGGCGCGCGGCGAAGCAGCCGGTACGCCGCCGTGACGACGCCGAGATCGAACCGCTGTACCGGATGGAAGACGCAGAACGCGCGATCCGTCTGTTCAGCCGCTGCACGTACGGGATCGCCTTCGATCCGCATCCCGGCGTGCGGGTGGTCTATCGCGATGCCGGCCATATCCTCGGCTCGGCCAGCGTGGAGGTGATGCTGACCGTCGCCGGCGGCAGCCATCGCATCGTGTTCTCCGGCGACCTCGGCCAGCCGGGCCATCCGATCGTGCGCGATGCGGTGCCGGTCCCGCAGGCCGACACGCTGCTGGTCGAATCGACCTACGGCGACCGCCTGCACCGTGCGCTCGACGCGACGCTCGACGAACTGGTGCAGGCACTGACAAGCGCCCTGGTAGCGCGCAAGGGCAACGTGGTCATCCCGGCGTTCGCGGTGGGGCGTACCCAGGACCTGCTGATGCTGATGATCCGGCTCACGCGCGAGGGACGGCTGCCCCCTATGGAGGTCTATGTCGACTCGCCGCTGGCGGCGAGCGCCACCCGCATCACGCTCAAGCACCATGAAGCGCTCGACGACGAGGCCGCGCAACTCGGCCGCTGGCTCGAGGCTTCGAAGGGCTATCCGCGCATCCACTTCTCGGAGTCGGTGGAGGACTCGATGTTCATCAACACCATCCGCGACGGGGCCGTGATCATCTCCGCCAGCGGCATGTGCGATGCGGGACGGATCAAGCACCACCTGAAGTACAACCTGCCGCGGCCGGAATGCAGCGTGATCATCACCGGTTTCCAGGCACAGGGCACGCTCGGCCGTCGCATCGTCGACGGTGCCCGCCTGGTACGCCTGTTCGGGGACGAAGTGCCGGTGCGCGCGAAGGTCCACACCATCGGCGGCCTGTCCGCACATGCGGACCAGGCCGCACTGCTCGGCTGGCTCGGCGGGTTCGAACAGCCGCCCGGCCAGACCTGGGTGGTGCATGGCGAAGCGGGCGCGGCCGGGTCGTTCGCGCAGGTGGTCGGCGAGAAGCTGGGCTGGCCGGTCGCCGTCGCCGAAGCCGGGCAGGCGGTGGTGCTGCCGTTGAAGCCGGTGGCATCGTGAGTCCGCTGCTGGTCTCGGTGGCGTGCGCCCTGCTGCTGGCCGCATGGCCGGTGAATGCGCAGAACGGGCTGCCAGCACAAGCGCAGCCACCTTCGCAGGGCCGACTGCCGAAGGCCGTGGCCAGCGCGCTGGCACGTTCCGGCATCCCCGAGTCCGCGGTCGGCGTGGTCGTGCAGGACCTCGACGGCAGCAACGAGCCGGCCGTCGCATTGAATGCCGACAGTTCGATGAACCCGGCATCGACGATGAAGCTGCTGACCACCTATGCGGCGCTGGAACTGCTCGGCCCGTCGTTCACGTGGCGAACGGACATCGTGACCCAGGCACCGCAGCGCGGCGACGTGCTCGAAGGCGACCTGGTGATCCGCGGCAGCGGCGACCCGCGCCTGACCCAGGAAGCATTCTGGCTGATGCTGCGCACGCTGCGCGCGCGTGGCATCCGAGAGATCCGCGGCGACCTGGTCCTGGACCGCAGCGCGTTCGCGATCGAGGCACGCGATGCATCCGTGTTCGACAACGAACCTTCACGCCCCTACAACACGCCGCCGGATGCGCTGCTGGTCAACTTCCGCGCGGTGATGGTGCGCCTGCTGCCTGACCCGCTGCGCGCCGCGGTCACGGTGAGCCTGGATCCGCCCCTGCCACAGGTGACCCTCGGCGTGTCGATCAAAGCCGATCCCACGCTCGACTGCGGCAATGCGATGGCGAAGCTGGGCGTCGACGTCCAGGGCAACGCGAACGCCGCAAAGGTGACCGTGGGCGGGAGCTTCCCGGTCGCCTGCGGCGAGCGCCTGTGGCCGATCAGTGTGCTGTCGCACCGCGAGTACGTGTCCGGCCTGTTCCAGCAGCTCTGGCGCGAGCTGGGCGGCACGATCACCGGGCAGGCACGCGACGGCAGCGCAGGAGAACGTCCGCGCGTGCTGGCGAGCAACACCTCGCCTGCCCTGTCCGAGATCGTGCGCGACGTGAACAAGTGGAGCAACAACGTGATGGCGCAACAGGTCTACCTGGCGATCGGCGCACAGTCGCAGGGCGGGCCGGCGACCTGGGCCAAGTCGTCGCAGGCGATCGGCGACTGGGCGCGCGGCAAGCGCCTGTCGCTGCCGTCGCTGGTAGTGGAGAACGGGTCGGGCCTGTCGCGCATCGAACGCATCACGCCACGCGGCCTCGCCGACCTTCTGGCCACGGCGTTCCGATCGCCCGTGATGCCGGAGCTGATGGCGTCGCTGCCGCTGGTCGCCTCCGACGGCACCATGCGCCGGCGACTCGCGAACTCCGGCGTCGCCGGGCAGGCCCACATCAAGACCGGTTCGCTGAACGACGTGCGTGCGATCGCGGGCTACGTGCTCGACGCGCGCGGACGGCGCAGCGCGGTGGTGATGATCGTCAACCATCCGAAGGCGATGGCCGCGCAGCCTGCATTCGACGCGCTGCTCGGTTGGGCGCACCAGCGGCCGTGAACGTTCCGCCGCACGAGCCGACCGTGCGACCCTCGCCCAGGGCGATCGGGCTGTGCCTGCTCGCCGCCGCGCTGGCGATCGGCGCGGCCCTGCTGCCACCGATGCCGCAGCCGCCCGAGTACCACCAGTTCGCCGACAGCCGCGCTTGCGGCTGGCTGCCCAACTGCCTCGATTCGGGATCGAACCTGCTGTTCATCCTGGCAGGCACGATCGGCCTGCTGCTGCTCGGGAACCAGCGCAGGCGTCCGCTATTCGCGCAGCGCGGCGAGGCGCTACCCTACTGGATCTTTTTCGTCGGCATCGTGTCGATCGGGCTCGGCTCGGGCTACTACCACCTAGAACCGCACAACCACGGCCTGATGCTCGACCGGCTGGCGATGATGCTCGCCTTCATGGCCTGGTTCGCGGCGATCATCTGCGAGCGCGCCAGCGTGCGGCACGGCCTGCGCATGCTGCCGCTGCTGCTGGTCGCCGGCATCGGCAGCGTGCTGTACTGGAGCTGGACCGAGGCGCAGGGTGCGGGCGACCTGCGCCCCTACCTGCTGATGCAGGCCTGGCCGATGATCTGCATGGTGGCGCTGGTCTGGCTTTATCCGCCGCGCTACACGCAGGGTGCGGCCATCGTCTGGGTCATCGCGCTGTACGCGCTGGCGCTCGTGTTCGACCGCAACGACCGCGCCGTGTTCGATACCACCGGGGGCACGATCAGCGGACACACGATCAAGCACGTGCTGTCGGCGGTGGCGGTGATGGTGGTGGTCGCCTATCTTGCGCGGCGGAAGCGGATCACCCAGGCCTGATCGCCCGCTTGCGCGCCTGTGCTGGCGCGGCACTGACCGTGCGCCGCTTCTACGCCGGGTCGACGTCCACGCCGAACCCGACCGAGGCGATCCGGCCGTCCACGGTGAGCGACCGCACCACGAAGGTACCGTGGCCCAGCGGCACGCTGTCGCCGACCACCGGCGGGCGGCGAACACCGACAGGCCGCCGGCGATGAACGCGAACCAGAGGTCGTCGAACTGGTAGCCGCCGATGCCGTCCACGCCGGCGAGGACACTTGCGAGCAGGAAAACGAGCAGGAACGAGAAGCCGATGCAGCCTGAATCAGCTCGACACGCTGCTGGTGCGAGGCGACAGGGTCATTCCAGTGACCCGGCAAAGTCGATGATGGCCTTGTAGTCAGGGGGCAGCACGGTGAACCCGATGCCCTCTTCAACCAGCACGCTGCGCAGGTCCTTGTCCATCTGCCGGGCCTGTGCCTCGTCCTGATAGCGACCACTGCGGATGTAGGGTTTGTCGAGATCCCGCTGAACGAGGATGTTCACGTTGTTGAACTGCTTGTACCAGGCAAGGATCTGCTGGCGGGTCTTGTCCACGTCGCACACATTGTCCGCGTAGTGGGCGTTGTAGTAGAGCAGTTGCGGCAGGGCGCCTTCGGTCACCAGAAATGCCACCTGTCCATCGAGCACGTTCAGCATGCCGTACTGGTGGAGGGCAATGCCGTACTGGTTACGAAGGGCGTCGGTATCCTGTTGCCATACCAGCATCTTGCCCACGTCGGGTACCGTTTCGACCGTTTTGTGCCGCAGGTGCAGCTTGAGCACGATGGCCGACGAGTACAGCGACTTGTCGCAGCCTGGCCCACCGATGATGTTGATGACCTTCGTGGGATAACGCCGCAATCCGGGCTTCGTCAAGGTTGTGGGTGCATAGCCAGCGATGGTAGTTGTCATCGGCAGAGTCTCCTTGTGCAGCAAGGCACCTGTCTTGGGCTGCCACAAGATCACGCTGCATGGCAGTCATCTGGTCCCGCAGTGCCGGGACCTGTTTCAGCCTGGGGCTGCTGGTGCCGAACCAGGCACAGATAGTACGTTCAAATGCCCCCCCGAATCGCTCGTTCACCCCGGGGCCCTCGATGCCGAACACCCGCTTCAGACGCTGCTTCAGGTGCCTGCGCAGGGAGCGGACGCTACTGCGCTGGCCGAGTCGGGGCGACCTCGGGCAGCGCTGCCTGCTGGCGATGCAGGAACCAGCGGTCGATCACCACGTGCCGGGCAAACCAGCTACGGGCCAGCAGCCAGCGCGCGGCCCGCGCGCGCAGGCGTGTTCCGGAATCCGCCGGTCCTTCGGCTGGGTCCGCAGCACCAGCGCGCGCAGCGGCGGCCGGCGCGCGCCGTGCGCCGAAGCGGGCGGCCATTGCCACCGAGTACCCGGCGAGCGCAGCCTCTCGGGCAGCAGGGTCGGACTCGGCCAGTGCGCGCACGATTGCCTGCGCGGCCAGCACGCCCGACTCGACCGCGGGGCGAATTCCCTCGCCACTCTGCGGATAGGCGAGCCCGGCGGCATCCCCGACGAGCAGCACGCCCGCGGCGCCGAGTCGCCGCGGGGCCTGCGGGTAGAGCAGGTAGGCATGGCCGTGAAATCGCGACGGCAGGTCCTGCGGCACCCGGCGCTCGCGCCGCAACCAGTCGCAGAAGGCCGCCACGTGTGCGGCGAGCCGCTGGCGGTCGTCGCGGCCGAGCCCGACATTGAGCCAGTCGCCCTTGCGCACCACCCAGCCATAGCCTTTCAGGTCCGGGCAGAAGTACAGCTCCGGCCGGTCCTCGGCCACCGCGCACGTGGCGGCCTGCCGCGCGTCCATCAGGTACTCGACCTCCTGCGCGGCCACCGCCGGCTCGGTCGAGCCCACCGCCGCGCCCAGCATTTTCGCCACCGGGCAGAAGTGGCCCCCTGCGCCTACCAGCAGCGTCGCCCGCCAGCGCCCGTTCACTTGCCAGCCGGCCGGATCGCGCGTGAGCTCGCGCAGCGGCTCGCCCAGCAGCTGCTGCGCCCCGCTGCGCTCGAGCAGGTAGTGATCGAATTCGCAGCGACGGATCGCATAGCTCACGGTCTCGCCGTACGCCGTGTCCACCGGCGTTGCGCCGATCAGACCGGTGCGAAACCCGGTGACCGGCTGCAGCGTGCGCGCGGTGCCGTCCGCAGCGGGCCGGACATACTCGCGAGGGTCGACCCCCAGTGTCTGCATCACCTGCGGCGTCACCCAGCCGGCACACACCTTGTCGCGCGGAAACACCGCCTTGTCGAGGACCGCGACCGAAAAGCCGGCAGCCACCAGCGCCCGCGCGCAGGTGGATCCGGCCGGCCCGCCGCCGACCACCAGCACGTCGAACGATCCGCCGTCGTCCACCGCGGCGACAGGCGACAAGGCACCCGCGCGAGCGGCATGCGCTTGCGCGTCGTACAGGAAGTCGCGGGTCCAGGGCACCTCGTCGTTGCCTCTGGTCGCAAAGCACACCTGGAACAGCTGGAGGTCGCCGGTGCGGAAGGAGGCGATCGATCCGGCCAGATAGAGGCGCCACATGCGCACGAATCGCTCGTCGAATCGCCGGGCCGCCTCTTCGCTCGACGCCTCGAACGCCTCGAGCCAGTGGGTCAGGGTACGCGCGTAGTGCGGACGCAGGTTCTCCACGTCCGTGACCGCCAGTTCGAAAGGCTCGAGGATCTGCATCAACTGCCCGAGCGACGGGGGATTGGCGCCCGGGAAGATGCGCCGCTCGATCCACGGGTTCATCGGTGCCGGCCGGCTGCGCCCGATCGTGTGGATCAGCCCGCGGCCATTCGCGCCGAGCAGCCGCTTCACCACCCGGCCCAGCTCCGGGTAGTGCTCCACCCCGACATGCTCCAGCATGCCCACCGACACGAAGGCATCGCAGGGCCCGGTGGCGTTGCGGTAGTCATCCTCGACGAACTCGACGTGCCGCTCGAGCCCCTCGGCCCGCGCCCGCTCGCGTGCCCACGCGATCTGCTCGCGCGAGATGTTGAACGCGCGTACCCGGACGCCGTGATGGCGCGCCGCATGCAGCGCGAGCGAGCCCCAGCCGCAGCCGGCCTCGACCAGGGTCTCCCCCGCCCGCAGCCGCAACTTGCGGCAGACGTGCTCCATCTTGGCAAACTGCGCGGCGTCCAGGCCGGCCTGCGGCGTCGGGTAGTAGGCGCAGGTGTAGGCCATGGTCGGTCCGAGCCACCCCGCGTAGAAGGCATTTCCGATGTCGTAGTGGTGATGGATGTTCGCCCGGGCCCCCTCCAGCGTGTTGGTCCGGACCCGATGCAGCGACATCGCCAGGCGCCGCAGCCAGTGATCACGCCCGCCTTCTCGCCACACGCCACGATAGATCGCCTCGAGCAGCATGGGCAGATCGCCTTCGAGGTCCATGTCGCCGCGGCTGTAGCACTCGCCGAACTGCAGGTGCGGATCGATCGCCAGTCGCAGCAGCGCCCGCGCGCTCCGGATCCGAATGCGGCCAACCGGTCGCTCGATCGCGACGGGACGCACCTCCCCGGTCCACAGCTCGACCTGCAGCGGCGGATGACACAGCTCGACGAGCAGTCGATCGATCAGGCGCGCCCAGATCGAAGGCGGGGCCGTACCCGATCGCGACTCGGCGACGACAGACCTGTCGCGCTCACTTGCCGCCGGCTGGCCGGCTTCAGCGCGAAGCAGCGGCAGACGGGAACCGGGATCGTGATTCATCATGCTTCCTCCGCAGATGAAGGCGACGGCCTCGGCGCGAGCCAGACAGGTCGGCGAGACGCGGTTGACGGCTCATGGTAAGGCAGCTCGTTCACCAGGTGGGCGAGCGGCAGACGAGTCCAGTCTTGCCGACGACACCTCGACGCTGCAGTCTGCGAACGAATGGTACTTTCAAACGCCGCCCGCCCGCATGCACCTGTTCGAAGCTATTCGAAGCTGAGCGTCGAGCTCCTTGAGCGGGCGGCTCCAGCCAGCGGTGGTGTCACGGAAACGCGCGGCCATCTGCTCCGGGGTACTGGTGACCACCTCGAAGCCCACCGACTCCAGCGCCTCGCACGCGGCGGGCGCCTGCATCGACTTCACGATCGCCGCGTTCACGCTGCGCACCACCAGCGGCGACAGCTTCGGCGGGCCGACGAGCCCGATCCACTGCACCACGTCGATGCCCGGCACGCCGGCCTCGGCGAGCGTGGGCACGTCGGGCAGCGTGGCCGAGCGGTGTGCCGGGCTTCGCCCTGGCATGGGCGATGAACTCCTGCAGCGTCTTCGCCGGCACCGAGGGGTGCACCGCCAGCACCAGCGGTTGCACCGTGAGCAGGCTGATCGCGCTGTACTGGCGAGGATCCCTGCGCACGGCCGCCGAACCGAAGGGGAGCGATTGGCTATTGCGGGTGCGAATCGATCCAGCGCGTCCTGGACCGCTGGCGGGTCCGTCGCCGATTCGCGAGAATCCGCGCATGCCGAATCATCGACCGAACGCGCGCGGCAAGGGTATTCCTATGCTCGGAAGATGGCCGCTGACAGTGCAGGCATCCGAGCGCTGTTGGTGCACGCCTCGGATGAAACTGCCCGACAGTGGTAGTTCAACCGGGAATCGGAGCCCAGCCCGTCCGATCTGTTTCATCTGTTTCTACTGATGGCGCGTGAAGCATCACGTCGCGGTCTCGTCGCCGAGCGGCGGATGTTGCATGGCACGGATGACACGCCCGGCCACCGTGTGCGCGAGCGCGGCCATCGGCATGAGCGCAGCCGGCACACGTCCGCTGCGTAGACTGGCCGCACCATGGATGGCGCTCCATGCAAACAGGGCGTCGTGTTCGTGGGGCTCTGCGGGAATCACGCCCCGCTGGTACAGGCCGTTCAAGGCCGCCGGCAGATAGGCGTAGCTGCCGGGGTCGCCATGGACGTCGGCCGTGCTGCGGTAAGACTCGGCCTGAGCGCCGAACATGAGCCGCCACAAGGCCGGCTCGTCTTCGGCGAACTGCAGGTAGGCCCGCGCGAGGTCGATCAGCCGCTGGCAAGCCTCGTCTGCATTCGAGGGGGGGACCGCCCTGTCGAAAGCCGCTGCGAACCGCTGCCTGAGACGCTCGAACCCGCAGCGCGCGACCTCGAACAGCAGAGCCTCACGGCTGTCGAAGTGGCGGTAGACGGCCGCAGGCGTCACCCCACGGCTGCCGGCGAGCTGTCGCAGCGACAGACCCTCGATGTCGGGGGCGGACAGCGCCGCGTCGATCAGCTCCTGGCGGAGATTGCCGTGGTGAAAGCGGCGTGCGGGCGCGCGGGAGGCGCTCCCGGAACAGGGTTCGACAGGTTGTTCGTCTTTTTGCATGAGTATATGTTAACGGTGTTTACTTTCGCTGGAAAGTCCGGCAGACTCGGTTGGAACTGACCTCCGGAAGCCTGCGTCTGCCTCCCATGACACCCGATGCACTGACCCCGACAACGGACAGCGCTACAGCAGCCACGTCGTCGCTGCTGCCCCCTCCCCGGACGATCTCGACCCGGGTCGGCGATCTGGCGGTGCGTGACACAGGCCCCGCAGGCCATCATGGCAGAACCCTCGTCCTGTGGCCGTCCATCCTCGCCGACTACCGGATCTACCGCCATCCGATGGAAGCCTGGCGTGGCAGGCACCGCCTGATCGCCATCGACGGGCCCGGTCACGGGGAGAGCGGGCCATCGACCGGCACGTTCTCGATGAGGGACTGCGGCCTCGCGCTGGGCGAGGTGCTCGATGCCCTCACCCTCGCCGAACCAGTGGTGGCGGTGGGCACCTCGTGGGGAGGTCTGGTGGCCGGGGAATTCGCGCTTGCGCACCCGACGCGTACGCTCGGCGTGGTCATGCTCAACACGCCGGTCAGCACGGCGGTTGAGGGCCCCAGCCTGAGCGACCGGTTTGTGGTCTGGGGGGCGCGGTGGATCCATGCCACGCCGATGTATCGCAGCGGTGTCGCAAAGGCCTTCTTCCTGCCGGCCACCGTGCGGCGGGGTGACCGCGTGCTGGAGGAGTTTCACCAGCACCTGCGCGAGGCCGATGGCCGCGCGCTTTCGCAGGCTGTTCGGTCCGTGCTCATCGAGCGCGAGCCCCTGGCCCCCCGGATGCACGGCATCGCGGCGCCCACGCTGTTCGTGGCCGGTCGCCATGATGCGATGTACCCGGTAGAGCCCCTCAGGCGGGCTGCGCAAGCGCTGCCTCATGGCCGCTTCGAGGTGGTCGACACCGCCCACATCTCGGTGGTCGATGATCCGGTAAACGTCACTGCCCTGATCGATGACTTCCTGGAAAGGGCGTCCGGGGTAAAGGTGGAGGAACGCTCATGAGTTCTGCGAAGACCGTTCTCATCACCGGCGGCGGCGCCGGCATCGGCCTGGAGATGGCCCGGCTGCTGGCCGCACGCGGTCGGCGCCTCGTCCTGGTCGGGCGTGACGCAGCGCGTCTGCAGGCCGCCGCCGACGAGTTGTACCAGACGCACGGCAACGAAGTTCATGCGGTCTCCATCGATCTCTCCGAACCCGGGGCTGCACAGCGGCTGCTGGCACATACCCGGGAGCAGGGGATCACCGTCGATACGCTGATCAACAACGCGGGATCGGGTGTCATCGATGCCCACGTCGAGATCGACCCGCCACGGATCGCCCGCATGTTGCAGCTCAATGTCGTCGCCGTCGCCGAGCTGTGTCGTGGCTATGGCGAATTCATGAAGCGGCGGCGTACAGGTCATATCCTGAACATCGCCTCGACGGCCGCGTTTCAGCCGACGCCCTATCTCGCAGCGTATGGGGCTTCCAAGGCGTTCGTGCTGAATTTTTCCGAGGCGCTGGCCAAGGAACTGGAAGACTACGGTGTCAGCGTGAGTTGTCTGGCGCCCGGCCCGACCGACACGGCGTTCTTCGATAACGTGGATCCCCGGCGAATCGAGGGGGGCCATTTCTTCGCCAAGGGGCGCCGGGGAAATCCCCGCGAGGTCGCGCAGGCAGGCGTAGACCTGATGGCTCGTGGTGGCCTGACGCACGTCGTGGGGGCCGCCAACCGATGCATGATCTTCGGCAACCGTCTCCTGCCCAGGGCGCTGGTCGCAGCAGTCTCCAGGCGCATGCTGCGGCCTTCGCCCGTAAAATCCACCTGACCTGACCGTGCGGCGGGCCGCGCCCGTCCCCGGCTGCACGGATTGCAGGGACGGGTCCCTCGACGGAGGTTCTGCCATGCGACTGTCGCACCGCCTGCTTCGCAACCTGCATCTGGCCACTACGCCCATTCTGGGTGCCTTCGTGTATGCCAGCCCCCTGCGGGAGAATGCAGCGTTCGTGTCCCTCGTCCAGTGGGGCGTGTTCCCCCTGGTGGCCGGTGCGGGCCTGGTCATGCTGATCCGACCCTGGCTCGACCGGCGCGCTTCGAGCGCGAACGTGTCATGAAGCGCCGCGAGTTCCTCCGCCACTGCCTGCGTCTGACCACCGGGTCGGTCGGTCTTGCCTGGGCCGGTGCCGCGGGATGGTCGGTGGCCGCGCCCGCGCAGGGCGAGCGCGTCCTGGATCTCGAGCTGTTCGACGCCGCCCGGCAGCGGCCGGTACCCGCGCGCCTGTACCTGCCCCATCAGGCCAGCCCGTCCCGGCCGGTGCCGCTGATCGTCTTCTCGCACGGGCTGGGCGGGTCGCGGATGGGCTACAGCTACCTGTCCCGTTTCTGGGCCCGCTCCGGCATGGCCAGTCTGCATCCGCAACATGTGGGCAGCGACAACAGCCTCTGGCGCGGCAATCCGCTGGAATTGCTGCAACGCCTGCGGGCAGCGGCGAACGAGTCCGAAGCACTGGCCCGGGTGTCTGACCTGCGCTTTGCCCTGGACCAGGTACTCGATTCGGAGCAGGGGCGGCTGTTCGATGCCTCCCGGGTGGCCGTGGCCGGTCATTCGTACGGCGCGAACACGGCCATGCTGATCGCCGGCGCGCAGGTCGATACGGGCAGCGCCAGCGCGCGCGACCTCCACGACAGGCGCATGCAAGCCGCCATCCTGATTTCGGCGCCACCGATTCTGGGTCAGGGTCCGGCTCAGCAGGTCCTCGGGGGCATCCGGGTGCCGACCTTGCACGTCACCAGCCTGGAGGACACGATCAACCTGCCGGGCTACCGGAGCACGGTCGAGGACCGCATCGCCATCTTCGAGGCCATGGCCCGATCGGCGAGAACGCTGGCCGTGTACAACACGGGCGGCCACAGCATCTTCACCGATCGCACCACGCGCAGCGGACCGGAGACCAGCGCCCGCATCAAGAGCGCCACGCAGGAGTTGTGCACGCTCTTCCTGCGTCAGTCGCTGAGCTCCGGAGATCCGCCCGGGCACACGGCTGGCATGGTCGAGCCGTCGGCAGCGCTATCGGAACCGTTCGCGCTGCCGGATGTTCACGAACCGCAGCAGGGCCTGTCGCAATGGGTCGATCGTCACAAGGATCTGCTCGACCGATTCGTCACCCCGAACCGGTCGGTGTCGTAACGAACCTGCGGTTGCCGATCGGCGACCCTGTCGAGGAACTCGCCGATCCGACGTTCAAGATCTGCATGGTGGGGATTGAACGTCGCCCGTGCACCGGCCTCTCCGGCAGGTGGCGACTGCCCGCCTACGCCATACCAGACCCGCTGCGCCTGCTTGCAGGCTAGAACCTGGTCTTCCGTGCGCAAGGGCGGGCGGCCGCAGTTTCGGTAAGTACCCGACTCTCCATAGTGCGGATTCCCTGGCGAGACATGCACGGCGAGATGGGAGATGCCCACGACCCGCAGCGACGGGGAAGCCGCCGGGAGCCAGATCGACGGGTCGCGATACACGCCGTACTCGCGACACCAGGCGCAGCGCGCAGCCTAGTCCATTGTCCATCGCCGCGGTGGCGATCACTGCCTCCAGCCAGGCTGGCGCTGAGCCAACGCTCCAGCGTCTGCGCGCCCACTCC
>JAJTHE010000155.1 GCA_021298815.1 Betaproteobacteria bacterium | reverse complement strand
GCGGGGCCATGGCCGGCCGCCGCCGCCCCGCCCGGCGCCGCGGTTTATACTGCCCGGCTGAATCCATCGAACCGCACAGCCGGAGGAACCACACGAATGAGCACTACCCAGAACACGATGCTGGTCGTCGGCGGCGGCATCATGGGCGCCGGCATCGCGACCTCCTTCGCATCGGCCGGCTGGACCGTGCACGTGATGAGCCCGTCGCAGAAGACGCGCGACGGCCTGCCGACCAGCATCCGCACCGGCCTGTCGAAGCTGCAGGTCGACGAGTCGCTGGTCGACAAGGTCGGCATCCACGCCTCCCTCGACACCGTGCCGTGGGCCGCGCTCACGCTGGTCGTCGAATCGGTCACCGAAGACCTCGCGCTCAAGCAGCGACTGTTCCCCGACCTCGCCGCGCGCAGCACGCCGAAGACCATCCTCGCCACCAACACCTCCAGCTTCCCGATCGGCGACATCGCCAAGGCGGTGCCGGAAGCCGACCGCGCGCGGGTCGCCGGGCTGCACTACTTCATGCCGGCGCACCTGGTGCCGCTGGTCGAGATCGTGCGCTCCGAATGGACGGCCGACTGGGTGGTCGACACGCTGGAGGGCTGGATGCGCGCCGCGCGCAAGGCACCGATCCGCGTCAACAAGGACATCTGCGGCTTCATCGGCAACCGGTTGCAGGCCGCGCTGATCCGCGAGGCGCTGTACCTGGTCGAATCCGGCGTCACCACCGCGCAGGGCATCGACGATGCCGTGCGCTTCGGCTTCGGCTTCCGCTTCCTTGCCTGCGGCCCGATGAAGCAGAAGGAATTCTCGGGCTGGGACACCAACCTCGCGGCGGGCAACGTGATCTACCCGACGCTGTGCAACAACACGAAGCACGGCGAGATGCTGCACGGGATGATCGCCGCCGGGAAGATCGGCATGAAGACGAAGGCCGGCTTCTGGGAGTACGACGACGCGAAGATCGCGGCCGAGAAGGCCGCCTACGAGAAGAAGCTGCGCCAGGCGTTCGAACTGCTGCAGTCGGAACTGGGCGGCTGAACGGCGGCAGGGCGACTGCCGGGCGGCGGCCGGCGGTCGCGGCTTCCTCTGCGCGCCCCCGGGGTGCCGCGCAGGCAGTACCCCGGTGCGCCTGCGGCCGCGGTTACTTCGCGGCGATGACCATGATCTCGATCAGGGTCGTGGGGTTGCCCAGCCCGACCTGCACGGTCGCGCGGGCAGGCAGGTTCTTCGAGTCGACCCAGGCGAGCCAGGCCTCGTCCATGCCCGGCTTGTTGCGCATGTCCGAGATGTAGCAGGTCGCCGACAGGATCTTCGACTTGTTCGTGCCGCAGGCAGCCAGCGCGCGGTCGATGTCGGCCAGCACCTGTTCGGTCTGGCCCTTGATGTCGAGGGTCTCGTCGGAGGCGACCATGCCGGCGAGGTAGCACACGCCGTTGTATTCGACGGCGTCGCTGAGTTTCGGGCCGGACGGATGACGGACGATCGTGCTCATGGGTGACTCCCTTGATTGACGGAACGCCGGAGCTTAGCGAGTGGACCGGGCGCGCGCAAATCAGCGGTAGCGCAGCACGTCGCTGAAGCTCACCGGGGCAGCCCGGTTGCCCCAGGCGGTGCGCACATGGGTGACCACCGCGGCCACCTGCTCGTCGGTGAGCAGGTGCGAGAACGGTGCCATGCCGTGTGGCCGTGGATTGCCCGGCGTCGACGGCAGGAAGCCGCCCGAGAGCACGACGCGGATCACGTTCGCCGGGTTGGCCATCAACACGGCACGGTTGCCGGCCAGCGGCGGATACGCGCCAGGGATGCCGCGCCCGTCGTCGCCATGGCAGCCGGCGCAATGATCGGCATATACGCGAGCGCCCAGCCCGGCGATCCGCGGCGCCACCACCGGCTCGGCCACCGGGACGGGCGGCGGCGCCGGCACCGGCGGCAGCGACTGCAGGAACACCGCCATCGCGGACAGGTCGGCCTCCGACAGGCGGGACGTGCTGCGATGGACGACATCGGCCATCGGCCCGAGCACCGAGGCATGCGCATTGACCCCGTCGCGCAGCAGCCGCACGACGTCCTGGGTGGTCCAGTGCGCCACGGCGCCCTCCTCCGCGGAAAGCAGCGAGGGCGCATGCCAGCGCTGCATCGGCACCTCCGCCCCCGACCATTCGAGCGCGACATCGGTCGCCCCCCAGGCGTTGCGCGGTGCATGGCAGGCGCTGCAGTGGCCGAGCCCGCGCACCAGGTAGGCCCCGCGGTTCCACTGCGCATCGCGCGCCGGATCGTCGCGCCAGGGCTCGGGACGGAAGTAGAGCGCGCGCCAGACGGCCAGCGCCGCCTGCGAGTCGTACGGGAAGCGCAGCGCATGCGATGCGTTCGGCTGCTCGACCGCGGGCACCGTGCGCAGGAACGCGAACATCGCGTCGGAATCGGCGCGGGTCACGCGCGTGAAGTGCGGGTACGGGAACGCCGGATACAGCAGGCGCCCGTCCCTGGAACGCCCGTTGTGCAGCGCGCGCCAGAAGTGGGAGGCGTTCCAGTCGCCCAGCCCGGTGGCCGCATCGGGCGTGAGGTTGCCGGCATACACGATGCCGAACGGCGTCTCGATGCCGCGCCCGCCGGCCCATTCGGCACCGCCGCGGGCGGTGTGGCAGCCACTGCAGTTGCCGGCCCGGACGAGATAGGCCCCGCGCGCCACCAGCGCCGCCTGCGCCTGCGGATCGACTGCCGGGGCCGGGCCCGCCGCATCGACCGGATCCTCGCCGCGCAGGTTGAGCGCAGCGACCAGTGCCGCCGCGGCACCGGCGAACGCGAGCACGCCGGTCACCGCGCGCAGCAGGCATCGCAGGCGACCGCCTGCCCCGCCCATCCCATGGCCGCGGGTCATGGCATGCTGCCGCACTTCAGCGGCATGGTTCCCGCCAGGCCCGCCGCCGCCTGCCCGCCGGCCGGCACCGGCTGCGTAGACAGCCAGGCCGCGACCGCAGCGATGTCCTCGCTGCTCAACCGCGCCGACACCTCGGCCATGCAGTCGGGTGCGGCCGCGCGCCGCTGCCGCGATTTCCATGCACCGATCTGGCCGGCGATGTAGTCGCGCGGCAGGCCGAGCAGTCCCGGCATCGCCGGCTGCACGCCGGTGAGCGCCGCGCCATGGCACGCAGCGCAGGCTGGTATCCGGCGCGCAGGGTCGCCGTCGCGCACCAGCCGTTCGCCACGCGCGAGCTGCGCCGCATCGGCGCGCACGGCCGAGGGCGGCGGATACGGCAGCTGCTGGCGGGCGAACCAGTCCGCGATCTCGCGCAGGTAGTCGTCCGACAGGTGCTGCACCAGGTAGGCCATGGCGGCATTCGTGCGCCGTCCGTCGCGAAAATGCAGCAGCTGGTTGTACAGGTAGCCGGCCGGCTTGCCGGCGATGCGCGGGAAGTAGCCCTCCGCGGTCGCCCGCCCCTCCTGGCCGTGGCAGGGCGTGCAGGCCTGCATCCGGCGCGCCATCGGGTCCAGGCCGGCCTGCCCCGGCGCAGCGGCTCCCTGGCCGGTCATCGGCATCCCGATGCCGCCGGCGAGCATGCCCGCGAACAGACCGGCATGGAGCAGCCGCAGTGCGCCGCGCTTCACCCGTGCGGCGCCATCGTTCGCCGGGCGACGGTCAGAGCGTCGGCTGGCCCCGGAAATGGTCGAACCGGTCCATCGACTCGACCCCCACTTCCAGCATCCGGTTTCCCTGTAGCACACGCAGCGGCACCTTGACCCCGGGCTTGCCATAGGCCCAGAGACGCTTGTACATGTCGGCCTGGCCGGCGAGTTCCTGGCCGTCCAGTGCGGTGATGATATCGCCCCTGCGCAATCCTGCCTTCTGCGCCGGGCTCTCCGGGGTCACCCGCGTCACCACGATGCGGCCCTGGATCTCCTGCGTGTGCAATCCGAGCCACGGCCGGGCATCGGTGCGCCGTCCGTTGGCGATCAGGTCGCCCAGTATCGGACGCAGCGCGTTGACCGGGATGAACATGTTGCCGGGGAAGTTCACCCTCGGCTGCACCGCGTCGGCCACGAACAGGGAACCGATGCCGAGCAGCCGGCCGTCGCGCCCGATCAGGGCGGCTCCGGCGAAGTCGCCGCGCGGCGGGGCGGTGAAGATCGCATCCTCGAGGATGTACTCCCAGTAGCCGGTGAACGTGCGCCGAGAGGCGACGTAAGCGACATCGGCCGCGACGGCACTGGCCACCAGCACGGCTTCCGTGGCCTCGAGCCGCGTCGAATCCCCCAGTTCCACCGGGCGCACCGGGACCGGCGTGCTGGAGCGCAGCAGCGCGAGGCCGGTAGGCTGGTCGAACGCGACCAGCGCTGCCGGCACACTCCTGCCGTCCGCGGTGAACACCTCGATGCGCGAGGCCTCGACCACGATGTAGCCGATGGTGAGGATCAGACCGCTGCTGTCGATCACCACGCCGGTACCCTCCCGGTCGGGACCGAGAAGTTCCATCGACGTGGCATCGCGCAGGGCCTTCATCCGGATGCGCACCACCGCCCCGACGGCCTCGCGCAGGCGCGTCGCCGCTTCATCGGTGTCGGCGGCGGCAGCCGCGGGGGCGGGGGCAGGTGGCGCTGCCTTGTCGGCGGCCCGCACGGCTGACTGCGGCATGACCAGCGCCAGTGCCAGGACGGCGCTGGCCAGGATTCTCAGCGGAAGCGCGGCATGCATCGGGGCTCTCCACGAAGGACGGGTTTCACTGGCATGGAGTGTGACATGAACGCCGCGGCCATCCGTGCATCGTGCCTCTGTTCCGCATTCTTGCATCGGAGGAATATGCTTATGCGATCTGATGCGTTCCCTGCCGGCGCCGGACCCGCGATAATCCAGCGCCGGCAGCGCAGCCGCAGCCGGCACAGCGGGCACCCGGCCGCGTCGACATCTCCGGGCAGCGACGGACGAGGAGGTCTTGGATGAAGGCGTCACCCCGCAAGTTCATCGGCTCGATGGTGCTGGCAGTCGCAGCGCTCGGCACGGCCGCGCCGCAGGCAGCGGCGCAGCCCTCGTCCCAGCCACCGTCGGAGCGGCAGGTGCGGGCGTGGGCCGCCACCTGCGCCGCCTGCCACAACACCGACGGCCGCTCGATCGGCGGCTTCCCGGCCCTGGCCGGCCGCAACGCGGACGATACCTATCGTGCGCTGATGGAGTTCCAGTCGGGCAAGCGCCCGGCCACGATCATGCACCAGCATGCCCGCGGCTACACGTCCGACGAACTGCGGCGCATCGCCGACTGGTTCGCCAACGTCAAACCCGCCCGCTAGGCCGACACCGGAGTCCCGCATGAGCATCGATCGCAGAAAATTCCTCACGGCCGGCGCCGCTGGTGCCGGCCTCGCACTGGCAGGCTGCGCTAGCACCCCTAGCCGCCCGCTCGCGCGCGTGGTCGTCATCGGCGGCGGTTACGGCGGCGCGACCGCAGCCAAGTACCTCAGGCTCTGGGAGCCACGCCTGGACGTGACCCTGGTCGAACGTAACGAGGCCTTCGTCTCCTGCCCGATCAGCAACCTCGTGCTGGCCGGCGCCGAGAAGATCGAGAACCTCACGGTCCGGTACGACGGGCTGCGCAAGTACGGCGTACGCGTCGTGCGCGACGACGCGACCGCGATCGACTACGACAAGCGCGTCGTGCGGCTCGCCCGCGGCGACGCCCTGCCCTGGGACAGGCTGATCGTCGCGCCCGGCATCGACTTCCTGTACGACCAGGTGCCCGGGCTGGGCACCGCCGAGGCGCAGTCGCGGGTGCTGCATGCATGGAAGGCCGGCCCGCAGACCGTCGCCCTGCGCAGGCAGCTCGAGGCGATGCCCGATGGCGGCGTGTTCGCGATATCGATCCCGCGTTCGCCCTACCGCTGCCCGCCCGGACCCTACGAGCGCGCATCGGTGGTCGCCGACTACTTCCGGAAGTCCAAGCCGAAGTCGAAGCTGCTGGTGCTCGACGCCAATTCCGACATCGTGTCCAAGCCGGCGCTGTTCCGCGGCGTGTGGAACGAGCGCTACAAGGGCATCATCGAATACAGGCCGAACAGCGAACTGGTCGAGTTCGACCTGAAGCGCAACATCGCGCGCATGCAGGTCGAGGACGTGAAGGCCGACCTGTTCAATATCATCCCGCCGCAGCGCGCGGGCATGGTCGCGACCGACCTGATCACGGTCAACCGGCAGTGGTGCGGCGTCGAGTACCTGGGCTTCGAGTCGTCGAAGATCCCGGGCGTGCACGTGATCGGCGATGCCATCGCGCCGGCCCCGGCGATGCCGAAATCCGGCTTCATGGCGAACAACCATGCGAAGGTCGCGGCCGACGCGGTGATCGCGAAGCTGACCGGGCAGCCGGTCAACGAGGACCCGATCATCGCCAACACCTGCTACAGCTTCCTGACCACAACGGAGGCAGTGCACGTGGCGTCGGTGCACAAGTACGACCGCCAGCAGAAGACGCTGGTGGTGGTGAAGGGGTCGGGCGGGCTGTCGCCGGGGCGCACCGAACTCGAAGCTCAGTATGCGTACGCGTGGGCGCGCAACATCTGGGCCGACGCGCTGGGCTGACGCGCTCGACCGACGCGCTCGACTGACCCGCGTACGCTCCGCCCTGGAGGGTGCGGCTCCCGGCAGGATGGACGCCGGAAGCCGCTGGCCGCCGCCCGGGTCCTACTTGCCGGTGGCCTTCAGCCGGTACAGCCGGCGCGTGGTGTCGCCCAGGATGCGCTTCTGCAGCGCCTCGTCCATGTCCGCAAGGCCTCGCACCGCGCGTGCCTTGCCTAGCCAGCCCATGTCGAACGGGTAGTCGGTGCCGTACACCACGCGGTCCTTGCCGAGCTTGTCGACGGCGAACTGGAGCGCCTGCGCATCGTGGATCAGCGTGTCGAAATGGAACCGCTTCAGGTAGCGCTCCGGGGACACGGCGCCGTTGACCTTCGGCTCCTGGCGCTCGCCGTATCCGTGCCGCCAGCGGCCCATGATCCACGGCGTGAAGCCGCCGGTGTGCGCGAGCAGGATGCGCATCTTCGGGAAGCGGTCGAGCACGCCGCCGAAGATCAGGCTGGCCGCCGCGATGGTCGTGTCCAGCGGGTTGCCGATGAAGTTCCGCAGGTAGTAGGACTTCAGCCGGTCGTTCACGCCCATCACGTCCACCGGATGGATGAACACCGGCACGTCGGTGTCGGACACCGCGCGCCAGAACGGATCGAGCGCCCGGTCATCGAGGTTGGTGCCGGCGACGTTGGACCCGATCTGCACCCCGACATGCCCGCGACGCACCGCACGGCGCAGTTCGGCTGCAGCCGCCTTCGGGGCCTGCAGCGGCACCTGGGCCATGCAGCGGAAGCGGCCCGGGTACTCTTCGCACACCTGCAGCATCGCGTCGTTGAGCGCGGCCGACAGCTCGGTGTTGAGGCCGGCGTCGAGCGCGTAGTAGGTCATCGGCGGCACGACCGACAGGATCTGCATGTCGACGCCGGTGCGCTTCATGTCCTTCAGCCGCAGCGCCATGTCGAACGATTCGCGCGGCAGCGGATTGGGAACCACACGCTCCTGGCCCAGGATGGTGGTGCGGGACACCAGCAGTTCCCATTTCTTTCCCTGCTCGATGGATATGCTGCGGCCGAAACGGCCACGGCGCACATCTTCGATGAAGGACAGGGGCGCGATATGCGCGTGCGGATCTATGACCATGCAGCTTCCTCCTCGGGGCGACGGGAAGCGCGGCACCACGCCGCGCACCCGTGCGGAGGATAAGGGCTAACGCCGCGGAGCGCGAGCGGGAGGGGGTCAGGCAGCCGGTTCGGCGACCTCTGCCTTGGCGTCCCTGGCCGCCGGCGGCTCCTCGAACTCGAGCGTCACCTTCTCGTCCGCGTCGATGCCGACCGTCACCTTTCCGCCCTCCGCCAGCCGGCCGAAAAGCAGTTCGTCGGCGAGTGCCTTGCGGATGGTGTCCTGGATCAGCCGCGCCATCGGCCGCGCGCCCATCAGCGGATCGAAGCCCTTCTTGGCCAGGTGGTCCTTCAGCGGCTGGGTGAAGCTGATGTCGACCTTCTTCTCGGCGAGCTGCCCCTCGAGCTGCATCAGGAACTTGTCCACCACCTTCATGATGATGTCCTGGGTCAGCGCGCCGAACGAGATGATCGCATCTAGACGGTTGCGGAACTCGGGCGTGAACAGGCGCTTGATGTCGCCCATCTCGTCGCCGCTCTGCTTGCTGTTGGTGAAGCCCATCGACGACTTGTTGAGCGCCTCGGCGCCGGCGTTGGTGGTCATCACCAGCACGACGTTGCGGAAGTCGGCCTTGCGCCCGTTGTTGTCGGTCAGCGTCCCGTGGTCCATCACCTGCAGCAGGATGTTGAACACGTCGGTGTGCGCCTTCTCGATCTCGTCGAGCAGCAGCACGGCATACGGCTGCTTGGTGATC
>JAJTHE010000056.1 GCA_021298815.1 Betaproteobacteria bacterium | reverse complement strand
TGGCACGATCTGAGGATGCACCGGCCAGACCCGCGGGCGCGGGACCCCTGCACGGCGTGCGGGTCGCGGATTTCACGCTGCATGCAGCCGGGCCGTTCTGCGCGCACATGCTCTCGTTGCTCGGCGCGGAGTGCATCAAGATCGAGACTGCCATCCGGCCCGACATCTTTCGCAAGCCGCATCCCGTGTATGGGCGCATGGGTGCAGCCAGCTTCGACCAGGTAGCCTCCAACAAGCTCTCGGTGCAGTTGAACCTGAAGAGTCCCGACGGGGTGGACCTGGCGAAACGCATCGTTGCCGAGAGCGACATCGTCGCGGAGAGCTTTCGTCCCGGCGTGATGGAGCGCCTGGGCCTGGGCTACGAGACACTCAGGCAGGTGCGCCCAGGACTGGTGATGGTCTCCATCTCCGCCTCCGGGCAGACCGGGCCCGAGCGGGGCTATGCGGGCTACGCGCCGCTGTTCGGTGCGGCAGGCGGCCTTGGAACGCTGACCGGGTACGAGGACGGCCCGCCAACGGAGATCCGGCATGTGATGGACCACAGCACGGGCCTCACGGCTGCCATGGGTGCCCTCGCCGCCTATCTGCGCCAGCAGCGCACCGGGCTGGGACAGCACGTGGATGTCGCAGCGCGCGAAGTCGCATGCGGCTTCATCGGAGACGCGCTCCTGCAGTATGCCGCCACCGGCACCGCGCCGCAGCGCATGGGCAACGACCTGCCGCAGCATGCACCACACAACGTCTACGCGTGCGCGGGCGACGACGCCTGGGTGTCCATCGCGGTGGCGACGGACACCCAGTGGCAGGCGTTCGCGACCCTCCTGGAACGCCTCGACTGGCTGGCAGACGCCCGATTCGCCTCTGCTGCCGGCCGCTGGGCCTGCCGGCGGGAACTGGACGCCGCCGTGGGCGAATGGACACGCACGCGCGCGCGCGAGGAAGTCACGAGGCTGCTGCAGGGTGCCGGCATTGCCGCCTTTCCCTCGTACACCGCGCAGGACATCGTGGACGACCCGCACATGCGTGAGCGCGGCTCGATCAAGACGATGACCTCGCCGCGGGGCGAGACGCGCAGCGTGGTCGGCCCGCCCTGGCGCTTCGGGCGCAGTCCGGCTTCGCTCGATCGCTGGACACCTGAGCTGGGCGAGCACAACGAATATGTGTTCGGTGAACTGCTGGGCCTTTCCCGCGCCCGCATCGATGAGCTGGTAGCGGCAAAAGTCATCTATTGACGGCGCAGTCCATCTTCAACGGAGATCCTTCATGCCCAAGTCGGTGTATCTCGTGCTCGATATGGAAAACGACCTGGTGCATGACGATGGGCCGAGCGGCAGGTCGCCCCTCGGAGACCAGGTGCGCAGCCGCGGCATCATCGCCAGGACTGCGCGCGCGATCGACCTCGCACGCGGCGCCGGCATCCGCATCGGCTACGTGCGCGTCGCATTTTCGCCCGACTACGCCGAGTGCCCGATGGCCTCGCCCGTGTTCGGAGGCATCGCCCGGAACGGCCTGCTAAAGCTCGGCACCTGGGGCAGCGAAGTGCATCCGGCGCTGGCGCCGAAGCCGGGGGATCTGATGATCCTCAAGCACCGCGTGAGCCCGTTCTATGCCACTACGCTCGAGGCGCAACTGCGCGCCCAGGGTGTCAGCCGGATCTACTGCTCCGGGGTGTCGACGCAGGCCGTGGTGCAGGCCACCGTTCGCGATGGGCACGACCGCGACTACGAGATGATCGTGCTCGAGGATTGCTGTGCGGCGCATTCGGTGGAGGAGCACTCGAACTCGATCGGCTCGCTCAAGCGCTTCTGTACGGTCACCACCTCCACCGAGGTTGCCTTCGACTGAGGCCTCGCAGCCGGATCAGAAGCGGGCCGTCCCCCGCATCGCATATGCGCCAGCCTGACTCGCGGTCCACAATTCGGCGCTCGCACGGTCCGCCGCGAGACTGCCGTTCACGCTCAAGGTTTCGCCGGCGAACAGCGGAGAACTGGCCCGATACTCGAATCGGGTGACCGGTCGGGGTTCATGGCGTCGGCACAGGTCAAGCAGCAAGGTGCTTTGCAACGGGCCGTGGACCACCAGGCCCGGGTAGTGTTCAGCACCGGTCGCATAATCACGGTCGTAGTGGATGCGGTGTCCGTTGAACGTGAGGGCGGAGTACCGGAACAACAGCACCGGATCTGCCGCGACCCGACGGTGCCAGCCAGCCTCTTCAGGTGCAGGAGTCGTCCTGGGCTGCGGGTCGCCCGGTGCGGCGGCATCGCGATAGACGATGTCCTGCTCTTCCGAGATGGCCCGGGCGTCGCCGACGAAGTATTCATGCTGGACGGTCACGAACACCAGCGACCCGCTCTTGCCAGACTTCGGCTCCACCTTCAGGATCGTGGACACCTTGCGTACGGTGTCTCCGATGCGCAGCGGCGCCTGGAACGCGAGTCGGCCGCCCGCCCACATCCGGCGAGGCAACGCGATGGGCGGGAGAAACCCGCCTCGCTGCGGGTGGCCGTCGGTGCCCAGTTCGGACATCGGCCTGGCTTCGAGGAAAAACATCCAGTGCCATCCGGCGGGCAGCGGATCGCCGGCTTGCGGTGCGGGGTCACTGCGGTTGAGCGTGGCAGACAAGGCCTCGACCGGCCATGCGTTGATCACATCGGTCCGCATCTCGGTCTTTCCCACCCAATCACTCATTCCTGCAAACTGGTCGGTCATGTAGGCTTGCTCCACGGCGCATGGCGCGCGATTGATTGTTGCGTCCGGTATCAGTGGACGATCTTCCCTGGCCCAGACTTCGAAGTACCTGCCTGCGCGCGTTCGATGGGGCTTCAGGACCGTCCTATCTTACTCCGCGGGATATTCCCCGACTTCATGGAAATCTTCGCTCCCGGGTGTCAGCGCCGCGCACTGCGCTGACTGCCATGCCGACTCGTCGTGAAGCTTCAATAGGTTGTCTCGAGCGGCCGGTCATCGAAAAGATCCTGACGCAACAGGGCCTGGACCTGCAACCCCCGCCGAGGGGCCGAGCACGCGAGGCGGGCCAAGATTGCACCGCCTGCGCCGCGCCGGCCGTCATCAACATCACATCCGCAGGCCGCAGCGCCGCCTGCGGCCGGGCAACGCTGCGCGCTGAGTGGGCGCGGCGCTACCGAACGAGGGTCAACCCTCAGATCGAGGCCGCAGATCAAGGCCAGACGAGCCCCGGGGGAGTGGTGAAGCGGTCCGAAAGGGCACCGCTGCCACGATCCTGCTGCCGCAGATATCCTGTCCCGTTGGGTCGCGGCCCGGTCCTCGGCCCTTGCGGGGGGCCTTTGAAATGCTATGCGCATTCACGGTACGCAGCTCGCAAGGCCTGCATGCGGTCGGCATGCAATTCGAGGCAGGTCTTCAGCGTTCCGGGGCGCTTACGCTGAGTCTTCGGCACTTCGGGTGTCGGGCTCTGGCCCTCGATCAGTGCCTGCACCCGGGGGATGAAGGCATCGTCGCCAATGAAGACCTGCTGTCGCAAGCCCTCCAGCCAGATCGAGGGTTCGTCCTCCCCTGCGCGGTCGACCAGGGTGACGTAGCGTCGGGCGGCGCGTTCGCGGCCTCGTGCATTTTCGACCGGCCGGCCCAGCACGTATCCGTGCAATCCGTCGGAGTCCAACCACGGAGGCGTCGGCACCTCACACGCGTGCGCCCGGAAACTCGACCAGGGCCATGCTTGTGCAGTGGCCACGATGGCTGCGGCGACGGGGTTGTGCTCGACGTATCTGCACAGCGTCAGCAGATAGGCGTCGCGATCCACCAGGATCGCCTCGAATCGCCCTTGGAACAAATGCCCGATCAAGCCGTGCCGGCGATTGAAGGTCTGGGTGTAGAAGCCATTGATCTGCCGCATCAACCAGGAGAGGTTGGCGCGGCGCGTATGCAGCACCAGATGATGGTGATGGTCCATCTCGCGGTAGTCGAGCACCTGGGCATCGAACCGGTTCATCGCCGACCCGAGGACGTCGGGAAACGCGACCCGATCCTCATCATCAACGTAGATCGGTTCACGCCCATCCCCGCGCGATGTGACGCGGTAGATCGCGCCAGGAAACTCTTTGCGGAGGGGGCGGGACATGAAGTGGGTCCCCTTGCCTCAGGGCGGGAAGTGAGAAAGGCAAGACCTGACCCCATATGCTCGACCGCCGCAGGACCGTCACCGATCGACCCCGAGGGCGTTTGAAAGTACTATGCTCAGGTGACCGGCCGTGGCAATATTCCAAGCGTGCACGATTAACCGACGGCAGCACTTCGATGAACGGAGCCGCATTGCAGTTCTGGTCCCGTCTGATCCAGATTGCGGCCGGGGTGGTGCTGGCACTGAGCGCCGTGCTGATGCTCGCACCGCCGCTGGGCGAGTCCTTCTTCTACCTCGTCTACTTCCTGCAGCCTGCCAGCCCCGTGGCGGTGCCTGTCGAGGTGCAGGGCTACGTGCGCTTCGCCCACGGCATCATCGGGGCCGTCATGGCCGGCTGGATGATGGTCATCATAGCGCTGGCGCGCGGGCCTTTCCGGGCGGGCGAGCGCTTTGCGTGGAACTCGATCGCCTGGCCCTTGCTCGGGTGGTACGTCATCGACACCACCTTCTCCATCGCGCACGGGGCTTGGGGCAATGTACTGCTGAACACCGGGACCGCGCTGATGTTCGGCGTGCCACTGCTGGCCTCGCGCCGGCACTTCGCATGAAGCGCGCATGAACGGGGGGTGTGATGCGCTTGGGCTGGCGGGTGCCCGCCACAGTCCTTTCCACCCGAGCCGGGAGGCCGCGGTGGCTGCTCGGCTGTCTGTGCCTGCTGACATCGCCTACCTGCACGCCCTCATCGATCTGCTCGAGGCACTGCACGGCGCGGGCCCTCGGGGCATCTTCATGACGGGTGGCTCCAACGGCGCGATGATGCTGTTCTATGCGACGAGGCGCGCCGAGCGGCTGGCCGCCATCGCGCCGGTGGTGAGCGCGATGTTCAGCTTCGAGGACACACCGGCGCGGCCTCTACCGACACTGCTCATCAACGGCGCAGCCGATGCCGAGGTTCCGCTGGAAGGCGGGATGAGCCGCAACCCCCTGGTGCGCTCGGCGCAGGCAGTGCCCTTCAAGCCCGTGGAGGAGACGGTCGCCTTCTGGCGCCGAGTCAACAGATGGGAGCCCTCAGCGCAAACGAAGGCGCAAGGGACCGTGACCACCAGGACCTGGGCCGCCACCCCTGGCGGCGCCGTGACCAGCGTGGTGGTGGACGCTGCCGGAGGGCATGGATGGCCCGGCACTCCGGCCTTGCGTGCAGGCAATGCGCCGATTCAGGCCTTCAAGGGCGCCGGGCGCGTGTGGGAGTTCTTCAAGCAGCATCTGCCTTGAGCGAGAGACGAGTTTGGGCGGACTATGCGCCTTGATATGTAGTGTCTGTCCTTGATCTGCTTCAAGGGGGAGCCCGATGCGTATCGAAAAGATCTACCGCTACCCGGTGAAGGGCCTGTCTGCCGAGGCTTTGGAAGCCGTGGCGCTGACGCCTGGGGAGATGCTCGCGCATGACAGGCGCTTTGCGCTCGCCCAGGGTGATGCGCCCCTTGATGTGGCGGCCCCGCGCTGGCTTTCCAAGCGCAATTTCGGCTGCCTGATGGTCAATGAACGCCTCGCCCTGCTGCATACTGCCTTTGACCCGCATGACGGGAGCCTCGCCATCCGCGCTCCCGACGCAGCGCCCTTTCTGGGCGATACGCGGACCGAGGAAGGCAAGGCCGCGATTGCGCGTTACCTCACCGATTTCCTGGGCCCGGAAGCGCGCGGCGAACCCCGCTTCATCGAAGCCCCCGGCCATCGCTTTTCCGATGTGGCGATGAAGGTGGTTTCCATCATTGGCCTTGGCAGCCTGCATGCGCTGGAAGCCGAGGCTGGCGTGGCGTTGGACCCGCTCCGCTTTCGCGCGAATTTCTATTTCTCCGGCGGGCAGCCCTGGGCGGAGTTCGATTGGATCGGCAAGGACATCCAGATCGGTCAGGTGCGCCTTAAGGTGGTGAAGCGCATCGTGCGCTGTGCGGCGACCGAGGTGAACCCGGAAACCGCCGCGCGCGATGCCGATCCGCCGCGCGATCTCCGCCGGCATTTCGGCCATGCCGATCTGGGGGTTTATGCCGAGGTTTTGGACGGCGGGAAGATAGCGCTCGGCGATGCCCTGGAACCGATGATGCTGGACCTGTGAGGGCGCCTTGTTTCGACCGCGTGACGGGTCAAGTTCTGGGGATGGCCGTCCTTGTTCCGCAACCTCCGCGGCCAGATTCAGCGGGCAAGGCTGACTGGGTGAAGGGTGCCATGCGCTACGTCCCGATCATCGCGCTGATGGTCTTCGCCATTGGCAGCGCTGGCGTGAAAGCCCAGTCCTATCGCATCCCCGGCACCGGGCAGGATCGGTGCCTTGGCGCAGCCGGGCAGATCGCCTGCCCAGCACCGGGTACGCCCTGTGCCGACGCGGAGGGTACCCCGCCGATTCGGCCGACGGCCTATCGCGCGAATGGTGATGGCACCGTCACCGATCTCGTCACGAGCCTGATCTGGGCAGAGGCACCAAGCGCGCCTGTCACCCTCGAGGGGGCAGCGCGGCTTGCCGCCGAAACCCGTCTGGGCGGGCACCGCGCCCGCAACGCCGGCGCAGGGTGTCATCTGGATCTGCCCACGCCCTCCAGGCAGCGTCACACCGCTGGCTGACCCGGCGGTGCACGAGCCGCATGCAGCGCGCGCTGCGGTTGCGCCCTGCCCGATGCCCGATCCCGATGCGCAAGGATGCGCGCAATCACCCCGGGGTCCTCGATGCTCGTCACGATCTTCAGTCTCGCCCCGCAACGCGTACAGCCTTCGATCTCGATGCCGAATACCCGCTTCAGACGCTGCGCCCAGCGCAGCGCCACATGGCGGGGCAGCTCCGGCCGCTGCGCGCCCTGCTTCGTGCCGCCTCGCTCCGTGCTGTCGCCGCCCTCGCCGCGACTGGCCGGCGTGATCAGCGCACGCAGGCTGCTGTGCGGGGCGAGCACCCCGTGATAGCGCGTCAGGTGCCTGCGCGGGGGCGGCACCGGCGCCGCCAGCCGTGCAATGAAGTCCGGCGGATCGAGCACCACATGCATGGTGCTGTCTCGCCAGGACCGTGACCGGTGCATCGAAATGGCGTACCGAACCGTCGGGCAGTCGGATATCTGGCGTTGCGGAACCCCTGGGCGTAAAGAAGTGCGGTCGAGCCGCACTCTTGCAGACGATGGTGCTCTCGACCGGTGTAGTGCGGACCAGGTCGTGCGGGCTCGGGCTCCTGCCCACCGCTTGCCGGAGCCGCACCAGGCGTTCAGCTGCAGGGCGTCGGGGCATTGTCCCGGTCATGCGTACGCGTCGCCGAGACGAGGCGTCGGCTTGTTACCGCACCCACTTACCGCTCGGATCCCATTTCACACTGATACGCTCGCCCCGCTCGGAGGGATCGCCGCCATCCGGGGACAAACTCATCCTGATCACGACCGAACATTCGTAATCGCCGGGCGGGGACTGCGGGCTTCGCGCGCACGTCTCCTTGCGCACGTCGTAGACGGTAGGGTTCAGGACAATCTGTCGGCCCGTTGCGGTTGACATGACCCGGAGCCCCCCGGCGTCCTTGATCTCCTGGTACTGCTCGAAGACGAGCTTGCGCAGCACCAGCTCGGACGGTTCCTCATCAGGCACCGGGATGCCCTTCGCCTCCGCCACCTGGGCGCGCGGCGTGCATTGCGTGGTGGCTTGAAGGTTCTCGGTGTCCATTGACGCATAGGCAACCGGCGGCTCCACGGACAGGGCACCCGCCCACTGGTACTCGAATCCGGCAGGCACTGCGACCGCGGCGATGCGTCCTGCCCGGGTATCGATGAGGCACAGCGAATAGCGCTTGAGCAATTCGTCGAACTCCGCGCGGAAAGGCTCTCTCCATGTCAGGAGAATGCGACCCTGCGCAATCGGAGGGTCGCTACGCCATGCCCCTTGCCGTACGAATACCTTGCCTTCGACGACCAAGGTCTTTCCGTCGTAGCGAACGAGTTGATTCGACTCCTCGACGGAGCGTCCATATCCGCTGAACCACAGCGCGACCAGCGAGGCGCAGGTCAGGACAAGCAGTGTCCGACTCATCCGGGACATCGCGATTCCCACTTGAATACACGGATCTTCGCGAGGATTCGCTGCGAAGGCTGAACCTGACTCAAGGCCTGAAGCCCTGGTCCTTGGGGTTTTCGTGCAACCGGGCCATTTTCACGAAATGCCAATATCCGTCCTTGATCGCGTCACCGTCTTTGCCGGTGCCTTCATAGTCGATGCGGGTCGCGAGCAGCAATTCGTGTCCAGCGGTGCGCGCAACGAAATCGGTTTGCACGATCCTGACCAGTTTTTCCGGGACCAGTTTCAGCACCCGGGCGGCCGCAGCGTTGCGTGAATGGTGGGTGATCGCAACCTGCCGCCATCCGTGCCCGACGCAGGGCATTTCAACGTCCGACAGGGATTTTCGGGCGTGCGATGACCAGCTCCCCTCCCCGAACCCAGGCATTCCATCCGATCCATACACCATCGTTCCCGGTGTCCCCGTTTCGATCGCGATGAACCGGTAGACCGACTGGCCGAACAGCTGTGGCACGTGCCATCGACGGTGCGCAACGGTCTCGCCGGTTTCATCCAGAAACGAACCTTCGGACGGCTTCTGCAGATGCCAGACGCCCTTGATGTCAGGACAGGGGGAAAACCGAGAGGTGGTCTCCGCGCCCCATTTCTTGCCATACGCTACGGCAACTTCGGGCGGCGGAGGGCCGCTGCAGCCCGCCAGTGCGAACAGGCCGGCGAGGAGGGCTGACGCGGAGCGAACGCTCATGGATGGCTATGGATCCTTGGTTTCATTCTGCGAAGGGGGCTGCCTGATCAAACCCGAAGTGATGTTCGCATGTTTTCGCCCTGTCATCGTCCTGATACTTTCAACCGCCCCTTCCAGCCCCCACGCGCTGCTGCCTGTGGCCGGCCAGCCTCGCGCCGATCGTCGAGCGCAACGCGCGCACGCCTGGATCTCGATGCCGAACACCCGCTTCAGACGCTGCGCCCAGCGCAGCGCCACATGTACAGGCGCTACCGATCGGCACGGCGGGATGATCCGGCTCTACTCGCCGCGTGCAATCCACGCGGCGGCCTTCTCCGCGATCATCAAGGTCGGCGCGTTGGTGTTGCCGCTGGTGATCATCGGCATCACGCCGGCGTCGACCACCCGCAGTCCGCGCACGCCGCGCACCCGAAGGTGCGAATCGACCACCGCCATCGGGTCGTCTGCCCGGCCCATCCGGGTGGTGCCGACCGGGTGGAAGATGGTGGTGGCGATATCGCCGGCCAATCGGGCGAGTTCTTCGTCGCTCTGGTATTGCGGCCCGGGCCTGAACTCTTCGGGCCTGAAGGGCGCCAGCGCGCGCTGGCCCACGATGCGCCGCGTCAGGCGCAGGGAGTCCGCAGCGACCCGGCGGTCTTCGCTCGTGCTGAGGTAGTTGGGCGCGATCGCCGGCGCCTCGTCGAAGCGGCTGCTCTTCAGATGGACCGTACCGCGGCTGCTCGGGTTCAGGTTGCAGACGCTGGCGGTGAAGGCGTCGAAGTCGTGCAGCGGCTCGCCGAAGGCGTCGAGCGAGAGGGGTTGCACGTGGTATTGAAGGTTCGGGTGGGGCTGGCTGGCATCGGAGCGCGTGAAGGCGCCCAGCTGCGAGGGCGCCATGCTCATCGGGCCGGTGCGGCGCAGGGCGTATTCCAGGCCCATGCGGGCCTTGCCCCAGAGCGAGTTGGCCAGGGTGTTGAGCGTGACGTTGCGCCGTCCATCGGCCTGGACCTTGTAGACCGAGCGGATCTGCAGGTGGTCCTGCAGGTTGGCGCCCACGCCGGGCAGGTCCTGCCTGACTTCGATGCCGTGCTGCTGCAACAGCGCTGCCGGGCCCAGGCCCGAGAGCTGCAGGATATGCGGCGAGCCTACGCTGCCCGCGCACAGGATCACCTCGCCTTGCAGACCGCCCGGGTCGCGCTGGGGGTCGCGCTTGGCATGGGCCTGCACTTTCTCGGCGCCTGTCCAGACCTCGACGCCGGTGCATCGCTGGCTGCCGTCGGCCTGCTTTTCAAGCAGGAGCCGACAGACGTGCGCGCGGGTCCACATCTCGAAATTGGGGCGGCCCGAGCAGGCTGGCCGCAGGAAGGCCCTGGCCGTGTTCCAGCGCCAGCCGCTTTTCTGGTTGACTTCGAAATAGGCCACGCCCTCGTTGCTGCCGCCGTTGAAGTCCTCGGTGGCCGGGATGCCGGCCTGTTGCGCAGCCTGGGCAAAGGCATCCAGGATGTCCCAGCGCAGGCGCTGCTTTTCCACGCGCCATTCACCGCCCATCTTCCTGGCGAGCCCCTCGCTGCCCGAGTGCTGGCTGTTGTGGCCGTGCAGGCGCCTGAAGTCCTCGTCCGCCGGGCCGTGGGCCGGGTCGAGCTTGTAGTGGTCTTCATGCATCCTGAAGGCGGCCAGCACGCTGTCCCAGCGCCAGGCGTCGTCGCCGGTGAATTCGGCCCAGCGCTCGTAATCGCGGGCCTGGCCGCGCATGTAGATCATGCCGTTGATGCTCGACGAGCCGCCCAGCGTCTTGCCGCGCGGGTAGCGCAGCGAGCGCCCGTTCAGGCCCGGATCGGCTTCGGTCCGGAAGAGCCAGTCGGTGCGCGGATTGCCGATGCAGTAGAGGTAGCCGACCGGGATGTGGATCCAGTGGTAGTCGTCCCGCCCGCCGGCTTCGATCATCAGCACGCGCTTGCCGGCATCGGCACTCAGGCGATTGGCCAGCAGGCAGCCGGCGGT
This sequence comes from Betaproteobacteria bacterium, assembly GCA_021298815.1. Lineage (GTDB taxonomy): Bacteria > Pseudomonadota > Gammaproteobacteria > Burkholderiales > CAIKXV01 > CAIKXV01. The sequence continues at coordinate 102 of JAJTHE010000056.1, read as the reverse complement.
GCCGCCGCCGATGATGATGTAGTCGAAGGTGTTCTCGTGCATGGTGTCTCGATGCCGCTGGGCCCTGCTGGCTCGCTCAGCGTCCCGACCAGTTGAAGAGCT